>DASRFK010000311.1:0-45989 GCA_035651635.1 Verrucomicrobiia bacterium | reverse complement strand
CACGGGCAAACCCGGTGACGCCAAAGACCCGTTGACCTTCAACAACCACGCTTCGGCAGCCTCGGTCGTTTCGCCCCACGGGTTCAGCTTCATGATTATTCAGGCGTGCATTGCGATTCTCCTCCTGGTCGGATTCGAATCGGTTACGGCGATGGGCGAAGAAGCCAAAAATCCAAAGAAGGACGTCGGTCGGGCGGTATTGCTCTCGCTCGTGATCCAGGGAGCCATGTGCTATCTCTTTGAGTACTTCGCGGCGAACTACTTTCTCAATAACGGTTACACCATCACAAACGCCGGCGCTTCCGGCGCGCCTCTGGGTGACATGATGACGATTGTGGGAACGTGGGCGTTTGGCAGCGCTTCGGCGGGTAAAGCTTTCATGCTCGTGCAGGCCTTTACGGTGCTCCTTGCCCTGGTTGGCACAACTTTGTCCTGCTTGAATACCGGCGCGCGCGTAACGTACGCGATGGGCCGGGACGAAGAGGTTCCCTCGCACTTTGGTCTGGTACATGGCAGAACGCTTTCGCCGCATCGCGCGATTTGGACGCTAAGCATCATTTCCATCTTTATCGGCATTGCCACCGTCTGGCTCTACCTGGGCGGCACGACACCAGCAGCCCTGGACAAGCACAACCTGTGGTACAGCTTCGGGATTCTCAGCGACCCCGCCAAGTACGCCAAGTTGCCCAATACGCTGGTGATGATCACACTGATCAGCAATTTCGGCACGTTCCTGCTGTATATGACGACCTGCCTGGTTGCCATTGTGGCGTTCAAGGAACATCACATGTTCAATGGAATTAAACACTTCCTGATCCCAATCTTTGGGCTGGTTGCCAATCTGGCGTGCATGCTGTTCTATTTGATCGGACCTTTCATGGTTCCAGGGATGAGCGTCAAAGAACCGTATATCGCACTGGGCGTCGTGGCCTTGTGGGGCGGTTACGGAGCTTACTATTTCATCAAAGGAAGCAAGGCGAGCGGCAAAGAGATTCTGCTTTCGCGCAAACCAGCTACCGCCTGAACTGCGGAAATCCTTAAGGCCTAATGAGTCCCGGCCGCCCGCAAGGGCGGCCGGGCTTTTCTCCATTTTTTGGTCGTAATTTCCGACGAAATCTGGATCCTCAAATCGCCGCTCCCATCTCAGTTTGCTTTGCGGCTAAGATTAGACTTAATCCATGAAAGTTAAGTGTCACCAGATCTCCAGCGCGGGCATGGTCCGCGACCATAATGAGGATTTCCTGTTGTTCTGGGAACCGGAGGAGTTCGAGCTCAAGCAGAAGACGGGCGGGGTGGCAATCCTGGCGGATGGGGTGGGCGGTGAAGGCAACGGCGATGTCGCCAGCCGGTTGGCGGCGGAAAGTGCCCTGGCCGTGTTTAAAGAAGCCAAGCCAGAAGCCTCGGCTTCCGACGTGGTTCGAGAAATGTTCGACACTGCGGCCACAAAAGTATTTCAAGCAACACGGGACAAGGGCCGCATGGCGACGACGTTGCTGGTTTCGATTTTCCGGCACGACCGGGTAACCATCGCCCACGTTGGGGACTCGCGGGCGTACTTGGTCCGTGGTGGCAAGATCAAGCGGCTGACCACCGATCATTCCTACACCGCTCTGCAGGTGAAACTGGGCTTGCTGCTGGAGCGCAATGCCATGACCAGCCCCCACCGTTCAACCCTTACCCGTAGCGTTGGTTACGAACCCATGTGTCATTACGATATCACCACCCAGCCGCTGCAGCGCGGAGATATCATCTTGCAGTGCTCAGACGGGCTCTACGGTTTTCTTTTGGATGAGGAAATTCTGGAGGCCGTGATCAAGTATCACCCGGGGGAAGCGTGCAAGCGCCTGATTTCGTTGGCGGAGAAGAGACAGGTCAGTGACAACGTTTCGGCCCAAATCGTCCAGGTTTGGGATGTCGACCACGACAAGGCGCCGCATCCTGCTGCAAATCCGGGCGGCAATCCCGGCCATGATTTGGCCGTCGGCTCGGTCCTGGACGAGCGCTTTGAAATAACGGATGTCATCGCCAAGAGTGGAATGGCCTCGTTATTCAAAGCGACCGACCGGCAGACCGGCGCGGCGGTCGCCCTCAAGGTGCCTTATCTACAGATCGAGAGCGACCCGGCCGGGTTCGATCGCTTCCGTCGGGAGGAAGAGATTGGCTTGCAGCTCAACCATCCGTACATCCTCAAAATCATCCCCGTCGAAAAGAAGAGCCGGTCGTACCTGGTGATGGAGTATCTGGAGGGCCAGACCCTCAGCGAGTTACTGAAGAATGTGCACCCTTTGCCCGAGCCGGATGCGGTGAAGATCGCCAGCCGGATTTGCGAGGCGCTCGATTACATGCACAAGCACGGCGTGATTCATCGCGATCTCAAGCCCCAAAACATCATGCTCTGCAACGATGGCACGATTCGGATTATGGATTTCGGCATTGCCCGCGCCCAGGGCGCCAGGCGCCTCACGTTTGTAGGTTTCACCCCCACGATGGGCACGCCCGATTACATGGCGCCCGAGCAAGTCCGTGGGGGCCGCGGCGACGAACGCACCGATATCTACAGCCTCGGGGCAATTTTGTATGAAATGGTCACCGGTGAACCACCTTTCGGCGGGGACAGCGCGTATGTGATTATGAACGCCCGGGTCACGGGCGATCCGGTTGCCCCGCGCAAACTCAATAACAAGCTCACGCCAGTGTTGGAGGAGATCATTCTTCACGCCATGGAACGCGACCCCAAGCGGCGGTACCAATCGGCAGCGGAGATGAAACGGGAGTTGGACGATTACGAAGTGGTCGAGATGACCAATCGCTGCAGCCGGTTGCAGGCGCCGCAAATCTGGAAGTCCCGGTTTCGGTGGCTACCCATGGTACTGGGGTTTATTTTGCTGCAGGCATTGTTCTTCTTTTTGCTGCTGCTCTATTTTCGCAAGAAGCACTGAGGAGCGAAGAAACGTTGAAGCGTTAAAACGTTAAAACGGTGAACCTCGCAGTATCCCTGCACGTTTCAACGGTTTTAACGCTTTTAACATCTTAACGCCTCAACTATCCCCCACGGGCTCGCGCTCTTCCGTGCCACCCTCAGCCAACCGGTACCCCACGCCCGGTTCAGTGAGGAAGAGCGGCCGGGCAGAGTGGTCGGGCTCGAGTTTTTCTCGCAAACGTTTCAGGTACACGCGGAGGTACTGGGTGTCATTTTCGTGGCTGGCCCCCCAGACTTCCCGCAGGATATGGCGATGGGTTAGAACTTTGCCGGCGTGCAAAACAAAAAGCCGAAGTAAGGCGTATTCTTTCGCGGTGAGTTTGACCGGCTGCCCTTGAAAGGAAACTCGCCGGGCAGCCAGGTCCACCTTGAGCTCGCCAAAGGAAAAAAGGGGGTCGCGCGAGCGGGGTTGATTGGATCGGCGGGTGGCCGCCCGCAGCCGCGCCAGTAATTCGGCGGTGTTAAAAGGTTTGGTTACATAGTCGTCGGCGCCGCTGTCGAGTGCCTCGACTTTTTCGGCTTCGCCGTCCTGCACGGTGAGAATGATGACCGGGGTTTGAGTCCACTCCCGCAATTGTTGCAGCACCAATAATCCGCTGATGTCTGGCAAACCGAGATCAAGAATGATTAGGTCATGTCGTTGTCGAGCGATAAGCGCCAGGGCTTGCTGACCAGTGCCGGCGGTCGCCACCCGATAGCCTGTCGCCTCCAGCGCGATCGTCAGTAGCCTTTGGATTTGTGTTTCGTCATCGACAACCAGCACCGATAGAGCGATGGAGGGGGGTTCCTGGGTCATACCGTTTCCTCGGGGAGTGATGGGGTTTCTCGCAGGGGAATAAAGAGGCTGAAGAGTGCGCCGCCCTCCGGTCGATTTTTGGCCTCCACGCGGCCGCCTTGGGCTTCAATGAAGCCTTTGACGATCGCGAGCCCAAGCCCCGTGCCGCCTGGTTTGGAACCCGACGGGCGCTGGAACAGATCAAACGCATGCCCAAGCTGGTCAGGCGCCAGCCCGGGGCCGCTATCTGCTACCCGGATGACCGCCTCGGCGCCAACCACCTCCGCACTTAGTTCGATGGTGGAGGCCTTGGGCGTGTAGGCAACGGCGTTGAGGAGAAGATTGGAGACCGCTTGTTGCAAGAGGACAAAATCTCCGTGAGCGAGGGGCAACCCCGGCTGAATCATCCGTTCGATCCGGTGGGTTTCGAGTTGGCTGCCCAGTTCACGCAAGGTGGCCCGCAGTACATCGGCCAGATCGCACCAGTCCATCTTCGGTCGGACTTGCCCGGACTGAATCCGGGCGGCGTTCAGCAAACTTTGGACGACCCGGTTGAGCCGAAAGATGGCCGCATCGATTTCGGCCGAGAGCCTTGCCTGAAGGGGAGTCAGTTGGCCTGAGCCTCGCAGGGTATCGGCCGCTGTGGCGATGGCGGCCAATGGAGTGCGCAGCTCGTGCGAGACCGAGTTTAAAAGCGTTCGGCCGAACCGTTCGGATTCTGCGAGCAGCCTGGTCTTAATTTCAGCGTCCCGAAGGCGCTGCCGATCCAAACCCAGGGCGGCTTGTTTGGCGAAGTTCTCGAGCAGGTCACTTCGGTTTCGGTCCAGGTCGGGAGAAGATTTGAGTCGAACCGCCAAGGTGCCGATTGGCACATCGCCCGCCGCTAGGGGAAGGTAGATGCGGTCGGAACCTGGTGAGTTGTCACTGGCCAAACCCAACGGTTCTTTGCGAGCGATAGCTTCGAGCGCGAGTTTGTATTCCGACTCTCCCAGGGCCCAGTGGCGATTGGAGGCCCCCGGGGAGCCAGCCGCTACATCGGCGGAAGGAAAAACCACAGCAACCTCGGCTTGGAAAGTGGCGCCAACCTGGTTGATCACTCGTTCCAAAATATCGATCTGGTCCCGGGCGTCGGCCAACTCACGAGTGAAGAGGTAGAGCGCGCGCGAATGCTGTTCGCGATGATGCGCGGCCAGGCGTTCCTCACGCAGTCGGGAGGTCAACTGCGCCACGGTCAGAGCCACGACGAAATACATCGCCAACATCATCTTGTCGTAAAAACTGCCGATTTGGAACGAATAGGGCGGCGGCGCAAAGAGGTAACCCCACCCTATAGCCGTGAGGGCGGTACCGAGCAAAATCGGTCCGCGGCCGACGAATAGCGCCAACAGAACGACCGCCAAAAGGTAAACCAAGGCAATGGCCTGGTAACCGACCCACCGCTTTAACACCAGGTTCAGCAGTGAAACCACAATGAAAGTCAGCAGCGCCAGGCCATATTCCACCGAGTTCTGGGGAGGGTTGTCAGACCGTACGTTCATTGAGCCAGGCAATGACAGACACGATAAAAGATTCTACGCCAACCAGCGAGGTAAATTGCCTGCTTCTGTTGTTCAATAACTTGCTGGTTGGCTAAAAGGCTACAGCGGAAAGGATATAAAAAGCCCATTAAAAAAGCCCTTGAAAAAATAAAGGTGCCATAAACGCCTGACAGTCCGCACATTCCCAATTTCCGCTTATTGCTGGCATTTCGGCTGCTAAACGCCCCGAAGCATGCGGCACTCACCAGCAAAGAAACCCGACCGCCAATTGGGAAGAGAACCCGAGCTGCGTTTCCTCGACCGGCGAATGCCGGCCGCGCAGCCAGGGAAGGTTCCCAATGAATTAAACCTAAAATGAAGAAAATCGAAGCGATCGTTAAGCCGTTCAAATTGGAGGAGGTCAAGGACGCCTTGGGTGGCATTGGCATTTCCGGAATGACGGTGACTGAAGTCAAAGGCTTTGGACGTCAGAAAGGCCATACGGAAATCTACCGGGGCAGTGAGTACACGGTAGACTTCCTGCCGAAGCTAAAGATCGAAATGGTTGTTCCAGACGACCAGGCCGAAGCAGCAGTCGACGTGATCGTCAAAGCAGCCAAGACCGGAAAGATCGGCGACGGCAAGGTCTTTCTCACCAATGTGGAAGAGGCGGTTCGCATTCGAACCGAGGAAAAAGGAGAAAAAGCCATCTAAAAAACGGAACGACACAAAACCAACCAGAGAAGATATGATGAAGAAAACGTTATGTATACTTGCAATGCTGGCAGCCTGTAGCTGGTCCAGCTTGCTAGCGGAGGATACAAATGCGCCCGCGGCTGCAGCCACAGCCACGACCAACGCGCCACCCGCGGACACCGGTCCCAAACCGGATCCTTCAGGAACGGCAACCGGAATGTCCGTCGACGCTCAGTCGCCGGGCGGCACTTTTGTCACCGCGGCCCCGGCTGACCTGAGTGACGACGACAAGAAGGACCCGGCCAAAGTTAAGGCATACACGGATGCCAAAAAGGCGTTCGACGATTACACGGCGCAAGCCAAGCTCGAGCCCTTGGCGGTAAAGCTGTCCGACTCGGTCGGACACAACCGGGTGGCGATCAACTTCATGTGGACCCTCGTCACTGGCTTCCTGGTCATGTTCATGCAAGCCGGGTTCGCGTTGGTGGAAACGGGTCTGTGCCGAGCAAAGAATGCCGGACATACCATGTCCATGAACTTCATGATTTATCCCATGGGCATGCTTGGGTTTTACCTATGCGGTTTCGCTTTCATGTTCGGCGGAATGGCCGATCCTGCGAGCCCGAATAACGGTGGCATTGCTACCATGGGTGGCTATACGGGGCTTAACCATGAGCTCGGGTTCCATATTGGAAGCAAATTTTTCGGTTTACTGGGCGCAAAAGGCTTCTTGCTCCAAGGCGCTGGTTATGACACCGCCGCTTTTGCTTTGTTCCTGTTCCAGATGGTGTTCATGGACACCACCGCAACGATTCCAACGGGCGGCGCGGCCGAGCGTTGGAAGTTCTCCGCCTTCATGATTTACGGGTGCTGCATTGGCACGATCATGTATCCGCTCTTCGGCAACTGGGTTTGGGGCTGCGGTTGGTTGGCGAACCTGGGAGCGAATTTCCCCGGTTTAGGCCATGGGCACGTTGACTTCGCCGGTTCCTCGGTAGTCCACATGCAAGGCGGAGTAATTGCACTCATATTCTGTTGGTTGATCGGTCCCCGCTATGGCAAGTACGATGCCAACGGCAAGCTCGTCCACCCGATTACGCCTCATAGTATCCCAATGGTTATGCTGGGCACCTTCATCCTGGCCTTTGGCTGGTTTGGCTTTAACCCGGGTTCCAGCTTGGCCGGTACGGACCTTCGCATCGCGGTAGTCGCGGTCAATACCATGCTCGCTTCCGCCACTGGCGCGTTGGCGGCCACTTTGTGGATGTGGTGGGTCAGGACCAAAAAGCCCGATCCGTCCATGATGTGCAATGGCATGCTCGCGGGCCTGGTTGCCATCACCTGCCCATGCGCTTTCGTCAGCGCAGGTGGAGCTTCTATTTTGGGGGCCATCGCTGGTGTCCTGGTCGTTGAGTCGGTGTTCTTCTTCGAAAAAATCGGCATTGATGACTGCGTTGGCGCTATCTCGGTCCACGGCGTCAACGGCGCCTGGGGTTGCCTCTCGCTCGGGTTGTTCGCCGATGGCACCTACGGTGATGGCTGGAATGCTGTCCCAGGAACTGTAAGAGGACTCTTCTACGGTGGCGGCCTGGGCCAATTCTGGGCTGAGCTTATTGGCGTCACTGTGTGCTTCGTCACTCTCTCGGCTCTCTCGCTCGTTGTTTATTACATAGGCGAGAAGCTCGTGGGCAATCGTGTACCCGAAGAAGTGGAGATCGAGGGGTTGGACGTCGCCGAGATGGGCGTGCCTGGCTACGCGGGCGTGGTCATGGACAAGCAATCCGAAACACCGATGATCAAAGGCGAACCCTACTCAGCCAAACGCGGCCAGACCGCGATCAGCGCGTAGGCGTAAATGACCGAGTAGTTAACATATACAGCTGCGCGGGAGTTTAACCTCCCGCGCAGCTTGCTTGAAACAGAGAACCCTTCCTTTTATTATGATGACACAATTTATGAGTACTTTCTTGATGATGGTGGCGGTTACTGCCGGAGGCGCCATCGGATACTTATTCGGAATGATCCAGGCTCGCGCTCTGCGCCGCAATGAACAGCGCCACAAGTCCGGCGAGCTTTCCAATGGCTGGGAAGTGATGCCAGGCTCGGCGACCCGCGTGGCGTACCTCCTTATCGTGCTGGTCGCCATTCAGTTCGTTTGTCCCCTGCTCTTTAAGAACGGCACACAATGGTTCGTCTCGGCCGGAGTGGTTCTGGGTTATGGCTACGTCTTGTATCGCCGTCTCATGCAGCGCAAGGCGGGCCTTTCCTGAGAGGCACGCGGGGTTGGTCGATCGTCGCTGGGAGACCAAGAGCCCGGGCTCAGCCGGAGTTTTGGTCCGCTCCGTAGATTTGTTCACGTCTGAGAGGGTGTCTTAAAAATGGGTCCGCGGCGCCATTCCGGCGGCGAGACGCCGCCGGAACCCGCAGGCGAGGACGCCTGCGCTACGTAGCGCGGGCCTCTGGCCGGCGGGTTTTGGTGGCGTCTCGCCACCAAGATCATTAATAAAACACGCTCTGAGCACCGGAATCAGCCCTGCACGCCCAGGCGGCAGACGGCGGCGGGCACCGAGCACTGCAGCCTTCTCCCGCTCCTCGGAAAGCTCGGGTGCAAAAGAGCCTGGCGCCACAAAGCGCAAAGGGCTCAAAAATCAAAATGCATTCAGAAATCATTTTCTTGTGGCCTTTTGCGCCTCTTTGCGGCTACCTCCTCGGGTCAGAAGACAAGCCGTTGATGTTTACGTGGGAGCAGATAGAAGGGCCGCCACTCGAGCCGGTAAATCCTGTGCTGTATGTTCCAAGGTTATCACCGTGAGAACTTTCCCATCCCAACGATAGAAAACCGCAAATATTGGAAAATTAGGCAAAGCAATGCGTAAAACGTCGGTGAGGTCGGAGGATTCGAACCGAGCGGAATGACCTCGTTGCGGATTCTTTAATAGTTCGAGAATGATGTCCTGTGAGGCGAGAATGAACTTTTCGGCAATCTGTGGGCGCCCATCGTGAACGGCGATTCGATCGCGATAGTGGCGCACGCGACGGTAAAAAGCCGGATGGACAAACAGATTATTCGCCATCGGCGATGGCTTTCATAGCTTTCTTGAACTGCGCCGGGGTCACGGGCTCGGCGGGTTCAGCGAGGGCTTCACGGATTCGCTCCTCTAACCACAATGGTGCCGGTTGAAATCGAGCGGCAAATTGCGGCAGGCCAATTCGGAGCGCTTGCCGCACGACGTCGGCCTTGCACAACTCAGAGAGCTTGGTGCTTTCAGTGATATGGGCATCCAACTCGTCGCTGATTTCCATTTTGGGCAACGTCTTCATACGAAGTAACTTTAACGTCAATTTGACGTCAATCAAGCCTAATTCGCGAGTACGGGTCCTGCCTCCCGAAGCGGACCGATTGCTAAAAAAGCCCCTTGGTATTCCGGGCAGTGGTCACTACCAGCCTGAAAGAAGCATAATCGTTGGTCGCGCGGGCGGGGGTGACAGTGACGCGAAAGGCAGTGTCGTCATGCGGTTGTACCGTCACGGCCTCGTGCGGATGCGCGGCGTCGAGCAATGCGCCTTTCTGGTCAAAGAAACGGCATTCCAATTCAATGTCTTTCCAGCCAATCTCGCTTTGGTTGGTGAGAATGCCGGTGATATAAATGTACGTGCCCGTGCTTGTCTGCACGCAATTCATCCGTGACTCGAGCACTCGGACTGAATTAAGAAAATCGCTGTAATCGGGCTTGGGATTTTGGAACCGATTAATAATGGTCAGCAGCGTCATTGACAGCACGGCATACATCATCAGGTGCGGCAAACCGTACACCCACACGGCAATGGCCGGATTACGCAGCGAGCGAAGCGTTAGCCATTGACGGCATCGCGGGCACACTTTGGCTTCGCGCTTAATGGTTTCCGCGCAGAACGGGCAGATCCGATCCCTGGGCGGGCACGGGTTGTGTTCTGATTGCAACGTCATAGTCAGCCAAGGAACAAGAACGCGAGCGGAGCGAGCCCGACTGAAGTCCTGTAAGGACGATGATATAATAGCCCAAGGCAAGCGAGGGACGAGCGCCGCCTTGGGTAGGAGACACAAAATGGTTCCCTCACTTTTTTCCAAGCTGTTTTGGCGCGCTTGGGCGCTCCAAACCAGATTGGAAAAAAGTGAGATTGGGTTTGGGGTGGCGTTTACCCAGGGCGGCGGCCTCGGCGGCCGGCCCTGGGCTATTTCTCGTCGTCCTTCCAGGACTTCAGTTGGGCTCGCTGCGCTCGGTGGTTGGGGCCTGCGCGAAGTTCTGTGCCAGCAGCAAAAGCGCAGCGGGAGAGGGCTCTTCGTAAGTTGGTTCAAGGGTCCAATGCGCCAACCGGTTGGGGAATTCTCTCCGTGAACCGAACGAAAAAAGCCCGCCCTCACCCTGCCCTCTCCCCCAGGAGAGGGTGGAGCTTTCGCAGCGCAGTTTGGGTTCATGGTCGCAATACATCTGCCTGCGCAAAAGAAGGCTCCCCATGAACTTCCCCACAGATTCAGGGCGACCGCAGATCAGAACACAGAGCCAGGATGAACGTTGGGGTGCCGTCCGAGAGGTTCACGTAAGCAGAACAGCGACGGGAATTAGGCGGAACTGCGTTTCGTGTGGGCCTTTTTCCCCAAAGCGTTTCTGCCTTTTTTTGAAGTTTGGTTTTCGGCGCTAAAGGCACCGGAAACCAAACTTCAAAAAAAGGGGAGGTATTTTGGGCTGCTACCCAGGGCGGCGCTCGTTGCTCGCTGGGCTGCTATCTCGCCGCCCCCCGGGGCTCCGGACAGCCGAACCGAAGATTTCGCCAATGACGAACAGCACGGTCAGATCATGGCTGAGATTCGGCCGTCGGGGCGCGCTGCTCGTCCTGGCTGATCCTGGTCGTTGAATCCTGGGCGCCGCTCGCCGCGAGTAATCCCCCCCGTCGTCATGTTTGCGCAAAACAGGCCGTTCTCCGGAATGGTCATGCCAGTATGAGCGACTCCCTTGGCTTCCAAGCCTTTTTCAGACTTCGGATTGCGCCTTCTTCTCGCCGCGCTGTCGCGCCGTCGCAGCGGTTCGGATTTCGACCTTCGGCCTTCGGGTTTACTCGGATGTGTTTTCATTTCGCCGTCCTCAACCGTTTCGCCGGCCGCCAGCCTCGACGAATCCGTTGCAGCAAAGGCAGAATTCGCTCCGGCTGAACTACGTGTGGCTTGCCATCTCGGCGCGTTAGTACCAGTGCTACCGGCTGGAAGCACACCACTTTCTCCCGGCCGGATTCCCCCATGCCATCCAGCGCATGTGCAATGAGGTCATCGCCGGTCAGGGTGAAACGACCCAGGCGTTTGGTGAGCGAGAACGTGATCGGGCCGCGGTGATGGTAACTGCGGTAGACCAGTTCGGTACAGACGACGCGTGAGCTGTTGTTGAAATCGAATTCGAAATCATAAGGCTTGCCTAAGTGGCCCAGCGCCTCTCCGATAGCGGCGGCGATATCGCCCGCCATCAAAGTCGAGCGAAGCGCCACAAAATGATCCACGCGCAGGCATTTCTCCAATGGATTGAGCTGCACCCGCGGAGCCAGGGCCTCAATGACTAGTCCCAGCGTTGCAGGATTCTGGGATATTTCTTCCCAATGCTTGAGCACGTACGGGTGCGAGCGCAGCCCGAGGCTTTCGAGGTCCGCGCGGGTCCCAAGATAGAGGGCGGCATGGGCCCAGAAGCCGGGCAGGAGCGCGGCGGTAAGCCGGTGATCGTTGCGGGTGAGCAGCACGTCTCCTGGCCGCAGAGAAGGAGCCAGTCTCGCCACGATCTCCGAAGTCATCGTGGCGTCGTTTGGGCGATCGGTGACTTCCACTTCGGCCAGATGATCACCCATCAGTTTCTCCAAACCGTGGCGGACGCGGCGGAACGGGCTCTGGCTGGTTAGGCAAAAGGCACGCCAATCGTATCGGCATCGTTGCCACAGCACGTGCAGCAACCGGCGTCGAACGACCTGCCGCTGGTGGCGGATGAGTTCGAGCAGCCAGCTCCAGTCAGCGCCGGCCTCAGAGGAAATGAGGTGAGCTTCCCGCCGATGCGCTCGCCAGAAAGCGTCCGCCTGAAGAATCGAGCGGTAGTTGCGCAAGCGGCTGTAGCCGGCGAGGACGTCTTCAAAAAAGCCCGCGTCCAGGTCGTATTTGGAGTCCGGCTCGTTGATCTTGGCCCGCAACATCGGCACGTGCTCGGCAAAAGAAATGACCTTGAGCGATTTGGCGTAAAGGACCAAGGCGGCTCCGAAGGCCACGAGAAAGCACCGCAACCGGCACGGCTCGGATTCAATCGAGGCATAGTTTCGGTAGCGCAGGATGATTTCGTATGCCGCCAGCCGATAGTTACGGTAGACCAGCACGCCTTGACGCACACGGTCGTCTTCATCCGGCGTGAAATAGCCGCGAGTCGTGGCCGTTTTCGGAATCTCAGAGGAGTCGAGCCGCGCGTCGAGCCGGTCCAGGCCGGCGACAATCTGACGTAACGTTTGCAGGTCCGCCGACAAGTGCAGTTCCGTCTCAGAGCCGGCGCAAGCGATCCCGGATGCGGTCAGGCCATCTGGAGGACGAATCTGTGGCTGGCGGGTCATGGCTTCGCTCCATTATCGCAACCAGGCATCCAGTCCGGGCGCCACCTTGCCGGCGACCGCCGCGGCGAGGAATGCGGCCAAGGCGCCCGCCACCACATCCAGCGTGTAATGCGCTCGCAACACCAGCACGATGACCATCTCGCCCACGGCGACGCACGCGGCGAGCGCCGCGAGCCAGGGCGGTCCCAAATACGCGGCTTCCAAGGCTCCGAGCACAGCCAGGGCCGTGTGTCCGGAAAAAAAGAAATCGTTACCAACGTCATAGGTGACCAGCAGCGCGGGGAATCCTGGGTTTCTCCAGATGATGCCGGGCGGCGGCGGCAACGTGGAGAGACCCTGGCAGATTTGCCGCAAAGCGAACACGATCAAGATCGCCAGAAAAGGTGCGAACGTCGCGCCGAACACGGCCGCACCGATCAACAAAATACCGCAGAGATCGATAAAGATGGAACTAGTGAACAGTGCCGCATTGGCTGCGCGGGGATGCGTAAAGAAGTACTGGTGCCAGGGTGCCGTCAGATCATGGATAATGTCGCCGATGCCATTTTGGGGCGCAGATTTTCGGGCGATCAACGATTGCGTCCAGAACCAGACGACCAACGCGCCGGCCACCACGCCGGCGCGCAGGCCGATGCCGGGCCAATGCATTCCTGCCAATGATTGTGTCATGGTTTGGTTTGGCCGGTGCGGCCGCGAGTTTTGCTTTCCTCAAGCATTGCTTCGAGCTGGCGCCGAAGTTCAGTTGCCAGCGGGTCCGTATCGGCGCTGCGGTCACGCGTTGGACTGGCTTCAATCGCCGTGCCAATAGAAATCACGGCATGCAGCGGCGGGTGCGGGCGGGTCTGATCGGTCAAGTCTTCCTCGTAGCGCTCAACGGTTTCGAGCATGCGCTCCGCGCTCGGATTGCCAGCCAGGTAATCGCCGGAATAACAATGCAGTTGCTGGGCCAAGTAGAGCTCAGCGAGCTGGCGCCAACGGCGCGCGCGTTCCATCTCGGTGAGTTCGCCCTGGATCAGGTCCGGCACAATGGCCGATCGCAGACGCTTGATCCGCATCATCGGGTCGGGCTCAGCGCGTCCGGAGGCCCATTCCTGTTCCAGCGGCTCCAGCAACCGGTTGAGCAACAGCGGCACGCGGATCTTCGTGGCGCCGGGTTGGCACGAGCCAAGGTATTCGATTTCCTTCAGCGCAAGCAGCGCGTGCCCGGCTTTGATGATCCTCTCGCGCAAAGGCAACTGATTTTGCGGTTGCCAGGAAAGACGGCTTTCGATCTGCTCGAGGACCGGCGTCAAGGTCGCCGTGAGATCGCCTTCGAAAAAGTAACGGATAAAAACCGGGTGAATCACGACCTTGCCGGCTTGTGGAGCGGCGGCGCGTTGCTTGGCGGCCGAGCGGGCCAGGAATGCGACCCCATCCATCAATTGCATCAGCCGGTCGTTATTGCGCGTCACGAAGCCCTCGGGAAAAATCGTCAGCGGAAATTGTGCTTCCGATAGAATGCGCGTGGCGCATTTGAGGGATTCGCGGTCCAAGCCTTCGCGATAAACACTGAATCCGCCGATGCGTGGCAACAGGAATGACTGCACGCGATTTTGCATGAACAGATGCCAGCTGGCCATGACGTGGCAGGGGCGGCCGACTTCGCGCGCGAGCACTCCCAAAACCATGGGATCGCAGGGACGACAATGATTGGAGGCCAGCAGCACGCCCGCCCCCTGTTTCAGCGAGGAGACCAGGCGCTCGGCGCCCACGCATTCGTGGGAAGTTATCCCGAAGTTTTTGCGCAGGTACCCTGGCAGATACCACTGGATGATTCGCGACCAAAACGGGCTGAAACGCGGCGGCACGAACCGGTACGGTTTGGCGATGACGATGTTTTGCATCTCGAGCCTGTACCGAAGCGATTCTCTATTAAATCTGAGCAGACCACAAGCTGTTCACCCTGCCACAGAAATGACCTTCCCATTCGGAATGGGGCGTGCTAATAGTTTCCTACAGCACAGATACGCCTACAATTGCCGCGATCTAGTCTGGAAGCAATGTTTTGAACCTGAGTTGAACGGAGGAAAAAATGAAAAGAAATCGAGCGATCAAGCGGATGGGTTTAGCGACGTTGGCTGGCGGACTTGCCTTTGTGGGGTCTGCCGAAGCAGTTGAATTGGTGGTGGACGGAAGTTTTGAGAGCGCCACCCCGCCAACGCCCGGCTCGATTGTCAGCCTCGGAGGAACCAGCAACCCGGGAATCGGCGGGGGTTGGAGTATTTTCAGCACCTACGCCTATTCGACCGGCTACGCGCTGCCGTTGACCAACGGCGTGGGACAAGCCATCGGCGGAGTGCAATTTCTGCGGCCCTATCCGCCCGATAGCACCGGAATCAGTCACAGCAGCGACACGGTGACGCAGATGGTGAGTCTGACTGCGAGCACCACGCTTACCCCGGCCAAAATCGACGCTGGCCAGGCCACGTACACGATGTCCGCTTGGTTTTCCAGTTACGAGACCCAAGGCGATTATAGCGACCTGACCCTGGAGTTCCAAGACGGGCAAGGCAATCTGGTAGACAACGACGTCTTCCTGGGTGGCCAGGAATTCGTCGATGCGCTGCCGACCGCGCCGTATGGCAAATACACCGACGCCAAGTATTGGGGACGGGACGTGCGCAGCACAACCGTGCCGAGTGGGGCTCGGGTTGCTTTGATCACGATCCACTCGACCGCAGTTAGTGGCTTGCCGGATGGTTATGTGGACCTGGTTTCGTTGGACGTGGTCGATACGACGCTGACCGAACCGTTTGTGACGAGCGAAGACCCGGCGGACAAAGCGGTAAACGTGGGCCCGGTAGTGACGCTGAACGTTGGTCTGCAGGATAGCAAGAGCGCTGTCGTAACCAATTCCATCCGGCTTTATTTGGATAGCCAGCTCGTTCCGGCCACGATTCAAAAGGCCGGGACAAACACGACAGTCACTTATAACGCCGGCCTTTTGCCCGCCCTTTCGCAACACACGTATTCGATTGCCTTCACCGACAACGGTGCACCAGCTCTAACGCAAACGAACACGTTCCACTTTACGGTCGCCAATTATCTCACGTTGCCCACATCGCTCGCAAGCGCCCTTGGTTCGGAGGATACCAGCAAGCCCGGTTTTAATTTGAGCGTGTACCAGGTTAATCCGGTCGTTGACCCGAACACACAACAGTCGATCGACATCCCCGACAGCATCGAATTTGATGAAGGGCTGTTGGTAGGGTTGGCTGGAACGAACGTGGCGGATCTCTCCAAAGCTGTCTCCGGAAACACGTTTACCATTAGCAATACCGTCCACTGGGCGAACACCACAGGAATCACGTCGAGTTTTCCCGGAACGAACCTCTTCCCCGGAATACCAGGAGTGACTGGCTCGACCAATGACTTTGTCGATGATATTCGAACCTACGTGCGTTTTCCGGCCAGCGGCTTTTACCAAATGGGGGTAAACAACAATGATGACCTGCGGTTATCGGCAGAGGAGACGGGGGCGGCCACGTTGCAGGTAACGGCTCCCACAAATATGCAGATCCTTTGTGTGGCGATTGCCACCAATGTGACCCAATTATCGTTTGGCGGCGCCCTGCCTTTGACCCCGCTTAGCGCGCCGGTCGTCTACGCCACCCCGAGCGGCAACCCAGCCGATTCCTGCCGATTGGCCACCAACACCGCGCTGCTGGGCAAAATTGCGCTGCTGGATCGCGGCGCCACCAACTGCACCTCCGCGGATGACGCCTATCAGGCGCAACTGGCGGGCGCCGTGGCGGTTCTCGAAACTACTCCGGGCGATATCGGCTTCCCCTTCCGGTTAGGCGACAGTGACCCCCGCGTGACAATTCCCGTTCTGGTGATTGCCGAAAACTTCGGAGCCGAGGTCCTTAAAGGGTTTCTGACCAACCATGTTGCCGTCACGGCGAGTATACAAGGTGACCCTGCGCCGAGGCTGGCGGAATGGAACTCGCCGAAAGGCTTTGGCAGCGCCGACTCATTAGTGGGCTTTGCGGTACCCACGGCCGGAGTTTATCCGATGCGGCTGGTCGCAGGCCACTCAGCCGGCGACGCTAACCTGGACTGGTTCTCGGTGCAGCCGGACGGCACGAAGATCCTGGTCAACGATCGCTCGAATCCCAACGCTTTGCTCGCGTTCCGCGCCCGCTCCGCCACGGTGACTAAACCGGTACTGAACGCCCCGACCCTCTCGGCGGGCAAAATTGTTATTTCCTGGACCGGCACCGGAACGCTGGAAGAAGCCCCATCCGTGACCGGCCCTTGGCAACCTTCGGCCAGCCAAAGCAACCCGCAAAGCATTTCGACCTCAGGCGGAGCGAAGTTTTACCGGATTCACGCGCCTTAAAGCGTGTTTTAAAAAACGGCCGGGCCGCGGGCGCCTCGGTTTGGAGTCCCGCTTAAGGCGCTTTCGGCCGCGTGGCCGCCTAAAGACGGGACTCCAAACCGATTCCTGTTTTACAACTGGGCTGAAAAAGGGAACAGCTGTGTGGAGTAGGAAATTACCCCATACGCAGGCATAGCCCCGGAAACTACTATGACACCGATTACGGCGGGCGATCGGCGACCCATCTCCCCGCTGGTGCATTCAGGCGAGACGTCGTCCAGGTGAAGTGCCGGCTTCAAACTAGTTGAGGCAGGGCCTTTCTGTGCCGCGTAAAGAAATCCCCTGAGGGTGCTCCGGCAGTGTGCTTCGCGCCTGTGGACAAGGCGTTCGAGTGAGCTGTCAACGGTGCCCGAATGAGCCACCGCGGTCGCGCTGACTACGGCATGCATTTAACTGACGCACACCAGGACGCTTTAACCGAGCTCATCAATATCGGGTACGGTCGCGCCGCGGCGTCATTATCGCAATTGACCCGGCGCCGTATTTCGCTCGAAGTGCCCAAGGTGGCCATTTACGATATTGAGGCGGCAGTCCATGTCTTGCGGGAATTTATGGACGGAGAGGTGGCCAGTGTTCACCAGGTGTTTTCCGGCGTTGTTTCGGGCCAGGCGATGTTGCTGCTGGATCGAGCGGCGGCAGTGACGCTCAATTCACTGCTCCTTGGCGACACACCCGGATCCGGCGATTTACGCCAGGCCGAGCGCGAAGTTCTCACCGAGGTTGGCAATATTCTGCTCAACGCCTGCCTGGGAGTATTTGGCAACGTACTGCGCGTGCAGATGACTTTTTCGGTGCCGCGATTTCACGTCGACAGTGTGGAGGACATCTTGCGCACCGCCACCACTCAGGAAAGGGAACTGGAGTACGCCTTGATAATCCATACCCGGTTTCACGTGGCCACCAGCAACGTTAAGGGATACTTGATGATGGTGCTGGGGGTGACCTCGCTCTCACGTTTGCAGGAGGAACTGGATCGCTGGGAGCAACGCCAATTCTCCATTTAATCAACCGCCCGCATCAACATGCCTTCCAATTCCGCACCTCCCGCGCCCGGTTCGGATTTCATGGACGATTTCTATGCCGAATGCGACGAACACCTGGTTGAGATCCGCCGGGCGCTGCTGCAACTCGAACCGCAGGTGGGCGAACCGGCTCTGGACCCTCCGACGATTGAAAAGATTTACCGCAGCCTTCATTCGGTAAAGGGCATTTGCGGCATGGCTGGGTTGCAAGCGGCCGAAAAGCTGGCGCATACCGCCGAAGATTACTTACGCGCGCTCACGAGGCATGATGCGGTGCTTACCTCGACGGGGATGGATGTGTTGAACCGGGTAACGCAAAAACTGGAGGAGTTGGTCCTCAACCACCGGCAAGGCCGGCCGGAGACCGACGTGCGTGCTCTGGTGGAACAGACGGCGGCATTGCTCCCCCCGCCCACTCCCGCAGCGGGCGAGTCTGAATCGCCGGCCAACGGCCGGCACCTCTATCCGGCCGAAATTGCCAACCAGGCTCAAACTGCGGCACAGCAGGGGAAAAAAGTGTTGCGCTGCATATTCAGACCCTCTCCGGCCCTGGACCGTCGCGGCGTCAATGTCAACGCGGTCCGAATCCAACTGCAAGGCCTTGGTGAAATCTTATATGGAGCCCCGAAGGTACAGCGGAGCGGCGAGTTACAGTTTGAATTCCTTGTGGCGACCCAGAGGGAACATATCGAGACGGCGGATTGGCAGACCGACGGCATCACGATTAGCCCGCTTCAGGAAAGCTCGCCTGCACCAGGGCCTCTGGCGGCCGGGTCGCACAACCTTTCCACGCCCGGGCCGGCCACTCCGTTCGTCGCGCCGTCTCATTTTGTGCGGGTCGATCTGGGCCGTCTGGACGACCTGATGCGAATTATTGGAGACATTGTGGTGCAGCAAGCGCGGCTCGAGGAAGGGCTAGGCCGAGTGAGCGCGCTGTTACCGGGACAGGACAGCCGGCATCTGCACGAGACGCGGCATGCGCTCAGCCGCGAGCTGCGCCACCTCCGGGATGGGCTCATGAGCCTGCGCCTGGTGCCGATCGGGGAAATCTTTGACCGCCTGCCATTCGTCGTGCGGGATATTTCTCGCGAAAACGGCAAAAAAGTAAAGCTGGTTATTAAAGGCGAAGATACCGAACTGGACAAATACCTGGTCGAACGCATGAAGGACCCGCTGCTGCACCTGGTCCGAAACGCGGTGGCGCACGGCATCGAGGATCCCGCCGAACGCCTGGCTCAAGGAAAACCGGTGGAGGGAACGATCACCGTGCAGGCATCCACCGTCGCTGAAATGATCATTATCGAAGTCATGGATGATGGGCGGGGCATCGATCGAGCGAAAGTTGCCTCCCGCGCGCGCACCGAGTCTTTGCCGGTCTCGGCCGACCCAAGTAACAGCGAACTGCTGGACTTGCTGTGCACTCCCGGCTTTTCGACCCGCGAAACGGCCGACCTGGGGGCCGGTCGGGGCATGGGCATGGCTGCGGTGCAAAACACCATCAACGATTTGGCCGGCGAAATGGAACTCGAAGCCCTGCCCAACCGCGGATGCACCTTTCGCCTGCGCTTACCCCTCACGCTGGCAGTGGCGGATGCACTCATTATTTCTGCGGGAGGACAAAGGTTCGCCATGCCCCATTCGGTGGTTCAAGAGATCACCACGGCCGAAACAGCAACCATCAATCGCCTCGAACAAAACGAAATCATCCGATATCGCAACGGGGTGTTGCCGTTGATACGGCTGGCCGCCGTCTTCGGCTTGAACGCCGAAACCCGTCAAAGCAGTCCCGTCCTGGTGATCGGCACAGGACTGAATGCGGTTGGCATTATGGCGGATCGCGTTCTGGGTCACCGCGAAATTGTCGTGCGCCCAATCAAGGATCCCTTGCTGAAAGTGGCCGGTATTTCCGGCGCTACCGAACTGGGCGATGGGCGGCCGGTCCTGATACTCGACTCGGCCTCGCTGACCCAAAAGGCAAAACCGGGGAAGAACAAGTTTAACCAGTCTCCGAATTCACTCAGGAAGACTTTATGACGGACGACCAGACCGCTTCCAGCGAACCTTACATCCTTTTTGAATTGGCAGGGACGACCTATGCCGTTCGCACCCAGG
The DNA here is from genome assembly GCA_035651635.1 of Verrucomicrobiia bacterium. Taxonomy (GTDB): domain Bacteria; phylum Verrucomicrobiota; class Verrucomicrobiia; order Limisphaerales; family UBA8199; genus JANXQE01. Next base: position 25,861 of record DASRFK010000311.1, on the reverse strand, counting down.
AAGTCAAGCATATGGAGTTGGTCGAGCAAATCACTCCGGTGCCCACCGCGCCGGGCTTTGTGGAAGGGGTTGTCTTTTCCCGGGGGCAAGTCATTCCGGCAATTAATTTACGACTCAGGTTTGGTTTCCCGCGCCAGGAACACACGGTGCGCTCGCGATTGATCGTGGTGGAGGCCTCGGGTCGAACCGTGGGGCTGCTGGTGGACGCCGCCCGTGAGTTCCGCAGCATACCTGCGGCCGCCATTCAGCCCCCGAACGAATCCATCTCCGGACTCAGCGGAGAGTACCTCAAGGGAATTGCACTCGTGAACGAACGGCTTATCTTGGTCTTGGATTTGAAGGAGGTCTTGACCTTTGCGGGCAACCAGGAGACGGCGGCCGAAGCGTTAGCTTCCGGCCGGCCCCAATCACCACCAACGTATGAACCTCAAGACCGGCTCCAGGAAAGCCGTGGCTTTCCTGCCGGCACCTGAACTTATGCAAAACCTCAAACGCAACGGCTATCGAACCCCTGAAACGGGCGTCGCGGAACTGCGCCAGGCCGCCATCGAGGCGGCTGACACAGCGGACCATATCGCCAGCATCGCCGCGGTGCTCAGCGAAGGAGTGGAAGCCCAGGGCCATTCCCTGGAAATGGCGCTCAGCGGCGCTAATGAAATGGCGGCTTCGTTGAAGGAAACCACCGGCCAGGCGGAATCCCTTTCTATCTCTTCGGAAGAGTTGGCGACCTCAACCACGGAAATTGCCGCCTCGATCAACCAGATCAGCGGGAACAGTTCGCAGGCCGCCACCGCGGTGACTCAAACCGCCACCTCGATGAAACAAATGGGCGCTTCCATTCAAAGCATCAGCGCCGCCGGCCAGGAAATGGCCACCTCGGCCCAGGAGGTGACCACGACGATGAACGAAATGGCCACTTCGGTCAAAACCGTCTCGCGCGACACCGATACGCTGGCCAGTTCGGTCAATCAAACCGCCAGCGCGATCGAGCAAATGACCCGCACCTTTCAAGGTGTCGCCGGCAACGCTGACGAACTGACGACGGCCGCCGAAGAAACCTCCTCGGCGATGAACGAAATGGCGGCTTCCATCGAAGAAGTTGCGGCGATGTCCGAAAGTCTCGCTTCGACGGTCGAACAGACTTCCACCTCGATCGAACAAATGTCGCGCTCGGTGCAAGGGGTAGCGCAAAATGCCGAGCGCATCAGTGAAGCCTCCAACAACGCCGCCTCCAGCGCCTCGCAAATGGAACGTTCCATCCGCTCGGTGGCCGATTTGACGCAGCGAACTTCGGAGATCGGCAAACGCGTCAGCCGCGACGCCGAAGAAGGCGGCGCCATGATTCAACGCTCCATCCAGGGGATTGGCAAAGTGGTTACCTCGATGTCCCAATCGGTGCAGGTCATGCGCCAGATGGACAAACGCGCCAGTGACGTGGCCGGCATCGTGGACACGATCAACTTGATCGCCGAACGCACCAACCTCCTTTCCCTCAATGCTTCAATCGAAGCGGCGCGCGCGGGGGAGGCCGGCCGGGGCTTTGCCGTCGTCGCCGAAGAGATCCGCAACCTGGCGGACCGCTCCGCGCAAGCCACCTCGGAAATCGCCCAGATCATCAAGGGTTTGCAGGAAGTCGCTCGCGAGGCGGTGACCTCGGTGGCCGACGGCCAGCGCCAGGCCGAAGAGAGCAACCGCCAGTCCGAAGACAGTTTGAAAGGACTCAGCAAAATCCTGGGGGGCATTTCTGAGTCGACCGCGCTGTTCAACCAAATCGCGCGAGCCACCGAGGAGCAATTGCAGGCTGGCCGCCACGTCGTCGAGGCAATTACCACCACCTCGAGCCAGGCACGTCAGGCCGCCGCCGCCACGGCCGAACAGGCCAAAGGCACCGCTTCCATAGTCCAGGCAGCCACCCAGATGCGTAAAACGTCCAAAGAAGTCGCCCAGGCGATGGGCGAACATGGCCGGGCGGCGCGGGACGTGATCAAGGCGGCCCAAAGCACTGCCAGCCAGGCCGCGCAAGTGCGCAAGGCAACCGCCGAACAAAACGCCGCCGCCGGTCAGATCTCGCAGGCGGTGGTTACGATGCGACGCGGCGCCGAAAACACGGCCAAGGCAGTGGCCGAGCAGGCTGCCGCCGCCGAGCAAGTTTCTAAAGAAGCCGAGCGATTGACCAAACTCATCGGCAATATCACCCGCGCGATCACCGAGCAATCGACCGCGGCCAACGAGATTAGTGCCGCGACAGAAAGCCTGAGAACGCAAACCGAGCAGGCCGCCAAAGCCAGCGCCGAACAAGCCAAAGCCATCCGCGATGTGAGTCTGGCTTCGGAGAATATTGCCAAGCAGATCAAACTCATTACCCGCGCCAATCGCGAGCACGCTTCGGTGGCGGCGGGTTTCATCACCAGCCTGAGCGAGATCCAACAGATCACCCACCGCAATTCTTCTTCGGCGAAAGAAACCCTCGAGCGCAGCCAGGGACTCCGGCTTAATTCGAAGACACTGGCGCAATTAGTCCAGGGCACTGCCTCGAACGGCTCTCGAAACGGCGGTCAGGCCGCGCCTGGCAGGCGTAGCGTGGTCAAACGCAAAGCCAAATCACATCGACGTTGAGACCGGATTAATGATGCCGCCCGCAGTCATGCTTCCCAAAGAAACGCCGCTCGCGCGGCCGCCGCTCAGCACGGTATTGCTGCTGCGCGATCTGGTTCAGGATCACACCGGCATGTTTTTTGACAACGATCGAACGGCCACCCTCCTGGACAAGCTGGAACCGCTGGCCACGGAGGCCAAATGCCGTTCGTTCCTCGATTATTACTATCGTCTCAAGCTGGAGGGAGAAGTGACCGGCGAATGGCAGCGAGTCATGGAAGCCCTCTCGGTGCAGGAAACGTATTTTTGGCGCGAAATGGACCAGATCCGGGTCCTGGTAGACGAGCTTGTTCCCGCCTGGTTCGCTCAGAACAACCAGCCCTTGCGCATCTGGAGCGCGGCCTGTGCCACTGGCGACGAGCCCTTTACGATTGCCATGGCCCTGGAAGAGGCCGGTTGGTTCAACCGCGCGCCGATCGAGATCTGGGCCAGTGACGCCAGCGTAACCGCGCTGGAAAAGGCTAAACGCGGTGTTTACCGGGAACGGGCCTTTCGCAATCTGCCCGCGCATTTGCGTGAGAAATATTTTCAGGCGGTGCCGCACGGCTGGTCGATCGCCCCGCGCCTATTGGTCCGGGTCCGTTTTCAGCGCGCCAACCTGGTGGTGCCGTCCGAGATAGCGGAGTTGGCAACGGCGCCAATGATCTTTTGCCGCAATGTCTTTATCTATTTTTCACACGAGACGATCCGGCGCACGATCAGAAGCTTCGCCGCGCGAATGCCGGCCAATGGTTACCTGTTCGTTGGAACGACCGAATCGCTGTTAAAACTGACGACGGATTTTGAGCTTCAGGAAATTGGGCCGGCGTTCGTTTACGCGAGAACACCACCGCCTGCTGGCGCGGACACCCCACCGCCGATATGAGCCAGCTCGTTCGCGTGCTCACGGTGGATGATTCGGCGTTTGCCCGAAAGGTGATCCGGGAGATGCTCTCGCGCAGCCCGTACATCGAAGTTGTCGGCACCGCCCGGGACGGTATGGAAGCTCTGGAAATGGTTGAACAAGTCAAGCCGGACGTGGTCACCTGTGATCTGCAGATGCCTCGGCTGGATGGGGTCGGTTTTGTTCGCGAACAGATGAAGCGGCGTCCGGTGCGCATTCTCATTCTGAGCATCGCCGAACAGGATGGCGAACAAGCCCTGGCCGCGCTGGATGGCGGAGCAGTGGATTTCGTCCGTAAACCGACGGCGCTGGCCACGGACGAACTTCTGCATATTCGCGACGAACTGATCGAGAAGGTGAAGGCCGCCGCGGCCGCACCGCTGGAACAAGTTCGTCCTGTGGCCCTGATTCCACCGGCGGTCGTCCAGACCCGCGCTCTCGCCTCAACACGGGTGTCAATCCTGGTCATCGGTATTTCGACGGGTGGTCCGCAGGCGTTGCGCGCCCTGATTCCCCGGTTCCCGGCGGATTTTCCCGTTCCGATTGCGATCGTCTTGCATATGCCGGTTGGTTTCACCGCCTTGTACGCGGCCAAGCTGGGAGAAGTCTGTCGGCTGGAAATTAAAGAAGCTCAGGAAGGCCTGGTCATGCGGCCTGGTTTGGCGGTCCTGGCGCAGGCGGGTCGGCATTTGATGTTGCGCAGAAAACAGGGGAGCGATGAGGTCTCGGTTCATCTGTCGCGCCAACCCGCCGATTTGCTACATCGGCCATCGGTGGACGTCTTGTTTCAATCTGCCGTCGAGGTGTACGGCAAAAACGTTTTGGGCGTGATCATGACCGGCATGGGCAATGACGGAAAACAAGGGGCGGCCTGGATCAAAGCGCAGGGCGGCCAGGTATTCACCGAGGCCGAGAAATCCTGTGTGATTTATGGAATGCCCAGAGCGGTTGTCGAAGCCGGGCTGAGCGACGCCTCGGTGCCATTGGACCGTTTGGCTGAAGCAATTATGGAGAATTTATGACAAGCCACATACTCATCGTCGATGATTCAGGGTTCGCTCGCCGAACTTTGCGCCAAATGCTCGAAGCAGCCGGCTACACGGTCGACGAAGCATCGAATGGAAACGACGCGCTGGAACGTTACTTTTTGCGCCGACCGGACCTGGTGCTGTTGGATTTGGTGATGGAAGGCATGACCGGCATGGAAGTGCTGGCTCGTCTCAAGGAACTGGACCCGCAAGCCAAAGTGATCGTTGCTACGGCGGACGTTCAATCCACCACCCGGAACGAGGCGCAGGCCTGCGGCGCCGCGGGTTTTATCAATAAACCTTTTGAAACAAAGCAAGTCACTGCGGCGTTGACGACCGTGTTGGCCGGAGGAATAGCATGGACCTGACCGAACGACAAAATGAGGCGCTCACGGAACTGATCAATATCGGCTACGGACGGGCGGCGGCTGCTCTGTCGGAATTAACGGGCCGCCGCATTGCGCTCGAAGTTCCGAAGGTGGCGGTGCACCCGATCCAACGAGTGCGGGAAGCGCTGGGCGAAGTCCTCCAGGGAGAGGTCGCCAGCGTGCATCAGGTTTTCTCCGGGCCAGTATCGGGAAACGCGCTCTTGCTGCTCGATCAAGATGCTGCCGTTCTGCTCAACTCGCTGCTGCTCAACTCCCCGCTCCACGCCGGGCGCTTGAGAGCCGCCGAGCGCGAGGCCCTCACTGAGGTGGGCAATATTGTTTTGAACGCCTGCCTGGGCGTGTTTGGAAACCTGTTGCAAGTGCAGGTCACCTTTGCCGTGCCGCGCCTTGATGTGGAGTCCGTCGAGGGCGTCCTACAGTCGATCTCCGTTAGGAGCCAGGAATTGCAGTACGCCCTCATGGTTCATACCCGCTTCAGCGTGCGCGACAGCGACATTCAGGGTTACTTGGTCATCATTCTGGGAATTACTTCCTTTTCCCGGCTGTTGCAGGAACTCGACAAATGGGAGAAACGCCAACTCCAATGTTAGAGAGCAAGAAAATGCGGCCCCTGGAAAGCAATCCGGATCAGCTCAATACCGCCATTCTCGAGTGGACTCATGAATTTGCTCCCCACGGGATCCTGACTACCGATACCGAACTGCGCATCACCAGTTGGAATCATTGGCTGGAGACGTACTCAAGTTTTCGCGCCGAGCAAGTTATCGATCGGCACTTGCTCGATATCGTGCCCAGCCTGACGGAGCGCCACCTGGACAAGTACTTCCATGAAGCGCTGCGCGGGGAAGCAAAAATCCTTTCACGTGCCTTGCACGGCTACTTGATTCCTCTGCCGCCCGCTGTCTCGGACACCGGCTTTAGCCATATGCAACAGAGCGCGCGAATCGCGCCCCTCCTGCTCGACGGAGCGATTTGCGGTACCATTTCCATTATCGAGGATGTCACTGAACGCGAGTGGCAAAATGCCATCCTGCGAGCCAATGAAGAGCGCTTTCGAGTCATGGCCGATACCGTGCCGGATATCATCTACACTGCCGGCCCTGACGGCCGGGTCGAGTTCCTGAACCAGCGATACTACGATACCTCCGGCCTGCCCCCTCGCAGCGGGTTAGGCACGGGCTGGACCAAGAGCGTGCACGACCAGGATGTCGGCCGGGTAAACGCCTTGTGGCAGCAGAGCCTCAGAACGGGCGATCCTTTTCATGCCGAGTTCCGCATGCGCGACGCTCGGGGCGCGTACCGCTGGTTTATCACCCGCGCCTGGCCGATTTATGACGAAGCTCGCCGAATCGTGCGCTGGTTCGGCGCCTCCACCGACATTAACGATCTCAAAGAAACTCAACTCGCCCTGGCCGCCACGCAATCTGAGTTGCGTGAACATTCCGTGCGTCTCGAGCAGACGGTGGACGACCGGACCGCCAAGCTTCGCGAGACTATCAGTCAGCTCGAAACCTTTTCCTACACCGTCGCGCACGATATCCGGGCACCCATTCGCGCCCTCGAGGGCTATGCCAATCTGTTGCTGGAGGACTGCGCCAAGAATCTCGATGCCAACGCCGTCCATTTGCTTAAGAAGATGTCGCGAGCAGCGCAACATCTGGATGCTTTGACGCGAGACCTGTTAAATTATACCAAGGTGTCAACGCAAGAGGTGCAACAACTCCCGATCGAGGTCGAGGGCATTATCCAGGACGTCACGGCCATGAACCCATCCTTGGAAAAAGACGGGCGCATCACGATCGTGCGGCCGCTGCACCGGGTCATGGGTTATCCAACTTTATTGAGCCAATGCTTTTCCAATTTGCTCGAAAACGCGGTGAAATTCGTCGCCCCAAATATCGCGCCCCGGGTCGTCGTCAGGTCGGAGCTGCGAGGGCAACACGTGCGGCTCTGGATCGAGGACAATGGCATCGGCATCGACGCCGAAACGCAAAAGAAGATCTTCGGCATTTTTGAACGCGCACGGAGCGCCCGCTCTTACCCGGGAACAGGGATCGGGTTGGCCATCGTGGTCAAAGCCGTCGAACGCATGAAAGGCACCTGCGGCGTCGAGTCCGAGGCTGGGAAAGGCAGCCGCTTTTGGCTCGAACTTCCGGCGACGCCCAGCGAAGCAGGAAGTCCAACCTGAACCGGAAACCAGGGTTTTAAAATCCTATGCAGTGTTTTAGTTTCAAACCTCATCTTTTTACGGAACGGGGGCCATATGGACGACAAGCGTGAGCGGCTCAATGTTCTCCTGGTGGAGGATTCCGAGGACGACCGGTTCTTTTTCAGGCATGCCTTCGAGCGCGCAGATTGTGATGCGAGTCTCTTCACGGTCCAGGATGGCATCGAAGCCATTGAGTTTCTTAAGACTCAAGCTCGAGTGGGGGATCGCGCCGGTTTTCCGGACTTTATTTTCCTGGACCTGAAGATGCCCGAATGCGACGGATTCGACGTGCTGCGCTGGATGAAAGATAACTCGGTGCTCGAACTAACCAAGGTTTTCGTGTTGAGCGGTTCCTCCGAACCTCAGGACATCCAATTGGCCAAAGAACTTGGTGCTTGTGAGTACCTGGTCAAGCCGGTCAGGTTTAATCTCCTGCGCCAGATCCTTCGAGGCGAGGCCATCTCCCTTCCCGGGACATCCTCCGACGGATCTATGGCCGCCTAAGCCCGCGTTTTTCCCAGGCATCAATCGCCACGATCAGACGGGTGAACGACGTCATCCCCAGTACAACTACCATGTTGCCGACGATATCTTTGGAGAGCACTTGAAACCTTGTTCGAACCAGGAGCGCGTATTGCAATTCGTTTTGCGAAACAACAATCGATGCGAGCATCTTGCTTAAAGTCTCGACCCTCAGGCCCGGTACCGAAAACGCCACTTGGATATGCAACAATTCCCCACAGATGCCCAAGGCGGCCTGCAGCACAATGTTTCCCGCTTCGGTGAGTGCTTCCTGCACCACCTCGGCCTCATGAGGCGCGCTGGGGTCCCGGCCCAACATCTGGGCCGCAAGCGCCCGCGCGGATTTCTCATCCACGAGCAGAACAGCGTGGCCACTCATGCCGCCCGCAAAGCTCTGGTGAACGCTCCATACCTCCTCGGAATAAAGTCGCTGCAAGACGGTCTTCATTTCGCTCAGGAAATGGACCTCCAGCCTGGGGACTTCCAGCAAGATCCGCTGCTTGGTGAGTTCGGACAAGGATTTGGCGGCGCGGCCGTACGCGACATTGATCAACTCACTCAGGGCTTCCGTATATTTAGGAGGCAAATTCACGGCATGTCATTGCCCAGGGCAACGGCGATTGCCGCAAGTACTTCTTCCGTCTTGAACGGTTTGTTAATGAAACCCGCCGCCCCGCCGGCCAGCGCTTCCTGCCGGGTCGCCTCCTGAACATCGGCCGTGGCCATGATTACAACGGCGTGCGGATCGATTCCGCGCAATTGCTGCAGCACTTCCAATCCGCCAATTTCGCGCATGACAATATCCAGCAGCACTGCATCGGGCTTATGGGCCGAAAACTTGTCCACGGCTTCCGTGCCACCGCCAGCTTCCTCCACTTCAAAGCCGCTTTCTTCCAAAATCCGGCGCAAGGACCGGCGGGCAAAACCGGAATCGTCAACGATCAGCAACTTTTTCGCTGGCATATGCCTAAGTCTAAACTCCTGCACTTGGAACGCAACGTGATTGGGCACAATTGCCCAGCTAGGCTGAGAGGGTGTCTTATAATTGGGTCCGCGGCGCCATGCCGGCGGCGAGACGCCGCCAGAACCCGCAGGCGAGGACGCCTGCGCTACGTAGCGCGGGCCTCTGGCCGGCGGGTTTTGGAGGCGTCTCGCCGCCAAGATCATTATTAAAACACCCTTCTGAGAGATCCAGCTTAGTCGTAGGCCAAAGCTTTCAGGAGCGGACCTAGTGATGCTAATGCCTTCTCCAGATATCTTTGGTAATGTTTCCACCGGCCAATCGCCCGAGTATAAACCGGTTGGCTCACGGCCTCGTAAGTAGGAGAATTAACGGCTTTCTGCCGAAGCCGATCGCGGTAGGACATGACAGCCGGTTCCCACCCGAGACTCAGGAACTCCAGCGCGCGGCGGGCTTCCCGTTCCAGGTTATGAACGGTGTCTTCGTAGCGCACCTCCAGCCACGGCGAAGCAATCTTGTCGCGCAACTGGCGCCACAAGGTCAGGTCATTGGCGTAACGAGCGGCCGCACGTTCGAGGGTGAGAAAATAAACGCTGTTATGGTTGAGCGGCAAATATTGCATGAAACAGCTCACCACGACATCGCGAGGGTCTCGCAAGGAAATGAGACAGCGCGCTTCCGGAAACAGCCGCAGCAAACCGGGCAGCACCACCGTCAAGGTCGGGTTCTTGTCCAAGTGAATCCGGGAACCGATGGGTTCGTTCAGGGCAGATTCCATGTAAGCAAGGTAACGGCTGCGTAGCAGCTGGAGCCGGTCAACTGCTGCAGCCTCAAGCGCTTCGGGTGTGGGCGTTGGCGTTCCCGGTCCGAGCCAGAGAGCCGGGAAGATGTCACGGGCAAACGCCTCCCTTTCATCCGAACTTACGACGCCGGAATGGCTGTCCAGCACCTGCTCAAGTAAAGTTGTCCCCGAGCGTGGAAAGCCGGCCAGCACCGCAACTTTGGCCGCCGGCATAGCCTCCGCTTGATTCTGCCAATGCCGAAAATGCTCCGGAGTCAGGGAATTGGCCAATGTCCGCAGGTGGCCCATGATGGTGTCGGCGTGCTGTAACATCGCACCTTCACGCGCCAGGAGAAATTCCTTGGATTTGGACATCGCCCTGAACGCGTCCTCGTACTCTTCCTGTCGATCGTGCAATTGCGCGATTTCGGCCCAGGCCTGCGCGCGGACCTCGGGATGAGCCTGGTCCGAAGCGGCGAGGCGGCGAAAAATGGCTTCTGCTGAGGCCGGATCTTTTAACCGCCGCAGCAACCTGGCTTTGAACAGTTCGGCCTCGAGATAGTCGGGTGCGCCACGAAGGCATTGTTCGATTAAAGCAAACGCCTCGTCCAGGCGGTGCCGGCGCTCGTAAAGAACGGCCAATTCGAGGTAAGCATCCGGGATTTCGTGCGTTAATCGAATAACCCTTTCGAAGCACTCAATCGCCCGGGCTGGCCGGAAAATCATTCGGTAGCTCTGGCCAGCCAGGTGCAGAATGTCCGGCTGGTGTTGTCCAAGCTTCACCATCCGATCCAGCATGACTTCGGCCCGGCTAATCTCGAAGCGGGCTCCCAAGGCTCGACTGGCATCGACGAGGGCAAGAAGGTTCTGCGGGTATTTGCGAACCGCCTCGTCGAACAGTTTGAGCGCCTCGTCGAGACGGTTTAGTCGCCACAGTGATCGGGCCCGTTGCAGCTCAGGAACGTCCACGCCCAGTGGTGCTGCCGTTGCACGACGGAGGTTTTCGCGGTGCTTCGCCATGACTTACCCCCAGAGTGAGGGGAGACCAACGAAGGTTCAAGATCGATGCGGCAAAGAAGCTCTTTCGGTGCAGCGCCGCTGTTCTGTAGTTCCGGATAGACCTACCGCCGAGGACGCAACCGCCGAACGAGCACGATCGTGGCAGCGATGCCAGAGAACAGCGCCAGCCCGCCGGCAGCGTTCTCCGGTATCGGCTGCACACCGTAGGTGTCATAATTGGTGAAATTGATTGTGCCAAACCCGCCTGTTCCGGTGATACCCTCGAAGCTCTGCAAGGCGCGCGAGCCAGTGGCAGTCACGAGAGTTGTCTCGAACTTGAAGAAGTTCGTATTCCCGTTCGATAGCCCAAGTGCCGCCCAATCGAACTGCCAGTAGTATTGCGGATAATTGGGACTGCCGGCGGGCATCAGATTGATGCTTTGGACCAGTTGCAAATTCGGGCCGCTCCCATCGTTGACCAGTTTGTAAATACCGCTGCCACTGTTTATTCCCACGACGATCGCGTAGTCGGCTTCGAATCCAGGAGCAAAGTTGGCGACGGAACGTGAGGTCTTATAGCCTGAGATTGCAGTCTCAAGTGCGTTGTTCTTGTTGGTGAAGCCGCTGGTCGTCGTGAACCCTCCAGGAGCGCAATCGATGAACATTACTAGGTTATCGCTGAAACTGCCTGTGCCCTTGTTGAAGCCGGCGTAAACCGTGGCGGCATTGTTGGACATGCTCAAGCTGCCGTCCCCAATCGGGCCGCCGCCTCCAGTCCCGTAATAGGTCTGGCGGTTGAAGTAGGCGGCGTGGGCAGCGCAAGGCCAGCATAAAACGAACAGGAGGCAAAGAGCACACCCAGTAAGAACCCGGACGATCATAGTTTCAAAATTCCTTTCCGCGACTGAAAAGAATATCTGCATCTTCTCACTCGTTATGCAAGCTTTATTTATGGGTCCTGGCTTTGGGAAATGTGCGAATGAACCCTGCCGTTCGGGACGAATTGGCGTTCATTGGCGGTTGCAAATGGGTCTCCTGCGGCTCGGCAATCAGCAGAGGGTTTTCACAGGACGGTAGGGCTTTATCCTATTCCGCCCCACGTGAATAGCAGCGAACATTCACTCGACTTCGTGGGCGTTTGGAGATGCGAACCGGGTCGCAAATCCTGCTGTGTCGCTGCACTGACACGAATTGCTTTTACACACATGACGAAATCAAAAGGGCTCGCCAGCTATCTGCATTTCTTCTGGGCCGGATTGGTACGACATTCACAAACCGGTTCCTTTCTCCCCTCACAGCGATTTCTGATCGACGTCATGATTGCGCCCGTGCCACAAAATTTCACTGGTGACATCGTGGAATTGGGCACCGGCACAGCGCCCTTGACTCTCAGGCTGACGGCCAAGTGTCCGAAGGCGCGCTTGCACTGCTGTGAAATCAATCCTGTGCTGGCTCACGACGCGCGCGAAAATCTGGCTCGGGCAGGCGTGAACGGCAATGTGCATGTGCATACCATGAGCGCCCAGGCATTGCTGGCCGAGATCGACAAAAAAACCCCAACACAACCCGCTTTTGTGATTTCCGGATTGCCCATTGGTAACCTGGGGCGCCCTACAGTGCTCGAACTGCTGCGCGCCAGCAAAGCCGCGCTCGCGCCGAACGGCATGTTCATCCAGGCCCAGCATTTCCTGGTGGATCGCAAAAATGTCCAGGCGACCTTTCGCGAGGTCCGCATTGTCCCGGTGCTGCGCAATGTCCCGCCGGTGTTTGTGTATTATGCCCGGAAATAATCCTCGAAGCGGCAGGTACGAACACCGCGGATAAACCCAAACGACATGGATTGACTGCTCCGGAACGCCGCATTTATGCGGCTCGACGACTTTCAGTTCGCTGGGGCGCAGGCAGCGGAAGTTCGTTAAAATTCACCTTCACGCAAGCGACCACACCCTGCAGGTTCGCGACCGGGCTGCGGCCAACTCTTCTCCTGCGCAACGAATCCCGACTTTCCGGAGTTTCCCTGGTCCACCTTTTCATTCACTCACGGGGCTGCTACCGTGGCGACGCATGAGCGATGGCGTAGTAAAAAGATCATTCTGGCCAGCCAGCGAACGAGGGTTGGTGTTCCTCCTGGCCGCCACCTCACTGGGTTGTTTGCTGGCGGATTTTTACGGCGTCTGCTCAATGCGTGTATTTACGCTGGCGGTCTTCGTCCCGGCCATGGGCGTGCTGAGCATTTTGGTGGTTTACGATTTCTTTCGCCGAGACGGGCGCCTGGCGCGGCCGGTTGCCATCGGCTTGGCGGCCGGCCTCGCCGCGGCCGTTGCGTATGATCTGTTTCGTCTGCCCTTTGTATTCGCCAAAGCATGGGGCATTGCGTCTATCGTGCCCCCTTTGAATTTGTTCAAGGTGTTTCCCGCGTTCGGAGCGATGATCCTGGGCGAACCGGTCCGACAAGCCTCCTACTCCAGCGCGGCCTTGTGGTTGGGTTGGCTCTATCACTTCAGCAATGGCGCCACGATTGGCGTCATGTATCTCGCCTTGATTGGCGATGCGCGGGCCCGGCATTGGAGTTGGGCGGTGCTGCTGGCGATGGGCCTCGAACTGGGAATGCTTTTCACCCCGTACCCGCGGGTGTTCGGTATCCCCGTGACCACGCGCTTCGTGCTGGTGACCCTCTCCGCCCACGCGGTGTTCGGGCTCGGGCTGGGACTGGGGGTCAAAGCCATGTGGCCGGCCTGATCGGTCACTTCCGGCGCCACGCTACCGCTTCAGGGTTGGACATTAGTTGTGTTGCTGTGCTTTATCCGGGCGAACCGGGTGTAAGTCAAAATCATTTGCCAAATTATGCCCCCTGCTTCATAATTAAAACGGTTCCGTTTGTGGAGGACAATTGTGTCCGCTTCAGCGGAAGCACCTTGGCGCGACCGCATGATACAGGCACCTGCACAACCCGCTCCGGCAGCCATTCCGGTGGAAAAAGAAACCACCGTCGGCAACTATTTTGTCTCCAATTATCCGCCCTTTTCCTTCTGGAAGCCCGAGCACGTCGGTGACGTGACGGCGGCGCTGGATCGTCCCCCCGCACCCGGCACTCCGCTCGGGGTGTACTTGCATATCCCGTTTTGCCGCAAGCGCTGCCATTTTTGCTATTTCCGCGTTTACACCGACAAAGACTCCTCGGCCATTAAAGCCTATCTGGACCTGGCGGTGCGCGAGTTGGAATTGTACGGACAGAAGGCATTCATCGGCGGCCGCAAACCGCAGTTTGTTTACTTTGGCGGCGGCACGCCTTCCTATCTTTCGGAGTCCCAATTAAAAGATCTCACCGACCGGATGAAGGCCATTTTGCCGTGGGACGCCGCGGAAGAAGTCACCTTCGAATGCGAACCGGGGACGTTGAGCGATCACAAGCTCAAGACAATTCGCGAGCTCGGGGTCACGCGCCTGAGCCTGGGTGTGGAGAATTTCAGTGACCATGTTCTCGACATAAACGGGCGGGCGCACCGGTCGAAGGAAATTCATCGAGCCTATCATTTCGCGCGCGAATTGGATTTTCCTCAGATCAATATCGATCTAATCGCCGGGATGGTGGAGGAGACAGAGCAAAATTGGCAGGACTGCGTGCGGCGAACCATTGAATTGTCCCCCGACAGCGTCACGATTTACCAGATGGAGGTGCCGTACAACACCGGGATTTACCAGGAGATGAAGGCGGCCGGCCGCTTGGTCGCGCCGGTGGCCGACTGGGAAACCAAGCGGCACTGGGTCCGGTACGCCTTCGGCGAACTGGAAAAGGCCGGCTACACAGTGGCCAGTGGCTATACCGCGGTGAAAAATCCGGAGCGGACGCATTTTGTTTACCGGGACAGCCTGTGGCAGGGAGCCGACTTGATTGGTCTGGGGGTGGCCTCATTCTCTCATGTGGGCGGCACACACTTTCAGAACCAGCACGACTTCGAGCCGTACCTGGCCGCGTTGCGCGAAGGCAAACTGCCCATCTACCGGGCGCTGACTCCAACCTCGGAAGAGCGGCTGATTCGCGAACTCGTTTTGCAATTCAAATTGGGGCGGATCAGCCGCAATTACTTCCAGCGCAAATTCGGCGTGGACGTCCTGAGCCGGTTCGCCGATCCGCTTGCCCGTCTGAAGTCCTCGGCCGCCCTGACGGTGGACGGTGACTGGCTCCGCCTGTCCCGCGATGGCCTGTTGCAGGTGGATCGACTGGTGCACGAATTTTTCCTGCCGGAACATCGCACGGCGCGATATGCCTGAAACAGCTCGCGGAAGGCGATGAAAGCGCTGGCTACCAGTTCTTCTGAACCGCGGCCGCAGCTGGTGTCCCCGCCCGGCTGGGCGGGCTTGCTGGAGCGTTTTTACAGCAAGCTCGGTTTGCCCATGCCCGCCTTCGAGACCGTTGACGGCCAGCATATGCCCGAGCCGTACCGTCAACTGCTGGTACATTCGGCGGATATGACTCCCACTTTGGAGGCATTTTATCGCCAGCCCATGCGCCTGGCGGTGCTCACCCGGGAGCAACAGGAGTACTCTTATTTGCGTGAAGTGGTGCTGAAATCGGCCAACGATTCCCGACCCGTTGAATATGGCGTCATTCGGATTTCTCTCAACCATTTGCCACCGCCGGCGAGCCGGCGGGTGTTGGAGGAACAAAGGCCCCTGGGCAATATCCTCCAAAGCGATTCAATCCCTCACTTGAGCTGGCCGCAGGCGTTTTTCCGCATCGAATCCGATTCGCACCTGGGCCACGTGTTGTACCTGGCGCAACCGTGCACTTTGTACGGCCGCCGCAACGTGCTGCTCGACGGCTCCCGGCGATTGCTGGCGGAGGTCATCGAGATTCTGGCCCCGCCACCGTGAGCTCGTTCACTTAATTATGCCCACCCCCACTACCTACGATACGATTGTTATTGGCGCCGGTCCGGCCGGCTCGGCCGCCTCGGCGCTGCTGGCCGAGCGCGGGCTGCGCGTGTTGGTTCTCGAACGCGAAAAATTCCCGCGCTACCATATCGGCGAGTCTCTCCTGCCATTCACTTGTTTTCCGCTCAAACGGCTCGGGCTGCTCGAGAAAATGCGCGCGTCGGCCTTCGTGAAGAAGTACAGCGTTCAATTCGTTTCTCCGTCTGGCAAAGCTTCGCAGCCGTTTTATTTTTCCACCCGCTACGAGCCGGACGTCGCCCAGACCTGGCAGGTGTTGCGTTCCGAGTTTGACCAGATCCTGATGGACAACGCGCGCGCCAAGGGCGCCACGGTGCTGGAAGAAATGACCGTCCAGGAATTACTCCAGGAAGAGGGCCGGGCGGTAGGCGTGCGGGCTCGCAATAAGGCCGGCGAAGTGAAGGAGTTCCGGGCGCCGATGACGTTGGACTGCTCGGGTCGTGAAGCACTCGTGCCGACGCGTTTGAACTGGCGCGTGCGCGAACCCAAGCTCAACAAAGTCGCCGTCTGGACTTACTACCGCGGCGCCAAGCGCGACTCAGGAATTGAGGAAGGCGCCACCACGGTCGCGTATGTCCCGGAAAAGGGCTGGTTCTGGTACATCCCGCAACACCGGGACATGATCAGCGTCGGGGTGGTCGCCGAAGGCAAATACCTCACGCGCGAGGGCGTGCGCGAACCCAAGGATATTTTCAACCGGGAAATCGAACAGAACCAATGGATCAAAGAGCACCTGGCTTGCGGCACGTCCGTCGGGCAGTACTACCTCACCAGCGAATTCTCCTGGCGCTCCCGCTATTGCGCGGCCGACGGCTTGTTGCTGGCCGGCGATTCGTTCGGTTTTCTTGACCCCGTGTTTTCTTCGGGCGTGATGCTGGCCCTCAAGAGCGGCACGATGGCCGCCGATGCCATCTATGCGGCTCACGAAGCGAATGACTATTCGGCGGAGCGTTTCACCGAATATGGGCAAACGCTGCGCGAAGGCCTCGAGAATATGCGCAAACTCGTTTATGCGTTTTATGATCCGAACTTCAGCTTCCGCAAGCTCACCAACAAGTACCCGGAAATGACCGGGGCAATTACCGACTGCCTGTCCGGGGACGTGAATAAGGATTTTTCGAAACTGTATGCCGCCGTGGCTGAAAGCGCGGAAGTGCCCGAACCGCTCCCTTACGGAGTTCCGCTTTTGGGAACCGCCGAGCCGGAGTGCGCCTAGGCTCGCCTGCGCATGCAAAAGCATCAGCAAGTCCTAGCTAGCACAGAAGTTTGCGCCACATTTTGCCATGCCGTTTGAATTCCAGCATACGCGTCGAGTCGAGTTTTGTGACACCGACATGGCAGGGATCATGCATTTCTCGAATTTCTTTCGCTTCATGGAAGCGGCGGAAACCGCTTTCATGCGCTCGCTTGGTCTGTCGGTGGTGTTGTCCAATTGCGGGCTGGACGTCTGCCTGCCGCGGGTGCACGCCGAATGCGATTACCAGTTGCCTTTGCGCTTCGAAGACGAAGTTTTGATTCACTTACTGGTGGAAAAAAAAACCGCGCGCACCCTGACGTACCAGTTTCGATTTGTAAAACTGAACGCCAATCCCGCCATAGAAATAGCTCGCGGGCGGTTAGTGGCTGTCTGCGCGGCGCGCCAGGAGGATGGCACCCTCAAAGCCGTCCCGTTGCCTTCGGCATTTGCCGACAAGCTGCAGGAAGCGCCTGCTGCATCGTTGGCCAATCGCGCAGGCTCATTGAAAGCGCCACCCGCCACCATGGCGGAATTTCCAGCCATCGACCAGGCTGCGGCAAAAACCTGACATCCGATTCAAGATCTCCGCTTGTTAACCAATAATGTTATGAATCAACTGAACGCATCTCACTCGCAAGCTCAAGGCTGGCTGTTTTTCTCATTAATCACCGTCGGCTGCTGGGGGCTGTACGGCGCCTTCCTGCATTCCGGACAAACCGCCATGCAGGATCCGGTGCATGGCCGTTACAAAGCCTTTCTCTGGGTCGGCATCGCTTACTTTCTGACCGCGGTTCTGGCGCCGCTGGCCATTCTGCTCATCAAAGGAGCCTCCTGGACCTTCACATCAGGTGGAATCGCCTGGTCATTGTTTGCGGGTATCCTTGGAGCGGCCGGCGCATTCAGCGTTTTGCTGGCTTTCGGTGCCAAGGGATCGCCAGCGGTAGTGATGTCCATCGTTTTTGCCGGCGCCCCCGTGCTCAACGCGATTTACTCATTGGTGCTTCACCCGCCGGCGGGCGGGTGGTCCAAGCTGCCAATCCAGTTCGTGCTTGGCATTTTGTTGGCGGCGGTCGGAGGTTGCCTCGTTTCGCTTTACAAACCCGCGCCGGCTTCCGCGCGGCCCACCGCCCCGGCCAGCCAGTCGGCCTCCGCGCTTAATCGCGGTCCGGCTGGTCAGCCCATGTGAGCCGGATTTAACGGTGCCGCAGGGCATTCGACAACAGTGGACAGCTTCCCTGATCGCCGGCAGATCGAGCAGCTGCAATTGGAGAAAGCTCGTGCGCTACTTCGAGCGCTCGTTCCGGCCAATCCCTTTTATGCGCGCAAGCTCGCCGGGATCGATTTTGAATCCGCACTGGCAAGCCTCGACGCGTTCTGCAGCACCGTGCCCTGCACCACGCGGCACGAACTGGTTCGTGACCGGCTTGAGCACCCGCCTTACGGTAGCGATCTCACCTTTCCTCTCGAGAGCTACGTTCGCTGTCACCAAACCAGCGGCACCACGACTGTGCCCATCCGCTGGCTCGATACGGCTGAAAGCTGGGGTCACATCGTCGAGAACTGGACCCAAATCTTTGCGGCCGCCGGTGTGGACCGCCAGGACCGGTTCTTTTTTGCATTCTCCTTTGGGCCCTTTCTGGGCTTCTGGTCAGCCTTGGATGCCGTTTTGCGCCTGGGCTGCTTCTGTTTTGCGGGAGGGTCCATGACCAGCCTGGCCCGCCTGCAGGCAATCCTCGATAACGGCATCACCGTGCTCTGCTGCACGCCAACTTACGCTCAACATCTGAGTGAAGTGGCCCGGGACAAGGCCATCGACTTAGGCCGCAGCCGGCTTAGGTTGATCATCGTCGCGGGCGAGGGTGGCGGCAGTATTCCAGCTACCAGGGCGCGCATTGAAAGCGCGTGGCCCGGAGCGGTTGTGTTCGATCATCATGGGATGACGGAGGTCGGACCTGTTTCCTACCAGTGCCCCGTGAAACCGGGCATCCTGCACATCATTGAGAGCGCGTATCTCGCCGAGGTCCTGGATCCCGGCAGCGGCCTTCCCATTGCAGCCGGGGAAGCCGGAGAACTGGCACTGACCACTCTGGATCGGATCGGATCTCCCCTGCTCCGCTACCGCACAGGAGATCTAGTTAAGGCACTGCCGGTTGGCCAATGCTCTTGCGGCCGTCATGCTCTGGCGCTGGAGGGCGGAATTCTTGGCCGAGCCGATGACATGGTGGTCGTCCGCGGAGTGAACGTGTACCCCAGCCTTATCGAAGAAATCGTGCGCGGCTGCCCCGAAGTGGCAGAATATCGGGTCGAGCTGGATTGCCGCCAGGCCTTGATGGAGCTATCGGTGGAAATTGAGCCTGATGCAAAGACGACTGAGACGAGCTCACTGCAAAACCAACTCGAACGATCTCTCCAAACAGCGCTGAACTTGCGGATACCAGTTCGACTGCTATCGCCGGGCTCGCTGCCACGGTTTGAAATGAAAGCGCAACGCTGGACAAAAATAACCGCCTGAGGAGACCGGAACGCCGCATTTATGCGTGCAGCACCCTGGCCGGCAACAAACGGTGGAGACGTCGCGGCCTGCGCTCAGGACCGAAGAGGCCGTTTGCGCACTCGGTTGGCTGGTGCTATCGTTGGGTTACCCCTACCGTTAAGCACTGTCCATTTGCAAAATGATTGAACATCATACACTATGCCATCGTCTTCATTAGCGGATTAGAGGAAAAATGGATAATCGATTGGGGCAGTTTTTTGTCGTCTCACCGCGCCGAACCAGAGCCCTTGGCGGGGGCGCGCTGGCGGCGGGGACACTCATTGTTTCGTTGTTGGCAACCGACGCAACGACGGCTGCTCCGGTGCGCGGCTGGCTTAGCTGGCGCGGACCGGAGCAGACGGGCGTCTCACGTGAAACGGGCTTGCCGGACAAGGTCTCGGCCAGCGACGCCCTGTGGGTGGCGGATTTTCCCGGTGCGTCCGCTCCCGTCGTGGCCAATGGACGGCTCTACGCCATGGGATACATAGGCAAGGGTGCCGACCTACAGGAAGGCGTGACCTGCTTCGACGCTGAATCCGGAAAGCAACTCTGGCAGCAGCTCTACGACGATTACCTGAGCGACATCATTTACAACCGCTACGCGACATCGAGCCCGGAAATCGACCCGGAAACCGGCAATGTGTACATCCAGGGAACGCAGGGGATTTTCGCCGGGTTTACCGCGGATGGCCAGCCCATCTGGCATCACTCGCTCATGGAGGAATTTGGCCGGTTAACCTTTCCGAACGGCCGCACCGCGTCGCCCGCGGTGGATCACGACCTGGTCATCACGCGGGGCATCACCGCCAATTGGGGCACGCAAGGCCCGGCCAGTGACCGCTTCTACGGCTTCGATAAAAAAACCGGCGATCTGGTTTGGGCTTCCACGCCCGGCGCGCAACCCAAGGACAATTCCTTTTCTCATCCTTATTTCGGCTGGTACCACGGCCAGCGGGTGTTCTACTCGGCCATCGGCGACGGCAGTGTTGCCTGCGTGAATGCCCGGACGGGTGAACCACTTTGGCGTGTGAACCTTTTCCGTGCCGGGGTGAACGCCACCGTGTTGGTCCACAAAGATGACAAGGTCATCGCCATTTATGGCACGCCGTACGAGCTCGGCCAGATGGTCGCGCTCAAAATCCCGAATGTCGAACCGACCAACAGCGCCGCCGGACCGGTTGTCCTCGAACGCAAGGACCTCGAACTGTGGTCACAAGATATTTCCTCCTCCACCAGCTCACCCATCCTGGCGGATGACACGATTTATATGGTGGCTGAAAAAGGCGATTTGTTCGCCGTCGACGCGGCCTCCGGGACGATCAAGTGGAAGCTCAAATTAGGCATCGAACAGCGCAACTCCTGTCCGTTGTATGCGGACGGCAAACTGTATGTGCCAATCCTCGATGACCCGGAAACCAAATCCAGCGGCGAAGCCGACGCGGGAACCAAAGGTGCCTTTTACATCATCAAGCCCGAAGAGCATGAGGGCAAAATCCTCTGCCACGCCGTACTGGATGGGCGCTGTTTCGGCACGCCGACCGCCTACAATGGCAAACTCTATTTGCAAACCGCCCGGCATCTCTATTGTTGGGGCAAGCAGGGAGACAATGCCGGCTGCCCGGCACCCCTTGCCGAAAAGCCCTGGCCTGCCCCCGGCAAGCCGACTCAATTGCTGGCCGTTCCTTCGGAAGTGCTGTTGCACCCGGGCCAAAAAGCAACGTTCCGCGTTCGCGCGCTCGACGCCAACGGCCTGACCGTGCAGGAAGATATCCCGGCTGCCCAGATCCACTGGCGCGGTTATATTCCGGCGACGGCCAAGGTTAAAGCATCCATGAAAGGGACGTTCGATGCGAGTGGCGAGTTGGTTGCCGCTCCGGACCCGATTTATTCGGCCGGGGCATACGAAGCGGAATACCAGGGTCTCAAGGGCTATATCCGCGGGCGAGTCATGCCGAACCTGCCGATCAAACAGGATTTCGAGTCTTTTACACTGAGTGAGACCAATCGCGAAGGGACGCCCTTCTCCTACCCCCCCCTGCCCTGGATCGGTGCGCGGTTCAAGTTCGACGTGCGCGACCTGGACGGCAACAAGGTCATGGCGAAGACCACCGACAACCGTTTCTTCCAAAGGGCTATGATGTTCATCGGCACGCCCGAGATGAAGAACTACACAATCCAGGCCGACGTCATGAGCGATGGGAATCGTCGCAAGATGTCCGAGGTCGGAGTCATCAATCAACATTACGCGATTGTTCTCAAAGGCAATGAACAAAAGCTCGAAATCAATTCCAACCAGGATCGCCTTCGCGTGGCCCAGGATTTTAAATGGTCTCCCAAGGTTTGGTACCGGCTCAAGGCGCGCGTGGATCGCAACGCCGATGGTTCGGCCGTCGTTCGGGCGAAAGCCTGGAAAAGGGATGAATCCGAACCGGGGGGCTGGACCATCGAGGTCCCCCATAAGACGGCCCATCAGCAAGGCTGCCCCGGATTATTTGGCTTCTCGCCGCAAGACATGCGAGTTTATATTGATAACATCGAGGTCACCTCTGATTAACCGCCGCTTGTGGGAGCCACAATTGAATGTCTGAAATGAAATCTCGTGTTTCGCTAAACCTAATTCCTTTGGTTGTCACAGCGCTCGGCGTGTCGGCGCTTTTGAGCAGTCTCTCGGCTGGAGCGGAGGATTGGCCGGAATGGGGCGGCACACCGGCGCGCAACATGTACTCTCCCGCCAAAGGCTTGCCGGACCACTTTGCTAAGGGCAAATCGGCCGAAATCAAGTTTAAGTCCGGCAGCGACGAAGTGGACCGTGCGAGTGCGGAGAACCTCAAGTGGGTGGCGAAACTCGGCGGTCAGAGCTACGGAAACGTAACGGTCTCCGGCGGCCGGGTTTTTATCGGAACCAATAACGAAAACCCTCGTGACCCTCGTCACATTGGCGACCGCAGCATCCTTTTGTGCCTGGATGAAAAGACCGGGGACCTGCTCTGGCAGCTGGTGGTGCCCAAACTGGCCTCAGGCAAAGTCAACGACTGGGAAAGCCTCGGGTTGCTCTCCTCCTCGACCGTTGAGGGTGACCGGTTGTATGTGGTGAGCAGCCGTTGCGAAACTCTTTGCCTGGATGTCAAGGGCATGGCCAACGGCAATGACGGCCCCTTCAAAGACGAAGACAAGTACGTCGTCAAAGATGTCATTCTCGATCGGGGCAAACCCACCGAGCGCCCGGCGCCCCCCATCGAACCCGGGCCAAAGGACGCGGACATTATCTGGCGCTACGACATGATTGACGAGCTCGGCGTTTTTCCACACAACGCGTCGGATTGCGCGCCGCTGGTCATTGGCGATTTGGTCTATGTGAACACATCGAATGGCCAGGACTGGGGCCACTCCAATATCCCTTCGCCCAATTCTCCGAGCCTGATTGCCTTAGACAAACGCACCGGCGAGCTGATGGGCGAAGACGACGCGAAGATCGGGCCGCACATTTTCCACGGCCAATGGTGCTCACCTTCCTCGGGAGTTGTGAACGGGCGCCAGCTCGTTTTCCTCGGGGGCGGGGATGGCATCTGCTATGCCTTTGACCCCAAGCCGGTCAAGGAAGGCGACACTTCTTACCTCAAAAAGGTTTGGTGGTACGACTGCAATCCGCCCGAACGCAAAAAGTTCAAATATCCGGATGCCGAAGGTCCGAGCGAGATTAACGCCACCCCGGTCTTCTGGAAAAACCGCATCTATACGGCGGTCGGTCAGGATCCCGAGCACGGCGAAGGCGTCGGCATCATCACCTGCATCGACGCAACCAAAACCGGAGATATCACTCAGACAGGCAAGATTTGGTCCTATGACAAAATTCATCGCAGCCTTTCCACCGCGTCGATCACTCCCGAAGGTTTGCTTTTTATCGGCGATTTTTCCGGTTACCTGCACTGTTTCGATGCCGAAACCGGCAAGCTTTATTGGACGCACGATTTGAAAGCCCACATCTGGGGCTCCACGCTCGTTGCCGACGGCAAGGTTTACATCGGTGACGAAGACGGAGACCTGTTGGTGTTCCAAGCCAGCAAGGAGAAGAAACTGTTGAGCACCACAAATCTCGGAGCGCCTGTTTATTCCACTCCTGTGACCGCCAACGGCGTGCTCTATGTGTCCTCCAATACGCACTTGTTTGCCTTTTCCAGCGAGGACCTGACCCGCAGCGCCGATGCGCGCGTTAAACCCTGAAAACCGCATGAAAGGCCCGAAAGCACTGCTGGTGACTTTCCTGATCCT
This sequence comes from Verrucomicrobiia bacterium, assembly GCA_035651635.1. Classification (GTDB taxonomy): domain Bacteria; phylum Verrucomicrobiota; class Verrucomicrobiia; order Limisphaerales; family UBA8199; genus JANXQE01. The sequence continues at coordinate 2,442 of DASRFK010000311.1, read as the reverse complement.
GGTGGTTTACCTGCTGCACCAGGATTTTTGGAATTGGAAGACCGCCGAACCCCTGGTCTTTGGTTTCTTGCCCATCGGCCTCGCTTACCATGCGGCCTACTCCATTGTGGCCGCTATCCTCATGGCGATCCTGGTTAAAATCGCCTGGCCAAAGCATCTCGAGGACGTCCACTCGGACGCGTCGCCGAAATCCCCTAACCCCGACCAGGGCCACTGATGATTCCCGTCATAGTCGTTTCGATTTACCTGGTCATCATTGCCGTCATCGGCAGCGTCGCTTTCCGACGAACCCAAGCGAACACCGAGGACTTTTTCCTGGCGAATCGAACGGTCGGTTCGATGGTGTTTTTCCTGTCGCTCTTCGCCACGAACATGACGGCTTTTGCGATTCTCGGCAGCTCGGGCCAGGCGTACCGACAGGGGATCGGCATTTACGGTTTGATGGCCTCCTCGTCGGGGCTGGTCATCCCGCTTACGATTTTCTTCATCGGGACGCGGCTGTGGGCACTTGGGAAACGCTTCGGGCATCAGACCCAGGTGTCATTTTTCCGCGACCGTTGGGAGTGCTGCACTATCGGCACGCTAATTTTCATTCTGAGTATCGTCATGCTGGTGCCGTACATGATCATCAGCATTATGGGAGGCGGCCGCGTGCTGACGGATATCAGCGGCGGTAGGGTGATCTATCCGCTGGGCTGCGCCATCGTGGCTTTAGTCGTTACTGCCAATGTCTTTTTCGGCGGTATGCGCGGGACTGTCTGGGTGAACATTTTCCAGACGACCCTGTTTCTCGTTTTTGGTGCGGTGGCAGTCGCTGTCATCAGCCATGACTTGCCGGGTGGATTCGGTTCTTACATCGAAAAAATTGCCGGTAACCCGAAGACCCATTTTTTGCTCACGCGCGAGCGGATGCCGGAACGTTACTTCTGGAGCTACACCCTGATCCCGCTCTCATCGATCATGTTTCCGCACATGGCCATCATGTGTTTTGCCGCACGGAAGGTCACCGCGTTCAAACGCACCGTCGTGCTGTACCCGCTGGCTATTATGGCCATTTGGCTGCCCTGCATTTTCCTGGGCGTGCTGGGGACGCAACTCGAACCCAAAATCGCCAAACCGGACGGCATTCTGCTGCACTTGCTCACGGACCACGCGCCGGTCTGGCTGGCCGGCATTTTAGGCGCTGGAATTATCTCCGCGGTCATGGGGTCGGATACTCACCAGGTCCTGGCCATCAGCACGATGTTCACCAAGGATGTTTTCGCCCATTACGGCGGTAAGGAAAAATACGGCGAAAAAGGCAGCGTGTTTTTTGCGCGCGGATTCATTGTGGCGGTCACCTTGATCGCCTACCTGATTGCCTTGAAAACCCCGGAAAGTATTTTTGAGCTGGCCGTCCGATTCGCCTTTTCGGGATTCGCCGCAATGGCGCCCGTGATGATCGCCGCCCTATTTTGGAAACGCAGCACCAAGTACGGGGCGCTCGCTTCCACCTTGTGGGTCGCCGCGTGGCTGGTGCTCACCTGGTACCTTCAGAGCGTCTCCGACGGCATGGCGCCCAAACCGGGACAACCAGCAGTCCTGGTGTTCCCCGGCCTGGGGCATTTGTTTGAACGCTCTACGGCCAATGTCACCAGCTACGGGTTTTTGCCAGTGGTACCAATGGTGTTCGGCTCCGCTCTTTTGATGTTCCTCGTTTCCTTAATGACACCGCCGCCGAGCCGAGCCACCATCGAGAAGTATTTCCCCGGTCATTCCACCGATGTTTCTGGCGAATCGGCGAATCCTATAATCCCCCGAGCGACCGCCCCCGCGCGATAATCTTATCATGTCTTCCGAATCGACCCTCGCCACTGCCACCCAGGAACGCCTCGACTCCCATCTCCGGGATATCGTCCGATGGCATTTCTCGCCGGAAACCGGTTCGCCTTTTTGGCTGGATTGGGCGCGTAAGGCCGGCTGGGACCCGCGGCAGGAAGTAAAAGGCTTTGGCGATCTAGTCGCGCGATTTCCGCATTTCCAGGACGAGTGGCTTCGCGACTTGCAACCCGACGTTTGGGTGCCGGCTAACTTTAAAGGCCGGCCTTACAACGTCTTTGAAACGGGCGGCACCACCGGCATGCCCAAGCAACGGATCGGTTGGGAGGATTACAAAACCGATTACGAGGAATTTTCCACGAAAATTTCCGATGCCCATTTCCCTCGCGGCGCGGCCTGGCTCATGGTTGGCCCGACCGGTCCGCGCCGCTTGCGGCTGGCCATCGAACACCTCGCCAATTTCCGCGGCAGCCCCTGTTTTTTTATCGACCTGGATCCGCGTTGGGTGAAAAAGGTTATCGCCGAAAAGCATTTTGATCAGGCGCGCGCCTACATGGATCATGTGGTCGACCAGGGCGTCACGATCCTGAAGCATCGGAAAATCGCCGGGCTGTTCACGACCCC
>DASRFK010000310.1:0-5477 GCA_035651635.1 Verrucomicrobiia bacterium | reverse complement strand
CCGCAGTGTGCACGCCTTCACAGGCGCACGCGCGCGGGCATTCTGCCCGCAGCAACAAACGATAACCGGCTGACACCAAACCTAACCCTTCATCAGACCCGTTTCGTGCATCGCTGCGGACCTAAGGAGGTCCGCGCGCCGGCATTCTGCCCGCAGCAACGTCCGATCACCCACTGACGCCAAACCTGACCCTTCGCCCGACCCGGTTCGGGGATCTCTGCGGACTTGGCAAGTCCGCGCCCCGGCACTTCCAGATTACTTCTCCACCGGCAAGCCGGCCTTTTGCCACGCTTTGATCCCGCCATCCAAGTGGTAGATCGACTCGAATTGATGCTTTTTGAACAGCAGCAACGAATGCGAGCTGCGTCCGCCTGAGGCGCAGTGCACCAGGTAGCTTTTGGATTTATCCAGCGTCTCGATTTTCTGTTCGAAATCGGGCGCCTGGAAATCGATGTTTTTCGCTCCCGCAATCCGGCCGGTGCTGAACTCACCGGGCGTGCGGATATCAAGCACGACGACTTTCTTGTCATCGATCAGTTTTTGCGCCTGTTTGGCATCCACATGCTGGACCATCGGTGTTGAACGATCACCACCGCTTGATTGGGCCAGCCCGGGAGAAGCCACCGCAAAAAGAGTGATGGCGGCGACGATCGACAAGGAAACAGGTCGGTTGTTCATAGATAAGCTTGGTAGCTGAACTACGCACAGAATCCCCCTGAATTTCTGATTTGTCCAGCCTGGCCCCCCGGGTTCATGGGTCACTCGTCACCCGTCACTCGTCACTCCCCACTCGCCGGTCACCCGTCACTCCCCAGTAGGTCTCTACCCCATTCGAAGCCGCAGGTGAATGCGGCACTTTCTTAACGCGGCGTTGGCGCTCGCGCCCTTGACTGCGATGTCGCCATGCGCTGGTTCATAGACTCGACCGCGGCCATGATAACCACTCCAGATGTCGCGAAGCTGCCGGTGACAGAAAAACCGCCTCGGAATGGCGCGCGCCAACGCGGGCGCAGCCGGGCTCCAGCGGTTGCGCCAGGTCCTTCCCGTCGATCCAAAGAGGAACTCCGTCGCAGCGAACAAAACCTCCTTACCATCATCGAAAATACTCCGGAGTGCATCAAGATCGTCGCCTGCGACGGCACTATCGTCAGCATGAACCCCGCCGGTCTTTCCCTGGTCGAAGCAGAATCCCCAAGTGCCGTTGTCGGCCGCTCGGTCTTCGATCTTATTTCTCCGGAATTCCGTGAAGCCTTCCGTGAGTTGCATCAGAAAGTCTGCGCCGGCGAAAAATGCGAACTTGAGTATGAAATAATTGGGCTCAAGGGCGCACGACGCTGGATGCACACGCGCGCCGCGCCCATCCCGCACCCGGACACAGGGGAGCCCGCGCATCTTGCCATCACCCGCGACATCACGGAACGAAAGCAGGCCGAGCGAACAATCAGCCTCAACGAAGAGCGCCTCCGGTTGGCCACCTTCAGCGAGGCGATCACCCTCTATGAGCAGGACTCCCAACTGCGCTACACCTGGCTCTATCCGCTCAAGCCGCAGTTCCGTCCGTCCCTTGGCAGAACCGATCGCGAAATCCTGCAAAACGAAGAAGGAGCGTTCCTCGAGCGCATCAAAACCGAAGTGATGCGCACCGGCCAAAGCCAGCGCCACGTCGTCAGCGCCACCTTTGGAAACCAAAAAACCTACTACGATCTCCTCGTTTCCCCGCGGCGCAACGCTCAGGGCGACATCGTTGGTGTCGCTGGAGCCGCCCTGGACATCACGGAGCGAAAACTCGCTGAGGAAGCTCTACGCGAAAGCGAAACCTGCCTCCGCGAACTTGTCGAGGCTCTCCCGGCCGCCGTCTACACGACCGATGCCCAGGGTCGCATCACGATGTTCAACCAGGCCGCAGTCCAATTCTCCGGCCGGGTCCCCCAAATCGGCACCGATTCCTGGTGCGTCTCCTGGAAACTCTACACACCGGATGGCCACCCGCTGCCTCACGACCAATGCCCCATGGCCGTCGCCTTAAAAGAAGGTCGCCCCGTCCGCGGCCAGGAGGCCATTGCCGAGCGCCCGGATGGCACCCGCATCCACTTTATTCCTTATCCCACGCCCGTGCGGGACAAGAACGGCAAGGTGATCGGCGGCATCAACATGCTCGTCGACATCACGCCTCGCAAACAAGCCGAAGAGAAGCTGCGCGAAAGTGAGGCGCTCCTCCAAACGGAACTGGCTGACTCGAGGCTCCTGCAGAGACTGAGCGCCGAAATCGTCTTCGAGTCCAACACCGACGCTTTGTACCAGAAACTTGTCGATGCCGCCGCCGCCATTATGCGGTCCGATTTCGCTAGTATGCAGATGTTCTATCCCGAACGCGGTACTGGCGAGTTGCGTTTGCTGGCCCATCGAGGCTTCGACCCCGCGGCGGCCCGGGGATGGCAATGGGTAAGCCGGAACTCCCCCAGCAGTTGCGGTGAGGCCCTGCGCCGAAAAACTCGTGTCCTGGCGCCTGACATTGAAACCTGCGAATTCCTGGGAAAGGAAGGCCTGGCGGCTTACCGTAGCGCCGGCATCCGCTCGATGCAAAGCACTCCGCTATTGTCCCGCTCAGGCGAACTGGTCGGCATGATCTCCACGCACTGGCCTAGCCCCCATCAGCCTACTGAGCGTGAGTTGCGGCTTTTCGACATTCTGGCGCGCCAGGCGGCCGATGTTATCGAGCACCGGCGCGCGGATTTGCTGTTGCGACAGAGTGAGGAGCAGTTCCGGAACATCTTCAACCAAAGCATGGCCGGCATCGCCCAGATCGGCCTGGACGGCGGCTATCTCCTCGTCAACGAGCGTTTCTGCGAAATCACCGGCTACTCGGCGGCACAACTCCAAACCAAAACCTCCACCGAGGTCACCTGTCCCGAAGACCGGGCTCGCGACCGCGCCCTGTTCGAGAATGCCCTGCGCGACGGCAAACCATACTTCATCGAGAAACGATACGTGCGCCCGGACGGTTCGCTGGTCTGGGTTCGAAACAACGTTTCCCAAATGAAAGGTGCGGATGGCCGCGTGTGCCGCATGCTCGCTGTCTCGCTCGATATCACCGAACAGAAGCGCGCGCAGGAAACCAGCGCGCGCCTCGCCGCCATCGTCGAACACTCCGACGACGCCATCTTCAGCACCGATTTAGACGCCACCATCCAGAGTTGGAACCGCGGCGCTGAGCGCCTCTATGGCTATTCCGAAGCTGAGGTGGTCGGCCGTTCTATCGCCATCCTGGCCCCCAACGGCCATGATGCCGAACAATCCCGGATCTTTGACCTCATCCGCCAGGGCCAAACCGTCGAGAACTACGAAACAAATCGACGCCGCAAAAACGGCTCCGTGTTCGATGTTTCGCTAACCGTGTCGCCAGTGAAGGATTCAAACGGCCGGATCATCGGCGTCTCGAAAGTCGCGCGGGACATCACCGAAAAAGTTCGCGCGCGCGAAATTCTGGAGCAGACCGTCGCCCAACGCACCGCCCGCCTCGAACAGGCGCTGGCCCAAATGGAAGATTTTACCTACACCGTTTCGCATGATCTCCGCGCTCCCGCGCGCGCCATCCGCGGCATCATGCAGGCTGCCATCGAGGACTTCGCCAACATCATGCCCCCGGAACTCCGCGGGCAGCTGGAAAAAATCTCCCGGTCGGCTGAGCGCATGGATCAGCTTATCCGCGACATCCTCGACTACTCGCGCGTCTCCCGCGCCGAAGTTAAACTCTTGCCCGTCCAGTTGGACCTGCTCATACCCGCCATTATCAGCGAGCGTCCAGACATGCAGCCCCAACGCGCCCAAATCAACATTCGCGCCCCCCTCGGCTCGGTGCTCGCCCACGAGCCTTCCCTCGCCCAGGCCATCACCAATCTCCTCGCCAACGCCGTCAAATTCGTCCCCCCGGGCGCGACCCCCACGGTCGAGCTGCGAACGGAACGTAACAACGGCTCCGTTCGCCTTTGGATCACCGATAATGGCATCGGCATCAATCCAAAGTATCACCACCGTCTTTTCAACGTTTTCGAGCGCGCTAACGACTCCGCCCTTTACGACGGCACCGGCATTGGCCTCGCCATTGTCCGCAAAGCGGCGGAAAAAATGGGCGGCAAAGTCGGCCTTGTCTCCGATGGCCTGTCCGGCAGCAGCTTCTGGATCGAACTTCCCGCCGCTTCCGTTTAAATGCCACCGCCTATTCCCCCACTCTTGCTCGTGGACGACGATGAAGCCGATATCTTCCTCCTTCAACGCGCCCTTCAAAAAGCCAACCTCACTCTTCCGGAGCACATCGTCACCGACGGCGAAGAGGCCATCGATTATCTCTCGGGGCGCGGACCTTTCGCCGACCGGAACGCTTTTCCAATCCCTCACGCAATCTTCCTCGATCTCAAAATGCCCTTCGTCAGCGGCTTTGAAGTCTTGGAATGGATCCGCACCCAACCCCAACTCGCCTCCATCCCCGTATTCGTTCTGACCGGCAGTTCCATTGAACGTGACCGCCAGCGCGCCTTTGAACTCGGCGCCAGACACTACCTGACCAAACCAGCCACACCGGCCCTGCTCGTCGAATTGCTTTGCCCGCGCGACCTCCAGGCCGCCCCCGCGGCCAATCAATGAAGCCCGCTTCGCCTCCAGCGAAACGAGCCAATAATCCACGGTTCCACACCCGCTGGCGCCGTAAGCCGAGCCAATGGCCGACCAGCGGCAGCCCGCTTCGTGAATTAAACCTTCAGGTCGATTTGCCCTGATTGGCGCGTGAATTGCTCTGTAATGGGCATACCGTGAAGCTTTTTGCGCCGACGATTTTTCTGGGAGCTTTTCTGCTTTTCCAGGTGCAACCGCTCATGGCGAAATTCATCCTGCCCTGGTTCGGCGGAGGGCCAGGGGTGTGGACGGCTTGCATGCTCTTCTTCCAGGTTTTCCTGCTGGCCGGTTATGTGTATGCGCACTTGGTGTCGCGCTTCGGTTCGCGAAGGGTCCAAGCGGTTGCGCATATGGCCTTGCTGCTCGCCGCACTGATGTTTTTGCCGATTATGCCAGGAGCGCGCTGGAAGCCGGCAGCGGACACACAACCGACCGTTCACATTCTGCTGCTGTTGCTGGTTTGCTTGGGGCTGCCGTATTTCCTGCTGGCTTCCACGGGTCCGCTGCTGCAGGCCTGGTTCAGCCGAGTGCACCCCGGGGCGGTTCCCTACCGACTATATGCCTTATCCAATCTGGCGTCGCTCCTGGCGCTGGTCAGCTACCCGTTTGTGTTCGAGCCGCATTTGACCCGCCGCCAACAAGCGGGGCTATGGTCCTGGGGCTTTGGCCTGTTCGTCCTGCTGTGCTGCGGCTGTGCCTGCCAGCTCTGGCGGGCGCGGGCGCAAGATGAGCCATCTCTGCGAAAAGCCTTGGGGCCGCTGCCTGCTCAACCCGAAGGCCCTCCCCCCACGCCGGCGCTCAGAGCCTGG
>DASRFK010000309.1:0-47186 GCA_035651635.1 Verrucomicrobiia bacterium | reverse complement strand
TATACGAAGTACACCTTCAGCAGAGTCCAGAGGCAACCGCCCGGCGCCGGGATTCAAGCGGTTGAAATCCGCACCCAGCCTCAAGTCGACTCCGCCAGTCTCCACGCGGACCGCGGGTGGTATGTGGCTACACTGGCATTTTTCGGATTAGGCCTGCTCTCCAAACCAATGCTGGTGACCGTTCCATTTGTTCTGCTGCTGCTCGACTTATGGCCGCTGGGACGAATCCGCAAAGCACCCGATCAGCTAAGGGCCTTATTCAGTTACGACGGTATTCTGGTTGAAAAGGTGCCGTTCTTCCTTTTTTCGGCTGCCGTAGCCGTGATTACGCTCCTGGCGCAGCACGGCACGATGGTTTCTTTACAGAATGAAGCAGCGATCACGCGCGTTGGAACTGTCTTTGCAGGGTACTTTCTATATCTGCAAAAGACACTCTGGCCACAGAATTTGACGGTGCTTTACCTGAGACCAGACCATATTCCGGCGATTCCCCTGCTGCTCGGGTTGTCCGTGGTGGTTGGCATTTCGATTTTGGCGGTCCTGACCTTTCGTACCCGGCCTTACCTCATGATCGGATGGTTTTGGTTCCTGGGAATGCTGGCTCCGGTGAACGGCTTGGCTCAGACGGGGCTTCAATCGATGGCGGATCGCTACAGTTATCTGCCCGGGATCGGACTGGCAATCTTGGCGGTGTGGGGGCTGCACGAGCTGGCGGCCGTACTGCCCTCGTCAAGGTACCGGCGTGCCATTCCGGCGGCGCTGGCTTGTGTGGTTCTAATTCTCTGCGCAAATGCCAGCCACGATCAGCTGCGATATTGGCAGAACACAAAAACTCTCATGGAGCATGCCCTGGAAATAGACCCGAATAACTACGTTGCCCACCAGGACCTTGGACGCTACTACGGAAAGCTGGGCCAAATCGAACTCGCGCGCATGCACCATCAAAAAGTGTTCGAGCTCGATCCGGCTCTAGCAGGGGCCACCAAAAATTAGCGTGGTGCTACAGGAATGGGTTTACAATGCTCCCTATCGGCCATCTGCTCCCAACGAGGCCAAGGAAAGAGGGGGAAGCCTGCAAGCTTGATTGTGGGAGCCGTTGCTGTGACACGACCTGGCGGGCCTCACCGCTACCCCAAGTCTTCCGAACAGGGGACCTGTTTCTCAGTGGTGCTGGGAGCTACCAACACAACAAATTCACCTTTTGGCGCGCGCGCCCGGAAGCGTTCGAGCAGTTCCGCAGGCGTGCCACGGATAAATTCCTCGAAACGCTTGGTCAGCTCACGAGCGAGCACCACGGGTCGTGCACCCAGGATATCCGTTAACTCTCCGAGCAGTTTTTCAACGCGGTAAGGAGATTCGTATAGAACCAATGTGCCCTCGATGTCCTTTAGGCATTCGAGCTTTTTCCTTCTTTGGCCGGACTTATGCGGCAGGAAACCTACGAAGTGGAACTCTTCGGTGGGCAATCCGCTGGCGGTCAGTGCCGCGACAAGGGCACTTGGGCCGGGGACGGCTTCGACCCGATAGCCGGCGGCAATGGCTGCCCGCACGACGCGCTCGCCGGGGTCACTAATGCCCGGGCTTCCCGCATCTGTGACCAAGGCGATTTTTTCACCGCGGCTTAGGAGTTGGAGGATTTCTTCACTTCGCTTTGCTTCGCTGAATTTGAAATAGCTAAGCATCGGCTTGGAAAGGCCGAAATGAGTTAAGAGCCGGCCGGTCCTGCGGGTATCCTCGGCGGCCACCCGGTCGCATTCCTTGAGAGTCCGCAGGGCCCGCAGGGTGATATCCTCGAGATTTCCGATGGGGGTGGCTACGAGATAGAGAGTCCCGGGCGTCAGCGGTGGAAGGTCTTCGCTCACTTACTGATGCCGCGTTCACTGGTGCGGACGAAGTTAACCAGGTGCTGAACCTCTGGCAGTTGGGGAAGATCCTGTTGGATCCGTATGAGCGCGTTGGGAATCGTTAAGCCTTCGCGGAATAAAATTTTAAAAGCCTGGCGCAAGACCGATTGAGCCTCTTCAGAAACACCGTTGCGTTCCAGACCCACTTTGTTGATTGTCCGCGTCTCGGCAGGGTTGCCGTCGGCCAGCATGAACGGGGGCACATCCTGAACGACCTTCGAGCAACCGCCCACGATGGCCATCTTGCCAATCCTGCAGAATTGATGGATGGCGGCCAGTCCGCCTACCACCGCGAAATCCTCGACGATTACATGTCCGGCCAGCGTGGCGACATTCGACATAATGACCCCGTCTCCCATCACGACATTGTGAGCGATGTGGCTGTAAGCCAATATGTGATTATCGGAGCCAATCCGGGTTACCTCACCTTCACCCGTGGCGCTGTGGATGGTGACGTACTCACGAAAGGTGTTGTGGGCGCCGATTTCGGTTCGGGTATTTCCGCCCTTGAATTTGAGATCCTGGGTTTGCAGCCCGATGCTGGCGAAGGGAAAAACTTCGTTGGCGTCCCCCAGGCGGGTAAAGCCCCCGACCACGACATGCGAATGCAAGCGGCAAGCCCGCCCCAGGGTGACGTGTTCGCCAACGACGCAGTATGGGCCGATTTCGCACTCGGCTCCAAGCTCGGCCTTAGAGTGCACGACCGCGGTTGGATGGATCATAGACTGAGCTCAGCGGGGGTCAGCCCTCACGAAGGATGAAGGTCACTTCGGCCTCGCTGACGGTCTCGCCTTGAACTTTGCAAACGCCCTTTGCCTTTCCAAGTTTGCCGCGCGTTTTGGTCATTTCCACTTCAATAATGAGCGTATCGCCGGGATGCACCGGCTTGCGCCATTTCACGTCTTCAGCGGACATGAAATAGGCGAGTTGGCCGGCGTTTTCGGCCTGACGCAGCATGAGGATGCCGGCTACCTGCGCGATGGCTTCCAGTTGGAGGACTCCGGGCATGATCGGATGGCCGGGAAAGTGCCCCTGAAAGTAGGGCTCATTGATCGTGACGCTCTTGACCCCGACAATCTTGTTGCCCTCGATTTTGGCAATCCGGTCTACCATCAGAAAGGGAAAGCGGTGCGGCAGGATCCGCATGACCCCTTCAATATCGAGTTGAGCGGGCAGTTCCAGCCCGGGTCCGAGAGCATCGTTGGGGGAATGGTCGCGCAATTGCGGTGGCGGACCAAAGGTCTGGGGCTTGCGCATCTGAGCGGCGATCCGCCGCACCAACTCGCAATTGGCCGCGTGGCTGGGCTTAACGGCGATGAGATGGCCATGCACAGGCCGTCCCAAGAGCGAAAGGTCGCCCAGAATATCCAACATTTTGTGCCGCACAAACTCGTCCGGATACCGGAGCGGCTCAGTCGTGAGCACGGCATCATCGCGAATCACGACGGCGTTTTCGAGGCTGCCGCCTTTGATCAATCCGTTCTTGATCAGGAATTCGATCTCTTCGTAAAAACAAAACGTCCGCGCGTGCGACAGTTCTTTTTCCCAGCTCTTAGGCGAAAGCTCCGTGCTGTAGAATTGAGTGAAGCGCCCCTGTCGATCCGAACTTGTGCAACTGATCTTAAAGCTGTGATGAGGGAACAGCGTCATGGTGGTCTCGCCCATTTCCAACTCAATGGCCGCTTTAAGCTCATAGATTTGCCGGCGCTCGTCCTGCGGGAGGATCCCGGTCGCCTCGATCATCTTGCAGTACTCGCGAGCGCTGCCATCTCCCACCGGTGGTTCATTGGCGTCCAACTCCACGACGGCATTATCAATGCCGAACCCGGCAAAGGTCGCCAGCACATGCTCGACCGTATGGATCCGCGTATGCCCCTTGGCCAGCGTCGTCGAACGGTTGGTCTCGACGACATTCTCAACCCGTGCCTCGATTTCCGGCTTGCCTTCGAGATCCACTCGCCGAAAGCGAATCCCCGAGTTGGGGGGAGCCGGCACAAAGGTCATGGTGACCCGGTTGCCGCTGTGCAAACCGACCCCCGAGAAGCTCGCGGGCCCGTTAATGGTTTGCTGCTGTAACACCCGCGCATTAAACAAGCCCCTCAAACGCTTGGCAAGCTGACAGTCCCGCTGGTTGCCGGCCTCAGATCATTTTTGGGCTCCGGGTTGAACCACAGATGGCCAACGGGCAAAGAGCATTTGTGCCGCTAATTTGCAGCGCGCAACGCCGGCTTTAAAGTCCAGGCCTGCAGGCGGGCGATCTCGAGGACCTTTGGTGCGCGGAAATTTCCTTTGTGGATGATCCAACCGCCAAAGAGTTCCGGCGTGTCTTCGGCAATGTGACGGGCCGATAACAATTCCACAGAGGCCGGCAAGACAATCCCGCTTTCGAGCGGTAGCGCCCGGTGCTTTTCATAGAACTGGTAAGCTCTCGCCAGGCCCACTAAAAAGGTACCCGGCGGAATCGGGTCCGGGCCGATGAAAACGCGGGCCGGAACTCGCCCCTGAGTTTGCATGTAATTCGCCACATCAGCGACCGCCATGCGGAAAGCGGGCCAGTCCAGATGTGTCCGTTCGTTGCTCATGGGAGGGTTTCCGTCCGGGCCAAGCAATCCTTTAGCGACGAAAGCGCTTGGGAACTTTCGCTCCGAGATCAGGCTGGTCATGGCTGCGGTGAGCAATTCGAATTGATCGGCCGCCGAGTAGCTGTTGTGGCCAATGACGGCGAAATCAACGCCATTTAGGCCGTCCGCGGCCAACCGCGATGCAAGCTGGGATAGTTCCTTCAGCGAAACGCCGCTGGTGCGCAAAGGGTCGGCATAAATGCCCGGAAGTTCTCCCGCCGTAATGAAGCGCACGCCAGGTATCGAGCGAATATGATCGAGGTATTGGCCGAACCGGGCGAAAGCAGCTTCGGTCTCAGCCGGCGTTTGTTGCGGTGGCGCTTTCCATTGGTCCGGTGGTGGATTAGCGCCGCGCCGAAAGTTGACACCGTCCCAAAACTCCCGGTGAATCCATTCGCAAGGGTGGTAAAAGATGCTGATCAAACCTCCGCCCTCACCTTGTAGCCGGCGGGCGATGGCCGAGACCTTTTCTTTAGCGGGGCCGACAGCATCGGGATCATGCAACTCCATCCGCGTGTAATTTGGCCCCATGTGATACACATTCAACGCTCCCGCGTACCAAAACGGCTTATGATCCAGTCCAACGTGATCGCCTTCATCGACATAACAAGGCACGCCGGAAGGGGCCACGCCGATGCCTTTCAGGGCGGCAATGGCTTGCGCCGCCCACGAGGACCCGGGCTGTCCGTAGCAAACCAGGGTTTCTCTTTGAAAGATTCGCCGCACATCGGCTGCCCCGGGCCCTTCGCGCCGCTGAAACTCCGCCATCCCGTCAAGCAGGCCACAATCGGCCAGATACTCCGTAGGTGTCGGATGCACTGAATGAAAATTGGCGTGGAAACCGATATCATGGTTTTTCAAGGCATCGATCACGTCGTGCCGTCCACGTCGCTCCAAGACCCTCACTTTTTCTCCAACGACCTTGAACGTCGCCCGGATGTGGCGCTGGGTGAGCATTTCGGCCAAGCGCTTGCAGGCCTCGTCATCGGCGGGCGAGAGATAATCTTCCGTATCAAACCACAGGATGACGTCGACGCGTGGCGGTTCGGCGGCACGAGCCGGGGGGCACAGGAGAGCCGCCCAAATGAAAAGACTTGCGGCCAGCGATTGGGAGATGGTCATGAGTGATTGTTAAGCCGAACCTCGGAAAGGCTCAAGCTTTTCGCTCAAGCTTCTCGCGGCACGGCGCGGGCATTCCGGCACAGATGACCGAATGAGAATCCCGCAGATTCGGGGCGACCGCAGATGAGCGACAAACTTCCAAGACTGATCTTCTTGTTTTCTCCAGACTGTGACGTACTTCCCATAATGAATCGGATGCGGAAAGATACGGTCATTTGTATTGTGCCTCGGGCAGTACAAGGACATGATGCGGTTACAATGAGTTTGGCGCCGCGATCTCGACCCGACAGCAATGGCTCTTGTTCGATAATCCACGAGGACCTGCGCTGACCTGCGCAGAGGCGGAAGCATGGGATACAAGGATTGGATACGCCACCGCGGTGATTGGAAGATGGTGTTGCTGCTTTGTTGCGCAGCCTGCCTCAGCTCGGTGGCGGCCACTCCTGAGGGAGCAGCGACATTTCCACCTCTGCTGAGCGATTACCACGACCCGGCCGGCGCCACGTTATTTGAGACCTTCCGCGGACGCGTCGCCGCCGAACCGTTCAACCTGGTGGCTACGATTATTTTTTTCCTGGCAATCCTGCATACGTTTCTGGCGCCAAAGTTCACGCGTTTGTCCCATCGGCTCAAGCACGCGCATGAACAGGCGCTCGCAAGTCAGGGACGCGTAATCACCGGCGAGGCCGGGCGAGCTCAAGTAAGCTTTTGGGCCGAGGCGTTCCACTTTCTGGGGGAGATCGAAGCGGTGTTTGGGATCTGGGTCATTCCTTTGCTGATCGCGCTTACGATCGAAAAAGGCTGGCCGGTGGCTCGGGATTATATCGGTCAGGGACTCGATTTCACTGAACCCTTGTTCGTGGTGATTATCATGACCATAGCGGCCAGCAGGCCGGTGTTAAAAATCACGGAGCAACTGCTGGGCCTGGGCGCAACAGTGGGGGGCAACTCGATCGGAGCGTGGTGGTTTACCATCCTGACACTCGGGCCATTGCTGGGCTCGCTGATCACGGAACCGGCCGCAATGACGATCTCGGCCCTGCTGCTGGCGCAAAAGTTTTACCATTGCAAACCCAGTCGTAAGTTGGCCTATGCCACTCTGGGCCTTCTGTTCGTCAACATTTCGGTTGGTGGCACACTAACACACTTTGCCGCCCCACCGGTGCTGATGGTGGCAACCAAGTGGGGCTGGGGCCTATTTCACATGCTTCAACACTTCGGATGGAAAGCCGTGCTGGGAATATTGGCAGCCAACGCGATCTATTTTGCTTATTTCATGCGTGAATTGCGACTTCTGGACAAGCAACAGCCCGACGGCCAAAATCAGACGGCGCCTTCAGTCAGCAACTCCGGCCCGCCCGCCTGGGTCACTGCGATCCATATTTTCTTCCTGGTGTGGACTGTGGTCACGAGCCACTACCCCGCGCTGTTCATTGGCGGTTTTCTCTTTTACCTGGCATTTCTTCAGGCAACCGAACAGCACCAGTATGAGTTGGAGTTACGTCCGGCTCTGTTGGTCGGTTTTTTTCTCGCCGGCCTGGTCGTACACGGCGGATTGCAAGGCTGGTGGATTGGACCCGTGTTGCGTGGTTTGACTGAAGTACCCCTGTTTGCGGTGGCAGGTATTCTGACCGCGTTCAATGACAATGCCGCCATTACTTACCTGGCGTCACTGGTGCCAAATCTTGCGGATTCATTAAAGTACGCGGTCGTGGCCGGGGCGGTGACCGGCGGCGGGTTAACGGTGATCGCCAATGCCCCCAACCCGGCCGGCCAGGCAATCCTGGGAAAGTTCTTTCCAGACGGCGTCGCGCCTCTCGGTCTGTTGCTGGGCGCTTTGTTTCCCACTCTCCTGATTGCGCTGATATTTCTGATTGTATAGTGGCCCCTTCGTCAGTTTCGGTGAAGGGGAAGCTCAACGTCTCAATTATTTTGCGGGCAATCAGGTGTCGCCGTTACAAAAAAAGCCGCCGGGCCTGATGCCCGGCGGCTCGTTTTAGAATTGTTTGAGCTTATGCCTTGAGACGGCTTTTGCCCATGGAGCCCTTTTTCGGCGCTCCATTGGAACGGACTTTGGCCGGCACGGTCTTGGTTTGAGCGGCTTCTTCCAAGGCGGCTTGCGCGGCGGCCAGGCGAGCGACCGGGACGCGGAAGGGCGAGCAACTGACGTAAGTTAAGCCGAGTCGGTGACAGAACTTCACACTGTCGGGGTCGCCACCGTGCTCACCGCAGATGCCGAGCTTGATGTCCGGCCGGTGACTACGGCCTTTCTCAACGGCTATCTTCATCAATTGACCGACACCGTTCTGGTCGATGGAAGCAAACGGATTTTTCCGAACAATTTCCAATTCCTGGTAGGGCGGCAGGAACGAACCGGAATCGTCGCGGCTCATGCCCAGGCAGGTTTGGGTCAGGTCATTCGTGCCGAAGCTGAAGAATTGCGCGGTATGAGCGATTTCGTCAGCCGTGAGTGCTCCACGCGGGATTTCGATCATGGTCCCGACCATGTAGTCGAGCTTGACCTTCTGCTCCGCCATGACTTCCTTGGCCACGCGATGGACCACCTCGACCTGGAGGTCGAGTTCCTTCTTGAAACCCACGAGAGGGATCATGACTTCCGGCTTCACTTTGACGCCGGACTTCTGAACCTCGGCGGCGGCTTCGAACACCGCGCGAGCCTGCATCTCGGAGATTTCGGGATACACCAGGCCGAGGCGGCAACCGCGAAAGCCGAGCATCGGGTTGAACTCGTGGAGTTCTTTGACACGTTGTTGGATCTTCTCGACGGGCACACCCATCTTCGCGGCCAGGTCTTTTTGTGCGGGTTCCTCGTGAGGAAGGAACTCGTGCAGGGGAGGATCGAGGAAACGAATGGTGGCCGGGAAGCCTTTGAGGGCTTTGAAGATGCCGACGAAGTCGGATTTCTGATAAGGCAAGAGCTTCGCCAATGCCTTTTTACGCGCTTCCATCGCCTGCTTGGCGCGCTGGTCGGGCGCGGCCGTAGCGTCGCCATCGGCGAGGATCATCTCGCGCATAGCGTCGATGCGGTTGCCCTCGAAGAACATGTGCTCAGTGCGCGTGAGGCCAATACCCGTAGCGCCGAATGCGAGGGCGTTCTCGGTCTGTTCGGGGGTGTCGGCGTTGGTGCGGACCTGGAGCTTGGTGACTTTCGAGCACCAGTTCATCAGGGTAGCATACATGCCGTAGGTCTCGCTCTTTTTGCCGTCGAGGGACTTCTCGACGAGCACTTGAACGATCTCAGAGGCGGCGGTCGGCAACTGGCCGGCATAGACATTGCCCAAAGTTCCGTTGATCGAGAGGAAATCGCCTTCGTTATAGGTCACACCATCCGCCACAAGAGTCTTGGTGGCGTAGTCAATCTGGAGCGCGCCGGCGCCGCAAACGCACACTTTGCCCATTTGGCGAGCGACCAATGCCGCGTGCGAACTGACGCCGCCCTTAGCCGTCAAAATACCTTGGGAGGCGATCATGCCGCGGAGGTCCTCCGGCGTGGTCTCGTTACGAACGAGGAGAACCTTCTCGCCTCGAGCCGCTGCCGCATCGGCGCGGTCGGCATTCAAATACATTTTGCCGGAGGCGGCACCGGGACCGGCGGGTAGTCCCTTGGCGATAACTTTGGCGGCTTTCTCGGCTTTCGGCTCGAAGATGGGGGCCAGTAACTGGTCGAGCTGATCGGCCGGGTTGCGGCGGATGGCCGTTTTCCAATCAATGAGTTTTTCCTGGTACATGTCCATCGAGAACTTCAGCGCGGCCAGGGCCGTGCGCTTGCCGTTGCGGGTTTGGAGCATGAACACCTTGCCGTCCTGGATGGTGAACTCAAAGTCCTGCACATCTTTGAAATGGGACTCCAGGGTCTTGCGGATATTATCCAGTTCGGTGTAGGCGGCGGGCATCTCCTTGGCGAGCTGCGCGACGGGCTCGGGAGTGCGGACGCCGGCGACAACGTCTTCGCCCTGAGCATTGATCAGGAACTCGCCGTAGAACTCCTTCGTACCATTGGCGGGGTTGCGCGTGAACGCGACGCCGGAACCGGAGCTGTCGCCGGTGTTGCCATAGACCATGGCCTGCACGTTGACCGCAGTTCCCCACTCGGTTGGAATATTGTATTTGCGGCGATAAACAATCGCGCGATCGTTCATCCAGGAGCCAAATACGGCGCCGGCTGCGCCCCAGAGCTGTTTCCAGGGGTCCTGCGGAAACTCACTGCCAGTCCGCTCTTTGATGAGAGCTTTGAACCGGTTAACCAGTTCTTTCAGGTCGTCCACGGTGAGCTTGGTATCTTCGACGTCGTTCTCGTGGCGCTCGTGCTTCAGTTCATGAATGACGACTTCGAACGGCTCATGATCTTCGCCCGGACGTTTCTGAACGCCCATCACGACGTCGCCGTACATCTGGATAAAGCGCCGATAACAATCCCAGGCAAAGCGCTCGTTTTTGGTCGCGCTCACCAGGGAAATGACGGTCTCGTCATTCAAACCGAGGTTGAGAATGGTGTCCATCATGCCGGGCATCGAGTCGCGGGCACCGGAGCGCACCGACACCAGCAGCGGCATGGCGGATTTATCGCCAAATTTGGTGCCCATGATTTTCTCGATGAAGGCGATGCCCTCTTTGGCCTGAAGTTGAAGATCTTTGGGGTAGGTACGCTTGTTATCGTAATAATAAGTACAAACCTCGGTGGTAATGGTAAATCCGGGTGGCACAGGCAGACCAATCCGGCTCATCTCGGCGAGATTGGCGCCTTTGCCGCCCAACAACGGCTTCATGCTGCCGTCGCCGTCGGCCTTCTTATTTCCAAACAGGTAAACGTATTTTGCTGCTTTTGGCATATTCAATTTCAAGTTTAAAGAATTCAGGTTCCAGCGGATAAATCCTCGGAATCAATGTGGATTGGACTCTAACAAAGCCGCCCCCCCTGTCAACGAACGAGTGGTTTCGGGCCGCTCGCACCGGCTCCGGCGTATGCACAAAACATCGGTAAAACCGGGCTATTTTCGCACACCCTCCTTCGAGTGGACAATAAAGGCTAAGTCTTCCGCAAAAAATGGGAGTCCGAAAAGCTCGCTCAGAGGACGAGTTGCAGGAGTCTCCGTTGACGGCACCGATTCTCAGAGTTGAGAGTTATGACGTCGGTGGATTGCAAATTGCAAATTTGTGGCGATTGCAAATTGTAGGTTGAGGGAACGGACCGGACCCGCCTTCGCCAAGGCTGCGGCGGGGCTTCGGGGGATATAGGGGGTTAGACCCGTGACACCCGTGACAAGCCGCATTACCGAGGAATTTTTGAAGGCGACCCGTGCCACAAACGTGACAAAAGTGGGTCAACCCGTGACAAATCGGGACCGCGGAAACCGGGTTGCAGGTTGCAGGTTCACGTTGGGGCCAGCAATCCGTGGATTTTTGGCGGGCTCGGTTCGTTGTTGGTTTCATGGGAATCGGTATCGCCGCCGGAGAGGTAAGGGGCCACTTTTTTCCTTTGAATTGCTTTGAATTAATTTGAAATCCTTTGAAAGCGGTTGAAATGACGCTGGGAACGGGATGCCGGATGTTCTCCACGGCGGGCCGAGTTCCGCGGGCTTCAGGACGGCGAAAAGGCGTTTGCCCGTCCTTCATGAACGCGTACTACGTCCGGATTGATTCGCAGTCTTCTTAGCTGGAGCGGCATTATTGAGAAAGCTGCGAGGTCAGGCCCGCGCCAACTGAACCACGGTCAAGGGCGCGCGCGCCCACAGCAACTAGGCTGAAGAGGTGTAATTAACCATACTCTGGAGTTTTACTGGAGGCTCCTCGTCCCGGCGATTTGAATGGCCAAATAGCACAGGCCACCATAAGCGCGAATGCGGCAATGAGGGTCGAGAGCCAACTCAACAGGATTATTGCATTCTGCCGGCAGATGTAGGAGGTCGTCTCAGAACCTGAATCCAGCAGTTTGCCCAGGCGGTCGCCCCAACGGTTTTTGCCGGATCGGCTGTTCAGTTCAGTTACCAATTCGGGGCGAAGAATTTCTAGCTCTCGCGCACTTAAAGTCTCGTTAGTGGGCGTGCTTCCTCCTTCAATGAAGGGTTGGCTCGTGAGGCTATAGTGGAACTTCGTCGTGCGCTTGTAGAAACCAAGATGCAAGCTGGCCGCCAGTGGGCCGATGGGCCACTCAACTGTTGTCCGCTGTTCGAACACCCGATTAATCCACCAGAGAGGCTTGATCCCTCGACGTAATCCGAACGGCACAAAACGAAACGAATTGTTCGTCTTTGTGACGAGCAAGCCTCCCTCCCACATTCGGACCACCTCAGTGGGTTCCGGCAATGGACCTGGAGGTCCCACAAGCTTGACGCTCACCATCAAAAAGAGAGGTGGGAGGACCCAGAGCCAGGCGGGCGCGCCAAGAAAACGGCGGGAAAGGCCGAGTTTCATAAGGTTATCCGCAAAGGTGACAGCGCTCAAGATAGTGTCAAGTGGAGAACTTTCCAAAAGTTCTGGACGGCGGGGGAAAGTATCCAAAGCGTGAATCAGTTTACCCTGCTTGAGCCTTTGGGTTGCGTTCGGCAGCGCAAGCAATACGTCAGAGCAGTTCTGAACAAGTGAGGCCAATTGCCAATAAGATTAAAATACCGTGTTCTGCGAACCCGATACGACAAAACCTCCAAAAATGAATCAAAAACCTTCGATGGGATTGAAGGCTTAGTTTTCGACAGTGTTGGGGATGCTACAATCCTGGCTTTGAGAGATGCTGCGCGGTTGATCCTTCGATGGCCTATGGACCGTCAGGAGTTGGCCGGGTCAGAACAGATAAGTTGTTCCGACCCCGGCACGGCTTTTCAGAACAGGGCTCCGGTTTAAGATGGATTTCTAGTCGCATGCCCTCCACCCTTCGGCAATGGAAGGACGGCGGACAACAGCTGCTATGGCAGCTCTGGTCCTTACTTTTTCCGTTGCCACGCCCCGCCTGCACGCGTTCGCGCTGATCGGACCTTTTGCCGACTGGATGGACGTCACGAACGACTTTCGCCACTCTGGCGACATTGGCGGCCCGATGGAGATCGATGAGGCTTACCGGTGGAACGTGCCAATCGTGACTTATGGATTTGACCAGTCGTTTCTGGATTACTTCGGATCCAACGGTGTCTGGGCTGCGGAAGCGGCCATCCAGATCATTAATGATCTGCCGCCAGCGTCTGTCCTGACGCTGACGAATTATCCCACCCACTCGCAACAACTTAACTACACGGCAAATGCAGAAGGGCTTTGGGACCTCAAATCGGCCACCCTCGCCGCCCTGATCGAGCAGTTAGGGCTGGCTCAGCCGACTCGATATACTTGCTCAGTTCGGCAGTGGGACGACAGCCTCAAGGGTTTCGTGAATGTAATTGCGGCAGGTCCTCCTTGGCCGGCAGGAACTGTTGCGGAGCGAAATGTTGATCCTATGACTCTACGCCCTTCCTATTACGTGAACGACGTGCTTTACGCGGCCTTTATTCAGTATTGGACGGTCGGCACATCAAGCGTTCCTTCCCTCGTCAGAACTGTTCCGTTCCCTGTCGATCCGACAGACAATTCATTCAATGCGGTTGCAGACTTTTTTCCATCGACCCAATTTATCCGCCTGCTGGGTTGATTTACACCGGCTTGACCTACGACGATACCGGAGGACTCAAATTCTTACTCGCCACCAACAACCTGTGTGTCGAAAGCCTCTTGCCAGATGTTCATTCGGCCCGTCCGAATACCGGGATCGTGCGCACCGCAACCAGGCCCGGCATCGACAAGCTCACCTTCGTGAGGCAACCAGTCGACCCGATGACTGGACACTTTCTAGCGTTTACTAACGACTATTCTGACACTTACTACCTTAACAATGCCGCCGTAACTCAGGCCGTTGAACGGGTAACACAGCAACCCGACTTTCTGTTTTTCGCTGGCGATAATGGGACATCTTCGATCAATCGCTTCCAGTTCTGCGGACGGGGACTTCGAACTGGGTGAATAACGCGCCCATTAATGGCGGCACAAACCAGTTTGGACCCGGCGTCATTGCGCCACCGGTGCGGATCACGTTTCACAAACGAGGTTCTCTAGTTTCCTCGGGAGAACCTTCCCCCGGCAATGCTTCGGCCTTGATTTTTAACTTCCAATGGGGGTCCTTTGACCAGTCGACGAATGTTCCGCTCTTATACCCGAATTTTGCCGCAGGTTCCGTCATTCCCCTATTGGTCCGTTTGCGTTTAACGAGTGGACCGAACGTCCTCTTGGGTCAGACTTGGCAGTTGCCAGTTCCGGTTGGAGGAACAGCTCAACTCCAAACTGCCACCAACCTGACCAACTGGGTTTCAATTATGACGGTGACGAACAACGGCGCGGTGGTCGAATGGTACCATACAAGTGAATCCAGCTCGCGAAGATTTTTCCGAGTAACTCAGTAGCCAAGCCGGGCCGTGAGAGACCTTCGTCATATCAAGTCCATTTAAGACCGGGCTCGCGTGAAATATATCAGGGGTGCACCGAAATCCCTTCCGATTCTCTGAGATCGGTGCACGAAAGGCTCAGAAGCCAGAACCAGGGGGTCAGTTAAATTATCCGGATGCATTCGACGCGAAATCACAAAAGGAAATCGGTGTTCCCGTGGTTTTCGAAATGGCGGGATTGTGTGCGAAATCCGGGAAACTCTGGCACCCGCTGGCGGGTGCAATGGAATTTGGGGCCGGTTACCGGAGGTCTACGCTGTGCGCTACGACCTCCGTCTGCTACCAACGACCGCGCACCCGTACACCACTAAAGAGTAGCAGGCTGCCTCCCTGGGCTTCCAAACGCAGGCGGTGGGACATCAGTTGCTCGCGCTGACGACCTTTAACTACGAGCTAATTCCTGTTCTGGGGTGGGCACGCGTATGACCGCCAGCGCCCTCACATTGCCTTGCCGTAACGATCCAACCGCTGCGTCAGCGCTAGCGCATCGGTCTTGTCGGTCTTCACACCCTTGTGTAGTTCATCCCAATTCTGCGGCCGGATGACCACGTTGCGGATCCCCAGCTTGAGCAGAGCGCGATGCAAACCGTAGCCCAGCGGCCCGGCTTCGTAGCAACTGTGCACTTCCTCGGCTTGCTCGAGCTGCTTGTTGGCCCAGACCAAAAAATCCTTGGGGGTGAACTTCTGCGCTGGTTGAGAGGTGGCGTGGTCGATCTGGCGGACCACTCGATAGCTGTCGGCATGAACATCGATGCCCAGGTTGATGCACTTGGCTTTGGGTGGCGTTTGTGTTTTAGTTGAGACGTGGGAGACGTGGGTGTTGGTGTTGTTTTTTTTAACTTGGTGTAGCGCCTTTTCGCTCACCCGCCAACACCCATGTCACTTCTATCTGGCAACCCTCGCGGGTTGCGGAGCCTGCCCAACCGATGAGCCTCGCAACCCATCGAATCTACTAATGCAAGCCCGCAACAGATGTAGATAGTGACAAGCGTTGAGATGTTGGGCTACTTTCATATGTCCCCTCCGGCACAAAACCCTTTGCATCTCATGCGGAAACGAAATCCCTCTTGGGACTGGACGATCGGTCCCCGCCCCTGAACATAATGTCGCCCAAGGCTGCAGGGTGGCGAAATTGAACAATGCCCGCGCGATGGGAACCTGCCGCCCTTGCAGGGCGGCCTGCCATCTCCGCGTCGGGTCCCCAGGGCGTTGCGCTGGGCTGGTACACTTCACGCCTGCGGCGTGCAAAGGCAGTCCATGCGCGTCTTGCCGCTGTGGTATTGTGGTGCACCCAAAGGGGTCACATCTTGGATCCCATCTTAGATACTAGCGCTCACTTGCCCCGGGTTTTGGAAATCGTCACCTTCCTCAGAAGCTGGATGGTTGCTTGGGGGCCTGGCGATGGGAGACTTAACTAGATGCGGTTCCACCAGTCTTTTGACAACGCGCCGACATTCCTCCCGCAGCTCGTTCAACTCCAGTCGATAGACCGCTAAAAGGCCCGCGAAACCAACGAGGCAAATCATCGATGCCAGCCCAAGCACGCAAAGAAGTCTGAAGACGAGCTCAGACCCACCGTTAGGGAAACTCTCGACCAAAATTCCGCCGTATCCAATCCCAGCTAACGCCAGGAACGGGAACAGAGACATCACCGAGGCCACGCGTTGCACACAGCGCTGGTTAGCCTGAACCTGCGCAATTCTCTTTTCCAGTTTGCGGCATTCGGCGCTCTCGCCGCGACTAATAATGTGCCTCAAAAAAGCCGTCTCTCTTTGGTGCTCGCTCATAACGGTTAAATTTTTCTAAATGCTTGCGAAAGACGAACCAGCTCGGCCGTTCTTATGACACTTGTACTGGATGCGCCAAAAGTCGCTTGATTGAAAGCGAGGGACTAACCGTGGGGGACTTCCCCCATGACATTTTCCCAATGTCGGCTGTCGTTCACTGGATGGTTCTTTCCGTCACCGTGGCGGGCGTGTGCCATGGCTCAGCTACCGAAGCGGAGATGCGTGGCTTGAATGAGTTGTTGCGCAGCAATCCGAATTGAATCGAGGGCGGGGTTGGGAAGTTTTGAGCGCGAGACGGCGCGAATCGATTAACGCAGGTGCTTGACAGTGCTTCATGCCCTTAGGACATTACCGCTCAACCCCTTCGAGGATACGAATATGCCTGATCTAAAGGAATGGATCTGCCGGCTTAAGAAACAAGCCAGCGCAGCGTTTTGGAGTATGCCAGCCGTCGTTTTGTTTTTCGCCATTTTGCCGGCGTTCTTTGTCCTGAGCGGAACGTTTCATTGGATCATGGCCATCCTGATGCTGGTTCTCTCGCTGGGAATCGCTCTTGGGGGCCAATCGTCCATCCGCAAAACATGCGCCTCGTTGCTGGAGGCCGGCGAGCTAGCGAAGGCTGAAGACGAAAGAAGGCGTCAACAGTTTCTGGAGCTGCAGGAAACCTGCCGCCAAATGGAAGTGGAAAAGAAAAAAGCGGCCGAAGAACGGCAGGAACAGCAGCGCCGCTTGGGGGAGGAACAAACCAGAGCGGCCGCTGTGCTCCAGCAGGCGGAGGCTTTGAAACAGGAAAAGGAGCGGCTGCTGGCCGACTACCGGCAGCTCAGACAGGAACTGACCGATGCAATCGATCGGCGGCGGCTTTCTGAGACCCGCAATCAGGACTTGGATCTCCGCCTGCGCGAAGTCGAGGCGACTTACGCCGGCAGTTTCAGTAAACTGAAGGAATCCGAACAGGAAATCATTAGATTGAAGGAGAGCGTTCGGACCTTGCAGGCTGAAAACGATTCGTTTCGACAAAACCTGGCTCGACAGTTGCGGGAGTTGGAAGTAGCCGGGCACGAACGCGCGGCCACGGAAACCCGCTTTTTCCATCTGAAACGCGAAGTCGACGGGCTCAAGTCCCGTGCCGAGGGTGCCGAGGAGAGAGTGCGCTACCTGGAAGGCGATTTACCGAAGCAACAGGAATTTGTCGCTCGCAGAGAAACCGAGAAGCTCTTGGAGGCAGAACAAGCGAGGAATCGAGAACTGGAGCTGCAGAAATCGGCGCTCGAGTCCGAAATCCAGGAACTTGAGCGAAAGGCCGGCGGAGCCGAGGAGGTCATCAAAGAGCTTCACGGGCTTCTTCAAAAAAACCTGGCTGAACCTCACGCCGAGATGGGGCATCACTTTGTGTGGCAGGTGAACCATTTCCACGAAAACGAGGTCACCCTTAATTTTTTGAATCGCGGTGTGCCGATGGATTTGATTGGCACAACCTCCCAGCCTGGCCTGACGATCGAGTCCCCGGCCGGCCGGCATCTGGGACGAAATGAATCTGGCACCATCAGATTCTCGTCCAGAGCAAAACTGCCGCAGGAATTCCTGGTCCATGTCCGGATGACCGCCTTTGCCCAGGAAGCATCTTTTCGCATTCGGCCGTTTGCAGAGACCAAGATTGAGCGGCTTTAGGACGAGGACCTTTATGGTCTGTACACTTGCAGCATGCAAAACCGTAAATCTGTGCAACTGCCCCCCCACTGCCGAACCCGTAGTTCGGTTCCAAAAGCGGCGCAAAGCGCCGCACTCCAAGACGCTGGCGCGCAAGTCCTGGGGCGGGTTCATCATCGGGGCGCTTTCCAGGAACGGAACGAACTCCGAAGGTTTTGGAGTGCGCCGCTGTGCGGCGCTGTTGGGCGCAAAAGTAGCGTCGAGCGGTTTGATTTGTTTCGCGAGCCGCCCGTCGTCCGGTTCCAAAAGCGGCGCAAAGCGCCGCACTCCAAGACGCTGGCGCGCTGGTCCTGGGGCGGGTTCATCATCGGGGCGCTTTCCAGGAATCGAACGAACTCCGAAGGTTTTGGAGTGCGCCGCTGTGCGGCGCTTTTGGGCTAAGGATGGTCGAATGATCTGTTATTCTCGCGCGCGTCAAACG
Organism: Verrucomicrobiia bacterium; assembly: GCA_035651635.1. Taxonomy (GTDB): domain Bacteria; phylum Verrucomicrobiota; class Verrucomicrobiia; order Limisphaerales; family UBA8199; genus JANXQE01. Next base: position 29,141 of record DASRFK010000309.1, on the reverse strand, counting down.
GTGCGCGTCACCTGCCGCCGCAGTGCCGGAGGCTGGAGCGCAAAAAGGTTGGAAACACTGGTCAGGGGCACCGAGCGGAAAGCGTGCGCGGCGGTCGGGTGCAGGCGCCTCATTAGACCCATGAAGTTCCACCCTGTCCCACCGCAGACGCGGCAGGGCAATTGGCGCCCGCGTCCTTTGCAAGCGAAACATTCCCATTCCGTTTGCGCAATTGCCCAAGTCGCTTCACGACGTAATAGGTGATAACGGAATCGTCTGCTTGGAAGCGTGTGGCACCTCGTCTCGGTCGCGACGATTTCCGCTGACTCTCCGAAAGTAGCGCAGCTTAGAATCTCCTTACTCGCGCCAGACCAAAAAATCTGCGCTACCTCGAAGGCCGTTTGCCGCTCATTAAGCCTTCGATATCATCTGCTTCGATCGGGATATCTTCCATCAGATCGACATTCCCGCCTTCCTGGACGACGATGTTGTTTTCCAAGCGCACGGCGAAGCCTTCGTCGGGCAGATAGATCCCCGGTTCGACGGTCAAGACCCAGCCGGGTTGGATGGGCAAAGTCGTCAGGGTGAGGTCGTGCACGTCCAAGCCTAAAGGGTGGCCGATGCCGTGCATGAAATATTTTTTGAGCGCGGGCCGTTCCGGGTCCTGCTTGCGGACGTGGGCTGGTTTGAGCAAACCCAGCGCCAGCAATTCTTCCTGCATCAAAGCCTCGGCGTCTTTTTGCCATTGTTTGGGCAGTTTGCCTGGGGTGGCGGCTTTGCTGGCTCCGCGCAAGACCCGCAGCACGGCCTGGTAAACCTGTCGTTGCCGCCGGCTGAACCGGCTGCTGACCGGAATGGTGCGGGTGAGATCGGCATTGTAATTGGCATATTGAGCCGCGACATCCAGCAAAAGCACGTCGCCTTTGCGACAGGTTTGGTCGTTCTGGATGTAATGGAGCACACAGGAGTTCCTGCCACTGGCAATGATCGGCCAATAAGCGAAATTACCGCCGCGACGGATAAACTCGTGAGCGTACTCAGCCTCGATTTCGGTTTCAGTGACACCCGGCTGGACGAACTTGCAGACGCGAATGAAAGCGGCCTTGGTAATCGCACAAGCCTGCCGCAACAACCCAATCTCGGTTTCGGATTTGACCGCACGCAGCTGATGCATCAACCGTGCCAGGCGTTGATAATCGTGCAGTGGATATCGCGCTTGGGTATCAGCCACGAAGCGCGCATCGCGGGTTACGACTTCAATCACCGCGCGCTTGTGCTCGTTCGAATTGAGATAAACGTGTTCGCATTCGCACATTAACCGGTGGAATAGCGGCCGGAACTCGGACAACCATTCGACGCGTTTGATGCCGGAAATCTTTTGCGCTTCTTCTTTGGTGAGTTTGTGCCCTTCCCAAGTGGCGAGCAACTCGCTGGTTTCGCGCAAAAACAGGATCTCACGCATGCTCTCTTCGTGGGCCTCGGGATAGAGCAACAGAATGCTTTCCTCCTGATCGATGCCGCTCAGATAGAACAGGTCGGAGTTTTGTCGCAGGGCCAAGGTGCCGTCGGCATTGGTAGGCAGGACATCGTTGGAATTGAGGACAACCAGGGAGTTGGGCAATAACAGCGCCGCGAGTCGGGCGCGATTCGCCACGAAGAGGGCCGGATCAATCGGTCGATAACGCATAGTTGGAAATTGATCCCAGCGCGAGCGCTGGTCGACGTTTTTTACACGCCGGCAAGGATGTCGTCAGCAACTTTCTGCGCCGTGACGGTCTTTCCATGTCTTTCCAGCCTGCCTGGCCGGGGCGTGTTGGACGCATGCAAATTCCAGCACGCCTTCCGCAGGGGTCATGCAGCCGACTGAAAGTCCAATGCCACCAGGTTTTTAAGGAAGTGGCGCGGACTTTCCTGCCGCGACGCCAAAGGCGTTGTTCATACCAGCCCAGGCCCAGGCCTGGGACAATCGGCAGACCTTGTATCCGAAGCGGGCCAACGGCCCGCCTCATGATGCCGGTTAAAAGTGCTCCAGGACGCGGAGAATTGACTTCGCGCCTTTGGCGCTTGCTGGATGACACTTTGGCGGTGCGTCCTGGGGCTAGCGCCCCAGGCTGGTATGATGGACGCCCTTGGCGTCAAAAACGAGCAAATCCTGGTGGCATTGAACTAAAAATCGGCGATACGGCAGGCTGAAAGCCTGCGCTACTCAGCTCGCAGCAATGAATCGAGCAGTTCTTCGAATTCAATACGCTGCACTTGCTTTAATAGCGACTGAGTGGTCGCGGGCCTGGCTGCGGCCGCTTCACAGGCATCGATGAAACCAAAAGGATCCCATTGTCCGCCTCGAATCAGTTTGGCGGCCAGGGCAGGCTCAGAAGAGGGACGCAGCGTCTCGTGCGCCCGCTCGGCGAGGCGCGCGTAGGCCGGGTGCCGTCCGACACGGCGAAACCAATAGCCGGCGTTGCCAAAATCGGGTTCACGCCGATGCATAATGCCATGCACGAAAGCACCATCAGGGTTGTCAATTTCCTGCGCCAGATGGTGCGCGGCTTCCAGATGGTCGTGCCAAAGGAGGATCAGCGCCCGAATCAGCTGCTGTTTTTCCTCACCCAGCCCCGCTGCTTTGAGCAGCGGCGTCAGTTGCTCTTCAAGTTTCTCCGCCGATTCTGTCCCGGCCCGTCGATTGGGTCCTAATTCGGCCAGCTCGGTTGTTTGCAGGAAGCGCTTAAACTCTGGCTGTGACATGCGGGCAACATGCCACCCTTTGGCGCGACGCGCCAAAGGGAAATCCGAAGGCCGAAGGCCGAAATCCGAGGACGCCGGAGGGCAGGTTACAGGTTGCAGGTTACAGGTTACAGGTTGCAGGTTACAGGTTGCCTCTTTGCCCGAACAGAACCACTGGTAACTTGTCCATATAGCGCCAGGCATGCTTTGGACGAGTCTAGCCAGAAAAGGGGTGGATCGGGAACGCAACCACGAGTTAGACAGCGCGCTGGGATGTCCCCGGCCGCGTTCAGCGGCCGGAACGAGGTGGTGTGACATGGTGCAATTCGCGATCGTGGCGTTGCGCCGCTGGGCGCGGCGCGGACGGCGCAGCGCGCCGTCCCCTACCACGGCGGCGGGTGCAACTGGAACTTGCGCCAGGCTCAGCCGGTGGGCAAAAATGGACGATTATTGATGAGGTCGTCTGGTGACAATTCAAGTATAAGGCGTAGCGGTCGAGGGCAGAAGGGCCTTTGGGCCATTGTGGGCTTATGGTTTGTATTGGCTGTGAATGCCGCCGGCGCCAGCTTTACGGCGTCGCTCGACCGGGACACGATTACATTGGGTGAGAGCGCAACTCTGTCTTTGTCTTTTGAAGGGGGGTCGCCTGATAGTGTGCCGACGCCACCCTCGCTAGCCAATTTGCAGGTGACCGAAGCCGGAACCTCGAGCCAATTCAAATTCGTCAACGGCCAGTCCAGCTCCACCTTGACCCATAACTTCATCCTGACTCCTCGAGCACCCGGGGACTATATGATCCCCGCTCTGTCGGCAGATGTGGCCGGCGAAAAGGTCAGCAGTCAGCCTTTAACATTAAAAGTGCTGAAGCCCTCGGCCCCGTCGACGCAGGCCGTCAACGCTGGCACTGAGTTGGCTTTTCTCAAGCTGATCCTGCCGCGCAAAGAGGTGTATGTCGGCGAAAGCTTCACCGCACAGCTTCAATTGCATGTCCTGAACCGGGTCCAGGGAGTCAACCAGATCCAATTGACCGCTTTTCCGGCGGATGGATTTAGCGTGGGAAAGCTGGTCGAAGGCCAACGCCATCAGGTCCAGATTGGTAACGGCGTTTATACGGTCATCCCGGTTGAGGTGGCGCTTAAAGCTATCAAAGCAGGAGCGCTGATGGTTGGGCCGGTGACCTTCGGCATGGTGGTCGAACTGCCGTCCAACGGGCGCCAACGCGACCCATTCGACCCGTTTGGCTTTTTCAACCGGGGCGAACAGCGGCAGCTTTCGGTCGCCACGGACTCTGAAACAGTCCAGTCACTGATGGTCCCGCGGGAAAAGGCGCCAGCCAGTTTCAATGGGGCGATCGGCCGTTTCACGATGTCCATGACCGCGGGGCCGACCAATGTGGCGGCAGGCGACCCAATTACGGTTAGGGTGCAAATCTCCGGGCGCGGCTCTTTGGATACCCTGACCTTGCCCGAACAACCTGCATGGCACGATTTCAAGACTTATCCGCCGACGACCAAAGTTGAGACCACCGATCAACTGGGGCTGCAAGGCACCAAGACTTTCGAGGAGATTGTGACACCACAGAGCGCCGACATCAAAGCACTGCCGCCGATCTCCTTCAGTTTCTTCGATCCGGACGCAAAGACTTTCCGGACACTGACCCAATCGGCTATTCCTCTGGTAGTGCGCCCGGGCGGGGCTTCGGCCGCGCCGACCGTGCTGGCCAATAGCCAAAGACCGCAGGATAATTCGCCGCCGCCATCACAGGATATCGTGCCAAATAAGCAGCGGCTCGGAACGTTAGCCCAGCTAAGCCCGCCGTTGGTGGAGCAAACCTGGTTCCTGGCCCTCCAAGGCGTGCCTTTGCTCGCGCTGGTCGGGTCGGTGATAATCCGACGACGCGCGGAGCACCTGGCCAATAACCCTCGGTTGCGACGGCAACGCGAAGTTGCCGGGCTGATCGAACAGGAACTTCGTGTCTTAAAACAGGCTGCGACGGAAAACAATTCCGAACAGTTCTTCGCGGCGCTCGTGCGTATATTGCAGGAACAAGTCGGTGAACGGCTCAATCTGCCGGCAAACTCCATCACCGAAGCAGTTATTGACGAAAAACTGCGTCCGCTCGAAGTGCCTGAAGCAACGCTCGCGTCGTTACAGGAATTGTTTCAGGCCAGCAACCTGGCCAAATACGCGCCGATCAAAACCAGCCAGGAACTTAAGGCGCTAATTCCGAAGGTGGAGGCGACGCTTCGAGAGTTAAGGAATATCAAAGCATGAACCGCGACCCGGCCATGTTACCTGAACCCCGTGGGAAGCCGAAGGTTTTGGAGTGCGCCCGCTGTGCGGCGCTTTTCGGGATCGCACCACGACCAAAAGCGGCGCATAGCGCCGCACTCCAAGACGCTGGGGCGACATCTTGGAGTGGGTTCACGGTCCCAATACATGCACCAGAGCGAAAGGAGCCTCTCCGTGAAACGGAGAGCCGAGCTCTTGCGAGGCCTCGATCCTTTTCCCGGCTCATTTTCCTGTTTGCGTTTGTTTTCCTGACTTCTCTTGCTTCGGCGCAAGGCCTGGCCGAGTCGCCTGCGGCGGCGTTCGATGCTGCGAACCGACTTTACGAGCAAGGCAAGTTCAGCGAAGCCGCCACAGCTTACGAGAAGCTGGTCCGGGCTGGCCAAGTCTCGGAAGCGTTGTACTTCAACTGGGGAAATGCTTTGTTTAAATCGGGCCACATCGGTCAAGCCATCGCGGCTTATCAGAAAGCGCAGCAATTCGCTCCGAGGGATCCGGACCTGCGTGCCAATTTGCAATTTGCGCGCAATCAGGTGCAAGGGCCGACGCTGGTTCCGGACAAACTCGCGTCCTGGCTTGGCCGGTTGAGCTTGAACGAATGGACGTGGGCGGCGGCGGGAGCCTTTTGGAGCTGGCTTTCGCTGCTGACGTTAGGCCAGATGCGGCCGAGGTTCAAACCTGCGCTCCGGCCTTACATGTTCTGGTTTGGCCTGGCAACTGCCTGCATGCTCGGATTTTTCGGGGCCGCGCTTTACTTCGATCGAGGTGTTTCTCACGCGATCGTTATCGTTCCAGAAACTACGGCGCGGCAGGCCCCGTTAGACGAGTCGCAGCCGGCATTCACGCTGCATGATGGAGCGGAAGTGGAAGTCCTGGATCAAAAAGACCAGTGGCTGCAAGTGCAGGTCGACCAGCGCCGGACCGGATGGGTACACAAGGAAATGCTGAATTAGCTTCGCGGGCCCGGTGAGCTCATGGTTTGGCGGAGGTTTTGGAGTGCGCCGCTGTGCGGCGCTTTTGGGGCTAAGGCGAGTCGAATGATTTAGATTAGATTCTCGAACATCAAACCAATCCGTTCGGTTCCAAAAGCGGCGCAAAGCGCCCGCACTCCAAAACGCTGGCGCGCCAGTCCTGGGGCAGGTCGCTTTCCAGGAACCCAACGAACTCCGAAGGTTTTGGAGTGCGCCGCTGCGCGGCGCTTTTGGGGCTAATGAGGGTCGAATGATTTAGATTAGATTCTCGAGCATCAACCAATCCGTTCGGTTCCAAAAGCGGCGCAAAGCGCCCGCACTCCAAAACGCTGGCGCGCTAGTCCTGGGGCCGGTTCGTCATCGGGTCGCTTTCCAGGAACCGAACGAACTCCGAAGGTTTTGGAGTGCGCCGCTGTGCGGCGCTTTTGGGGCTAACGAGGGTCGAATGATTTAGATTAGATTCTCGAACATCAAACCAATCCGTTCGGTTCCAAAAGCGGCGCAAAGCGCCCGCACTCCAAAACGCTGGCGCGCCAGTCCTGGGGCAGGTCGCTTTTCAGGAACCGAACGAACTCCGGAGGTTTTGGAGTGCGCCGCTGTGCGGCGCTTTTGGGGCTAACAGGGTCGAATGATTTAGATTAGATTCTCGAGCATCAAACCAATCCGTTCGGTTCCAAAAGCGGCGCAAAGCGCCCGCACTCCAAAACGCTGGCGCGCTAGTCCTGGGGCAGGTTGATCATCGGGGCGCTTTCCGGACTAGGCCTCGCGCTCGTAAATGCGATAGCGTTTGTAGGGCTTGCCGCCGATGGCTTCCAGGATGCGACACATCATTACGTTATCCTCAAGAATCCACGAGGCTTCAGACTCGCGCACTCCCGCTTTAAAACCCACATCGAGCCCCTCGATCAGCATGACTGTTTCGAGTCCTTTCGAGCGGTACTTGGGCTTCACCCCAAGGGTGAGCACGCGTGTGCGCGTGGGCCGTCTCCACCCGAGCGCATAGGGAAGAAAACCCAACAATTTCGGCGTCAGCAAATGTCCGCGCAAGGGCTGCATCGAGGGGTTGTAATCAGGCAAGGCCAGGAGGAATCCGACTGGTTCGCTCCCGGCTTCGGCGAGCCAGATGAGCCCCTCCATCAGCAGCGGTTTGAGGCGCGCGGCCATAAAATCGACCTCGGCGTCAGTCATTGGCACGAATCCCCAATTCTCTTCCCAGGCAGAGTTGTAGACTTCTTTAATCTTCGCGATGTCCTGGTCGAGGGTTTTTTTCAGAACGGGACGGAAGACCAGATCAGGGTTGCGTTTCCGCACCTTAGCGGCGATTCGATTAAGGCGGTCCATGGGAATAGTGGCCAAGTCAATGTGAAAGGCCAGCAAGTCCTTGGCTTTGCGGAACCCCTCGCCTTCCAGAAGAGGGACATAGTACTGTGGGTTGTAAGTCATCATGAATACAGGCGGCGAATTAAAGCCATCGACCAGCAGGCCGCACTCATCATTCGTGGTCGGATTCATCGGCCCTTGCAGGATCTGGGCTCGCTCTCCACGCGCCCACTCCCGGACAGCTTCGAAGAGCCAATGACAAACCTGCGGGTCATCGATCGATTCAAAAAAGCCAAAAAAAGCCGCCGGTCTCTTGGCGCTCTTATTGAAGTGGTCATCGATAATGCCGGCCACACGCCCGACGTCTTTGCCCCCTTTAACGGCGACCCATAATTCCATGCGCGCGTGCTGAAAAAGAGGATTCTCGTCAGTAAATACTTTTTTAAGATCCATGAGCAAAGGGGCCACCCAATTAGGATCACCGCTGTAAATGGTGTAACTGACGTTTAGGAACCGCAGGATGTCGCGGGACGTGCGCGTCAAGTGCACAATCTGGACTTTCTCATTCATGTTCAAAACGCGTTTGGATCGTGTGCAGGGTGACTAAATGGGCGGGCGCCGTCAACGTAGGGTTGGAGAGTGCGAAACCCAAAGGTCTTCGAGCGTGTTTTAAGACATCGGCTTGGTCGTGGGCACTTGAGTCCCGCCTTCAGGCGGTTTTGGCGCCCGGCCGCCTAAAGGCGGGACTCCAAACCGAAAACACGCGGCACTAGGAAATTCCTGGGCGCGCCAAAAAACAAAGGGTAGCCGCGCCGGTCGAAAATAGGGTAAATATGAATTGTGACGAGCAAAGTAATAGCGAGGGTAGCGGCGAGCTTCACGATAGTCCTGACGTTCTTGAATTTATGTGCATACGGATCGACGCCTGCAAAGGTGACGCTGGCCTGGGATGCGAGTCCAGATTCTACAGTGGCGGGATACCGATTGTATTATGGTGGGAAAAGTGAGTCCTACACTAATGCATCCACCCTTGGCAACGTCACGACCGTAACAATTTCGAATTTGATCGAGGGAGTGACGTACTATTTTGCCGTGACAGCCTACGACGCCTCGGGGCTTGAAAGCGATTTTTCAGGAGAGGTGCCCTACACCGTCCCGATTAGCACGAGCGCACCGAGCCTGGCAAACGTAAAGGTCGCACCCGGCTTAGCCGGGCCGGCGGTCGTAGCCGGAACGGGTAATCCTGGCGATAAGTATACCGTTTTAGCCACCAAAGATTTTCTTTCCTGGCAAACGCTGGGTACCGTGGTCGCGGGCCTGGATGGCACTTTTCAATACAGCGATTTGGCCGCAGTTTCCGCCCCAGTCAGATTCTACCGCCTGCAACGAATTGGGCCGTAGGGTCCTGTCGCCAAACAACCGGTCAGAGCAAAACTTCTGCGCAGGTTGTCTGCTGGCGACGTCGAATTGGCTCAATTCTGGGCAAAGGATCGGGTCGGCCAGTGAGGTGGAAGAAAGGCAGACCCAAGGTGAGTGCAGGGTTGGAGGAGAGCAAGGGGAACGTTCGTTCCAAGTGCCTGCGGTATAATAGATAATCTATTTCCCGGCAACGGCCCGGGCCAACGTCACAAAAGCGCATTTTGCAGGGTTGCGTGGCTTGTTTCGTGCTGTCTTGTTTTGCTCGGATGGGACTAGAGCTTTGAATCTTTCCCCATCCTGCCATGTTCAACTTGAGTTTTACTTTTGATACGAACGGGCAACTACGCGCGGGACTGTTTATTTCGCTGATAAGCGTGTGGCTGCTGGTGGGAGTGTTCTCGTACCTCAATTACTACACTCGCCGAAAATATTTTTCCATCTGGACGGTTGCCTGGCTGTTTTATTCGCTGTACCTGACGCTGAGCTACAGTCTGTTTTGGTATTACGGCAATTTCCGCGATGAGCCGTGGTGGGCGACGATGCTCAAGCAGTGGTGCATCGGGATTGCGGCTGTGTTCATGCTCTGGGGCAGCCTGCGTTTCCTGGGCAAGCGCGTGCGACAGCTCTCCCTGGGGTTGTTCCTTTGTTTTCTCTTTGTGTGGAGCTTTGTCGCGAATTACCCGGGCTCGAACGACTCAACCCTGGATAAGAACGAGCGGCTGATTTTGCAGGCTCCGATTTTCGTCCTGATTGGCGCCGCCAGCGTCGTAACGGTCTGGGGTTTTTATCAATATCGGCGAAAGCGCCAGTATCTGGGCGCCGGGCTGCTTTCCTTCGGGTTCATGTTCTGGGGCCTGTTTGTGGCGGCTTATCCTTTCCTGGAACGGCTCTCAGATTACATGAGCACGGGGTTCTTTACCGCGAGCGTGCTACAGATGTTCATCGCGGTGAACATGATAATTCTGGTGCTGGAACAGATCCGGCACCTGCGCGAAAAGCGCGCCGCCCAGCAACTGCGCAGCAAAGAGCAGGAAAAGGCCGTGCTGCAGAATCGTATCACTCTGACCGAGGAGAGATACCGCCATTTGTTCGAGCAATCCAGCGAACCGATCGTCATCACCACGCGCGAAGATTTACGCATCGTGGGATTGAACCAGGCGGCTTGCCGTGTGCTGGGCCTTTCTGCCAGAGAAGCGCACGAACAAGTCCTGGCAAACTTGTTCGTCGTCCCGGTCATGGGAGGAGTTAATCCCGCCGAAGGGCAGGCCTGGTTTGAATCGGCTTGCCGGCGGCGCTTTCAGCAGATCCAGCGCAAAGACGGCACCCTCGTTAACGTTGAGGTCGCCGGTTCAGCCATTGATTTCGCCGGCGCCACCGCCTTCCAATTTTATCTCCGTGAGGTAACCGAAGTCAGCCACCTGGAACAACAACTGCGTCGAGCCGAAAAGCTCTCGGCTCTGGGGCAAATGATCTCGGGAGTGGTGCACGAATTGAACAATCCGTTGAGCGTTTCCGGCTCGTTGCTCGAATTGATGCTGCTGGACAAAGATTTGCCCAAAACCATGCGCGAGCGACTCAAGACCGCTGCGGCCGAACACCAGCGCGCCACACGGATGATGCGCAATTTTCTAAATCTGGCCCGGGAAGGGGGTCCGGAAAAAGAGAAGGTCAACCTTAACGAGGTCGTGCGAAACGTGCTGGAACTGCGTCGCTCGGAGTTCATGAAAGCAGATGTTGAACTCATGCTCGAATTGAACCCGGAGTTGCCAATCATTTCCGCCAGCCTTGACCAGGTTCAACAAGTATTCATCATCCTGCTCAATAACGCGCTGCAAGCAATGGAGGGCTCGAATAAGGCCAAAGTGCTGCGCGTCGTGACCCGACAGGAACCCGGCCGTCTCGTTGCACTGGTCGAGGACAGCGGACCGGGAGTCCCGGCCCACCTGCGCACCAAAATCTTCGAGCCATTCTTTACCACCAAACCGGCCGGCATCGGCACGGGCCTGGGTTTGTCGGTCGCTCACACCTATCTGGTCGAGCATCATGGCCGGATTTATTGCGATGAATCGCCTTTAGGCGGCGCGCTCTTCGGGATCGAACTGCCCGCCTTACAAGTGCAGCCACCCCGCCCTGCTCCCGTAATTAACCGGCTGAACTTCGCGCCGGATGCCCCCGTGACAGTTGAAGCGGCCGCGCCGCGCGGTTCCAAAATTAAGGTTTAGTTTCCGCGCGTGGGCATTCTGCCCGCAGCAACGGACGAACACCCGCTGACGACAGGCGATGCCCTGGCCAGATTCAGTTCGGGCATCGCTGCGGACTGGAAGTCCGCGCGCCGGCGCGCGGGCATTCTGCCCGCAGCAACGGACGAACACCTGCTGACGACAGGCCATGCCCTGACCAAATTCGGTTCGGGCATCGCTGCGGACTGGAAGTCCGCGCGTCGGCGCGCGGGCATTTCTGCCCGCAGCAACGGACGAACACCTGCTGACGACAGGCCATGCCTTGACCAAATTCGGTTCGGGCATCGCTGCGGACTGGAAGTCCGCGCGCCGGCGCGCGGGCATTCTGCCCGCAGCAACGGACGAACACCCGCTGACGACAGACCGTGCCCGGGCCAGGTTCGGTTCGCGGATCGCTGCGGACTGGAAGTCCGCGCGCCGGAGGCGGCCACCCCTTTTCGCCTTGGACATTGCCGACGTTTCCGTGTTTATTACCACGGCATTCGCTATGGACGAGACCAATTCGTTGATCGAGCAACGGCGCACAAAGCTGGAGGCTTTGCGCGCTCAGGGACGGGATCCGTTCAGAAGCAAATTCACTCCCAAGGAGAGCTGCGCCGAAGCGCGGACGAATTATGTCGAGGAGCGGCAGGTCTCGGTAGCCGGGCGCGTGACAGCGCATCGGGACATGGGCAAGAGCATGTTTATCGACGTGCGAGATCAGAGCGGGCGGCTGCAGGTTTATGCCCAAAAAAACATCCTGGGCGATGAGCAATTCGGCGTTTTCCGGCATCTAGACCTGGGCGACTTCATCGGGGTAACCGGCACATTGTTTACGACGAAGACGGGCGAGATTTCCATCCGGTTGACGTCTTTTGTGATCCTGGCCAAAGCGCTGCGCCCACCCCCGGAAAAATGGCACGGCCTGGCCGACACCGAAATCCGCTACCGCCAACGGTATCTGGATCTCATCGCTAATCCCGAAGTAAAGGAAGTATTCCTGAAACGCAGCCAGATTGTGTGGGAAATTCGCAAATTCCTGCACGGGCGCGGTTTTGTGGAGGTGGAGACCCCGATGATGCAGGCGATTCCGGGTGGAGCGGCGGCCGCGCCGTTTATCACGCATCACAATGCGCTGGGCTGCAATTTCTATTTGCGCATTGCGCTGGAACTGTATCTGAAACGGCTCTTAGTCGGGGGCCTGGATAAAGTGTATGAGATCGGGCGCAACTTTCGTAATGAAGGCCTCTCGCGCAAACACAACCCCGAGTTCACGATGCTGGAGGCCTATCAAGCCTATGGCGATTACGAAAGCATGATGGAACTGGTGCAATCGATGGTCTGCCAGGTTGCCCAAGCCGTGCTCGGCACGTTGATCATTCAGCACAAGGATGCCACCGGACAGGAGATCAAGAGCATCGACCTGACACCGCCCTGGCGGCGCATCAAGTACAAGGATTTGCTGCGTGAGCGGGCGGGAGTCGATTGGTTTGAGCTAACGCCGCAGACCCGACGCGAGCGGGCGATCAGCCTGGGCGCCGAGATTTCGCCGCAACACGAGGATTTCGAAATCACGCAGGCGGTGTTCGAGAAACTGATCGAGCCGACGTTGATCCATCCAACGTTTGTGACCCACGCGCCAAAACAGCTCATTCCATTAGCCAAACTCTCGCCGGAAGATCCGGACACAGTTGAGGTGTTTGAGTGTTGCATCAATGGGCAGGAAATCGCGCCCGCATACACCGAGCAGAATGATCCCATCGAGCAGCGAGAGCGGCTGGAACACCAGGCCGGCGGCGAACAGCAAAAACTCGATGAGGATTTCCTGGTGGCCCTGGAACATGGCATGCCGCCCGCCGGGGGCATGGGCTTGGGGATTGACCGGCTCTGCATGATGCTGCTGGGCCAGGAAAGCATCCGGGATGTGATTTTGTTTCCGCAATTGAAGCCCAAATAGCCTGACGCAAGCAGGCGCGTTGATTTTCTTTCTATGGCCAATCCTTCTTTATCCGCTCCAGTGGAGTCCGGCGCAGCCGCTCCGTCCGATTTCATTCGTGAGATCGTGGCGCAGCATGTTCGGGAGGGCAAATACCCGCAGATTCATACGCGCTTTCCGCCCGAGCCCAATGGTTACCTGCACATCGGCCATGCCAAGTCCATTTGCCTCAATTTCGGCATTGCGCGCGAATTTGGCGGGATCTGCAACCTGCGCATGGATGACACCAACCCCACCAAGGAAGATGTCGAGTATGTCGACTCCATAACCGAGGACGTGCGGTGGCTGATCAGCGGATGGGCCGATGAACGGCTTGGTCTTAAAACACGCGGGGAGCGCCCGACCCAGCAGGTGGTCGCGGAAAAAACGGACTTCGTTCTGCCCCCGGTGGCGGGCCCAGGCAAGTCTCCCACCCTGGAACCTTTCTACGCTTCGGACTATTTCGAGCAGCTCTATTTGTACGCTCGCCAACTGATCACTAAAGGACTGGCGTACGTCGATGATCTTTCCGCGGAGCAAACCGACCAGTACCGCGGCGCCCCGGATCGGCCGGGCAAGGAAAGTCCTTTTCGGACCCGCTCGATCGAGGAGAACCTGGAGCTGTTTACGCGCATGAAGAGCGGTGAGTTTCCGGATGGCGCGCGAACGCTGCGCGCCAAAATCGACATGGCCTCACCGAACATCTGGCTGCGGGACCCGGTGTTGTACCGGATTCGACACGCTGAACACCATCACACGGGCGACCAATGGTGCATTTACCCGATGTATGACTTTGCGCATTGTCTGAGTGACTATGTTGAGGGGATCACGCATTCGATTTGCACGCTGGAGTTCGAAGTCCATCGGCCGCTCTATGATTGGATCCTGCAGAATCTGGATTTGGCCCGGCCCCTGCCCCATCAGTACGAATTCGCGCGGCTGAGCCTTGGCTACACGGTGATGAGCAAACGCAAGCTGATGCAACTGGTCAACGAAGGGCTCGTTTCGGGCTGGGACGACCCGCGCATGCCCACGATCAGCGGCCTGCGCCGGCGCGGGGTCACGCCCCAGGCTCTGCGTGACTTTGCCTATAATATCGGGATCACCAAATACAACGCGCTGACGGACGTGGCAGTTCTCGAGTTTGCTATTCGCGAGGACCTGAACCGCCTGGCGTTGCGCCGAATGGCGGTCTTGCGGCCGATCAAAGTCATTATTTCCAATTACCCGGCAGAGAGAATCGAGGAGCTCGACGCTATCAATAATCCGGAAGATGCCTCGGCAGGTTCGCGCAAAATTCCTTTCAGCCGCGAGCTCTTCATTGAAAGCGATGATTTTATGGAGACGCCTCCGCCGAAATATTTCCGCCTGCGCCCGGGAGGCGAGGTGCGGCTTAAGTACGCCTACATCATCAAATGCGATGAAGTGATTAAGGACGCGCAAGGGCAGGTGGTCGAACTGCGCTGCACCGCGGATTTGGCCAGCAAGACCGGCGGGCCGACCTCTGCGCGAAAAGTAAAGGGAACGATTCACTGGGTCAGCGCGGCCCAGGCGGCTGACGCCGAAGTTCGCTTGTACGACCGGCTCTTTACGGTGCCCGAACCCGATGCTTCGGGCGACTTCAAGCAGCATCTAAATCCGCATTCGCTCGAAGTGCGCGTGGCCAAATGCGAGCCATCCCTGGCTCAGGCTGTGGCCGAGCAGCGCTACCAATTCGAGCGTCTGGCTTACTTCACTTTGGACAAAGACAGCCGGCCGGGAAAGCTCGTGTTCAACCGGACCATTACTTTGAAAGACACCTGGGCCCGAGCCAGCCAGAAATCGTGATTGACTCCCCCGCGCCGACACGCGACGTTGGCCCGGTGGGTTTGCCGCATTTAACAATTCTTTAAGCAATTTTCATGAAAATCCGTCTCCTGGTCGTCCTGAGTGCGCTGGGCCTGCTCGGCAGCTCGCCGGTAGCGCCCGCTCAAGAAACCAATACCGCAGCCAATGAGCTCAAAGCGCTCGTCTCGAAAATCCAGGATAAACTTCACGAAGGCAAGAAGACCGAGGCCGATCTCGGGCCGGAGCTGAAGGAATTCGACACGCTGATCGAGAAGCACAAAGCCGAGAAGACGGACGACACCGCCCAGATCGTCCTCATGAAGGCCATGCTGTATCTGGAGGTTTTCGATGACAGCAAAAAAGGAACCGCGCTGGTCGAGGACCTCAAAAGGGATTACCCCGACACCAAGGCCGGAAAAAATGCGGATGGGATTCTGGCCAATATCAAGCAAGAGGAAGCGGCAAAGGAAATCCAGCGGACCTTGGTGGCGGGCGCCAAATTCCCGGACTTCGCCGAGAAAGATCTGGAAGGCAAACCGTTATCACCCTCAAATTTTAAAGGGAAAGTCGTGCTGATTGATTTCTGGGCTACCTGGTGCCGGCCGTGCGTGATGGAACTGCCCAATGTCCAGAAGGCCTACGAAAAGCATCATGACAAAGGCTTTGAAATCATTGGCATCAGCCTGGACCAGGACCAGGAAAGGCTTAAAAGTTTCATCAAGGACAAGAATATGACCTGGCAGCAGTACTTCGATGGCAAAGGCTGGGGCAACAAGTTGGCCCAGAAATATGGCATCCAGAGCATTCCAGCGACTTTCCTCCTCGATGGTGAAGGGAAGATTATTGGTCGAGACTTAAGAGGAGAGGCCCTGGAACCGGCACTGGCCAAAGCCCTTCCCTAGTGCTGAGTGTGGATTCCAGGCTGACTCAGCGCCTGGTGCGCATTTCTATTTGTGGGCGGCCTCGTAGTGCCTGGCCACTTCCGGCCAGTTGACCACGTTCCAAAACGCCTTCAAATATTCGGCGCGGCGATTCTGGTACTTGAGATAATAGGCGTGTTCCCAAACGTCGCAACCGAGCACAGGAATTCCTTCCGCGCCGCTGACAGCCTTGCCCATGATCGGATTGTCCTGGTTGGCGGTCGACACGATTTCAAGTTTGCCATGATGGACCACGAGCCACACCCAACCGCTGCCGAAGCGCCCGGCACCACCAGCTTCAAATTTCTCTTTAAAGGCCTCGAAGCTGCCGAAGGCGCTTTTGAGATCGTCGCCGAGCTTGCCCGAAGGAGCGCCGCCGGCTTTGGGAGCAAGCAACTTCCAGAACATGGAGTGATTCGCATGTCCACCGCCATTATTGCGGACGACGTTGCGGATATCCGCCGGCACAGCGTCCAGGTTTGAAATCAGATCCTCGACCGACTTCTTCTCGAGGTCGGCTTTGCCGGCAATGGCTTTATTGACGTTGGTGACGTACGCGCCGTGATGTTTGTCGTGATGAATTTCCATCGTTTGCGCGTCGATATGCGGTTCGAGCGCATCTTTCGGGTACGGAAGAGGAGGTAATTCGTATGCCATAATATTTCCAATTTCGATATTCAGCTGTAAACCAATGATGCCCTGTTTGAAGTTGCCAACTAACCACAGGGAACATAGCACGTTTTAGCCACAGTCAAGTCGCGGCGCCTGGGCACCCAGGGCAAACGCATCTAATTCTGGCGGTAGGGATGGCGCGCTGCGCCGTCCGCGCCGCGTTAGCGGCGGCAACGTTGGATGTGAACGTAACTCCTCTCGCATTGGTTCCGCCCGCTAAACGCGGGCGGGGACATCGCAGCGCGATGTCCCTACCTCAGGGCGCTCTTTTCAAGGGATTTAGATGCGTTTGCCCTGGCTTGGCACGGGCATTTGGAGCCGAGCGCAAGGCAGCCAAGTTGATGCCAATCCGCTCATTTTAACAGTGTTCGTCCGTGTCCATCCGTTTTTGAATTGCGCTGCGCGAGGTTGACAAAGTTGCTTAGCAGTTGCAGTCCGACCCGCTGACTTTTCTCGGGGTGAAATTGGGTCGCAAAGACGTTATCCCGCCAAATGGCCGAAGCAAAACTCTCTCCGTAGGTTGTGCGACAGGCCGCCAGCGAGGCATCCTCGGGTTTGGGGAAAAAGCTATGCACGAAATAAGCGTACGCCCCCTCCGGCACGTCTTGGAACAGCGGGCAGTCTGTCCGAATTTGTTCCAACTGGTTCCATCCGATCTGAGGAATCTTAAACCCCGGTCGCTCGGCAAAGCGTACGACACTTCCCGGGAAAATGCCCAAACCGCTCTGTCGACTATTGAATTCCTCGCTGCGCTGGAACAAGGCCTGATATCCGACGCAGATGCCGAGAAATGGTTTACCGGACCGTATGAACTGTCGAGTGCCCTCGAGCAATGCCTGTTTCTGCAGGGCTTGCATGCAGTCGTCGAAGGCGCCCACGCCTGGCAGCACTGCGGCGTCGGCATCGCTTAATTCCGACGGTCCGGTCACTACCTGCACGCTCGCGCCCACCTTGAGCAGCGCCTTGTGAACACTTCTCAGGTTTCCGGAGCCATAATCCAACAATGCAATCACGCTTCACCTTACGGCCAATCTACCAGCCTGACAACCGTCGCGACAACGAACCCGGTCGCGCCCCAGCTCGCGCGCGCGTTTTGGATTGCTCCGGTACAGTGCCCGGTCGTTCGGTCCACAGGCGGCGCAAGGCGCCATTCATCGGCCGATCTTCCGAAACGCCGGAACGCCGTATTTATGCGGCAGCGCCCGGAAGACTGCGCGCAGATAGCGCGCCTCGCCCGCCTGGACGTCATCAGTGAGTCGGCGCGCTTGTGCATCTCCTCCTGCGCCTGAAGCGTCGCGTCCGCTCGATTCTGCATATCAACCCGGAATTTCATACAATAAATAATTATTGACCAGAAGTTACTGTAGATTTACC
This sequence comes from Verrucomicrobiia bacterium, assembly GCA_035651635.1. Classification (GTDB taxonomy): domain Bacteria; phylum Verrucomicrobiota; class Verrucomicrobiia; order Limisphaerales; family UBA8199; genus JANXQE01. The sequence goes on along the minus strand of DASRFK010000309.1, from coordinate 11,452 downwards.
CTGCTTATCATTATGGGAGGGTCACTCAGGCCAACCCGGTTTCCAGCCCTCATCTTCACGCTTGACGTCATCCTTTTTTTGGCCGGCGTTGCTCCGCTCCTCGGCGGCCAGGACATGTGCCGGACCTTGCATTCGTTCGGCGACCTGGAACCGGACAGCAGCAATCCACGTTGTGAATTGATTCAGGGAGAGGACGGCGCTTTGTACGGGACTGCCTACAGTGGCGGAGCAAGTAATCTGGGCGCGGTCTTTAAGCTGAATCCTGACGCGACCGGTTATCGGATATTATGGAGTTTTCAGGGCGGCGCTGGCGACGGGGCCCACCCTGGCTCAGGACTGGTGCGAGCAACGAACGGGGCCCTTTATGGAGCGACGTGCAGCGGTGGGGCCAGCAATCGCGGAACCCTGTTTCGATTGAATCCGGACGGCACGGGTTACGCCTTGCTGAGGAGCTTTGCCGGAGCGGAGGGAGCCAATCCTTGCGGTGCCCTGGTTCAAACCACCAATGGGATGCTTTATGGCACCACGTACAGTGGTGGCGCGAGCGACCTGGGCGTGGTTTTCGGCCTGGCCCTCGACGGCAACGGTTACACGGTGCTGAAGAGCTTCACCGGCACACAAGGCGATGGGGCTCATCCGCGCGGAGCGTTGCTCCTGGGCAAGGACGGCGCCTTCTACGGCACGACCCAAACGGGCGGAGCCATCGGCAATGGAACGATTTTCACCCTGGCCCCTGACGGCAGCAGCTATGCCGTGCTCAAGAGTTTCGGAGCGGAACTCGGGGAGGGAGCGGAACCTTATTCGGCACTGATCCAAGCTACCAACGGCGCTTTGTATGGGACGACGCTGCACGGCGGGACCAGTGGACAAGGGACGGTGTTTCGGATCAACCCTGACGGAAGCGGTTACGCGGTGATCAAAATTTTTTACGGCATTGCGGACGGCGCCTCGCCGTACGCTGGACTGGTGCAAGCTCCCAATGGTCTGCTTTATGGTACGGTCTGGAGCGGCGGTCCGAAAAGCCTGGGTGGGATTTACCAAATCAACCCGGACGCAACCGGCTTTAAGCTGCTCAAATCGTTCACCGGAATGGATGGCGCATCGCCGCGCGCCAGCCTCCTGGTTGGCCGTGATGGATTTCTTTACGGGACGGTGGAGGCCGAGGGTAGTGGGGTCTCAGGGGCGGTGTTTAAACTGAGCCCCGACGGGAGCGGTTTTACCGACATCAAAACCTTCACTGGTTCCGTGAGGGACGGAGTCTACTCGTACTCAGGTGTCGTGCAGGACACTAACGGAATGCTTTACGGGACGGCCTTTTTCGGTGGAAGTGCTGGCGTGGGAGCGGTATTCCGAGTGAGCCCGGATGGCAGCAATTATTCGGTGCTGAAAAGCTTTGCCGCCGCAGCCACCGATGGTGTCAATCCCTATGGCGGCCTGGTCTGGGGCAGCAACGGGGCTCTCTACGGGACCGCCATGTTCGGTGGCAGTGATTCTTGCGGCACGGTGTTCACGCTCGAACCGGACGGCAGCGCTTTCCGCGTGCTCAAGAACTTCGCCGGGGGAAGCGACGGGAGCACCCCGTACGCCGCGCTGCTCTCGGCCACCAACGGCGTCCTGTATGGAAGCACTTATAGGGGAGGCAGCAGTCAACAAAATGGCACGCTGTTCCGCATCAACCCCACCGGGACCAGCTATGGGACGCTTCATCGTTTCAGCGGTACTAATGGCGATGGAGCAACTCCGATGGCCGCGCTGGTACAAGGCGCGAACGGCGCGCTGTATGGAACGACTTATTCCGGTGGAACCACCGAACATCTGGGGACGGTCTTCACGATGAACCTTGATGGCAGCGGCTATGCCGTGCTCAAGCGCTTTACCGGCACCAACGGAGATGGAGCCCTTCCCGCGGCGGCGTTGGTCCAGGCGCTGGATGGCGCCTTGTATGGGACCACGACGCTGGGGGGAACTTTTGGCCTGGGCACAGTATTCAAGCTCAACCCGGACGATGGCAGTTGCGCCACGGTTCTGAGCTTTGGCCGTGCCATGGTCGATGGCGCAGAGCCGTACGCGGCATTGGTGCAAACGACCGACGGGGTGCTCTACGGCGCGACCAGCGCGGGTGGCGCTTACAATCAGGGCACCATTTTTCGATTGAATCCCGATGGCACGGGCTATGCCGTCGTAACCAGCTTCGCGCACGAGAAGAGCGACGGAGCCACTCCACTTAGCCCCTTATTACTGGCCAATGACGGCACGCTTTACGGCACAACCTGCACCGGCGGCACGCAGGGTGATGGCACCGTTTTCAATCTTATTCCACCGGCATTCTTGCTGCCGCCAAGCCCGACAGCCGGTGGGTTCCAAGTTCAGTTCTCGGGTATTCCCGGAAGAACCTACACGATGCAACGAGCGGCTTCGCTCTCGGGACCATGGAGCACCTTGAACACCTTTGTTCTCGGACCGCGGGGAAGGGCCCAGTTCGAAGATAAGCAGCCGCCTCCAGGCTGCGTCTTTTACCGCACCGCCGGTCCCTGAAATGGAGCGCGCGGAACATCAGAGCTATGAAACTCAACGGGCTTTTTCTACGCGGTCTCAGTGGTCTCCTCCTGGCCGGGGCAATCGCTCACGGTCAAACTGTGGATTCCCTGGCGGCGCGGGTTTACGTTGATCCGGCCGGCAATACCCTGCCCTATCGACTCTGGGTACCTTCCAACTACGTTGCGACAGCCAGCTATCCGCTCGTGATGTACCTGCATGGCTCGGGAGGGCTTGGCACAGATAATCGACTGCCGCTACTAGACCCAAGCCCGCTGGTCTTCATCGCCCCAACCAACCAGGTCAAGCATCCCTGCCTGTTGATTGCGCCGCAGTGCCCTGTGGGCAATTCCTGGTTCACACCTGCCATTCAACATCTCGTGTGGGGGATGCTGCAACAAGTTCAGGCTGAGTTCAATGTGGACCCCGACCGCTTATACCTGACCGGCGTTTCCCTCGGCGGGTATGGTACCTGGGCCATGATTGTGAGCTACCCCAACACCTTTGCCGCCGCAGTCGGAGTCTGTGGCTATTCCCTTACGCCTTATGTCCCGGCATATAATCAACTGGCCGTTTGGTACTTCCATGCCCAGGACGATCCCACGGTCGACATTGCCGGTGGTCGGGCCATGATTAAGGCCATGCGCGAAGCCGGTGGCACACCGATTTACACCGAATACATCTACGGCGGGCACGGCATTTGGACGCAAGCTTATGCCACTCCGCCACTGGTTGACTGGGTGATGGCCCAGCGAAGAGGGCAACCGTCCGTATTGCCGCCATCAGTCAAGCTGCTGGTTCCTGCGCGGATTTCACCGTTTTCCACCGCGGCCGACCGCCTGTCGCTCAGCGGCCTGGCCACAAATCTCTATACCAATGTTACTCGTGTAACCTGGACCAACAGCCTGGGAGGTGGCGGCACAGCACTCGGGACCACTAACTGGTCCATAGCCGCTCTCCCATTGAAACCGGGCACTAACATTCTTACTGTCCTGGCCGCGGGAACCTGCTGGGTCAATTCCGGTGGCGCGACCACATTTAACACCGGGCTGACCGTCATTCGCGAACCCCCAATTGTCGTGAGCCTTACTTTCGACGGCCTTAGCACTACGCTTTCCTGGACTGGAGGTGTGCCGCCGTTCCGCATCGAAACCTGCACGAACCTCACATCCGGAGATTGGATTGCCGGCGTCACTAGTTCTGCCAGAAGCGCAACCTTTCCCCTCGATAAATGGCAGGGATATTTTCGCATTGCCGGCCAGTGAGGCCATGAAACTTTCCTCAGGAGGGACTTGGCCGTGAAATCGAACTTATTCCAAATGGCCGATGCAACTTCACCGAGGTCGACATTCCTCCGCGAACATAATCCAACGACGCTTAATTAAGGCGGAGCATTTCAACAGCATGGCCCTCTTCAGCTAAGTAGACTCTCCCTTTGAACTCGGCTTCAGATACTCAGAAGGCCAAAAAAGCCACCACCTTCCCATCGTTTTACAGGACATAAGCTTGTCGCTTCGTCCGCATCTCACGCCAAGTGGGAGGATCGCCTTGAGATGCTCCAATAAATCGCCTTTATCTTTTATTCCACTTATGATAAGCAGCGTATAGAATGAAGAAACTGATGCACTCGGCCAATCAGCGAGTGCGGCGTTCATCACCTCTCGCTCTCACCTCCCTGGGGTTGCTCTACGAAATTCTACTTGGGTTTCTGGACTACACCACACCCGAGGAAATGAGTTTTACCATTTTCTACCTGCTGGGGGTGGCCTTTGTCGGTTACGGCGCTGGAACGCGGCCGGCGATCCTGGTTTCGGCCGTTTCAGCGGCATTGATGGGAATTCACGAAAGCAGCGGCTCGGACCGGAACTCGTTCAGCTGGGGTCTTTTGGTATGGAACAGTTCGACTCGATTTTTGCTGTTCGCCGCGGCTGGGTGGCTGACGGCGGAGATCACGCGCTTGAATCGGCACCTGCAGGAGCTAGTGACGGCCCGGACTCTCCAATTGCAGGCGGAAACTGGGAAGCACCTGGCGACCTCGACGCAACTCGGCGAAGCCTTATCGCGGTTAAGGGCCATTGTGGCGGGAGTGCCCATTATAGTATTCGCGGTGGATCGCAAGGGAATCATCACGTTCGAAGATGGGCGGGGTCTCCGCGCGATCGGAGTGAAAACAGGCATCAATGTAGGACGTAGCGTTTTGGAAGCTTACGGACAAGCCCCTGAGATGGCCAGCCACATGCGACGTGCCCTGGCCGGGGACGAATTCAGCGGCCTGGTTAAGATTGGGGCGGTGACTTTTGAGACGTGGTACTCACCAGAACGGCAGAGCGACGGCACGGTCTGCGGCTATACCGGGGTGGCAGTCAACGTTACCGAACGCCGCCGTCTCGAACGCCAAATCCTGGAAATCAGTGACCACGAACAGGCTCGCCTCGGGCAAGAGATCCACGATGGTTTGTGCCAGCAGTTGGTCAGTCTCGCCTTTGACGCCAACTCACTAGTCACGCAACTCTCCGGGACGGGTCGGAAGGAAGCGCGCACGGCAGAACGCATAGCGAACTTGCTCGATCAGGCGATAACCGAATCGCGAAAACTGGCGCGCGGCCTGTTCCCGATTCGCCTTGAAAGCGACGGCCTGCCCTCCGCTCTGGAAGAGTTGGCGCGCACTACCTCGCAACGGTCTACAATATCGTGCCGTTTCGAATTAGGGGAGATACCCGCCATAAAGCCCAAACAGGTCGCGACCCATTTTTACCGTATTGCCCAGGAAGCGCTGAACAATGCCCTTAAACATAGCCTCGCTAAATCCATTGTTGTGCGCCTCGGCACGGAGGACAACCGACTGAGGCTCTCCGTTGAGGATGACGGCATTGGCATCGCGCCAGGTAAATTGAAACAGTCAGCCGGCATGGGTCTGCACATCATGGAGTACCGGGCCAGGACCATGGGGGGAATGCTCTGTTGCAGCCCGGGTACGACCTGCGGCACGCGACTCTGCTGTTGCGTGCCCGGGCGTTTTGATTAGAACCGGATTTATGTCGGAGAATTCCAATTCCACGCGAAAGAAGGTTAAACGAATCCGCATCCTGCTGGTGGACGACCATCCCATGGTCCGGGAGCGGCTGACGGAGGTCATCAACCGTGAACCGGACCTGGTAGTGTGCGCTGAAGCCGAAGACCGCTCCGAGGCGATTGAAACGATCAAAGCGCGGCAACCAAAGCTGGTAATTGTGGATCTCACGCTTAGGAACTCCGATGGTGTCGAGCTCATCAAAGATATCCATTCGCGCTGGCCTGGGTTGCTGATGCTCGTGGTCTCAATGCATGATGAATCGCTCTATGCCGAACGCGTGTTGCGTGCCGGCGCACGCGGCTACATCACCAAGCAGGAAGCCACCCGCAGCATACTATGCGCAATCCGCCGGGTACTCGACGGTCAGATCTTTTTGAGCGAACCCGTGGCCTCGCAAATTCTGAGTCGTCTTGCCAACGCCGGACCCAATCAGGCGGCCGAGCCCATCGATTCTCTGGCCGAACGTGAACTGCAAGTGTTTGAACTGACCGGGCGCGGACTAAATACGCGCCAGATTGCCAGCCAACTGCACATCGGGGTCAAGACCGTTGAAACCTACCGCCATAGGATTTGCGAGAAGCTCAAGCTCGACCATCCAAGGGAACTGCTGCGCTCGGCCATTGCCTGGACACACCAGGAACAAAAGCAGCCTCACTTCTTGTAAGGCAGTGCCTTACTAAAAGTTGCGGGCTGCGCCCGACTGACAGTCCCGCCCGCGGCGGCTATAAAGATGGGCGTTCGCGTTTCGCTGCGCCGACAAGCTTAAGGGCCTTGGTGGGATACGGAACAAAGAGGTGGGGAAGCTCTGGCGCGCGAAAACTCAGGAGGAGCCCTGGGCGAATAGCTGGCGCCGGGTGCGGCTTTGCATCAAGAGCGCCAGCTTAGCCCAGGGCGTCAATCCACGGCGACCACAGAAACCAAATCCTCTTTCCGAGCCGGTCCGCGGTCGGATACATTGCGAAGCAGAAACGTGTATGCCGAAAGAAACGTGGACCATCGCCAGTATTCTGACCATCGCCCTGCTCCTGGGCCTGCTGGCATTTTCGTCGTACGACAAGAAGATGCGGCTGGAGCAGGGCCAGGCGGAATTGGCGCAGGCGCGAGAGGCCCTCAGCAAGAGCTCGGCTGAAAGCGCAAGCTTGCGGGATCAACTTGGCGCTGCTACCGACCAAATCCACCAGCTCGAACAGGAAAAAGAGGCGGCGCTGCAGAAACGTCAAAGCCTGGAAGACGAAATGCGCGCGGCTTTGGAATCCAAAGATGTAACCATCTCGCGGCTTCAGGGCAAACTGACGGTCAATATTCTCGATCGCGTGTTGTTCGATTCAGGCGAAGCAGAACTGAAACCCGATGGCGCGGCGGTCTTACGCAAAGTGGCCGCGTTGTTGCAGCAGCATACGAATTTGCAAGTCCATGTGGTCGGCCATACCGACAACGTGCCTATCCGCTCAGGCCGCGGCCGTTTTGCCACCAATTGGGAGTTGTCCACCGCGCGGGCGACCGCAGCGGTGCGATTCCTCACAGAAAAAGGCGGAGTAGATCCACGGCGGCTTGGCGCGCTTGGCTACGGCGAGTTCCGCCCGATCGCGGACAATGCCACCGTGGAAGGCCGCGCCAAGAACCGGCGGATCGCGGTGACCATCCTGTCCGAAGAAATGGCCGGCTCGGACGCAGCCGTATTGGCAAACGGGACGGGCAGCCCGGTCCTCCAACCGACGGCTGCGGGCAGTCCCTTGACCCAGGTGGAGACGAATCCACCTCCTGCGAGGGCCGAAGACGCGGCGGCGCACTAAGTTCTCCCTCGAAGCCTCTTGGGCAGCACGCGAGCATTTTTGAGCGCGGCGTTATGCACCGCTTTTAGAACCAAACGACCTGCGAAGACCTCAAATCACCTCTCCCGACCAATATTTCTTCGCTCTTTCTTTCATTTGGATGCAGTTCAGCCCCGCCGTTTAAAAAATTGCACCGCGCGCTCGTGCCGTCTCGCCGCTCCGAGCGTCCGAAACGTACCCAAATTCCGGCGTTTGCCTGTGGTTGGATTCCGCTTGCGAGAGTAAAGACGATACCCGGACTTAAGTTTTCGAATCATATTTTGAGTCTCCCTACGTACGATGGAACTGGCAATAACTCGCGCCTGCAAAAACGTAACTGACGATTTTGGCAGAGCAAGTAGGTCCACGCCCACGCCGCCACCGGGAATGCCGGCGTCCCCCGGGGGCGTGTTGCCTGCGGAAAGAAATCCCGCCGGACGAAGGCTGCCTCAGAGGGCAGGCTGAGGGAGGGGACAAAACGCGTTTACAGGGTGTCTTAAAAAATGGGTCCGCGGCGCGATTCCGGCGGCGAGACGCCGCCGGAACCCGCAGGCGAAAACGCCTGCGCTACGTAGCGCGGGCCTCTGGCCGGCGGGTTTTGGCGGCGTCTCGCCGCCAAGATTATTAATAGAACACGCTCTTAGAGCGTGTTTTAAAACCTCGGCAGGGGCGTGGGCACCTGGGTTTGGAGTCCCGCCCTCAGGCGGTTTGGCGCCGGGCCGCCTAAAGGCGGGACTCCAAACCAAATTTTTAAAACACGCTCTTAGGGATTTTGGGGGAACAAACCACCCGCTTGTGACTCTTACAATACGAAGCTCGTTCAGTCCTGGATTGAGTCCTCGAGGTCAATGTGCAGTTGGGAGCAAACCCAACACATTTGGCCCCGGCTGTGGCGGGCTCGACGCAAGACTGGCAACAAACTAAACATGAGGTTCAGCATGAAAGACTATATTGGCAGAAACCCGATCAAGACTGAGAAGAGAACCAACAACCGGCGAGGTCTGCGCTTGACCGCCGGCCTGGTGGCGGTCGCTTGCGCACCGCTGCTGGCCCTGGCGGACGAAGACGGCGGAGGCCGCTATGTCCAAACCAACCTGGTATCCGACCAAGCAGGCATGGCCTTGCTCCAGGATACAAATCTGGTGAACGCCTGGGGAATCTCGGCCGGGCCGGCCACTCCGTTTTGGGTCAGCGACAACGGCAGCGGCCTATCGACGCTCTACGCCGTGACCTATGATTCGAGTGGAGTCGTGCAAGTTGCCAAGCAAGGCCTGGAAGTAGCCATTCCAGGAGAGGGCACACCGACCGGCCAGCTGTTCGATGGCACGGGAAGTTTCAAGGGCGATATATTCATTTTCGCCAGTGAGGATGGAACGATCTCAGGCTGGCGAGGCAGCCTCGGCACGAGCGCCGAAGTTCTGGTTCCCGGCGGGTCGGCCGTTTACAAGGGAATCGCTCTGACAACGACGATGCACGGCCCGACGCTTCTTGCAGCCAACTTTGCCAATGGAACGTTGGACGAGTTCGACACAAACCTGGTCATGTTCGGACAGCTCAAGGATATGCGTGCGCCGAAAGGCTACGCGCCCTTCAATGTCCAAAATCTCAACGGAATGGTGTTCGTCACGTTCGCCAAACAAAACGAGGCCAAGCACGACGATGTGCCAGGGCGTGGCCATGGCCTGATTGATATCTTGGATCCGATGACAGGCAAGTTCCACCGATTCGCTACCGGCTCGGCCGCCGGCGGACACCTGCATGAGATCAATTCGCCTTGGGGATTGGCCATTGCCCCGAGCGGGTTCGGCGCTAAAGAAGACAAATTGCTGGTGGGCAATTTCGGCAGCGGCACGATCATGGCCTTCGAAGCCGACGGTGACTTGCAAGGTCTCCTGCGCGACGTGAACGGCGGGCCTATTGTGATCGACGGTCTCTGGGGCCTTAAGTTTGGCAACGACGGTAAAGGCGGCCGCTCGCAGACCTTGTACTTCAGTGCCGGCCCGAACGGTGAGAGCCACGGCCTGTTCGGCGCCCTGGACCCGGCAGCCGCGCAGAACAACCATGATGGTGGCGACAATCACGATGGCAGGGACGGAGGCAATGGTGATAATCGCGACGGCCATCACGGCGACAGAAACTGATTTGTCTGGGATGACGTAAGAACCAAGTGCTATCGGGGGATCCGTAGCGTGCTGGCGGAGAGGTTTGTTGACCCTTTCCGCCAGCTTCGTTTTCAGGCTGGACCCTCTCCGCACACCGACGGGCCATCTGGACACCGCTGGGTAAGTATGCCAGACTCGCGGCATGCCCACTTGGAATTCGAGATCTTTTCTTGCACAACTGCCGCGTGCTTTGGTTTGGGCGTCTTTGATTCTCACGTACTTGATTCCTGCCGCAAGCGCCCCCGAAAAGGCTTTTGGCGCCGAGAATTCGCAACCAGAGCTGCACGCGCTGGGCAAACATCACTTCAAGATCACGACCGGCTCGCGGGAAGCGCAGCGCGCCTTCGACCGCGGGCTAACGCTGGCATATGGCTTCGGCCATTATGCCGCGGAGCAGGAATTTCGCCGGGCCATTGCTTCAGACCCCCGCTGCGCGATGGCCTGGTGGGGCGTGGCACTGGTAAACGGGCCGCATATCAATTTTCCTCTCGTGCCGCCCGACAAGGCGGCCACAGCGTGGGAAGCCCTCGGAAAGGCCAAAGCGCTGGCAGAACGGGCTTCGCCCTTGGAACAGGGGTTGGTCGAAGCGCTAGGCGCGCGGTACGCCAACCCACAACCGGAGGACCGTTCCGCCCTGGATCAGGCCTATGCCACGGCCATGCGCGAGCTCTGGCGCAAGTACCCCGACAATGCCGATGTCGGCACGCTGTTCGCCGAAGCCGCCATGGACCTTCATCCTTGGGATCTATGGACCAAAGACGAGCCGCAGCCTTGGACACCTGGAATTCTCGCAGCCCTCGAAGGCTCGTTGAAACTGGACCCGAATCACCCCGGTGCAAACCACCTGTACATTCACGTGCTGGAAGCATCGCCCCATCCCGAAAGGGCGGTCGCCGCCGCGGACCGGCTGCGCCATCTCGTGCCGGACTCGAGTCACCTTGTCCACATGCCCTCCCATATTTACGCCCGGGTCGATCGTTGGTCCGAGGCCGCTCAATCCAATCGACAGGCGATGCAAGCCGATGCCCGCTACCGCGCCGCTTATCCGCAGCCGGGGCTATACTCGATGTACATGGCTCACAACGCGCATTTCCTGGCGTTCGTCGATATGATGCAGGGCCGGAGCCAAGAGGCCCTTGCTTGCGCCCGAACAATGGTCGCCGGTGTGCCTGAGGAATTCCTGAAAGAATACGCGCCCATCGCAGATGGTTATATGATTTTCGTTTCCGAAGCCTTGATGCGCTTTGGGCGTTGGCAGGAGATTCTCGCCGCCCGGGAGCCTGCTGCCACGCTGCCCTTGTCCCGGGCCCTGTGGCGTTACACCCGCACCTCGGCACTTACAGCCCTGAATCGAATCGAGGAAGCTCGCGCGGAGAAAGCAATGTTTGACCAGGCAGCCGCAGCCGTGCCGAAGGAATGGCGATTCGGGAACAACTCGGCTGCGGATATTCTCGCAATCGCGTCACGTGTACTCGAGGGAGAGATGGCGGCGCGGGCCGGCCGATTCGAGCTCGCCGTCCCCAAGCTGCAAGAAGCGGCGAAACTGGAAGATGATCTCAAATACGACGAACCTCCGGACTGGATTCAACCCGTCCGCCATACATTGGGGGCAGTCCTGCTGAAAGCCGGTAACCCCGCGGAAGCCGAGGAGGTCTACCGGGAGGATCTGAAGCGTTATCCGGGCAATGGCTGGGCGCTCATGGGCCTGCGCAATGCGTTTCAGCAGCAAGGCAAGCAGAGCGAAGCCCGAACTGCGCAAAAGCGTTTTCAAAAGGCCTGGGCACAAGCCGATATTAAACCCGCCTACACCTGTTACTGCCAGCAGGGCGAATAATCCGCGGCCACTGCGTAGTACAAAAAAAGCGCGGCCA
>DASRFK010000308.1:0-10176 GCA_035651635.1 Verrucomicrobiia bacterium | reverse complement strand
AACATTGAGTCAAAATCCCACAGGTGGGGAGTTTTGAAATTTCAAAAGGGACCCCATTTCGACCCGAGGGGGTCCCTTTTGAACCGACCGGTGACACCAATTTTATCGAATAGCCGTATGTAGAGCTTGCGCGCTGATTTCGGTGCCCACCGTGGTAAGGTTAGCCCCCCCATCATGACCGGGGGTTCAACAAAACTGGGAATTAGCCAAGGCTGCAAAACGACGCTAAATAAACGTGTTTTAAGTTGTTCCTGAATTATGCGACCCACCACAACGCCCGGGTTCGCCACAATAAACGTTTTTTTCTCCGATGCCAGTTTCAATAGAACGTTGTATTGCCGGGGTACTAATTTGGCGTGCCAACGCGAGATGACGATCGGTCCTTTGAGAGGATGCCAAAAATCTTTTTGTCGCACCAAAGCGTCGGTTTCCGTGTTGGAAATCAAGGAAACAAAGTCAAGTCCCGCTGCTTTCGCATACGCCGCGAAGTGTTCGTGCGTTGCAATCGTTACCCGATAACCACGTTTGGAGAGTTCAGCGCCAAGACCGATGAAAGGATAAACGTCACCATCAGTTCCGATAGCGGGTATCAACGCATGCCAAGCATTTTTACCTTTCCTGGAGTCGTGTGCCTTCATCAGGTTTACTGAGGTGCTTGCCGACGAGCATGTATATGGGACCTTCCGGTCTCAGCGTGAGACTTGGACGAGGCCGAATGTCTTGCCTGCCTCTGACGGTGAGCCGCGCGTTTTGGAAAACGGTGGCGAGCGCAATAATGACTTCGAGCATGGCAAACGATTGACCGATGCAAACGCGTGGTCCGCCACCGAAAGGAAAGTAGGCGTATTTTGGAAGGTTATGCGTAAACGCATCCGTCCAGCGGTCAGGATTAAAATCCTTGGGATTTTTGTAAAATCGAGCGTCGCGATGCACGACCCACTGGCTCAGAAAGAGGTGGGTTCCCCTTGGTAAGCTCCAAGACCCAAGAGCCTGGTCCCTGGCAGACATCCGAGCCATCACCCAAACTGGAGGGTACAACCGCATTGCTTCCTTGATAACCTTCTCCAAGTAACAAAGTTTCGAGACGTCTTCGAGTTGAACCGTCCGGCCGGCAAGCTCAGAATCCAATTCGTTGATAATGCGAGTTTCCACTTCCGGATGTTGAGTGATTAGATAAATGGTCCACGTTAGACTGATCGCAGTCGTCTCGTGGCCAGCCAAGAATAGTGTAATGACCTCATCCCGCAGCTGATTGTCCGTCATACGCTTGCCCTGCTCATCACGTGCCTGCATCAACGTTGAAAGCAGGTCATTAGAGTCTTGTCGCGATGAGGCGTGTTCGGAAATCAACTCGTTAATCACGTTATCCAGGCGTCGTACTGCTCTTTCGAATTCCGCATGTCCAAGGCGAAGTGCAGAACCTAGGAGAATTCGGAACAAACTTGAAGAAGGTGCAATCCGATTTGAAATCTCTTCGAAAGCCGCCGAAACTTCTTTGCACCTCGATTCGTGAATTTCGACATTGAACAAGGCCTTGTTTACAATCGCCAGCGTGAGCCTCATCATTTCATTTTGAAGATGAATCGTAGAACCAGCTGTCCAGCCGGTGCACATACGTGATGAATACTGGGACATAATTCGTGCATACGCGCTGATGCGTTCACGATGAAAAGAGGGTTGCATCAATCGACGTTGTCGAACCCAGAATTCGCCCTCACTCAGAAAGATTCCGTTACCAGCAACCCGACGCATCAGGGGCCCGCGAAGCAAATCCGACTTAGGAAAATCTGCTTTATTGGTGAGAACGGCCTCAATCAGCTCCGGATTGCTGAGAAGATAAATTATCGTAGTTCCGAAACGGAGTTGCACGGCATCCCCGTAATCACGACCAGTGCGCTCCAAGAACCCCAAAGGATCTCGCCCGAATTGGAGACCATTTCCCCAAAACAATTGCCCTTTAGGCCCATTTGGCACTGAAGAGCTCACACTACGAGTGATGATGGCATCCACTCCCGTGCAATCTGTGTCGTCGCTACCCGTGCTTTCAAGATGTGCAGCAGATTGCACATACCGGATTCGGTGCGCGAGAGGAACACAAATTCCGGGGAGAGAAATTTATTTTTAACGAGGATTTTGGCCAGCCTCGCCAAACCATCCATGAATTTTGGGTCCGCGAGTTGAAGCGGCTCATTTTTTATATTTAACGGGTGGAATTCATCGTAGAACGCCCTAATACCGTTCATGCATCGCCGCACGCGGGCTTCGTCAGGTGAGACATTCGGACCAAAGATAACGTGGATGATCTCCGCCAACAATTTGCGATCGTGCACCCATTCTCTCGACCAAAACTGGGCATAACAACGGACAACGTCTGGTTTCAAGTATTTCACACATCCAAAATCTACCAGCCCAATTGTCCCATCATTGTTAAACAGATAATTTCCTGGGTGCGGATCGGCATGAAGGGCTTGAACTCGGAACAATTGGAAAAAGAAAAGCCTCGTCAAGCCGGTGCCGAGCTTGTCACGTACTTGTTGCGAAGGATTTGTTTTGAGAAACTCCTGCAAACGCAATCCAGGGACACGGGACATCGTTAGCACCTGATCCGAACTGAGGTCATGATGCACTTTCGGAACATTCACGAACCCGAGAGGCGCAAGGGCTTTTTCAAAATGCTCAATATTTCGAGCCTCGTTCACATAATCCGTCTCTTCGAGAATCCCGCGTTCCGTTTCCTGAATGACCGAATCTTGCAGATGCCCTGTTAATCGAATTGCGAAACCTGCTGTGCGTATGGCTTTGAAATCACTTTCGATGGCCTCACGCATTGCTGGATACTGAATTTTGACCGCAACGCTTTCGCCTCCTTTCGTCACGGCCCAATGGACCTGGCCCAGGGAAGCGGCAGCGAAGGGTTGATGTTCAAAAGAACGAAATACATCCTCCGGATACTTTCCTAAAGCAGTCTTGAACTGAGCCCGCATCAGGCTCGTATGCATGGGAGGCGCGTGCATCTGCAGGGCCGACAATTCTTCGATCATTTCCTCCCCCAGGAAATGCGTTTGCATGCTGAGGGCTTGTCCCAGTTTCATGATTGGGCCGCGAAGGTCTTGAAGCCCCTCGCGAACTTGTTTTGCATGCTTTTGCCTCAAGGCACGATGTTGGCCCGTTGCACGTTCCTCATTTATGAATGGGCGGTGCAATTGATAACCGAGGTAGCTTCCAGCTAGACCGGCCCCCAATTTCATGAGCCGGGCGGCCCGGCCCAGAGGACCTTTTTTCAAATGTTTCACCACTCCCACCGGCCTTTCTTGAGAAGTTTTGTCACGACCGACAATGAGCGGTCGACCAAGGCCAACGTCTTTTGTTTGCCTCGCGAAAGATCCTGAAGCCAATATGTGACAATGCCGATGTAGTATAAACCAAAGGCATATGCACCCAAATCCCCGATCTTAGGAATCTCACCTTGCTCTTCGGCCCGGGCTAAAACTGAGCGGATGAATCGAAGATACTTGAGCCGATGCTCTTGCGATTCAAACCGCAACGGACTTAGTGTTGAAGTTGGTTGTAATGCCCGAAAGAAAACCGCGCCGATGAAATCCTGGTAGGGCTCAATATATTCGAGCTGCCGATGGATAATTGCGAAAAGCCTTTCCGGAAGCGACGCTCTTTGCAAGTGCTTTTGTGAATGAAACCACTCGATAAGGTCGTCGGTTTCCTTTTGGAAGAAATAAAGCGCGAGATCTTCTTTTGTTTTGAAGTAGTTGAAGAGAGTGCCTTCAGCGATTCCCGCCTTCTGCGAGATTTGTCTCGTCGTTGTGCCCTCCAGACCTTTCTGCTTAAACAAGGCCAGCGCCGCATCCAGAATGTGTTTCTTGGTCTGTTCCTTGTTCTGGTTGCGCTTTCCTGAGGTTTTTTTATCGGGCGATGCCGAAGAAGATTTCGTTCCTTTCACGAGAAATTGTGGTTAATCATGGATTATGAGTATGCTCAACATTACTGGTGCAATGCGGTCGCGTCAATGAGGAAAATGAGCATACTCATCTTATTATCCCAGCAAAAGCAAATCCTCTGTCGGATTCGGGCTTAATTCTTCCCAACCTGGACACAAACCAAAGTTTACTGAAAGCTGGTCCCTGACGGAGTCACAGACTCCTCGGGTATGTATTCGGCCTCGCTCAAGGTTGGCTGTTCATCTACTTTTCGCGGCAGGACAGCCCACGTTCGTAGGTTAGATCCTAGCGGGACAAAGCATGGCAATGCGAGCTTCCAAAATGGTCTTCATCAATGAAAACCCTCTTGTTGGGAGGGCGTGGCGACGAAATGAGGACACTCCAACGGTTTCGATCGCGCTGACTTCCTCTTCCAGGTGAACGTGCAGTATTCCAATTCCGGCACGTCCTTGAGTAAAATCGTGTCACCGATCACCAGCTGGGTGCATCTTACTAATAACAAAACGTAAGATGGCTTTCCTGCATCGCGACAAGAACAAGCAACTCCCCCGGCCCACCGCGACGGACGCCGAACTCGTGCACGCAGCGCGGCGCGGCGACAAACGGGCATTCGTCGAGATCGTAGCCCGCAACCAGGCAATGGTTTGCGGCATCGCTTATGCAATTTTGACAGATTTCAGCGCCAGCGAGGACGCGGCGCAGGACGCCTTTCTCACGGCCTGGCGCAAAATTCACGATTTGCGCGAGCCTGAACGGCTCCGCTCGTGGCTGGGCCAGATTGCCCGAAACGTAGCCTTGGGTTACTTGCGACGGGAAAGAAACCATGCTCCCTTGGAGGACGCCCCCCAGTTGGTCGACGGTTCTCCCGCTCCGGATGAGTTGGCCGCCACGGCGGAAGAAGCAGCTCTGGTTAGCGATTGCCTGACCCAGCTGCCGGAGACCTACCGTTTCCCGTTGGTCCTTTACTATCGGGAAGGCCAATCGGTTCGATCTGTCGCTGAAAGCCTGGGGCTCAGCGAAGATGCCGTAAAGCAGCGGCTGGCGCGCGGTCGCGAGATGCTGCGCGAGCAAATGACTGGTTTAGTCGAATCAGTGCTTAAGCGCACTGCGCCGACCGCAATCTTCACTATGGCAGTGGCGGTTGCGATTGGAGCCCTCGCCACTCCCGCTGCGATTGCAACGGGCGTTTTTGCCGGTGCTACAACCGGCAGTTCGGCCTCGGCCGGCGCAGCTTCCACTTCTTTTTTTACTGCTATGACGACTTCCAAAGGATTGTTGGTCACCGCTGCTGTGGTCGCGGCGGTTTCGTTTCCCATCGGGTACCACTTCAAAGTCAGCGAACCGTCACGAGCGCCAGCCGTGACAACCACAAGGCCGGAGATCGCGGCCGTTCCTACCAATACGCCCACTTTGATTGAGAACAGCGCATTATATGCGGAGTGGCGCAAACTCCATGAACAATACGGGATCGGAAAAGACGCTATGCCGCAACTGTATAATGCAATCAATGAGCTGAAGGATTCGTTCCGGCGCCGAGCGTTTCGGGTGGCTCTCTTATCGGAATGGGTCGAGGTGGATGCAAGGGGTGGGATGGCGTTCTTTATGAAGGGCCATGATCCTAGCGAACGGAACGAGTTTTTCCAGGAATGGCTGGTCGCGTCTCCCGCTGCCGCTGTAGACGGCTTGATGGCTTCGGGTGCGGGTTGGGAGAGCATCGCTCGGGATTCATTGGCCGAAATCGCCAAAAAAGTTCCTGATCGCATTCCGGGCATTGTCGCTCAGTTGCCGGCCCCGGAAAATCTTTGGGATAAAAAGGTCCTGGAAGCGTTCACAATCCTTGGAGGTGCCAACTTGGACCAAGCCCGCACCTGGGCCTTGGCGGTGACAGGCCCTAATCGTGACCAGGCCCTGGGCGGGGTTGCTGCCGCCTGGGCAAAGGGCGATTCGCAGGCGGCGATTGCCTGGACTAAATCGCTTCCCGACGGAGTTGACCATGCCGAATTGATTCGAGCTGCTTTGATCGGTCTGGCAGCCGCCAATCCTGCCGCGGCACTGGACCAGATCGGGATCGTGCCGCCTGGAGGCAAACAGGGTTACTTTGCCAGCACGACCGGCGCCCGCGTTTTGGAAGCAGCCGTGAGAGCCGATTTCGATGGCACCGTTACCTGGCTCACTGCGCATCCGGGACAACTTTCGCGAGACGATATTATGGGCATGGGTAACGCCCTCGCCGATCGGCTCAACTCCGATCCAACGGGGTTTTTGAACCTCCATGCCAATGACGGGTCGTTGTCGGTGCTTCTGCCGGCCATCGACAGTGCGCTCCTCAACGGAGCCACTTCCCAACAAGCGACGGTTTGGGATTGGCTTAAAACGCAACCGGATAATCCGACAGTCAAATCGCTCAAACAAGAGGTAATCAATGCGATGGCGCATCAAAACCCTGTAGGAGCAATGAGCCTGGTTTCAGATATCCCAGCTACCAGTGAAGGCGATCAGCAAATACAGGAACTCGCGCGCTCCCTCTTCAATGGAGGCTCCATGCTCGGCCGTCTAGACACCCTCTACAGCCAAGCCCCTGCGCGACTTCAAGGCCCCATGCTCCAAACCGCGTTCAGCCAACTGCGCGGGGAAAACCTGGATGATCCTCAATCATGGATTTCACGCTTGCCGCTGTTGCCGGAGTCCGCCCGCGCCTCCGCCGCAGGAACTGTGGCCCAGGCCTGGGCTCAGCGCTCGCCGGAAGACGCCGTCAGTTGGATTCAATCTATGCCCGCCGATCAAACCCGCAGCGATGCCGCCGCGGCCATAGCTTCAGTCTGGGCCGCGCGCGATCCGCAACAGGCAGAACAATGGGTTTCAGCCATGTCTCAGGGTCCCGAACGCGACGAGAGCAATCGCGCCCTCGCCCTTGCTCTATCAGAGTCAAGTCCTCGGGAAGCCTGGGACGCCGCCATTAGCATCGGGGACACTACCGAGAGGGACCAAACCGCCGCACACGTAGCAAAGATGATGGCGCTGCGGGACCCGGCGACTGCGCGGCAATGGATCGACTCCGGTCCGTTTACTCCCGACCAAAAGACGCAGCTACAGGCCGGTCTGAGTAGTAGCACGCCTTCCGGGGGAAACTGAAAGCACTGCTTGCCATGAGAACTTTGACCACCTCAACAGCCATAGTCGCTAGTGCTTTTTTAGGCCTTGCGGCCGGTCTGGTCTGGCGCCACGCCAATATTGCCAAACACGTCGACGTTGCCCAAATAGAATTTGGCCACCCGCCACCATCCTTGGGCCCGGTTACGCCCGAAAAATTAAGCTTACCGGACGACTCGCCGCTGGCCACACAATTAGCGCGCGACCTCGCCCAATCGACCGGCGTGAAACGGTGGCTGTTCTGGTGGGATGCAATGGAAAAGGCTGCCCCGGCTGATTTTCCGCGTCTTGCCAAACTGGCACGCGGTAACCGCGGGGCTACCAAGCTCGTTGCCGAGCGATGGGCCGAACTGGCGCCCAAGCACTTCTTCGACACGCTCCGCACGGCAGCAATGCAAGAATACCCACCAGGGCTTGCAGACACACTGATTCAAAGCTGGCTGAAACAGGATAAATCGGCCGTGATCGCAGCGCTCAACAGTGGCGAAGACTTCCCACAACGCAAGGATTGGCGCGGGCAGTTGGCAATAACCCTGATGGCTACGGACCCCGAGACAGGTTTGCGATTAATGTCCGATTGGCAAATTGACAATTACGGGCCCAGCATGTCTGGCGTCAAATCGTGGGCCGCCGCCGACCCCCGCCACGCCGCGGAGTTTACAATGGCTAATCCCGCCGGACCCGTGTCCGACTCAGCGATCGCAACGATCGGCGAGGTTTGGGCCAAGGCAGATCCGGCTGCCGCCTTGGCATTTGCCGCAACCCAGCACGGGTCATTGGCCAACAAACTTTCACAAACCGTCCTCAAGAGCTGGGCCGATCGTAACTTGAGCGGTGCGGCAGACTGGTTGGCCGGAAGTGACGCACCAACGCTTGCTAAGTTCAGCCCCACACTCGTGGAAGCCTGGGCTCAGCAGGATGCCCCGGCTGCCCTAGCCTGGTGCGAAGCGAATCTTACAGGCACGAGCCTTTCGGACTCCATCAAGGCACTGGCCGCGGGCGCGGCTCAGAAGGACGTTGCTTCCGCCGCCGCTCTCGTCAGTTCTATGAGTCCCTCGAGCGCCCGTTCACAAGCAGCCATGGCGGTTGCAGACAAGTGGTTCCCGGACGCGTTTGCCAACAAAACAGTATCGGCCGACACTTTGAACTGGCTGGCGAGTCTGGATACCGATGCGATTCGTCAGGTTGTCACCAGTGTCTCCTGGAAATGGACCGATTCTGATCCCGCGAGCCTTGCTTCGTTCTTGCAATCGGCAACGAACATCAGCTTCCCAGCGTACACGTATGAGGCCCTCTCTCGAAACATGGCGCGCAATGATCCTTCCGCAGCGATAGACTGGGCTAACCGGCTCCCAGCGGAACTCGGAGTCTCCGTCGGGAGCACTGCTTTTAGCGAATGGGCACGCGGCCAATTTGACACAGCCATGCAGTGGTTTAATCAGATGCCGGCATCAGATTCGCGGCGTCAACCTTTCCTGAACTCTCTGTTGCAGCAACTGGCCTGGGATCCCCAATCGGACGCCCGGTTCGGACAAATTGCGTCTTTGGCGCCTTCCGCCGCTCGTTCAACGATCCAAGGAATGGCCTTGCCCGATGATCGCCGGGCCGCCCTGCTGGCGCTGGTATCACCCCAACCAGGACAGTAAGCCAATTCTCAAGTCTCTTCCGCTTTGCTCACGGTCTGGGCCGATGCCACGGTTTACATGTGAACGTTATAGCAAAGCAATACCTCCTGGTCGCGGAGATAGAGCTTGCCACCTGCGATAATGGGGTGCGCCCACGCCTGTTGCTTGCTGCGAAAAGGCTGTTCGAAAAATCCAGTTGCACGATAGCTTTGCGGAGAGGCTTCAAGGAGCACGACGCTTCCCCGATCCTCCCCCCTTAAATAGAGGTGGTGGTCCGCAGCCATAATGGACCCTTTACCAAAATTTGGTTGTTCCCACATAACTTTGCCGGTCTTAAACTCCTGGCACACCCAACCTTTTCCCTCAGAATAGCCGTAGAGAAACTCTCCGACACGAACGACACCACCGTGGTGATTGGCCATAACCCTGTTAGCGTACACCTCTTCTGCCTTGAATTGGCCAGCCGTGGCAGAAATTCGTAAGAGGCTACACCCGGCTCCGTACGCGGACGTCACGTAAACGCCAGTCGTCATAAAAGATTGGCGTAGGAATCACAGCGGTCTGACCTGGACGGGATGCATGCCATAGCACCCTCCCATCGGACGCTGCGATTCCAATAACGTTTGCATCCGTGAGTTGGATATACTGGCGTTGGCCCGCTACCTGCGCGACGATCATTGAACAATAAGCGCAGTTGTCTTTGAAATCCTTGGTACGCCACACTACTGAACCCGTGTTTTTATTGAGCGCAACGATCGTGCCGTCGGGACCGCCGGGCGTTACGACAATTTTGTCGCCGTCCACAAGTGGGGATTCCGCGTAACCCCAGTCCGACATCATCTTGCCTCTAAAATCAGTGAAAAGGCTTCTACGCCAGTGTTCCTTGCCGCTGCCAGCGTCGACGCAAACAAGGTCACCGAACTGCCCTAGTGCGAAGACCAAGCCACTATTAATCGTGGGGGTTGAGCGAGTTCCAGGATATCCGTTGCCTCGCCAGATTTGCCAACCCGGGCTTTCCACAGAAGTTTGCCTTTGACGTCATCGAGCGCATAGACACAGCTCTCGTCCGCGCCATCTCCCATGGTAAAGACTCTGCCATCCGCTACTGCGACTGACGAATAGCCGGCCCCCACATTTGTAGAGCACCAAACGAGTGGCGGGCCTTTCACCGGCCATGAGACCAACAAACCGTTTTCGGTCGACACTCCGTCGCGATTTGGTCCGCGCCACTGAGGCCAGAAACCTGTTGCGCATACCGCGCTTAAAGCGTGAATAGAAAACAATAAAACAGCCGCGTGACAACCAAGTGTGGACGGCGGCGTGAAAACTTACGAAAACCGCCGGTATGAACTTTTACATGGGTACCCAGAACAAACCGGCAGGAAAAAGTGCCTGCCGGTTTGCCGTCTTGATTAGGTTTAGGGTAATTAGCTCTCGATTTGATCTTT
>DASRFK010000307.1:0-16334 GCA_035651635.1 Verrucomicrobiia bacterium | reverse complement strand
GGCGTTGAGTGGACGGATCAACCAAAGCAACCATGTCCCGAGTGGCGGACAGCAACCCTAACAGTCTTTCCTCATTTGCCTTCGCGCTTGAAAGTAATGATTCCTGACGTTCCAATCGAGCTCTTACGGCCGCGATGAGTACGCTGTGACTGAAGGGCTTCGGAAGATAATCATCCGCGCCGTGCTCCATGCTGCATCGAACGCTGGCTGAGTCGGGAGCCCCAGTCATGAGAATCACCGGAATTGCGCTCGTGGCGGGGTTTGAGCGTAGTTTCGAGAGCAAGGCCAACCCAGAAATGCCCTGCATGTTTACATCGCTAATGACGAGATCTGGCTGTTGAAGAAGCGCCATTTCAAAACCCGATTCCGCATTATCGGTATCCGACACCTTGCACCCTTGGTGTGATAGAGAAAGTCGTACGGCTTGACGGACCGACAGGTCATCGTCGATTACCAGGACTTTTTTCGAGCCAGTTCCCATCATGAAGTATGCTTTCTCTAGAGTTCGACCATGTGAGAACAAGCAAGTTTTGCGCCAGAATCCAGTCCGCGGGAGCAACTTAAACCCAGCTACAGCCTGTTGCTAAAGTCCAGATGGCGTCGGAACGCCGGTTTTTAAACGGCCTAGGATTCAGGAGAAAACCCAAGGAACCAGAGTCTTACTCCCGATTTGCAGCAACAGTGCTGCCCGCGATGTCGTTGCGGTATTTGCGGCCCGTACGTTGGATCCGGTTCGTTTACCGGACCGGCCTTTGTTCATTCAATGAAGCCTGCTTTTTTGAACTGCTTGCAAACCCGCTCGGTCAGCTGGTCCAACTGCGCGAATAGTGCCTCGTCCTGGACCTTGAAATTGAAACAAGTCTTGCCTTGCATGTGGGCCTTCAACTCCTCGGACATTGCACATTGTGCCGCTCCAACATCCCCGAGCCCCATCAAATGATAGCTTACGTACGACTTTCCGATTTGGACCCATCCCACCGGCAAGGTCTTTACCTTCATCTTGCCGCCCCAGGCTTTGAGAGCGCTCGGACCGGTCCGACCGGCGAGGCAATAACGCTTAGGGGCATCTTCCATGACCAGCAACCAGGCGGCTTGCTTGCTCAAGATGCTGCGCAGGCTCGTAAAGATGATGGCGAAATCTTGCGTGGACATATTGGATTTCATTTCTTTCCTACAAGAGACTCGCAACACATGCAACCCTTGACTGACCGGCAATGACGGGCGTGACCGAGGAGGGCTGAGCGATGAATATCTTTCGAGGGTTGGCTGTCGTTCGGCTCCAAAAGCGGCGCGCAGCGCCGCACTCCAAGACGCTGGCGCGAGTCCTGGGCGGCTTCACCGTTCAAATGAATTGGTGAAGGCGAAAAGAGGCTTTCGACTAACCGTGAGGGATTCCGAAGGTTCTGGAGTGCGTCCGCTTCGCGGCGCTTTTGGACGCGGCGGTTGGGATGGGCTGCTCAATCCATCAGGCTTTGGGGATTCGTTGTTTGTCCCTCGCTCTCTCTCAAAGTTCTCTTGTCAGAAGCCGCCGAACGACGCTTAATTCTCTTTCGACGCAACGGCCCTATGAAAAGCATTCTTCACTTCTCTCTGACGGTCCTGATCTGCGGCTTTCTGACCGGACAGCTCACAGCCGCTGAAGCGGAGCTTTCGTTACCCATAAAGCCGGGTCCCTTCCAGCCCACAATGGAGTCTCTGACCAACTACCATTGTCCCGACTGGTTTCGCGACGCCAAGTTCGGCATTTGGGCGCATTGGGGGCCGCAGGCGGTGCCGATGGATGGCGATTGGTACGCTCGCCAGATGTACCAGCAGGGCCACGCCCAATATAAAGATCACCTCGAGCATTACGGGCATCCTTCGACCAACGGTTACAAGGATATTATCCCGCTTTGGAAAGCTGAAAAGTGGGACCCCGACCGGTTGATGGCGCTGTACAAACGTGCGGGGGCCAAATATTTCGTCAGCATGGGCTCCCATCACGACAATTTTTTCCTCTGGAATTCCAAGCTGCACCGCTGGAACGCAGTTAACATGGGGCCGCATCGCGATGTGGTCGGCACCTGGCAGAAGGCGGCTCGGAAGAATGGACTCAAGTTCGGCGTCTCGGAACATCTGGGCGCCAGCTTTACCTGGTTTCAGGATAGCCATAAATCGGACAAGACCGGTCCATTGGCCGGCGTTCCTTACGATGGCGCGGATCCCCAGTACGAGGATTTGTACCATTTTCCAGCCCAACCAGGGGATACCGGGTGGTACAGCACCAATCCCCGCTGGCAACAGATGTGGTTCAACGAAATCAAGGAGCTGGTCGACAACTATCATCCTGATTTGCTTTACACCGATGGCGGCGTGCCGTTCGGCAATGACGTTGGTCGGAGCATGATTGCTCATCTCTACAACTCCGACGCCGGTCGGCACGGCGGCAAACCCCAAGTGATCTATACCTGCAAGCAAAAATCCGAAGGCCGCTGGGTCGAAGACCTGGAGCGTGGCGTGATGCCGGGCATTAATCCGTATCCATGGCAAACCGACACCTCGATCGGGGATTGGTTTTATAATCGCAATTGGAAATTCCGCCCGGTGAGTTGGACCATTCATATGCTCGTCGACATCGTCAGCAAGAACGGCAACCTTCTGCTGAACGTGGTGCAGCGGCCGGACGGGTCCCTTGATGCGGAAGTGGAGCAAAGCCTCAACGAGCTGGCGGATTGGATCAAAATTCACGGCGAAGCCATCTATGGGACACGCCCGTGGCTGGTCTACGGCGAAGGCGCCGTCCGAACCAAAGGGGGCCATTTCCATGAGGATTTCAAGTACACCGCCCAAGACATCCGTTTCACCACCAAAGGTCGCGCCCTCTACGCTATCGCTTTGGGCTGGCCCGAGGACGGCAAGCTGGTGATCAAATCCCTTGCCAGCACCGGCGCGGGAAAAATAAAACGGGTAAGCTTGCTCGGTTCAAAGGCGAAGCTAACCTGGACGCGAATTC
This sequence comes from Verrucomicrobiia bacterium, assembly GCA_035651635.1. Lineage (GTDB taxonomy): Bacteria > Verrucomicrobiota > Verrucomicrobiia > Limisphaerales > UBA8199 > JANXQE01. The sequence continues at coordinate 13,342 of DASRFK010000307.1, read as the reverse complement.
CTGAAGGGCTGGTTGTCAATCTGCCTGCTGAGAAGCTCTCTCCGCACACCTGTGGCTTGCGAATTGAAGGTACCGATCTCAAGCCGGCGCCGCTCGTTGAAGAAACCGCGATCATCGAGCCGGACGCCAAAGGCGAATTAACCCTCCCGGCCGATGCCGCGGAGATCCACGGTGATAAGCTCAATACGGAGGATCGGGACGGCCAAATGAATCTCGGCTTTTGGGACAATCCTCGCGAATGGGCTTCCTGGAGAGTGCGCCTCAGCAAGGCGGGGAAGTTCAACGTCAGCGCTTCCATCGCGACCGTGAACGACGGTTCCGAATTGGCGCTTGAAGCGGGCGCCAATCTGGTTTCAAAGAAAATCGAAGCCACCGGTGATTGGGGCACTTTTAAAATCTTCGACCTTGGCACCATAGATTTGCCTCAGGGCGGACAGGTGATCAGCGTCCGCCCAAAAGATGCTTCCTCCTGGAAAGCCTTGAACCTTCGCTCTATCAGGTTGAAATCAGCAGCTGACTACTAATGCTTGGCTGCCTTCATTCGAAATCCGCGTGATCCGCGCCATCCGCGGTTCTGCTTCAGTATTTTTAGTCGGTCTGCGTTAAAAAGCCGGCTTTCCAACCCCGTCGATTTATCGTAGCTTGCTCAGCTCTTTTAGAGCGAAAATGCCCAGCGTTTACATCAAAACCTACGGATGCCAGATGAACGAGCGCGACAGCGAAGCCGTCGCTGCTCAGCTCGTGGCCAAAGGTTATGATTTGGCCGGTTCGGAAGCCACGGCTGATGTGGTGTTGCTCAATACGTGTAGCGTGCGGGACATGGCTGAGCAGAAGGCTCTCAATAAAATGAGGGCGATGATCGCCGACACTCGCCGCAGCCGGCCCAATGTCCTGTTTGGGTTTATGGGTTGCATGGCTCAAAGCCGCGGCAAAGAACTCATCGATCGGCTGCCCGACGTCGATCTGGTCCTGGGCACTCAGAAATTTCACCGCGCACCCGAGTACCTCGACGAGTTGCTGGCGGGGCGCCGCGCTCAGATCGTGGATGTTGAGGAGGAGAAAAACAGCGAAGCCAGCATTCGGGAGCACCTGCTCAATGGAAACGCCAAACGCACCGTCACGGCTTTCGTCAGCATTATGCAAGGCTGCAACCAGTATTGCACCTTTTGCATCGTTCCCTATACGCGCGGAGAAGAGCGCAGCCGCTCAATTCCAGATATCCTCGGCGAATGCCGGGAATTGGTCAGCCAGGGCGTCAAGGAAATCACCTTTCTGGGCCAGATTGTCACCAGTTACGCCAAGCGCGACATCCCCTCCCGCAATGGAGTTTCCGCTTTTGTCCAACTCCTCGAGGCGGCCCAGGACATTGACGGACTGGAACGCATCCGGTTTACTTCGCCGCATCCCAAAGGTTACGGCGACGACCTGGTCGCGGCCTACGGCCGACTGTCGAAGCTGGTTGAAAGCGCGCACGTCCCGGTACAAAGCGGCAGCGATCGCGTGCTCAAACTGATGCACCGCGGTTACACCCGGGAGCGATATGTGCACCTCATAGCGCAGTTGCGTAGCGTGCGGCCCGAAATCGGCTTGAGCACGGATTTTATCGTCGGTTTCCCTGGCGAGACCGAGGAGGATTTCGAGCAGACCCTGGACCTGGCGCGTGAGATCCAATTCGATCAGGCCTATATTTTCAAATACTCGCCTCGGCGCGACACTCCCGCGGCCTCAATGCCGGGACAGGTGCCCGAGGCGCTGCGCGAAGAACGCCATCAGCGTTTGCTGCAATGCGTCAACGAAATCGCTGACCGCCGGTACGAGGCGCTCGTCGGACGCCGCCTGGAGATTCTCGTCGAGGGTCCGAGCAAACGAAATCCCGACCGCCTGACCGGACGGACCCGGTGCAACAAAATCGTCGTTTTCGAGGGCGCAGATCGGCATAAGGCCCAGACCCTGGAAGTGCAAATTGTGCGGGCCGGCTCCTTTACCCTTTACGGGGACCCGGCGGTTATTAACCTCGACGGATAATGTTGGATTTTCTCGCCTGCGCTCAATTGGATCATCCGGAAATCGCTTGGATAAGAACGTGAATTATGCTTGTGCTTAAGCTCTCGACCCTGGCGGTCCTGCTCGGCCTGGGCCTGGGGATTCCCCAGGTCTACGGGTTTATCAACCCGACCGGTTTTGCCGCCGCGGTGCGTAAATTTCCCAGGTCGGTGCCCTGGGGCTACGCTCTGATGTTACTCGGCACCGCCTGGTTCGTTTACAATCTAAGCCAGGAGTCTATTTCCGATTTTGCCGCTTACAAAAATATTCTCTTCGCCGGCTTTGCGGCGGTGGGCATCGGCAGTTGCATTTACGTGCAGGATTTCCTGGCCGTTCGCGGGCTGGCGGTGGTGTTTTTGCTGCTGGCCAAGCTGATGGTCGACACCGGCCGGCCGCATCTGGCGGAGAGTGCCTGGGTGCTCATCATTCAGACCTGGGCTTATCTGCTGGTGATTCTGGGCATTTGGCTGACGGTGTCGCCGTGGCGTTTACGGGATTTTTTGCAGTGGGCCACCGCCAACGAAAAGCGAGTCAAAATCGGGTGCGGCATTCGGCTGGCTTTTGGACTGCTGGTGGCCGGGCTGGGTTTCATAAAATTCTAGTTGCTGGCGCCCGGAGTGAACTCGCGTCGCGGCAAGATCCTGGTCATTCGTGGTGGCGCGATTGGCGACTTCATCCTGACTTTGCCGGCCATTGCCGCTTTGCGGCGCCAATTTCCGCAAGCCCATCTCGAGGTCCTGGGCTATCCCCATATTGTTCAGTTAGCCATTGCCGGCGGTTTGGTCGACCAGGTCAGTTCCATCGAAGCGCGCGCCTTGGCCGGCTTTTTTGCGCGCAACGGACAATTGGCTGAAGACCTGGCCGACTATTTTTCCGAATTCGACTTGATCATTTCCTACCTGTACGACCCGGACGAAATCTTCAAAACCAACGTTGCCCGCTGTTCACCGGCGCAGTTCATCGCTTGTCCCCATCGGCCGGATGAGCGCTCGGCGGTGCATGCCGCCAAGGTCTTTTTGAAGCCACTGGAGCGCCTCGCTATTTTCGAGGAGGATTACGTGCCCCGCCTGAATTTGCTCACCCGACCGCAAGGCGTAACCGCTCAAGCCTCGGCAGACCCGGACTCGTCCACCGAGGACCCACATCACCATGCGGCGCTGCGCCTGGCGTTGCACCCCGGCAGCGGCGGCGAGCGCAAGAACTGGCCGGAAGAGCGTTGGGCCGAGCTGCTCCAAAAACTGGTCAACTCGACGGAGTTTGACTTGCTCCTGGTGGGCGGCGAAGCCGAAGGGGAACGGCTGCAGCGTTTGGCGGCAGCTTTACCTCCGGCCCGAACGCGAGTGGCGCAAAGTTTGCCCTTGCCTGAATTGGCTCGGCTGCTCGCCCGCTGCCGCGGCTTCGTTGGTCATGACTCAGGCATATCGCATTTAGCTGCCGCGCTGGCGCTCCCGACGCTGGTGCTTTGGGGCGCCTCCAAGGAAGTCGTCTGGCGTCCGCCCAGCCAAAAAGTCATGGTCCTGCGCGATGCGGCGGGATTGGAGCAGTTATCGGCCGAACACGTCTTCGAGGGGATTCGGCGTATCTGGCCGGCCAACCGCTGACATGAATCGCTACTCCCATGTCCGCGCCGCCATTTTCGACATGGATGGAGTACTCACCGATTCCGAGCCACTCATCAATGCCGCGGCTATCACCATGTTCAAAGAGCTCGGCTTGCACGCACGACCCGACGATTTTTTGCCTTTCGTCGGCATGGGCGAAGATCGTTACCTCGGCGGGGTCGCAGAGTTCCACCATTTTCCAATCGATTTGCCGGTTGCCAAGCGCCGCACCTACGAGATTTATCTCGAATTAGTGCCAACCCGGCTGCAGGTTTTCCCTGGCGCTCAAAAATTAGTACGGGCGTGCCGCTCGGCTGGGCTCAGGGTGGCCGTGGCTTCCAGTGCGGACCGGATCAAAGTGGCTGCGAACTTGACCAAAATTGACTTGCCCATCGAGTTTTGGGATGCGGTTGTTACTGGCGAGGACGTTGTGAACAAGAAGCCGGCGCCCGACATCTTTCTGAAGGCCGCCGAGAAATTGGACGTTGTTCCGGCGGACTGTGTAGTCATTGAGGACGCTGTGAATGGAATTCAGGCGGCGGTGGCTGCCGGGATGCGTTGCGTGGCAGTGGCGCAGAGCTTTCCGCCCGAGCGCCTGCAAGCCGCTCAGGTCGTGCGGCGCAGCATCGGCGAGCTTTCGATCGAGGATTTGTTGGGATCGGCAGGCACATAAAACTTCTGTTTGTGAGGCGATCCGGGCGGGCCGCCGCAAAGAGGCAAAGGACTTGCTTGTACCGAAGTGCCTGCGGGTGCGCACGGTAGGCGACGAATGTTAATGGACAATCCAACCGTTGCTGTCTTAGGCTTGTGCCGTTTTTGGACAGTGGTTCCGAGCCGGCCGGGGTTTGGTCGGATCCGGGGAATGGCTTGGCGAATGTGCTAGCGCGAACTGATGAAAAAAATCCTGGTCATTGATGACGAAACCTGGCTGCGCGAGATGGTGCATATGGCCCTCGAACAGAAAGGCTTCGAGGTCCTGGAAGCCGAAAACGGTGCAGCCGGCATCGATGTCGCGCGCAAAACCCTCCCCGATCTGATCCTATGCGACGTCAACATGGAAAAGGTCGATGGTTATCTGACGCTTTCCTCTCTTCGCAGTGAGCCGGCCACCGCGGCCGTCCCTTTCATCCTGATGACCGGGCTTGCCGATCATGCCGGCATGCGCCACGGCATGGAATTGGGCGCCGACGATTACCTGCCCAAGCCTTTCTCAATCGAGGCGCTCTATGCCGCCGTCGAGGCGCGGCTCAAGAAAGTCCAAACCGTCCGTCAAGAGGCGGAAAAGAAACTGGCCGATCTGCGCGATAACATCAGTCTGATGCTTCCGCATGAATTGCGCACGCCGCTCAATGGCATTTTGGCCTATGGCGAGATTCTCAGCGCCGAGGCCGCCACGCTGCCGCCGGAGGAAGTCGCCGAGTTCGGCAAGGTCATTCACGAATCTGGAAAGCGCCTCGAGCGTCTGATCGAAAACTTCCTGATTTACGCCCAAATCGAACTCTTAGGGGCTGACCCTCAAAAATTAAGCGCCTTGAGGAACAAACGAACGGATTCGCCCGCCGTTTTGATCGAGCGGCAGGCGCGCACCCAGGCGCAGCAAGTCCACCGCGAGCAGGATCTCTCACTGGCTCTGCACGATTATCCCGTTGCCATTTCCGAAGAGTATCTGGCCAAAATCGTCGACGAGGTCGTCCAAAATGCTTTCAAGTTTTCCGAAGCCGGCACCCAGGTCAGCGTCAACCTCTCGGAAAACAATGGCCAGGTTGCCCTCGTGGTGGCGGATCGTGGCCGCGGCTTCTCAACCGAGCATATCACCAGGGTCGGCGCGTACATGCAGTTCGATCGCAAGCTCCACGAACAGCAAGGCATCGGCCTGGGTCTGTCCATTGCCAAACGTTTGACCGAGTTGCACGGCGGCACGCTGACCATCCAAAGCCAGCGCGACTCCAGCACCTCGGTGACAATCAAGATTCCAAAGGCCGCTAATTAGAGCGGCCAGGCGCTCAAATGCGCCGCCGCCAGCCTGCTCAAAACAAAATTCGGGAGCCATTCCAACAGGCACAGAATCACTACCACGCCCAGCGCGGGAGCCAGGTCGACTCTGGCCAGCCGCAGCGGCAGCCGATGCAAGGGCGCCGTGAGACCTCCGGCGGTTTGCGCGATAAAATCCCAAATCGGGCTGGTCCCCAGGTAGATATAGCTCGAGACCAGGTGCGCCAGCAGGATTGCCGTGAGCAGGTACTTTAAGCTCAAGACCAACCCGAGGCCGACCAGCAGGCCTTGCTCCGCCAGGTGCGCCATGGAATGGGTCGGTGCAACCACGCCCAGGCGCACCAGCAATGGATGAAGCCCCATCCACAAGGCTACTGTCGCCAAAAACGGGAGCAGCACCTGCAGCGGCCACGGCCAGCGTCCGGGTTTGCCCAGGTGCAACCGGACCAGTTTATCGATCGGGTCCGCCGTCGGCCGGTTCCGGTTAAGCATCGCCACCACCAATAGCCAGAAATAAAACACCATCAACATACGCAAGAAACTCAAACCGGAGTATAACAAGGCGGGCCCGAACAAATCGCCACGGAATGCCAGCACAACCAGCTCCAGGTTTATTTTTGGCGTCCAGTTAGCCGGCGCGCCGAGCAGCCAATAAAGCACCGCTCGGAGCACCACCAGGCTCACGAGCACCAGGGCCAGGTTGACCCCTTTGAGCCGCTTGGTTTCCGCGCGCTTGAGCGTTCCGACCAAGGTGACCGGAGTGCTCCTGACCAGCGGATCAAAGCGTTGCGAGCGCCAGCTGATCCACAGCAGGAGCCCGGCAACATTAAGCAGCAAATCGATTGCACCCATTTGGTGTGCGCCTGAAAGTCGGACGGTAGGGACATCGCGCTGCGATGTCTTTGCCCGCGTCCAGTGGACGGTAGGGACATCGCGCTGCGATGTCTCTGCCCGCGTCCTCGGACGGAACGAAGCGCTCAGCATTCATTACAGCGCGCATTGCGCCGCCAAACGCGGCGCGGACGGCGCAGCGCGCCGTCCCTACCGCAACGCTCCCATGCGGCGGATGGGTCCGGCCTCACATCATCTTGAGCAGAGTCTCGGCCATTTCGGAGGGCGTGGGCGCCACTCCGATTCCGGCAGACTTGAAAGCTTCGATCTTCGCCGCCGCGGTGCCTTTGCCACCGCTGACGATGGCTCCCGCGTGGCCCATCCGGCGCCCGGGCGGGGCAGTCGCGCCGGCGATAAAACCCGCAACCGGCTTTTTGCAATTCCGCGCGATCCATTCCGCGGCTTCTTCTTCGGCCGACCCACCGATCTCTCCGATCATAATAATCCCGTGCGTATCCGGGTCGGCCGCGAAGAGTTTGATCACGTCCAGGTGCGAGGTTCCATTGACCGGGTCGCCTCCGATGCCAACGCAAGTCGACTGGCCGACTCCACGGCAAGTAAGTTGCCATACCGCCTCGTAGGTCAGTGTGCCGCTGCGCGAGACCACCCCGATGTGGCCGCGTTTATGGATATATCCAGGAGAAATCCCAATCCGACAACCACCCTGAGAATCCTTGCCTGAGCCGGGCGTCACGATCCCGGGACAATTCGGCCCAACCAACCGCGTTTTGCTTCCCTGCATGACCCGTTTGATTTTCACCATGTCATTGACCGGAATGCCTTCCGTGATGCAGACCACCAATTCCAATCCCGCGTCCACTCCTTCGAGGATGGCATCGGCAGCAAAGGCCGGTGGAACGAAGATGACCGAGGCGGTTGCTCCTGTCTGACGAGTCGCTTCGGCCACTGTGTCGAAGATCGGCACCTTGTTCTCGAAGAGTTGGCCGCCCTTGCCCGGAGTGACGCCCGCCACCACCTGTGTGCCATAGGCCAGGCTTAGTTGCGTGTGCCGCGCCCCAAAGCTGCCGGTGATGCCTTGGACAAGAATGCGTGTTTCCGGTCTAATGAGAATTGACATAGTGCATGGAGACTTAGGCCTGTTTTAGTCCGGGATCATTCTTCTCTTTGTCAGCCTTTACCAACAGCCTCTACTACTTTTCGCGCACCGTCCGCCATGGAATCGGCGCTGATAATGGTTAGACCTGAATCGGCCAGAGTTTTCTTGCCGGCGATGACATTATTTCCTTCCAATCGAACGACCAAAGGCAGCTTCAGCCCCGTTTGCCTGACCGCCGCCACAATGCCTTTGGCGATGATATCGCAGTCCATAATGCCGCCGAAAATGTTCACCAGGATCGCTTTGACATTGGCGTCCTGAAGAATGATTTGGAAGGCGGCGGCCACCTGTTCCTGGCTGGCGCCTCCGCCCACATCCAGGAAGTTCGCCGGGCGCCCACCGAAATGCTGGATAATGTCCATGGTCGCCATGGCCAGCCCGGCGCCGTTCACCAGGCAGGCAATCGAGCCGTCCAGCTTGATGTAATTCAGATTGAATTTGCTGGCCTCGATTTCGAGCGGGGCTTCCTCAGCCAAATCGCGCATCGCTTGCAGGTCCGGATGCCGGTAAAGGGCATTGTCTTCGAGCGATAGTTTGGCGTCTACCGCCAGCATCGACGCCTTGCCGTCCTTGGAAGTCACGATGCAAAGCGGATTGATCTCGATGAGCGAGGCGTCGCATTCCCACCACGTCCGATAAACTCCCATCAGGAGTTTGGCCGCCTGATTGAGCAAATCCCCTTTGAGCTGCAATGTCTGCGCCACTTTCCGCGCCTGGTACGGCATCATGCCCACCGCCGGATCGATCGGCTCTTTCACAATTCTTTCCGGTGTTTTCGCGGCCACTTCCTCGATGTCCATGCCGCCTTCGGTGCTGGCCATAACCACGGGCCTGGAGTTGACGCGATCCAACAGAACCGCCACGTAGAGTTCTTTCTGAATTTCCGGCGCGCCGGCCACAAGCACCTTGCTGACCAGGCGGCCTTCGGGGCCGGTCTGCTTGGTGACCAGGACATTGCCGAGCATGCCCCGGGCATTTTCAAACACCTCGTCCGCATTTTTGCAAAGCTTGACTCCGCCCTTGAATCCGCTTTTGAAAGTGCCTTTGCCGCGGCCACCCGCATGGATTTGCGATTTGACCACCACCATCGAAGCGCCTTCCTGGAAGATTTTTTCCCCAATGCTTCGCGCCTTCTCAGGTGTATCGCATACCTCGCCGTTGGGGACCGCGACGCCGTGTTTTGCCAGCAGTTGCTTAGCCTGGAATTCGTGAATGTTCATTAAAAATACCCTGGAGTTTCTCAGCGAAAGGCGGCCCGACCAGAATGGCGCCCACGCGCGCTTCCTATTTGCGCTCCTTGATTGGAGCGTAATGATTCAGGGTGGGGCCAACATAAATTTGGCGCGGGCGGTAAATGCGGGTGGGAGCCTCCATCACCTCTTTATAGTTGGCGATCCACCCCGGCATGCGGCCGATGGCGAAGATCACGGTAAACATTTCCAGCGGTATGCCGATCGCCCGCATGATGATGCCGCTGTAAAAATCCACATTCGGATAGAGCTTGCGCTCCACGAAGTAAGGATCTTTGAGGGCGGCTTCTTCCAGGTGCTGCGCGATCTCAAGCAAGGGGTCGGCAATGTGGAGCTTGGCCAGCACTTCGTCGCAGGCTTTTTTGATAATTTTAGCGCGCGGATCGTAGTGCTTATACACGCGATGGCCGAACCCCATTAGCCGCTTGCCACTATTCTTGTCTTTGGCCGCCGCAATGAATCTCGAGCCGTCGTCACCCGAGTCATGGATGGCCTGCAACATTTCCAGCACCGCCTGGTTGGCGCCCCCGTGCAGCGGTCCCCACAGCGCGCACACGCCCGCCGCCGCGCTGGCGAACAGGTTGGCGCGGCTCGAAGCCACCATCCGCACCGTCGCCGTCGAGCAATTCTGTTCATGATCGGCGTGCAGCAGGAAAATCAAATCCAGCGCTTTGGCCGCCTCTGGTTTTACTTCTAAATCCTTGTAGGGAACCGAAAACATCATGTGCAGGAAGTTTGCGGTGTACTTCAGATCCGGTTTGGGATAGATAATGGGCAACCCGCGGGATTTGCGGTAAGCAAAGGCGGCAATGGTCCGCACCTGTGAAAGCAGCCGGGCGGCGCTGACCATGAAATGTTCCTGGCCATGTTCGTTAAGCAACTCCGGATAGAAACAACTGGCCGCGTTGATCATCGAAGACAAGATGGCCATCGGATGAGCATGGGTGGGAAACCCCTCGAAATGATGCTTCATCGCCTCATTGAGCAGCTCATTGTCGGTCAGCAGGTCAGAGAACCGGCGCAACTCTGCGCTCGTCGGCAGCTTGCCCATGATGATCAGGTGGGCCACTTCAATGAATGTCGATTTCTCAGCCAGTTCTTCAATCGGAATCCCCCGGTACCGCAGGATGCCTTTTTCGCCATCAATGAAGGTCACCTGGCTTTGGCAAGAACCTGTATTCGCATAGCCATCGTCGAGCGTGATCAGGCCGGTGGCATTGCGCAGCGACGAGACATCGATGGCTCGCTCCTGTTCAGATCCCTCGACCACGGGAAGCGCGTGGCTCTTCCCCTCGATTATGAGTTCGGCAGTCTTATCCATAGGCAACTTTCTTTAACCGAAGATGGCGCAAAAAATTAAGCTCAGTCTCTCCAGGGAAGCAACCCCAAAGCGAGTCTGACGCTACGATTTCTTCGGCAGGTGCGGCCGAACCCCGGCCTGCGCTGGGATTTGCGAGCTCGGTTGGGAGTCCCGGCTTCAGCCGGCCAGATCAGAGAATCTGTCGCGCCTGGAATATCGGGAGCGGCTCAAGTTGGTGCTTCGGGCCGTCCGAAGTCGGAACTCCAAACATTCAGCGGGCCCAAGGCTTGAACTTCCCACCCGCTCTATGCAGATTGACGGGCCATGCGCTGCGCGTCGAGTTTGTTTCTCGGATTTTTGTTCTCCTTTGCGCCATTGCGATCCCTCACGGCCCTCCCTTCGATCGAATCGACACGCATTGCCGGCAGAGAGTACGCGCGACTTTCGGATTGGGCGAGAACCCGGGACCTGGCTGTTCGCTGGCTCAAACATGATGAATCGATCGAGGTAGCGGGCGCGAACACCCGGATCCTCCTCCAGATCCATTCACCGGAAGCCCAATTCAATGGCGTCGAGCTGCGCTTGCTCTTTCCCTTGGCTCAGAAAGGCGACGTCGTTTGGATTTCATACCTCGACCTCAAGTCGACGTTCGAGCCCCTGTTGTCGCCGCCACACCTCAAACGCGGCGCCCTTCTTAAAACCATCTGTCTCGACCCCGGGCACGGCGGCAAAGATCCCGGTTTCCAGGTCGGATCGAACCAGGAAAAAAAACTGACTTTGCTGCTCTCCCAGGAGCTGCAGACACAGCTGAAAAGAGCCGGTTGGAAAGTGAGCCTGACCCGAACGCGCGATTCGTTCGTCGAGTTGCCCAGCCGGCCGGACCTGGCGCGCCGGCGCCGGGCCGATTTGTTTGTGAGTCTGCATTTCAACTCCACTGAGGCGGGTGCCGGCTCCGTCAATGGCGCCGAGGTTTACTGCCTCACTCCGCCGGGCGCCCCTTCCACGAACGCGGGCGGCGAGGGTGCCGGGGCTGGTTCGTTTGCGGGCAATCGCTACAATGATGAAAGCCTGTTGCTGGCTTACCAGCTGCAAAAGTACCTCACGCAAAGAGTTCCAGTCGAAGATCGCGGCGTTCACCGGGCCCGCTTCTGGGTCCTGCGCGATGCCCTCATGCCGGCCGTGCTGATCGAGGCTGGCTTTCTGTCGCACCCGGTGGAAGGTCGAAAGATTTCCTCGCCCGCTTATCGCCGCCAATTGGCCAGCGCCATCGTCGAGGGCCTGGCCGCGTACAAAAAAGTTGTCGAACGCGGGCTCTGACTGAACCAATCTCTCATCGGCATGACTCTTCCAGCCCTACATCAGGTTTAAAACCCTGCCAGCAATATGAGTATCGTTACCAAAACCGGGGACCACGGCCAGACCGCCCTGATGTACAATCGACGCGTGTCAAAATGTCATCCCCGCGTCGAGGCGTACGGCGACGTGGACGAGCTAAATGCGGCGATTGGCCTCGCCCGTGCCTCCGCCGCCCAGGGTTTCGTCGGCGACCATCTCCTGTCCATTCAAAAGGATCTTGTCATCGTCATGGGGGAACTGGCCACCGCACTCGAGGATCTCCCTCGTTATTTCAAAGACGGTTTCTCCCGCGTGAGCCCGGAAATGACCGCCCGGCTCGAAGCGGTCGTCCATACCATCGAGTCTGAAAAAATCACTTTCCGCGGATGGGCCACGCCGGGAAGCACTCTCGCCTCGGCTGCGCTGGATGTGGCGCGAACGGTGTGCCGCCGCGCCGAACGGCGTGTCTGCTCTCTTCAACAGAACCAGCAGCTCGATAATCCTGAAATCATCATTTACCTCAATCGCCTCTCGGATCTGCTGTGGTTGCTCGCGCGCTGGACCGAAAAGCAGTGATTGGCCTCCACCGGCGCACTGTCCCCGCAGGCAGGAGGCGCGCGGACATCGGTTGTCCGCAGCGATCCATCCGGCAGGGTCGGCTCCTAAGGGGAAGGTGGCGCCAGTTCGTTGTTGTCGTTTCTGCGAGCAGGATGCTCGCGCGCCGGCGCAAAAACTGGAACTGGTTACTGCTGTTTACATCGGACTCTTGCGCCTTTTGCCTCTTTGCGGCTCTTCGTCCGCCCCCCATCCTACCGGACCTTATAAATCAAGAACAGCTCGTCGCCATACCGTTTGGACCACTTCAGATCGAGCTTGCTGGCGTCGGCCAAACGCGCCTGCCCGCAGCCATCGGCCATCGTTGGCGCGTCCCGGCCGCCAATAATCGTCGGGCAGATCGTCAGATGCAGTTCGTTGACCAGTCCGGCCCGGAACAAGGCGTCGTTGAGTTCGCCACCGCCCTCGCACAGTAACGTTCGGACCTTCCACTCGCGCCGCAGCCAGCGCAGCGCCGCTTCAAAGTCAATTTCGGTTTCGCCAAAAACCTTCACCTCTCGCGCATGCCGTCGCAGCTCCTCGATCCGCTGCCGGGAAGCCCGTTTCGTCGTGAGAATAATGATCGGCGAGAATTGTTTCTGAAACAGTTTTGCTTTGGGATCGACCGTTCCTGATCCGCTTACGACGATTCTCAAGTTGTATTCCGATAATCCGCGACGCACCCGTTCGCGTTGATATTTTTCTCCGCCTGGTCCCATCGTGACCGGATTCAAATCGACCGTCCGCGCCCCCGCCATCACCGCGTCGGCGTCGACCCGCAACTCGTACATGTGTTCCCGGTCGCGTGGACTGCTGAACGAGGTCACTTTTCGGTTGGCCGTCGTGATTTTGCCATCCGCCGTGATCGCAAAATTAACGAATACGAACGGCAATCCGGCTTTCTTTCCACGCCGCTGCCGGTGTGGCTGCTCGTTTCTTGCGGGGTCTCGGGATGAGCTCATCGCTTCGGTCATCATCGCTAATCAGCAAACCGGGTCAACCAGGGAAGTGCAGCAAGGGGGCGTCAACGGCTGGTTTGGCTCAAAATCATTAATCTCTGAGAGCGTGTCTTAAAACCTCGGCTTGGGCGTGGACACCTGAGTTTGGAGTCCCGCCTTCAGGCGGTTTTGGCGCCGGGCCGCCTAAAGGCTAATGCCTTTCGGTAATTATTCATCAGCTGCCTCGAGGACTGATATGGTAAGGGGCTCGGTCGAACTTT
>DASRFK010000306.1:0-10502 GCA_035651635.1 Verrucomicrobiia bacterium | reverse complement strand
GCTTCCAGCCAAGACCGACACTTCTATCGCACCCGCTTCACAACCCCGGCTTGCAAACTTAAGGATTTCCGGGTACTAACGCAGGGGCGCTTCCGTCCGTTATGGCCAAAAAGACAGCCAACCCTGCCTTGCCCGTCAAGCTCCCCGGCGGAGATCCACACGGACAGCTGCTGCTGCAATCGACCGCCCTGGCCGCCATTGCCAATGGCGTCCTCATTACCGACCCACGTGGAACGATTCTGTGGGTGAACCGCGGTTTCACGACCTTGACTGGCTACGCGCCCGCCGAAGTGATCGGAGCCAATCCAAGTATCCTCAAGTCCGGCCAACAGGACGCGAGCTTTTACCGCACTTTTTGGCAAACCATCCTGGCCGGGGAGATCTGGCAGGGTGAGTTCGTCAATCGGCGCAAGGACGGCACGATCTATATCAATGAGGAGACCATTACACCGGTTCGCCTGCACGACGGGGAGATCACCCACTTCGTGGGCGTGATGCAGGACGTGACGGCTCGCAAGGAAGCCGAAGCCCAGGTTCGCGCGCTCAATGATCAACTCGAACTTCGTGTCAAACAACGCACGGCCGAACTCCAATGCGCCAATCAGGAATTGGAGGCCTTTGCGTATTCGGTCTCCCACGATTTGCGCGCCCCCTTGCGGCATATCGCCGGGTTTCTGGACTTGTTTAGTAAGAGCGCCTGGCCGTCGCTCTCCGAACAGGAACGACATTACCTGACGCAAGTAGTCAGTTCTTCCAAGCACATGGATCGATTGATCGACGATCTACTGCTGTTTTCGCGAATGGCCCAATCCACGATGAACGTCCAGCGCATCGACCTTGGCGCCCTGATCGCGGACGCCTTGGCTCAGCTCGAACCCGAGGCGCGCGGCCGCGAAATAGTTTGGAAAAGGGCCGAACTGCCGATCGTGCAGGGCGATCCGGCCATGCTCAGGCAGGTACTGGTCAACCTCCTCTCCAATGCCCTTAAATACACCCGGCTACGCCATCCAGCACACATCGAAATCGCGGCTCGGCAAGAGCAATCGAACGAAAAGGTGATTTTTGTCCGGGACAACGGCGTCGGGTTTGACATGCGTTATGCCGATAAACTCTTCGGCGTGTTTCAGCGACTCCATTCCGGCGACCAGTTCGAAGGCAGCGGCGTCGGTTTGGCCAATGTCCGCCGGATTATTTTGCGCCACGGCGGCCGCACCTGGGCGGAAGCAAAACCGGACCAGGGCGCAACCTTTTACTTTTCCTTGCCAGCCCAACCAGGGTGAACGGCCGAGTCCGTCGGAACGGTCGAAGAAACAACCGCTCAGACCCTCGGGATCGGCAATTTCGGCGCCGCGAAAAAACCCGGCATTGACGTAGCTTTGAAAACACTGCGTTCCCTAACGCGTCAGCGTCCATCCGAGTGCCTTCGGCTGGGGTGAACCGCAGCCGCGGGTTTGGTTTTTGCCCTGGTGGGCTTGCTTAGTTCAATGCTTCTGGTGGCAGTCCTGGGCATCGCCATCGCCAACTCACTGTTCTAACGATCGCTCCGGCTAAAGCCGGGACTTCGAACCGAAACGTTTGGAGTCCCGCCTTCAGGCTGCCTTCAGGCGGTGGGATAACCGAACAGGAAGGCGAGACGCCGCCGATTGCAAATCTTGTCATTTTCTGAGAACCCGGATAAGGGTGTGCGGGTGAGCTCTCGGCCGGTCGGCCCTTTAAGCGATGTCTGGCGTGCGCGGCAAGGCCTGGCGGCCGGCTTTCTTCTCTGGCTGATCGTGCTGGGCACGTTCTGGCCCGCGCTTGCCAACGATTTTGTGGGATATGACGATCTGGAGTATGTCACGGCCAACCCACATATTCAGCAAGGCTTGAGCTGGCAAACGATCCGCTGGGCATTTTCGAATACTGACGTTGCGGCGTGGCATCCTCTGGCCTGGCTTTCGCATGCCTTGGACTATCAATGTTTCGGTTTAAACGCCTTCGGCCATCATTTGACTGCGGTTCTACTTCATGCTTTCAACGCGGTGCTCTGTTGTTTCGTCTTCCGTGGCCTGACCGGTGCGTTCGCCAGAAGCTGGGCGGCAGCCGCGCTGTTCGCTTTGCACCCCTTGCGGGTTGAATCAGTAGCTTGGGTCTCCGAAAGAAAGGATGTTCTAAGCCTGGCGTTCTTTCTCCTGACCCTCTGGGCTTATACCCGCTATGCCAAGGTGAACGAGGCGGCCCAACCAAACGACCGCGGCCGCACAAACCCGACGCGCCGAGGTTTCTACGGGTTGGCCTTCTTGTTTTTCGTGCTTGGGCTGATGAGCAAACCAATGCTCGTGACGCTGCCCTTTGTGCTCCTGTTGCTCGATGCCTGGCCGCTCCGAAGAGGTTCGCGTCGAATCGCGCTCCGCCTGTTATTGGAGAAGATACCGTTCTTTGTTGCCGCTCTTTTAGTGAGTCTGGTTACGCTCCGGGCGCAGCCACCCGGAAGCTCAATACCGGGCGCCAGTGCTTTGCTGCCGCGACTCGAGAACGCTGCGGTTTCGTATGGCCGGTACCTGGCTATGCTGTTCTGGCCCTTAAAGCTGGCCCCGTTTTATCCACCAGTCGGACATTGGCCGGCCCTCGCCTGGTTCGGCTGCGGTGCACTTCTGTTCGTGTTGACCGGACTGGCCGCATGGCAATGGCGCAGGCGCCCTTATCTGCTGGTCGGCTGGCTTTGGTTCGCGGGCACGCTCGTGCCGGTCATTGGGCTGGTCCAAATCGGTGAGCAATCGGTTGCGGACCGCTATTCCTATCTACCCAGCATTGGAATTGGGCTCAGTTTGGTGTGGGGAATCAGCGAGTGGACCGCGCGCTGGCGAGTTCATCGCCTTATTTCAGGAACATTGTTGGGCGCAATTATGATTTCCTTCATCGGCCTTACCCGCGCTCAAATTGCCTGTTGGAAAAACACGGAAACGTTGTTCCGGCACACCTTGTCAGTCACGTCGGGAAATTACCTGGCTCATAACAATCTGGGTGTGGTTTTCGCGCAGCAGGAGCACTGGCCTGAGGCTATTGAGGAGTACCAGCTGGCCTTGGCGGTCAAACCGGATTATGCCGAAGCTCTCAAAAATCTCGGGATTGCTTTTGATCGGTCAGGAAAACCCGACGAGGCCATCAAGGCCTTCCAAGGTGCGCTTGAGCGGCGCCCGGATTTCCCGGCCGCCCTCAACGGCCTCGGGCTTGCTTACCAGCGCCAAGGTCGTTTCGACTTGGCCCGCGAGCAGTTTCAAAAAGCCGTGCAGATACGGCCTGACTTTGCCGACGCGCACTTCAATCTGGCGCTTGAGCTCGAACGCGAAGGCCAATTCGACCAGGCCGCCGCTGAGTTTCAAACAACCCTCGAAATCCAACCCAACTCGGCAGACGTGTACAATAACCTGGGTGTACTTCAGGAGAAACAAGGGCAATTCGACGCTGCCATTCAGAGTTATCTCTCCGCCACCCGCCTTAGTCCAGGGTTTGCGCGAGCGCATTACAATCTCGGGGTCGCCCTGGCAAACAAAGGGCAGATCGGCCTGGCGATGTCGCAGTTCGAGATCGCATTGAGCTTAAACCCGAATTATTCGGCCGCCCGTACGAATCTCGCGATCTTGAAATCGCTTAAGCCGCAATGATTTCCCACCTTAGCGGGCAGCGATCTTCTGCGCCGCTAGACTCAGTCCGACAAGTACACTGGTCTGGATTATCCAGATGCCGAACACCCAGGCAGCCGCCTTGCCGAAACGCGTTGAACTCAGCCTGGCGAGGCCAATCGAGCGTACTGCGAGCGACCAGAAGGTCATGATATTGACCACCGCCAGCAACGAGTGAGTTGGGTTCTGTGGGTCGAACTGTTTCAGAAACAGCGCTAAACTTGGCGAAGCAAAAAGGTTGCCCATAATCAGGATTAACAAGCTCCTCACGATGGCATCCAGCACGCCTACCATCCCACCCAAGCCCACCATTTCAACCCCTTTCATGTAAGAGAAATCAGCGTGCAACGCCTGTGTCCCAATCAACCACACCAGTAGTCCCCACCAGAAGGGCAGCACCAGACCGACCAGCACTGGGGTTGAATACGCGCCAATTTTGCTGCCCAGGCTGCCAAACTTGGCCGCTACCGCCCTTGCCTGTTCGGCTTGTTGCTCGGTCAGCTTGCCTTTCTGTACCTGTTTCTCGACCGCCTGGTCGGTAATTTCCTTGAGCTGCTGCTGAATCGAGTCTTGTGAAAAAATCAACGATACCCCAAGCCAGGTCACCACAATCAATGTCAGCGCGGGCGTAAGCCAATTGGCCGTGGACACAGGTGTGTTTTTGATTTGCTCAAAAACCTCGCCGGGCGTGGCAAAGATGTTGAACAGGCGGCTCGCCAACGACATGGTGCGTGGCGGTTCCTGAGGTGCGTTTTCCAGAACGGGAGGAAGGGTTTCCATAATGAGCTCGAGTTGAGTGTGACTCTGGACATCCGAAGTATGAGCACAGCTGCTAAACTCGTCGAGCGCAAAAAGCAGGCCTGCGCGCCCAATGTAGCGCGGACAATGGAAAATGAAAAAGCTCGATGCTCAATTCTGAATGAACCAGTCCCGAGGCTGTATCTCGCGAGGACTTATTGAGACTGGAAAGTTCGTCTGCCGTTCTTAACTGATCACCAGCGCAAAAGCCGGTGTGCTGCGATAGCTCAACCAGTGATCTTTCGGGCGATAACCGCTTGAAGTGGCGGTCCCAGTTCGCGCCAGCCTCACGAGGTAGCTCACCTGGCGCGGAGTGTAGTCCTTTAGAAAATCGTTCCACCAATTAAACCACCGCCAGAAAAATGGAGAAAAAACTCCGAATTCGATCACGGGGCAAACGATATCAAAGCGCTCCGTCGCGCTCGCCAACGCGCTGAGTTCGGCGACGATGCCGGTCGAGCGACGCGAAAAGGCGATCCGGTTCAACTCACCTGACTCAAATTCGGCGGCTAATCCACGCAACTCTTTTACGGATGCGACACATGCCAGAAAAATGGACAGTTCGGGGGCTTCAATCAGGAATTGACTGTCCGACTCGGCCTTGTTTTTCGACTTAATCTTAGTCTTTGGCATCACAATTCCGCCGCTGAGGTGCCGGCCCGGCGCACAGTCGCGCACAGCACCGTCCGCGCAGGTCGCCAGGACCCGCTCTCACCATCAGTGCTGAGCCTCTGAGGCTGCATACCTCGTGCCACTCAGTCGCGAGAAATCCTCCGTCGCGCCGGCATCTTGCCCGCAGCGACCACCGGCCCGCCTCATGACCCCCGGTTAAAAGTGCCCACGACGTGGGAATTGACTCCGCTCCCGCGCCTTTGGCGCTTGCGGGGTGACACGTCGGCGTTGCGTCCTGGGCTAGCGCCCCATGCTGGTATGACGGACGCATTTGGCGTCAAAAATGAGCAAATCCTAATGGTATTGGACTATAAGTCTCGCGTGCCGGCGCGCGGACTTGCAGTCCGCAGAAATGTCAGAACTGAATATGGCGAAAGAAAAGGGTTTTGTGTCAGCCGGTAATCGACCGTTGCTGCGGGCAGAATGCCCGCGCGCCGGCGCGCGGACTTGTGTCCGCAGAAATGTCAGAACTGAATATGGCGCAAGAAAAGGGTTTTGTGTCAGCCGGTGCTCGACCGTTGCTGCGGGCAGGATGCCCGCGCCCGGGCGCGCGGACTTGCAGTCCGCAGAAATGTCAGAACTGAATGTGGCGCAAGAAAAGGGTTTTGTGTCAGCCGGTGATCGGCCGTTGCTGCGGGCAGAATGCCCGCGCGCTGGCGCGCGGACTTGCAGTCCGCAGAAACGTCAGAACTGAATATGGCGCAAGAAAAGGGTTTTGTGTCAGCCGGTAATCGACCGTTGCTGCGGGCAAAATGCCCGCGCGCCGCGACGGCAAGGGCCTACTAGCCAATCGCCCTCTGCTCTGCTAGTTTCCGGCGCATGGCTTTTTGGGGTAGATGGATTTCCGAGTGGATCGAAGGGCTCGGAGCGCTGACGTTATTAGCCAAAGAGACTCTCGCCTCGTTGTTTACGTTTAAAGTGGCGTGGCGCGATCTGCTGTACCAGACTTATTTCGTAGGGGT
Organism: Verrucomicrobiia bacterium; assembly: GCA_035651635.1. GTDB lineage: Bacteria > Verrucomicrobiota > Verrucomicrobiia > Limisphaerales > UBA8199 > JANXQE01. The sequence continues at coordinate 4,408 of DASRFK010000306.1, read as the reverse complement.
TAAATCACAATCGGTGGTCCTGATCACCGGCGCGTTCACCGGGATGGTTTTGGGGGCCCAAACCTACTTCCAATTTCACAAGGTAAAAATGGACACGGCCACGCTGGCCGTGGTCAGCGTTTCGATGTGCAGCGAACTCGGGCCCGTCCTGACCGGGTTGATGGTGGCCGGACGGGTTGGCGCCGCTATTGCGGCGGAGTTGGGAACGATGCGCGTTACCGAACAGATCGACGCGTTAAGAACGCTGGCCACCCATCCGGTGGATTACCTGGTGGTGCCCCGCTTGCTAGCCTTGCATGCCGCGCTGCCGCTCCTGACGGCCGAATCCATTGTGGTGGGCATTTGCGCCGGTTATCTGGTTGGGGTCCATCTCTTGGGCATCGATCCCACCTACCTGTGGGTCAATATGCTGAAATACACGGCCGACAGCGACGTGGCGGTGGGGCTGATTAAAGCGGTGATCTTCGGCGGAATTGTGGCGCTGATCGGCTGCTACAAAGGTATGTATTGCGGGGAAGGCGCCGAGGGTGTCGGGCGCGCCACAACCGAGGCGGTCGTTTACTCATCCATCACGATCCTCATCTCCAACTTCTTTTTGACGCTTGTCCTGGGCAAGATCCTGCACACCTTATGATCGAAGTGTGCGATCTCGAAAAAAGCTTTGGCTCGCATAAAATTCTCGAGGGGGTGAGCTTCAAGATCGATAAGGGCGAGTCGGTCGTCATTATCGGGCGGAGCGGAGGCGGCAAAAGCGTGTTACTCAAGCACCTGATCGCGTTACTCAAGCCGGACGCCGGACGGGTTCTGATCGACGGCGAGGATATTGTGCCTATGAACGAACGGCAGCTCCTGCGGGTCCGGCGCAAGTTCGGCATGCTCTTTCAGGGCGCCGCCTTGTTCGACTCGATGACGGTCGCCGAGAACATCGGGTTCGCTTTTCGCCGCGACCGTACGCTGCCCGAGGACGAGATTGCCCGAAAAGTGGCGCATGTTTTGGAACTGGTCGACCTGCCGGGTATCGAAGCCAAAAACCCTTCGGAGCTCTCGGGTGGCATGCGCAAGCGCGTGGGCCTGGCCCGTGCAATCGTGTACGAGCCGCAAATCGTGCTTTACGACGAACCAACTACGGGCCTGGACCCGATCGCCTCGGACAGCATCGACCATTTGATCCTGCGCGTGCGCGATCGATTGGATGTGACTTCAGTCGTGGTCACTCACGATATGCGCAGCGCCCGGCGCCTGGGTCAACGAATCATGATGCTGCATGAAAAACGCATCTACGCTACCGGCACAGCCGAGGAGATTTTTAGCTCAAAGGATCCTATTGTGAAACAGTTTGTGGAAGGCACGGCCGATCCGACCATTGCAACCGAAATCTAGCCATTGATATGAACAAGTCCCGTCTGGAATGGAAAGTGGGTGTGTTCGTGTTTATCGGCCTGGCCTTGCTGGCCGCGCTGCTCATCGAATTCAGCAAAGGCGTTACTTTCTTCCGCCCCACGTATGTCATTTACCTCAAGGCGGTAAATGTGGGTGGCCTGAAAACGGATGCCGGGGTGCTCATGTCCGGCGTGCAGGTCGGCACCGTTTCAGACATTAAATTGGCTCCCGACGGCAAAAGTGTCACCATCAGCCTGCGGCTCTTCAAACAGTACCAGATTCACAAAGACGCGGAATTCATCATCGATCAGGCGGGTTTTCTGGGCGACCAGTTCGTGGCGATTCAGCCAACCAAAAACGCCGAACCTCCGTTCCATGACCAGGACCACGCCGCAGCCCAAGCTCCGTTCAATCTCCAGGAATTCACGCGCTCAGCCACCGGGTTTATTCAGCGCATCGATGAGACCGTGCAAAAATTGGACGACGCGCTGGCCAATGTCACCCGCCTCGCGCTCAATCCTGAGACCCTGACCAACCTGGCCCTGGCCGTCAGTAACGTCCGAGGTTTCTCCGAGCGAGCGTTACTTGTGGCCAATAACCTCAACAGCGTGATCACGACCAATGGTCCGGCCATTAGCCAGTCGGCCAGCAACCTGGTGGCGTTTTCGCAAAAACTGGACCAGTTCGGCGATGGGCTTAATGGCATTCTGGATACCAATCGCCAGAGTATTCAGGCGGCCGTCAGCAATCTCCAAACCTCGACCGAGACGCTAAAAAGCTTGCTCAGCGACGTCCAAGCGGGCAAAGGTTTGGCGGGGGAACTGCTCCGCAACGAGCGAATTGCGACCAATGTGGCGGACATTGCCCAGAATTTGAGCATTACAACCAGTAATCTGAACCGGTTGGGCCTTTGGCGGATGTTGTGGCAGCACAAACCGCCTAAAGGCGAGCCGCTGCCTCAACGTGAATTGAAGACGCCCAAGGAGTTCTCCGAGTGAGGCCTCTGGACCCCATTTTCTGATTATGGCGCTCTGGATCATCCGGTTGTTATTCCTCGCCATGTGCACGATGGGGGGCTTCGCGGTCAGCCAGGTCCGCCCTGAATTTGTGGTAGTGCCGTACAGCGCCGTGTTCGGAATGGTCGCCGGCTTCGGGTTCGGTTGGCTGATGATTGCCATAGACGAACTGCTCAAGGGCTTTTCGCTGCGCGCCTTTTCAGCGACTACTTTCGGGCTAATCCTCGGGACGGTGGTGGCGCAACTCATCGATCATTCCGGTCTGTTTCAGCATGTTCAGGAGGAAACCACGCGGTGGTTGATCCGGCTCAGCCTTTTCCTGAGCTTCGGTTATATCGGCATCATCCTGGCCATGCGCAGCAACAAAGAGGATTTCTCACTCATCATTCCTTACGTCCGTTTTGCGCCGCAAAACAAGCCAGACAACCTCCTGTTGCTGGACACCAGCACCATTATCGACGGCCGGATCGCCGATCTGATTGAAACCAATTTCGTCGAAGGCCTGATTGTCGTGCCCCGTTTTGTTCTGAAGGAACTGCAGCAGATTGCTGATTCAGGCGACCCCATTAAACGTGCACGAGGCCGACGCGGTTTGGAAATGCTGAATCGGATTCAGCGCAACACGCGTAACGAAGTCAAAATTCACGATGGCGATTTCCCGGACGAAAAGGACGTCGACGCCAAGCTGGTCCGCCTGGCGCGCAACCTCCGCGCAAAGCTCTATACCAACGATCATAATCTGGGAAAAATTGCCGAGCTACAGTCGGTCAACCACGTCAATTTGCACGAATTGGCCAAATGCATGCGCACCGTGCTCCTGCCCGGCGAAGTGATTTCGCTGCGCATTGCCCGTGAAGGCAAAGACAAAGGCCAGGGCGTAGGTTACCTGCCGGACGGCACGATGGTGGTTGTCAACCACGCGCAGGCGTGCGTGGGGCAACAGGTCGATGCCCAGGTTCAAAGCCTGCTCCAGACCGGCGCGGGCGTCATTATCTTCGCGGACCTCAAATCCGCGGTTCCCCAACCCGAAGTGCGCGCCTGAACTTTAGCCGGATCACCAACTTGCAATACAGATCATCCAGTGTAGGATCGGCTCACTATGAAGCCCATGACCTTTATCTCAGGAGGTTTAACTGTTGCCGCCTGCTTATTAAGCGGGTGTGGAAAATCCTCTTCTAACTCGAGCGATGCCGCGAACAATGCTCAATCGCCGGCACCCGCAAGTGCTCCTGCTTCTCCGGCGCCGAATGCGCCTCGATCTGCTCTGCCCGCGCCCGTGGTCGAGACGCCACAACCTGTCGCGGGCACCGTTCCTCCGACCATAGCTACTACGACCGCCACCGCTCCGGCAGCCGCGGAACCGGTTTCGCAGTTTGCCACCACCGCAGCGGCGCAAACCGATAAAGTAGCCGCCTCCATTGGCAGCGAATTGGCTGATAAAGCGAGTTCTTTAACCCGATCGACCCAGGCCGACCCGGAGCTCAAAAGCCAGGTCAGCAGCGCTTTGCAATCGCTTTCGGCCGGGAAGGATGCCAGCGCGCTCACCACGCTTTTCCAGCAAGCCAAACAAAGCAACCTCACGCCTCAGCAAACGCAACTCGTCAAGGACGTTGGCCACCTGGCCTCGGCCTACGTCGTTCAGCGCAACTTTTCCTCGGTGGATGGCGCCCAGGGCGACGTCGCAACGATTGTGAACTCGCTGCGCAAGGGCTCGATTACGCCGGCGGTCCCCGCCTTGCAATCCCTCGCCCAGAATGCTTCGTTAACTCCGCAGCAAAAAGATCTCCTGGGCACCGTGGCGGAGCAATATGCCCCTGGATTGAAGAAAGCGTCGGACTCCCTCAAGCAGGGTTTGAAAAGCATACCAGGCTTGGGCCAGTAGCCTCGGCCCTCATATTCTCCTGCGCCTCCGGGAATTATGCTGTTTCGGACTGTGGTGCCATACCCATCTAACGATCCGGTCAATGAACCGGCGCAACGCACATTCGCCACGGCCACCTCGACGAGATCGC
>DASRFK010000305.1:0-19175 GCA_035651635.1 Verrucomicrobiia bacterium | reverse complement strand
CGGTGAATGCGTTCGAAGCTCTGCGCAATTACAGCACGCACACCCAGCAACGCCGTGCCTTTGGCCGCCCAATCACGCGAACTTCCCGTCCCATATTCCTGCCCCGCAATCACTACCAGCGGCGTGCCTTGCTCCTGGTACGCCACGGCCGCGTCATAGATTGAAACCGGTTCAATCGATGCTGCCGTTGCCTTTGCCGAACCAAAAAAACGAGTCACACCACCTTCAACTCCGGGAACCATCAAGTTCTTGATGCGGACATTGGCGAATGTGCCTCGGGTCATTACCCGATCGTTACCGCGCCGTGAACCGTAGCTGTTGAAGTCCTGGAACGGAACGCCGCGCTCCAGCAGGTACTTGCCCGCAGGCGACGATTTCTTAATGCTGCCGGCCGGGGAAATATGGTCCGTGGTGACGCTATCGCCGAAGATGCCCAGCGGCCGTGCGCCTTTAATCTCGGCGATTGTGCCGGGCCTCAGGCTGAAGTTCTGGAAAAAGGGCGGCTCCTGGATGTACGTGCTGCCGGTGTCCCAATGATACACGTTGCCCGTTGTGGAAGGGATCTCGTTCCATTTCGGATTCAGCCGGGCAAAATCGCGGTAGAGCGTTTGAAACACCTCCGGATGCAGAGTGGTGCGCAGTAGTTGCCGTATCTCCTGCAGTGTGGGCCAAATCTCTTTCAGATATACCTCGCGACCGTCTTTGCCTTTGCCCAGCGACTCGGTGCTCAGGTCGATGTCCACGCGACCAGCCAGCGCGAACGCAACCACCAGGGGCGGCGACATGAGAAAATTTGCTTTTATGCTCTGATGAACGCGCGCCTCGAAATTGCGATTGCCTGACAGCACGGAAGCGGCCACCAGATCGTGCTTGCCAATGGCTTCGTCCACCGGGAGAGGCAACGGTCCGGAGTTGCCGATGCACGTCGTGCAACCGTAGCCAACCACATTGAATCCCAACTCGTCCAAATAAGGCTGCAGACCTGCCTTTTCGAGATAGTCAGTGACCACTCTTGAGCCGGGCGCCAATGAAGTTTTGACCAGCGGATTGACTTGCAAGCCGCGTTCAACGGCCTTTTTTGCCAATAGGCCCGCTGCCAGCATTACGGAGGGATTGCTCGTGTTTGTGCAACTGGTGATCGCCGCGATCACTACGCTGCCGTGCCGAATCGAACCCCCAACGTGCACGGGGGTCTCCTTCAGCACGTTGGGTGTAGGACGATTGTTGGCCATCTCCAACTCAGTCATGGGATTTGTGTTCCGTGCCTGCGCTAACCGGCGTGAAACCGGCTCCTGGCTGCCGCCACCTGGGGCCGAACCGTCTTGCATCACGATCTCATAACTTCGGTTCAAATCGTCGCTGGTCTTGCCGAAGCCGTTCTCGGTAATGGGTTTTGTAAATGTAGAAATAAACTCACGCCGCAGGTTGGGTAAGTCAATACGATCCTGCGGACGTTTGGGGCCAGCCACGCTTGGCTGAATTGTGCCGAGGTCCAAATCCAGTTCCTGTGAATAGGCAATGTCCCCCTTGTTCGGCAGGCCAAACAAGCCTTGAGCGCGATAGTACGCCTCGTAGATCCGGCAGTGCTCCTCTGACCTGCCCGTGGCGCGCAAATAAGCGACTGATTCAGCATCAATCGGGAAAAAACCCATCGTGGCGCCGTACTCGGGAGCCATGTTGGCAATGGTAGCGCGATCGACAACGGGCAGAGCCGCCACCCCCGTTCCATAAAATTCGACGAACTTTCCAACTACCTTGGCTTTGCGAAGCATTTGGGTGATGGTGAGAGCCAGGTCCGTAGCGGTGACCCCTTCCCGCAGCGCCCCGTGGAGGTGAACCCCCACCACATCGGGTGTCAGGAAGTATACCGGTTGGCCGAGCATACCCGCTTCGGCTTCAATGCCCCCGACACCCCAGCCCACAATGCCCAATCCATTGATCATCGTGGTATGCGAGTCGGTTCCCACCAGCGTATCGGGATAAAACAAGTCGGAATTGCCGGGCGCATCACCGGCCCTTGAGAGCACGCCTTTGGCCAGATACTCCAGGTTGACCTGATGAACAATGCCGATTCCGGGAGGCACCACCTTGAAAGTGTCAAACGCTTGCATACCCCACTTTAGGAATTGGTAGCGTTCGCGATTGCGCTCAAACTCCACGTCCAGGTTCTGCCGCAAGGCATCGGGTGTGCCGGAAAAATCCACCTGAACAGAGTGATCGACCACCAGGTCGACCGGAACCAAGGGTTCGATCAATTTCGGATTTCTTCCGAGCCGTTCGACCGCCGAGCGCATCGCCGCCAGGTCGACCAGGAGCGGCACGCCTGTAAAGTCCTGCAAAACGATCCGCGCCACAACAAACGGAATCTCCTCTGTTCGTGGCGCGTTAGGCCTCCAGTTCGCCAGGGCGCGCACGTTTTGTTCGCCAACACGTTTGCCATCGCAATTGCGCAGGACGGATTCCAACACGAGCCGAATCGAGACCGGAAGCCGCGAGACCGGCCCGATCCCGGCGTGCTCCAGTTCGGGCAGCGAATAGAACAGCCCTTGCCGACCGCTGCCTGAGTCAAAACTTCGCAGTGTCCCGTGCAGATTGTGTAAAGCGCTCATAAAAGTTGGTTATTGTGACGCCCGCAGCTCGTTCAACCAGAAAACAGTGAAGCTTGGGGCGATGCGCGTCAAGCCGCCGCGTTTGATTTGGCCAACTCGACACGGACCTTGCACGCCGCGCTACTGCCTCAAAAGACGTAACTCATACCGAACATGTGCATGTTCAGGCCCGGATTATGCGAGCTCAATCCCGCGTTGGACATATGTTGAAAGCGGTAGCTCAGACGGAACCGAGCGGCCATATCAAAATTCAATCCGACATGACTGGTAAACTGAAACAAATCGCCGAAATTCTTGTCCCGGAAGTCTGAGCGGCTCAGCCCGGTGGCGCTCACGCCTCCCTCGAACGTAACAGGTAGATTTTCTCGAGCGAACACCAGCGTCGGGCCGAGGCTGCCAATGGCGGCGTTCGCGTCGGCTTCCCCGAGCCAACCTAAGGAACTATCGAATCGTGAGCGCAAGAGCCAATGCGAGCCCAGGTCCCAATTCCAAGGCAGAGCCCAATCCGCGAATGCCTCAGCCTGGTAAAAGTGGGATCCGGCGCCAAAAGGGTAAAAACCGAATCGTCCCCCCGCCGATTCGAGATTAAACTGCTGCGCCCCGCAGAGGCCGGTCATCGTAAAAAGACAAACGAAGGCGACGGCTTTTATGAGCGACGACGAACTCGGTGTTTTGAACGGTTCCAATGTCGCGCACTATGTCATCGGTTGCTGACTCTTGCAAGCGGGCACGGCCCGCCGCGCGGCGGGAGATGCGAAGGCGAGGTTTGGAGTCCCGCCTTCAGGCGCCTTCAGGCGGCAGGTGTGGAACCGAGTTCGAGCGCGCGCGGCAGTCCACTCGCTAGACCGGCTAAAGCCGGGACTCCGAACTGCGAAGGCGTTCGTATTTCGGGTTTCGGATTTCGCGCTTCCTTCGGCCTTCGGCCCTCGGGTTTCGGATTTCGCCTGGGCTCGCGCCGCGCCGGCTTAAACCGGGACTCCAATCCTGCCGGCTTTTTCTATCAGCGCATCCAGATGTTCCAGACAAAAGCGCGACCACGATTCGTACGCGTTGGGATCCTCCAGGGCCTGGGCAATCGGAATAAATTCAGGCGCCACAATACCACTCCGGCGACCAGCTACGGACTCGTCCGCCACCTGCATAATGTGAACGACTCCGAAATGAACATAACCAACATCGGTGCTGTCGTCATTGATGAGCGCAACGGCCGGAGCGTGCACTTGCTCGACGGCAACCTCCTCCATTAACTCGCGGCGCATGCCCTCTTCGTACCCGACGCCGGTGGAGAACAGTCCATGATCTTCGTCAGAGATATGCCCGCCGACGCCAACGGAGAATAATCCGTGCAACCGGCTTTCCTGTCCGCCTTTGCCCCGACGGTAACGCAGGATTTTGCCATTACAAACCAGGAGCACGTAGGGGATCAGTTGCTTGTACCGCCGGTCTTGTTCGGCTTCCGTTCGGTTGCGGTAAACCAGATTGGCTGGGTCGGTGATCACCGGGAGGTACTTTTGAACCTCGGGACTGATTCCTTGAAAAACACCTAGTTTTTCAAGAAGCCCGCGTTCGAAACAAAGGACTCGTTCTTCAGTAGGCATGTTCGGTTGCTTCTTTTGTGCGGGCAGAATGGTGATTGGAGGAGGGCCGGTTCGACGAGCAAAACCTGCTGTTTATTGCTCACCGGTTTTTAACCGGTTATTCACAATCTCAGATTTCCGTCCCGCCCGGTTGCGGGTCACCGCGATAATGGATGACTCGCACCCTTTCGAGAGTCACCAATCCCCCCTTCATCATGCGGTCGAGGACCGGAAGGAAGGCTTGAATTTTTTCCTCGGAGTCGACGAGTTCGATCACGAGGGGCAGGTCCATCGAGAGCCGGAGGATCTTGGCCGTGTGCAATCGGCTGGATTTGCCGAACCCCATGGGCCCACGCAACACCGTTGCGCCGGCCAAATGCGATTCGCGCGCTTTAAGGACAATGGCTTCGTAAAGGGGTTTGTGTTCCCAGCGGTCGCTTTCGCCAATGAAAATGCGCAGCAACGTCGCGTCCTGTGGGAGATGCATGTTAATGTCCTTTCATTCCATTTATTTGCAGCGCCACGACGTGACCCAGCCAAACGCCGAGCAAACACAGAACCAAAGAAATCACGCAATTCGCGCCAGCTTTGAACCACTCGCCGTCTTGAGCCAGGGTTAGTGTTTGCAGGCTGAACGAGGAGAAGGTCGTGTAACCGCCGCAGATTCCCAGCATAAAAAACTGCCGAAAACCAGCCGGCACCAGCCACCGGCCGTCGGGGTCTGTGGCGGCGGCAAATAACCCGATCGCGAATGAGCCGCTGACATTAACTATTAAAGTGCCCCAGGGGAAGGTTTGGCCGATGGAATTGGCAATCCAGCCGGATACCCACCACCGGCCTAAACTGCCCAAGCCGCCGCCGATAAAAATCCAGAGTGCGTTCAACATAGATCCGACCACGCCACAGCCCGCGGTCATAGTAGGAGTCGCCACTAAATGGTGCAAGACTTGCTCCCCTGGATCCTGTTAACTATGGTTCTGCTCATGAAACCGACAGCCCTTCAGCTGTCCGTGGCGGCCCTGCTTTTGCATGCCGGAGCAGCTTTTCAAGGGGCATTAGCCCAAGCCGCCGCGCAGCCGAGCCACATTCTTAATCCCCTGGGCGATCCGCCCATCCACTTGCAGGACCCCTTTATTTATGCGGATGCCAAGCGGTACTTCTTGTTTGGCACAGCCTCCCCGGCGCAAGGATTCCAATGCTATGAATCCTCCGACCTGGTCAATTGGAAAACCGATGGCTGGGCTTGGAAAATATCAGGTCTGCGGGTCGCCAGGGGTGAGCTTCATGCGCCGCAGGTGTTCACTTATCAAGGCATGTATTGCCTGGTGTACAGCGCACGCATGCCGAGCGGAGTGCAGCTTGCCCTGGCTGCGGCCGTTCAGCCGCAAGGTCCCTATCACGATCTCCATGTTCCCTGGCTCGACTTGGGCGACGGGTGCGCTTCCGGATTTGTTTTCGTGGACCGCAGCAAAGCTTTCCTCATTTTCAGCCGACCAGGCGCCCAAGGCGCGGGAACAGGAACAATTTATGGAGTTGCCTTGAACCAGGACCTGTCGAAGAAAGTGGGCCCCCCGGTTATGCTGCTGAAGCCCGATCAACGCTGGGAATCGACCGGCAAAGATCTCAAACGGACCATCGAATCGCCCCGAGTCTTCAAAATCGGATCCAAGTATTACCTGACTTACACCGCCATCGACCCGACAACTTCTCAGTCTGCGATAGGTTACGCGACGGCCGACCAGCCGCTGGGGCCATGGATCAAAAATCCTGACAATCCGATGCTCGCTGAGCAGGCCAAGACCGGCATCGTCCGTCCCGCCAAGGGCTCCGTTTTCCCTTCGCTGGACCGTAAGGAATGGTTCATGGTTTATCAAACAATAGCTCAGCCGGCCGGTAATAGAGAAGAATCTGTGGTGAATATCGACCGGGTGGTCGTGCTCGGAATTCGCCAACTATCGGTCGAGGTGCTGGCGCGGCGAGCGCAAACACCTCCGGCGCCAAGGTAACCCAAGCGAGTTAATTAAACGCCGAGGCTTTGGCATCCCCGGCAAGCCTGGCCGCGCCGGAGTCCAGTCTCAGGACAGCAGTTCCTGAATTTCTTCCCAGCTCAGGGAGCCCGCGAATTCCTCCTCGCCAATCGTAGCCTGGATAATCTCCCGTTTTCGGTTCTGCAGTGTAAGGATCTTCTCTTCGACGGTGTCGCGCGCGATGAGTTTGTAGCTGGTAACAACTTTGGTTTGGCCAATCCGGTGTGCGCGATCAGTGGCTTGGGCTTCGACCGCGGGATTCCACCAGGGATCAAAATGGATAACGGTGTCCGCGCCGGTCAGGTTGAGACCGACACCGCCAGCCTTGAGGCTGATTAGGAAGACGGGGATCGCGCTGTTTTGAAAGCGGTCCACTACCCCGCGACGATCTGAAGTCGAACCATCCAGGTAACAAAACTCCACCGCTTCCCGGTTGAGACGTTCCTCGATGAGCTTGAGCATACTGACGAATTGGCTGAAGACCAGCACGCGGTGGCCCCCATCGATGGCTTCTTCGAGCAGTTCGCTGAACATCTCGAGCTTGCCGGACGCGCTTTCCGGGTTGATTTTTTCCAGCTGCAAAAGCCGCAGATCACAGCAGACCTGGCGCAATCGCAATAAGGTTGTCAAAACAAGCATCCTGCTCTTGGCCAGGCCTTGTGTGCCGGTGGCCGCAAGGATTTCTTTGCGACTGGCCTCAACAATCTGCTGGTACACGCTCCGCTGGTCCGGGGTGAGCTCGCAAAAGGAAACTTGTTCGAGTTTAGCTGGTAAATCGGCGGCCACTTCACTTTTGAGCCGGCGCAGGAGAAATGGCCGGAGCCGGCGGGCGAGACGCGCCTGGCTGGCGGCGTCTTTATCGCGAACGATTGGCAACTCGTAGCGCTCGCGAAAATCCTGAGCCGTGCCCAGGTACCCTGGCATCAGGAAGTCGAAGATCGACCACAAATCGAGCACCGAGTTCTCCAGCGGCGTACCAGTAAGAACCAGTCGATGCGCCGCTTTGACTGATTTAACCGCCTGAGCGTTTTGAGTCTGGCGATTCTTGATATGTTGTGCTTCGTCCAGGACGACGGTGTCAAATTCGAGCGGGAGGTACCGTTCGGCATCCCGGCGGAGCAAGGCATAGCTGGTAATCACCAGGTCGCTCCGGTCCATTTCCGCAAAGAGCCGATGGCGCTCTGGGCCATGCAGCGTCAGCACTTTTAAGGAGGGCGTAAAGCGGTTGGCCTCCGCGAGCCAATTATAAACCAGGCTCGTGGGACAAACCACGAGCATAGGCGCGGCGGCGGGTTGAAACTGGCGAACGTGCTTGAGGAATGCCAAAGTCTGAAGCGTCTTACCCAGGCCCATTTCGTCGGCGAGAATGCCGCCAAAATTGTTTTCCCGTAGAAACCCCAACCAGGCCACCCCTTGCTTCTGATAGGGACGCAGCACCGAGTCGAGCTCGCCGAGAGGCGGGCATTCGAGAGGCATTTCGCCGGCCTGCCGGGCAGTCCGCTCGCGCCACGTGGCGGGCGCCTGCACCTGCCAGGTCCGGTGCTGTTTGAGCGTGGCCTCGACGAACCCAGCTTGTTGATTGTTAATTCGGTATCCCTGCCCGTGCTGTTGCGGGGCGCAATCGCGCAAGACTTCCTGGAACTCCTGCACCGCCTCCGTGTCGATCAGGGCCAGCTTGCCATTTTTCAGGCGCGTGTGGCTCTGACCCGAGAGAACCAGGCGCTGAACATCAGCTGCCGAAAAGGTCTCGCCGCCGCTTGAGGAGTACACGATTCCCAGATCAAACCACTGAATGCCGGAGGGTGTGATTTGAAATTGCGGTTCGATTCGTTCGAGTTTTTCCTTCGTGCTGCGTTCGAGGCGTTCTTCCAGCGAGACGGTCCATTCGCGTTGCAGCTTGGGGAATTCCCGGGCGAAAAAATTCATCACCGCGCTTTGGCCAACCAACTGCAGTTTGCCCTGAGGATCCGGCCCGGTGAACCCGCTGCGTTGCAAGCGCGTCAGGGCTCCGCGTTCAGCGGCCAGATCGCGAGTGGAATAGCGCGTTGGCACTTTGGGATCCGCCAGCCACAGGGATTCCTCGGTGGCCGTCACCCCGATCGTCATGACGCGCTGGCCGTAGGCGCACTGGAGCAAGCCGCTGAGCTGCGCCAGGCCCCCTCGTAGCTCGAGGAAGAACCGAGGGGCCTGCGGTTCGAGCTCGAAGTCTTCGATCCTAAAATTGGCTTCGACACCCGCGACTTCCGAAAGCAGCGGCCAATGCTGACCCAGGAAGTGTGGCACTTGTGATCGGGTCACCCGCACCGGTCCGCGATTTACATCGGCCAGCGCACCCGGCAATCCGAGTGGGCGAAATTCATTGTTGTGCCAGGCCCAATTGTCCACCGTGCAGGCCGCCAATGCGGAATCCTTCAGGCGGATCAAAATCTCACCGTTGGGCTCCAGGAAAGCGCAAATCTGGGGCGTGAGTGGTTGGTTGGAGACTTTTACTGGAGTTTTTCTGCCGAGGCTGATATTCGGATGTCCGGACAAGGTTGCAAGCAGTTCGGCAAACTGTTTGGATTCCAGCTGCAAAACGGCCGGTGTCTCGCCACCCGAAAATTTCTCAAGGCAATCCAGCACCGCTTCGTCAACCGTGCCGAAGGCGTACGAACGACCCTTGGGCAACCCACTGAGAGGACACCGACCACCAGCCCATTTGGCTTCGAGAACCACCATGACTTTTCCGCGCGCAAGCGCCTGGTCCAGGTTCGGGGGCAGGATCACGAAAAGCTCTGCTGGCTCGCCGGACTCGGCGCGGAGCAAAGCGGCAGTATTCAGTTTCGGAGCGACCGGTTTTGGGGATATCCGAGATGCCGAAAGCGGGGGCGGGCCTGGTTGGGCCTTGAGCCAATGCAGGCCAACCGCCACGGAATGAGCGCAGATCTTTCCCCATTCCCGTGCTTCCCGGCAGGTGCACAGGTTCTCGATATCGATCTCCGTTTTGATGACCATCGAGGCGCGGAAAGACGCCTCGCTGGCCTGGACAACACCACGCAACAACGGCTCCGCCCAGTAGGAACTGAGGACCTGGCCTTGCTCCAGGTATGCGCGCGCCCTCTTCATAACGTCCCAACCGGCGGCCTTGCTCAGCAGCGTTTCCGTCAACTCGATCGACATCTACGCAATATGGCTCGTCCGAAGGAAGCTGAAAGCGGAAATCGACGCATCCCCTTTTGTAACGCCCTGGTCTGCCAGCACGCATCAAAGTAAGGCAGAGATCATGCCGCCTCAGCATGGTTCGTGCTGTGTATCTCCCCGGCGAAGCTGCCAGTCGCATCCGGCACTTGGATGGCAGCCGCTTACCGTCCAGCAGAAGTATGCGCGGAATGAGTTTATATGGACCTGCCCAAGCGTTAAGGCTGCCTCAAAACAGGACAGCCCGGCGTCGACTCCGATGAGATCATCACTGACTCGGAGCTGGTTGATATTGGTTCTTGGAACGGCTTCGAGTTTCGGAGCTCAGGGGCCCGCCTCGGCCAACGTAAGCGCTATCACGACCCTGAGCCGGTTGGCAGCTCTTGACGGGGACGAGGCGGCTCGGGGCCTGCCCGTGAAACTCAAAGGCGTCGTTACCTACTTCGATCATGACCGCGGGCTGATGTTCATCCAGGATGGCCAGGATACGGCCTCCGTTCGCTTACCGACGCCAAGAGAAGGTGAGGACGTGTTCTTGCAAGCAGGACAAATTGTGGAGCTGGAAGGAACGACCGCACGAGGGAGGCTGAAGCCCAGCATACGCGCGCGGCTCTGCCGGGCGATTAATCAAGGCCCGATGCCCAAGCCTTTTGATCTGATTCCAGGCAAACTCTCTAATCAAACGATCGAAGGCCGGCTGGTGCAGCTTAAGGGCTGGATTCCCAACTTAACCGCGACCGGCTCGCGCCTGACGTTTTCCGTAGTCCTTGGCCCTGGCCAATCCCTCGATGTGATTGTAAACGGGAGCGATTCCCCTAAGGCCAAGGAGTTGCCAGGGGCATTGGCCGAGTTAATCGGCGTATTTACTTTCAAATTCGACTCGGCTGGGCAAATCAACGGCGGCCGGGTTTATGTGAATGACTTGGAGGCAGTGGGCAAATTGAAGTCCCTCCGGATTACGCCCGTCGCCGATGTGGGGTCAATCGCCGATGCCGCCGCTGCTGAACCCGTACGCGTGCGCGGCACGGTGGTAAATCATTCTCTGGGGCAATTCGTACTGCTACGCGACAGCTCCGGAAGCATACGAATTCCTTATCCAGGGTTGAATTACTTCAATGCCGGCAGCCTCGTCGAGGCCTTCGCGTTTCCGCTTCAGCAAAGGCCCACCCCGGTCTTCACGAATGTCGTTCTTAAACTCGTGCCGGCCGACACCTCCAGCGAAGAAGCTGCTCCGGCGATTATCACGCCCCAAGCCCCGAACACAAATCTCGCTACGCTCTTTCACATTGCCCAAATCCGAAGGCTTTCCCCCCAGGAGGCCTCCCGTGGTTATCCCATCGACATTACGGGCGTGATCACGTTTTTTGACCTCCCTTCCTACCTGCATTTCATTCAGGACGATACTTCCGGCATTTATTTCGATATCTCGCGCGTAGATAATCTGTCCCTGCTGCGCGCCGGCCAAAGGATCCGGCTCCAGGGCTTCAGCGGTCCGGGAGATTTTGCCCCGATAATTATCGCTCAGACTGCACAGATTCTTGGCGGCACGGACTTTCCGGCGCCTGAAAGCGTCTCATTTCGCAAGTTGATGAGCGGCACCTTTGACAGCCAATGGGTTTCGCTTAAGGGCGTCGTCCGCAATGAATGGTTCTCAACCAATGCCTCAAGCATTGCCCTTTTCGTGGGAGACGGCCTGGTTAAAGTGGGTTTGCCACCCGCGACGCCGCAGTGGCGCGCGACCAATTTGATCGACGCATCGGTCGAGATTTATGGGATTTGCAGAACGCTTTTTGATGAGCATCGGCGCCTTCAGGGAGTCGAACTTCAGGCGCCGGATTGGGCCCAACTCACCGTGCGAGAAGCGCCCACCGTCGATCCGTTCACACTTCCGGTCAAAGCCGTCAACGAGCTGTTCCAGTTCCATGCCGGCGCGGGCGAGATTCATCGCGTTCGCTTGATGGGAGTCGTCACCTTGCGTTCTAGTGACGGGTCCTTTTACCTGCAGGACGGCAGCGGCGGAATTCAGGTCCAGCCCGGGCAACCCATCTCCGGCCTGGCAGTGGGAACCCTGGTCGACGTGGCCGGGTTTCCGACCATCATCGATAAGCTGGCGATGCTTCAGGAGGCGATGGGCCGCACGGAAAGGGACCAGGCCACGATTGAGCCGGCTGATCTTAAGCCCGATATGCCTCTCGAGGATGCCCTGCAAGCCAGCCTGATTCGGATTCAAGGTCAGATCCTCGGGCGGTTCTCACATGGCTCCGAGGAATTGCTAACGGTTCGTTTCGGCCAAAGGATGATCGATGTCATCCTGGAAAAGGATTCTGAACAGGATCGACTGACGGAGCTGCAGCCGGGGACGGTAGCCCGCCTGACGGGCGTGTGCCTGGCGCAATCTGATACTGCCGGCACGATCCAATCGTTCCGTCTTCTGTTGCGGGCCCCGGAAGACATTGCGGTGCTTTCACGGCCCAGTTGGTGGACGGCGGAACGAACTCTCCGGGCGTTGGCCGGGGTGGCCACCATCCTGTTGTTAGCCTTGGGCTGGGTGCGAGCCTTGCACCGCCAGGTGCACCAGCGCACCGAGCAACTCCACGAAGAAATCGAGCTTCACAAACGCACCGAGGCCAGGCTTGAAGCCGAGATCGCCGAGCGCAAACGCATGCAATCCGAAGTCGAGCGGACGCATCAGGAACTGCTCGTTGCTTCTCGGCAAGCGGGTATGGCCGAGGTTGCCACCAGTGTCCTGCATAATGTCGGCAACGTCCTGAACAGCGTTAATGTCTCCGCCGGCGTGATCGCGGAAAAAATCCGCAACTCCAAGCTGAACAACTTCGGGCGCGCATCGGAGCTGTTGAAGGCGCATGCCCACGACCTGGCGCACTTTCTCGAACACGATTTGAAAGGCCGTCAGCTCCCGCAGTACCTCGGGCGCCTCGCCGACCATCTCAATACGGAACAGAAAGCCACTCTCTCCGAACTCGACTCGCTTCGTAAGAATGTCGAACACATCAAAGGCATCGTCGGCGTGCAGCAAAACTATGCCAAAGTTTTCGGTGCCACTGAATCGGTCAAACCGACCGACCTGGTCGAGGATGCGTTGCGCATGAACAGCGGCGCCCTGGTCCGCCACGAAGTGCGCGTGATTCGAGAATACGCCCCGGACCTGCCGCAGGTCACGGTGGACAAGCACAAGATGCTGCAGATCCTGGTCAACCTCATCTGTAATGCCAAGAAGGCTTGCGATGAATCAATCTTTGCCGAACGCCGGTTGACAGTTCGGGTTCACACCGACGAAGGCAGCCTTCAGATTTCGGTAATCGACAATGGAATCGGCATTCCCAGGGAAAACCTGACGCGGATCTTCAATCATGGGTTTACCACACGCAAGGATGGGCATGGCTTCGGGCTGCACAGTGGCGCGTTGGCGGCAAAGGAAATGGGCGGAACGTTGCTGGCCCACAGCGAAGGGGTCGGCAAAGGAGCCCGGTTTACCCTTACCTTGCCACTCAAGCCGGCGTAGCCACTCCCCTCGCGTTCCAGCAACAGAGTGCGATCCGCCACCCAACGCTTGGATGGCACGGTGCGCTGTGCGCCAGACGGACATTCCCGCTCGTTCAGATTGTTGCGGCTCGCTCCATATTTGCGCCGGAATGCATTGTGCCATCTTTTCGCGTTCGTTTTGCGGCTAACTTGTCCGATTCCGCAACTTGTAACCGCACCCCGAAGCCTGCCATCATCCAACACTGATTGGGCACCAAACAAGATCCTGAACACGCCGCCGTCGGCTATCGCATCGTCAAACTGGCCAGCGGCGCTTACAGCGTCCATTCCCTGGCGCATGGCGAGACGTTCCATCCCGTGGTCGGACCGGTCACCGAGGCTCAAGCTCTTTACGTGAAGCAGGCGCGCCTCACTGAGCGGCTTCAGCGGCACCCCGACACTTTCGTCATTTGGGACGTGGGCCTGGGCGCTGCGGCCAACGCGCTGACCGTCTTGCGCGTCGCTGGCGAGCTACCATGCTCGCTTCATTTACTCAGCTTCGATCACACTCTCGCCCCACTTGACTTTGCTCTGGCACATTCTGAACACCTTAACTATTTATCCGGGTACGAGCCGAAGCTCCGGCGTCTGTTGGATGAGCATCACGTCAGCTTCCGCGAGCGCAACGGCTCGGTTCAATGGCAAGTTCACCTCGCCGATTTCCCGACGCTGTTGACGAGTGCGGCCGCTGCTAGCCTTGCCAAGCCTCACTTGATCATGTTCGACGCCTTTTCACCCGCCAAGAACCCGGCGATGTGGACGTTGCCGCTCTTTTCCAACCTCTTTCGGTTGTTGGACCCAACCAGACCTTGTGCTTTGCCGACCTATTCTCGAAGCACGATTTTGCGCGTGACTTTGCTGTTGGCGGGATTCTACGTCGGTGTCGGCCACGCGACCGGCGAAAAAGAAGAAACGACTTTCGCGGCCAATACGCTGTCCATGGTTAAAGAACCGTTGGATCATCGCTGGCTGCAGCGCGCCCATCGATCGAGCAGCGCGGAACCGTTGACCGAGCCCATTTACCGCCAGGCCAAACTCTCTCCGGCAACCTGGGAACGGCTCCAATCCCATCCGCAATTCGTTCCATAAGTTAACGCGCTCTCCACGTAGGTAACGCGCTTTCCAGATAAGTAATCAGATGATATGCTGTAACCATGTTGACGGAATACCTGCGGCTCGCCATGGCAAAGGCCCATTATGAAATTTTAGGGAATGCGGAAGGATTCTACGGTGAAATCCCAGGCTTCCTAGGTGTTCTCGCCCAGGCCGAAAGCCTTGAAGCCTGCCGCGACGAACTCGCCAAAACGTTGGAGGACTGGCTGCTTTTCAGAATTTCTCGCCACCTCCCAATTCCAGTATTAGAAGGGGTAGACCTCGCTATAAAGGAAATCGGAGAGCCGGCATAATGCCGCATTTCGGTCCGATCAAGCGACGCGACTTAATCAGTGCCTTACGCAAGCTTGGCTTTACGGGTCCCTACTCCGGCGGCAAGCACGAGTTCATGCAAAAAGGGGACCTTTCACTAACTATTCCCAATCCTCACAAGTCGGACATCGGGCCACACCTCCTGTCCCAGGTCTTGCGCCAGGCAGGCGTAAAACGAGAAGATTGGGAGCATCTTTAAATGGTCCAGCTTGACTTCAACTCACTCCTGAACAGCTCGGCTCCAATTCTGGCGCTGGCCCCCATGCAGGATGTAACCGACCTTGCCTTTTGGCGGCTCCTCGCCACTTATGGCGGGCCGGATCTTTATTTCACCGAGTACTTCCGAGTTCATGCAACCTCGACACTGGATCGCAACATTCTCAAGTCGATCATCTATAATCCCACCGGCAAACCGGCGATTGCCCAGATGATCGGCAACGACATCCCTTCGCTGGTCCGCACCGTACGCGAACTGCAGCAATACCCTATTGCCGCCGTCGATCTCAACCTGGGTTGCCCTGCGCCCGTCGTTTACCGCAAGTGCGCCGGCGGCGGACTGCTGCGCGATCCAAACCACGTGGATTCCATCCTGGGGGCTTTGCGCGAGGCGGTGACCATAAAGTTTACCGTCAAGACGCGAATCGGCTTTGATTCCCCGCAGGTTTACGACGAACTGCTGCCCATCTTCGCCAAACACTCGCTCGATTTGCTCACCGTTCACGGCCGGACCGTGAAAGAAATGTACCGTAGCGAAGTTCATTACGATTACATCGCCCGAGCGGTAGCGGAGGTTCCTTGCCCCGTGCTCGCCAACGGCAACGTTTACTCGGCCCAAAAGGCGGAGGAAGTTCTGCGACTCACCGGCTCCCGCGGCCTGATGATCGGACGTGGCGCCATTCGCAACCCGTGGATTTTTCACCAGTTCCGTCAGCACCAACGCGGCGAAGCCCTTTTCCTCCCGCGCGGGTACGATGTTCTGGCCTACGTGCAGGCATTATACGAGGCGGTTTGCTCGCCAGATGTCCGCGAAGCGGCCCAGGTCCAGAAAATGAAAAAATACATGAATTATCTCGGTGTCGGCGTCGAGCCGACCGGCCAATTCCTGCATCGCATTCGCCGGGTCACCAACAAAGCCGAATTCTTCGCAGTTTGCCGCGACTTCCTCGACCACGATCAACCCATGGTCCTCGAACCATTCCGCCTGGATCTGCATCCTGCCGACCTATTGGCTGGAGAGCACCTTTGATCGGCTCATTTCGGGCTTCGGACTTCGGCCTTCCTTCGGCCTTCGGATTTCGGGTTTCGTCCCTCGGACCGGTCCTCCGGCCCGTTCCTACCCGTACCGATACGGCCGCTCCATCGCGAATGAGTTGGGCAAATGCCGCACTTCCCTGACGGCGCTCTTTTCCAGCAACACTTCCACAATATCGAAGCGAACTTTCACCTGCGGGTTCTTGAGCAGGTGCAGATAGTCCAGGCCGCAGCGGGTCAACCGCCGCCGCCGCGCCGCATCGACCGCCGCCGCCGGCCGCGTCCATTCCTCCGATGACCTGGTTTTCACCTCGATAAAGACCAGACAGTCTCGATCGCGAAAAACCAGGTCAATTTCTCCCCGTGAGGTGCGAAAGTTCGCGGTTAAGAATTTCATACCCCTTTTCTTCAGGTATTTCCTGGCCGCCCGTTCACCCAGTTCACCGTGCAAAAGATGCAGTGGTCTTGCCGAGCCACGATACCAATTCTGGATTCGCTGGAAAAAACCTTGTGCCACGTCCAGGCCAATTTAGCCCTGGTTTGGTTATAAACCCTCACCCGCTCCTGACAAACTAAATCGATCTGCTACCATCGACGCATGCCAAATCCCAACCAGCCCCAGTGGACTGCAATTGACGAGTTCCTGGCCGGGTCCCTGCTCGCTCCCGATCCGGTTTTAGACGCGGCTCTCGAGGCGAGCACCGCGGCGGGATTGCCAGAGATCCAGGTTACTCCGTGTCAGGGTCAGTTCCTGCAGCTATTGGCCAAACTTCAAGGCGCCCGCAGCATTTTGGAAATCGGAACGCTGGGCGGCTACAGCACCATCTGGCTGGCCCGTGGGCTGCCGCCGGGCGGGCGCTTGGTAACCCTTGAGGTGGATCCCCATCACGCGGAGGTAGCTCGGACCAATATCGCTCGAGCGGGTCTCTCTGCCATCGTCGATCTGCGAATCGGGCCGGCGTTGGAAACTCTGCCAAAACTCGCTTGCGAAAGTTTGGGACCTTTTGACTTCATCTTCATCGATGCCGATAAACCCACCACGCCGGATTATTTCTCCTGGGCAGTAAAACTCGCCCGCCAAGGGAGTTTAATCGTCGTCGATAATGTAATCCGCAAAGGTACTTTACTGGACGACACGAAGGATCCCGCCGTGCTGGGCATGCGTCGTTTTCTCGAACTGCTGGCGGCCGAAAAAGGTCTGACAGCCACCGCTATTCAAACCGTCGGCAGCAAAGGTTACGACGGCTTCGCCATCGCTTTGGTTACCGAGCCGCCGCGGTAGCGCAGACTTTTAGTCTGCCGTACCGCAGAGTTTCTACTCTGCGGGGCTCCGACCGCGGCGTGGCCGGGAATTCCTAAGAGAGCGTCCGACCAGCTGCTCCCTCTCCTCCTCAGGAGGTCAGGAGGAGAGGGTTGGGGAGGGCCCTTCCGCCGTCCAGTTCACGGGCAGCTGACTTGTTCTTCGCCAAAAAACCCCGCGCCGCTTTTCGCGTGGCCGGAGGCACGCTTGCGCTTTGGACTAAATACCAGCAGTTTAATTGCCGATGATTTCCCTCCGCCTGGTTTTTCGGAGAATTCACGCATCGGCGTTTGCTTTGGGGTTCATCGCGGCGTTGATTGGCGTGTCCTCGATTCATGTCTGCCCGGCCGCAGGCGTCGCAATCAATGAGATTTACTTTGAGGCGCCGCAAAAACGTTCGGTAGAATTCATCGAACTGCATAACCCCGGCGCGGAGCCCATCAATCTTACCGGTTGGTGGCTCAACGCCTATTCATTTGCTTCCAATACGGTCATGAAGCCAGGCGAGTTCCTGGTGGTCGCCCTGGACCCGGCTGCTTTTGAAAAGGAGTTCGGGTTCCGACCGCTTGGTCCGTTTATCGGAAAACTAAGGCACTCGGGCACGGTTCGCTTGAAAGATGCGCAGGGCAAAATCGTTGATGAAGTTCATTATGGCGTGGGCTTTCCCTGGCCAGTGGCGACCGCCGGCGGCGGCTCCTCGCTCGAGCGAATCAACCCGGCCTTGCCGGGAAATTCTCCGGGCTCATGGCGCAGTTCGGGATTTGCAGCCAACTCGAGCCGGCGCATCGCTGCTGTCACTGCACGGCACGAGCAACCTGCCCCTACTCCAAAGTGGCAGCGCCCCACACCCGGCGCTCGCAACTCCACTTTCACGCCAGAGTCGCCCCCGGTCATTTTGTCGGTCGAACACAGGCCCGAGCAGCCTAAATCCGGCGAGCCGGTTATCGTCACCGCGCGAGTGATGCCGGCGAGCGGCGTCACCAACCTGACGCTGAGCCTTCAACTCGTGCAGCCGGGCAATTATATTCGTCTGAGCGATAAGCTTTACGAAACGAATTGGATCGAGCTTCCGATGCAGGCGGTCACAGGCGACCCAGCCGCATTCACCGCTACAGTCTCAGGCGAATTTCAGAAGCACCGGTGCCTGGTCCGGTATCGTATTACGGCTCGGAACAGCAGCCGGCAAAGCGTTCGGGTGCCCTATGCCGATGATGAGGCCCCCAATTTTGCCTGGTTTGTCTACGATGGGATACCGGCCTGGACTGGAGCGACCGAACCAAGGCAAACGCCACCGCTCACCTTCTCATCTCAAATGCTCGGTTCCTTGCCGGTTTATCATCTGATCGCGCGGGAAGAGGACGTTTCTCGAAGCCAGTGGGATGGCAGTTACAATCGTCAGCCGTTCTATGGCACGCTCGTTTACGATGGGCGGGTGTATGACCATATCAAATTCCATAATCGCGGCCAGGCCAGTGCCTATCTTGCCGGCAAGAACAAATGGGCCTTCAAATTCAACCGCGGCCATAGTTTTCGCCCCAAGGACGATTATGGGCGGCCCTACGCCAATGGCTGGCACAATTTGGATCTCAATGCCTGCGCCAGTCCATGGGTGCAGATGAATCGAGGGATGGCCGGGATGGATGAGGCCCTGGCTTTCCGTTCGTATCAGTTGGCCGAAGTGCCGGCGGCCAACACGCACTGGATACATTTTCGTGTGATCGAAAGCGCCGATGAAAGCTCGCGTGGCAACCAATATCAGAGCGACCTTTGGGGGTTGTACTTGGCCGTCCAGCCTATGGACGGCCCGTGGCTGGATGAGCTTGGCCTACCCTCTGGCAACATTTACAGCCTGCAGAGCGGCCGCAAACACCTCGCTCGCGGAATGCCGGCGGACAACTCGGATTGGGAGCAGTTCCGCTCCGGCCTGCAGCGCAGCCAAAGAGAGACCTGGTGGCGTGACCATCTTAATTTAAGCGCCTTCTACAGCTTTCATGCGCTCAACGGGTTTCTGAGCAATGTCGACCTGCGTGAGGAAGCCAATCACGGCTATTATCATGCCCCCGACCAGCATTGGGCTCCGATCCCGTGGGACAATGATATGATGTTCATCCCGCATTCGCATCAGTCGGGCGTCATCGAGGCCGTGCGCTGCCTGGAACTCCCGGCCTTAAACCTGGAATTTAAAAACCGGGCGCGAGAAATCCTCGACTTGTTCGCGTCCGACACTTCCCCCACCGGCGGCCAATTTGCCCAGCTGGTGAATGAG
>DASRFK010000304.1:0-26951 GCA_035651635.1 Verrucomicrobiia bacterium | reverse complement strand
GAATCCTGCTGGCCGCGAGCTTGCGGGCTTTGGGCCAGACGAAGATATTTCTCAGGTTCAGATGGACGCTTTTCTGAAGGATGCCACGAGCGCAAGCCTCGCGGAGAAGCTGAATCACGTGCGACAACAGGGCTTTTGGAGGGGCGAAAGCGAAATTGCACAGAAACATGGAGGCCGAATCCCTGCTTCTGAACAGATAATGGCGCACGTGCAGGAGGGGACGAGCGGCTGCTATTGGTCAATTGTTGCCAGGGATATATCTGACCGTAAGCGCGCAGAAATGGAATTGGCGAAAGTCCACCGGGAACTACTTAAAACTTCGCGAATGGCTGGCATGGCCGAAGTTGCCAATGGCGTGCTGCATAATGTCAAGAATGCTCTCAACAGCATCAATATCGCATCTACGTGCCTGGCCGAGAGTATACGAAAATCGAATAGCGATAAACTTTCGAAAATCGTCGAGCTGTTTCGCCAACACGAATCCAACCTGGCGCTGTTTCTTACGACCGATGCCAAAGGGATGCAAATCCCCGGTTACCTGGCTCAATTGGCCGATCGCCTGCAGCACGAGCAGCAATCGTTGCTCGAGGAACTGGCACGGCTTCAAAAGGGAATTGAACACATTAAATCCGTCGTCGTCGCCCAGCAGAATACGGCTCGGACCGCGGGACGGGCTGAATGTGTGAAAATATCGGAACTGGTCCACGAGAGTCTCGAACTCAGCTCACTCATGGAATCAGGCCATGGCGTTCAGGTTGTCCTGGACCTTAACCCCGAGGACTATCTGACCACCGACAGGCAGAAGGTTGTTCAAATTCTTTTGAATCTATTGGGAAACGCCAAGCAAGCATGCGAGGAGTCTCAGAAAATGGAGAATACCGTGACCATTCGTGGAAGGATCACGGAAAACCGGCTCCGTATTGAGGTGATTGATACTGGTGTGGGCATCGCGCCAGAGCATCTTGAACGCATCTTCAGTCATGGATTTACCACGAAAGCAAACGGTCACGGGTTTGGACTCCACAGCAGTCTTCTCACCGCGAAAGAGCTTGGAGGCATGCTCCGAGTCGACAGCAAAGGAATCAACCAGGGCGCGGTGTTCACTCTTGAGCTGCCGGTATAACCGGTGGGTTATCGCCAAACCGTTCGACGTCGAGCAGTTACTCGTTGCCGTATGCCAAACTTTGCATTCAGAAGACGCTCCCTCGAACGCGGTTCGATCATGAGGGTTCGTTGCCGCCGATCACGCAAAAGTTAGGGAGATGGCCAGAGCAAAGCGGACGCAAAACCACCGCTACGGGTAAGACAATCCCTCAAAAACCGCGCAAATCAGTGCTTGAACGAGCGGGAAGCCCGGGGGCAGGGACGCGTTTAAGAACCAGATACTCCAGCCCAGCTTTGGCACAGTACTCGCGCTTGCCTCCACGGTCGCCATCTTCGTTGACGGCGTAAATATCGGGCTTGATTCTTTGGATTTCCGGCTCCGCATCCAGCCAGCCATTCCCGGAGGAGACCAGGGCCTGGGTCACATACCGGACGGCGCCAACCATATAGCGCCGCTCGTCTTGCGATTGCAGAGGATGACCTTGGCCTTTGAGCAAGCGGATATTGGCATCGTGACCGACCACGACGTATAGGTCGCCGTGCGTGCTGACCTCTTCGAAGAAACGAACATGACCCGAGTGCAGCCAATCGTAACAGCCGGTAACGATTACCTTTTTGCGACGCAAACCGCCGGCAGGGAAGGGTAACTGAGGAAAACCTGCCAGATGCCCGTTAGTGAAAACACGGTACTCGAGACCATTCTGTTGACAAAATAGCCGCCGCCGCGGATTGCTCGAGTTTTCAGCATCGATCCACCCCGCTGGAGACAGGCCGCGTATATCGGGCAAGGCATCGATGCCGGAGGTCGAACCGAAGGGCATCACATCCGTTACGAAACGTAGCGACTTAAGCAGGTATATGCGTTCCGCCCAGGGAAACTTGGGACTTGTTTCGGTTTGCGCACGGATCAGTTCGTCGGGAAAAAGCAGCACGATAACCGGGCCAAGTCGAGCCGCCTCTTGAAACAGGCGTACGTCCCTGGAACGCAGGTCATCGAACGCACCGGTGACGACGACAGGTTTGGACATGTCTTCAGGCCCGGGAGCGGCGGCGGGACACCGGCTTTGGCGCGCGAATATCCACGCGAAAGCCTCCCGGCACCGGCTCGGAAGAGGCGACGATCAAATAGCCTCCGCCACAACCGGAATACATGGCGCCCGGATAGCGGCGCTGATACGCGAGAAGAATTGCTTTGAGGTCGACTTTGAGAGCGGGGTGGCGGACCGTCTGCGGGAGGATCCTTTCCCAGCAGACCATGCATTGGTTCATGGAATCGCCCAAGCCGAGCAGATCACGACGGCGGATTGATTCGAAACAGTCTTTGCCGGTTTGACCCAGGCGGCCGATCCATTTTGGATCCAGGTGCTTTTCTCCAAGTGGATTGTACCCTTCCGGCCGCGGCTCAATGGGTAAAAGAAACAAAACCTTCTCCAGCCAATTTATAGTTTTGAGCTCAGTCAGTGATTCGACGTTCGAAGGAAAGACGCCACCGTCACAAGCAAAGTCATAATCCAACCGGCTGATCCCCGGGTAGATCAGCCCCGCCATGTCCTGCGAACCGCTTGGTTCGGTCTTTCCGCGATTCTCGGCATGATAGAGCCGGCGGACCAACTCCTGTGGCGGTCGCGCTGGAAGACGGCCTTTCCAGAGTTTCAGGGCGATCGCCCGCGTGCCGGTTGCGCAACCGGACCGTTCCATCACCCGAAACGTGGGTTCCAGGTTCACCACGACCATCGAGCCGGGAGACAAAGGGTTAAGCCGGGAGACAAACGGTTGATCGATCCATCCGCCGGCCAGGGCCAGCCGGTTGGGGATGTTGCCGATGACGGAAGTTATGCAATTATCAACGCGCACGCAGCCGCAGGACTCTTAACAGAGACACCGCGTTAGGCAACGATTAGTTTGACGGACAGACTTGCAGAGCTGGTGTCTCCGTCGTGGCCAGGCGCTAGACGATCAATCAGAGCGAATGCGATAGAACCGGGCAGAACCAGGTGGGTTGGTGTCCCGCAAGGTCAAAGTACCGCCTGTTCCGACTAAGCTTTGAGGCAAAACCGTCCAGGAGGGCGCCGTAAGCGTGTCTTTATATTCCAAAACATAGTGCGGCCCGGACAAAGTCGTAAAACTCACAGACATGGTAGTACCGTTAAGAGCGACGGTGGAGATGCTCGGAGGCAGCAGCACCGTCAATTGGGCCACGAGACTTGTCGCGGAACCGACGGTATTGCGGACCACGGCATTGTAAGGCCCGGCTTGACCCGGTTGCACGTTGCTTAAGACAAGCGCAGGATCGGTGGCGCCGGCCAGACTATTCCCGTTGAAGAACCATTGATAGCTCAGCGGCGCAGTTCCGGAAGCGGCAAGCTGAAAGTCGGCCCCCCCGCCTGCGATCACCGTTTCATTGGTTGGTTGAGTCGTGATCGAGGGTGCACTCATCGGGAGCCCGAACGCAAAGACCCGATTGTCGGCCCCCACAAAGATGCGTCCGCGAGCAACGATGGCGGTGTTCATATGGTGTGTGCCGGTCATGGCGTCGCTGGCAGTGCCGCCAGAAAAGAGGACCGCCCCGGTATCACCATCAAAAGCGTGAAGCTTTTGGTCGCCTTCGCAGCCGATGCCCCAAACGATCAGGTTGTTTGTCCCATCGGTCGAGGTGACAAAGGGCGAGCCGGAGCCATTCTGGTTGGCGGTCCAGCCTGTGCCAATGGCGGGTGGACTTCCTGCTGTAATCGGGAAGGAGGAAAGTTGGGTTCCGTTCTTGAAGACAACCCGAGTGCCAAGCCTGGTACGGTAGGTGGCGGCAGCCTGAATAATGGCGCCACTGGCTACTTGCTTCTGAGCCAAAGGCGCGCTGACGCCGCCGAGACTCGACCGGTCGAGCAGGTACGCATTCGCGTCCTTGCCTAATGCGACGATTAATTTCGAAGGCGTCGCACCCGGGACGTCCAGCAGCAACGGACCTGTGCCGCCAAGGTCGAGGTCGCTGTTATCGAGGTTTTTCCAATTTGTAGGTGCCCAATAATCCGCGGTGTTGGTGCTAAAGACGGCTCCGGGCCGCAGGCGAATGATGGCCTCCCCGCCGCTCCAGGTAGCGGCACCGAACGTGTTGCCGGTAGCCACGAAGAGGTTGGTTCCGTCGCTGGCGACACCGCCGACGGCCCATACACCGCCCCCACCGGCCGCTGTGGCCCAGGCTGTTACAGCGGAGGGATTGTCGCCCTGGATGGCCACCAGCCAGCCATGATAGGAGCCGCAATCGCCATAATGCCCGCCGTACGGGATATAGACGCTGCCGCCCAAAAAGGCTAGAGCGCCACGTTCATGATGAGTAGCAGGTTGAAACGTGGTGTTGCCAAAACGGGCGCTGGCGCCGACATCCACCGGCCAACCGCTATTGGTTGTCCCGGTATCGACATTGAAGGAAAAAACCAAATGCTTTGTGGTCGTGCCATCCGGTGTGACTGCCGCATCAAAGAACAAGGAGCGCGAGGTCAGGTCGACGACTGGCGTGCCAACTATACCGAGTGGGTTGATGATTCCGCAGGGCTGGCTCGATAACGGAACCGGGCTGCCAACGTTGGCCTGCCAAACAATTGCGCCGTTGGTCGCGTCCAACGCATAAATGTTATCGGAGGAAGTGGCGGCGATAATCAGCGCACGGCCGTCCGGACCACCCTCGATATATAACGGTTGGGCGTACACACCACCAATGACGCTCCCGTTGAAATTAGTGTCACGTTTCAGTCCGGCAACGGCATTGGTGGTGAAAGCCGGATCGACGTATAGGCCCGTTCGAGCCAAATCGTTGTGGTACTGCGTGACATTAACCTGAGCGAAACAGGCCGCCGCGGCGGCCATCGCCGAGACGGTAAGGACGGTCTTCATGATGGAAAAATGTATGATTGACACAAATAAGCTGCCGCATGAGGGACAGGCCTAAAACTGAGCCCAAAGGTGCGAGCCAGGGACGAGGACACGGGGGCCGGGAGACTTGGATGGCATAAGTTCAAACGATGATACACCCAAGGTCAGCTGATGCAAGTGACACCGCGTCCGCAGGTGCGGTTAAAAGTGTGGGTCCTGGCTGGAAGCCGAAAAAAAGCGGCAGAGGGCTGCCGCAGTCCAAAACGCAAGCGCGACACGGGCGCGGGCCTCTTAATCACACTGCGGGCCAAACCCGGCGGCGCGGTCAGCGCTCCATCTCAAATGTCTGGGTAGGTTTGCTCCCTTGAAATTACTCGACCTTAGGCTATTAAAAGCTAGAACGTCGAATCGACGTGAGGCCAGGGAAGCTCGAGTTCGACGGTGGATGAAAAGTCGAATTTCAGGAAAGAGGCTGGAGGGCACGCGGACGGGCTCAAGCAGAAGGAGGCGGGGAGCAAAACCGCAGGCAGAACTTCGTTTCCGGCGGCTGTTCGAGACCGCCAAGGACGGGATCATAATCCTGGACGGGGCGACGCACACGATTCTGGAGATCAACCCCTATTTGGCCAAGCTGCTCGGGATCAACCGACGGCTCGTCAAGGGAAAGGACCTCGCTAGTCTGGGAATTTTGGTGAACAAGGACGAAAGGGGGAAAATCTTCGAGAAACTGGAGCGGGAGCGAACCGTGCAATTCGAGCATACTGTACCAGCTTCCGGCACTGGTGCGCCCCAGGTGCTTGAATTTGTTTGTAATTCCTACCCGGAAAATGGCCGTACCCTGATCCAATGCAACATTCGCGACATCGGCCAACGAAAAGAGAGCGAACGCCAATTGCGCGAAGCCTTGCAGGAACTGGCGCTGGCGAAAGAAGAATTGGAAGCTCGCGTTCAGGAACGCACGGCCGATCTACAGCAACGAAACGCCGAGCTGGAGGCCTTCTCCTACAGCCTGTCGCACGATTTGCGGGCGCCCATCCGGGCGATTGTCAGTTTCACTCAGCTGGCCTTGGAGGAATATGGGGCTAAAGTGGGGCAGCCGGCGACAGAATACCTGGAGAAGACCGTCAGCTCCGCGCAACGTCTGGACCGCTTGATCCTCGACGTGCTGGCCTTCTCCAAAACAACTCGACAGAAACTGGTTGCCGAGCCGATTGACGTTGAGCAACTGCTGACAGAGATTCTGCAGGACCGGCCGGAATGGCGACCGCCCAGCGCCGAGATTACCATTGAAAGGCCTCTGCTCACAGTATTGGGTGACCGGGCTTCGCTGACGCAGTGCCTTACCAATCTATTGGACAATGCCATTAAATTCGTGCCTCGGGGAGTTACCCCGCGGATAAGAATTCAAGCACAACGGTCCGGAACGCGGGTTAGCTTATGCGTAGCCGACAATGGCATTGGGATTCCGGAAAGCGCCCAGCCTCGCATCTTTGAATTGTTTCAACGAGCGCACAATGGCTATGAAGGTTATGGAATAGGATTGGCCATAGTGCGGCGCGCGGCGGATCGGATGCACGGCGTGGTAACTGTCCGCTCTATACCCGGCAAAGGCAGCACCTTCTGCCTTGAGTTGCCGGCGCCTTAGAGGGTGATTTAGATCCCGTTTGGAGTCCCGCCTTCAGGCGGTTTTGGCGCCGGACCGCCTAAAGACGGGACTCCGAACCCATATGCACGTGCCCAAGTCGGTATTTTTAAAGCACGCTCTTTAGAGCGTGTTTTAGATCCGGTTTGGAGTCCCGCCTTCAGGCGGTTTTGGGCCGGACCGCCTAAAGGCGGGACTCCGAACCCAATACGCCCAACGCCCAAGTCGTTATAACGCTCTTAGCATTGTGGCCGCGAGCGGGAGCGAGGGTCGGCCGTGATTTTGCGGGGTTCACCCCATTCAAGTAAGGAGCCGAGCGCTGTAGTTAGGAAGTGGGTTTCACCCGGTCATGAGCGCAAAGGCAGCGCCAACTAAGCCTGCGATCAACATTCTTGTCGCTGAGGATGACGCGAACGACGTTTTGCTCTTGAAACGCGCGTTCACCAAGGCGCAGGTACCGGCGGCCTTATTTTTTGTCAGCAACGGCCAAGAGGCAATCAGCTATCTTGAAGGACAATCGCCGTTTGACGACCGGACCACCTACCCGTTCCCCAGCGTTTTATTGTTGGATCTCAATATGCCGGGGGTGGGAGGCTTGGAAGTGTTGCAATGGTTGGCCGCCAGACCCGATCTGAGCGGACTGCGTGTTGCGATTATCAGCTCGTACCTTGCGCCGGAGGCTTGTCGGCAAGCGGCAAAACTCGGCGTCCAATGGTGTGTGACCAAACCTTTGGATCCGCTTCAACTCTTGCCGGTATTTGGCGAGTTGCAGTGCCCGCCGGATTCACCGGCAGCTTAGTGGTCACGAAAACTGGCCGCCCCAACTTCGCAGCAAGTCGTGAAAGCGGCGGGAAGGGGCGAAATGCCGGGCCGGTGTCCAGGCTGAGAAGTACACTTCGTACTCGACCCCCTCATCGGTCTCGACGGATACCCGGACGGTTCTTTGGTTATTCTGCTGGCAGCCGATATGTTCCCAAAGCAACCCGGGGTCAGGGTACTGCCGGGTGCCGTGGTAAACGACCGAATCACCGCTATCATAGGCAGTTAGAGTCGCAAGCATAAGGCCGGTTGCGCTTGCTACTATCATATGGCCACGGCCGGCTCCACTTCTTTTGTAGTTCCGACGGGGCGAACACCCCACAGACGAGGTGCCCCCTGGTCTTTACAAACAGGCCCACTCCAATGACACGATCTGCCGCCAAAGAGAAGAACCATCGCACTGCCGGACCGGCTGTCCTGCTGGTCGATGACAATGCCGACGACCAGCTGTTTTTTCAGCTCGCCTGGGAGAAGGACCTGCCCAATCATCCCTTGCGCGTCGTGGCATCGCGCCAGGAAGCAATGGATTATCTGAATGGCCGGGGGCACTTCGCCGACCGCACGGCCTTTCCCATACCTTCGGTCATCATCCTGGATATGCGCCTACCCGATGGCAGCGGGTCTGAGCTGGTGCGCTGGATTCGCGGTCGTACTCAGTTCAAGCGGCTGACCGTAATAGTCATGAGCGGATCGGCCCATGAGCAGGACGTGCATCAGGCCTATGCCAACGGTGCGAACTCGTTCCTGCTTAAGTCAGCGAGGCCCGCGGACCTGCGGCAAACGGTTCAGTTGATCCAATCCTACTGGCTCAGCCAGAACCTCTCGCCCGGAACGCCGCTGCTGCAGGTGTGACCCAAATGGAACTCGTCTCTCCGATATCGTTCGAATATTCGAGCGATTTTCTGCGTGCTTTTCCGATAAGACCTCTTTAATTGTCGGAGTATGACGATTTGGGCATTGGGTTTGATTCTACTGGCGTCGTTGGCCGGCCTTGGCTACCGCCAAGGCGCGATTAAGGTTGCTTTTTCATTCGTGGGGATCGTGTTGGGAGCGGTTCTGGCTGTGCCTCTGGGCCGTCCCTTGGGACGGTTGCTGGGACTGGTTGGCCTGAAAGATCCGCTGCTGGTGTGGGCGCTTGGTCCGGTATTGGTTTTCATTATCTTCTCCGTGATTTTTAAAATCGCCGCGGCCGCGGCGCATCATAAGGCCGATGTTTATTACAAGTATCACGCCGGTGACTTGCGCCTGGCCCTTTGGGAACGGCTCAATCACCGGGTCGGGTTATGCCTGGGTTTGCTCAATGGCGCCGCCTACTTTGTGCTCCTTTCCTTTGTGATCTATCTGCTCAGCTATGTGACCTTTCAGCTCGCCACCTCCGACTCGGATCCGAAGTGGATGCGGGTGGCCAATCTGTTAGGCCGCGATCTGCACAGCACCGGATTCGTCAAAGTCGCTCGCTCGCTCGACTCTTTGCCCGCACAGGATTTCCAAATGGCCGACCTCGGCGCCTTGATCTACCGTAACCCGCTGCTCGAAGCGCGGCTGGCTAATTACCCTGGTTTTCTGGCCCTGGGCGAACAGCCCGAGTTCCAGGAACTCGGCAACGACAAGGAACTGATGCAAATGTGGGCCTCGATGGAGCCGGTGATGAACCTGCTGGACAATCCCAGGCTGCAGGCCATTCGTCACAACCCCGAGCTGCTCAAGTCTATTTGGAGCACCGTCGAGCCGAACCTGGAGGACCTACGCACTTATCTGAGCACCGGCCGCTCGCCACACTACGACCCGATCACTATCCTCGGCCGTTGGAAATTTGACCCGAACATGGCTCTGAATGCCATCCGACGTTCGAAGCCGAACATTTCCTCGCTGGAAATGCAGCGCTTGCGTCGAATTATGGAAGGAGCCTTTGGCAAAACGGAGTTAGTCGCTAAGCCGGATAACCAGCTCATCCTCAAAAACGCCCCCTCCTTCAAGTTCTCGCCCATCAACGTGCCAATCCCGGTGCCCGGACCGAACGGGACCGTCGTTGCTCAGCCGCCCCCGCCGGTTCAAACCGTCCAGGGCCAATGGCAAGATGCCAACGGGAAGTACCTGCTTTCGATTTCCAGCCAGGATTTGCCCACTACGGTTGAAGGTGATCGGCTCAGCATGAAGACCGAAGCCGCCGAATGGGTCTTCGCTCGGGAGGACTGAGATCCGGCCGGTTCGGAGTCCCGGCTTTCAGCCGGTGCGATGCGACCGGCAGATTGGGGGATTGGAGGCGGACGCCCTTGGAGTTCGGAAGTTCCCACCGCCTGAAGGCGGGACTCCAAACACCGGCTTAATACATCAGGTATTTGGCTCGAACCTTACGGAACTCCTGAAGATCTGCGTCCCACAGCGCGTGAATCTCTTTCAGCGGCTGGTTCGCTTTGATGGCTTGGATCGTTGCCGGATGCACCAATAGATGCTCCATCTTCTCGGGCTTGAACTGAGATGGGTACAGCCGATAGAGTGTCTCAGCCATGCGCAGGCCAACATCAACCACGTCACAGTTGTCGCGATCGGTCAACAGAATAAAAACTCCGCGACAACGCTCGCCCTGGTGGACGCTATAGCCGGGCGTGAATTGAATCGGAACGAATCGAACTCCTTTCAATTGGGCACGGTTGAGAGCATCCGCCAATTCGAGGTCATTAATATAGGGCGCACCGACGACCTCGAAGGGCGTATCGGTTCCGCGGCCCACTGAAAGAGCACTTTCGAGCAATCCAATACCAGGGTAAAGGGCCGCCTCGGCGAGATTGCGCATATTCGGTGAAGGATCGGTCCAGGGCACCCCGGTTTGGTCGAACCACAAATCGCGCCGCCAATTCGCCAACGGGATCACGGTCAGGTCGACGTTACAGTTGTGCTCGCCTCGGTACATTTTGGCTAACTCGCCGATGGTCATCCCGTAGCGCAACGGCACGCGGTGATACGCCACAAACGTCGGGTCGCCGGCCAGCACCGGGCCTTCGACTGTCAGCCCGTTAACCGGATCGACCCGGTCCAAGACGAAATATTTCTTCCCATGCTCGGCCGCTGCTTCCATGGCCATGGCCATGGTCGCGGTGTAGGTGTAAAACCGGCAGCCAACGTCCTGGATGTCAAAGACCAAAGCGTCCAGATTCTCTAATTGTTCGGCGGTGGGTTTAAGGGTCTTGCCATACAGGCTATAAACGGGCAGGCCGGTTTTCTCGTCGCGGCTGTCGCCAAGGTGCTGGTCTTCCACGCCACGAATGCCGTGCTCCGGGCTGAACAGGGCGACCAGGCGGACTTCCGGCGCGTTCTTCAAAAGATCGATGGTAGAGTTTCGTTTACGGTCGTGACCGGTGTGATTGGTGAGAAGTCCCACCCGCAGCCCTTTGAGCGGAGCAAAGTTTTCGTCTTCCAGGACGTCGATGCCTTGAAGCGTATTGAGCTGGACAGGCGCCGTTGCCGCTTTAGTCAATGCGCCTGGTGTCCCGCCCTCCAAAGGCGCCAAAGCTCCGGGCACATAGGCAAAATTGAAATCCGGCACGGCTTGAGCCGCTAATGACCCCAGAACGCGGCGCAACGATCCGACATTGCCGGATTCGTCCGGGTGGTTGCGATTGCATAGCAGAATCACAAATGTCCGCGAAAAGGGATCGATCCAGATGGAAGTGCCCGTCCAACCGGTATGGCCGTAAGATCCGAGCGGAAAAAGGGTGCCGCGCGGGCCGCTGTAGCCGGTATCAATATCCCAACCCAATCCGCGTCTGGCACTAATCCCAGGCGGCGTCTGGACGCTGGTCATCAGGTCGACGGTTTCAGGTTTGAAAATGCGTACGCCATCCAGTTCTCCTCGATTCAGCAGCATCCGGGCATAGCGCTCCAGGTCCGCGGCGGTCGAGAACAGGCCGGCATGGCCGGCGACGCCGCCCATGTGGCGAGCCGTCGGATCATGGACGACGCCTCGAAAGGGCTTGCCATTGACCACTTCCGTCGGCGCGATTCGCCCGAGTTTGCTTTCCGGCGGCAAATAACCGGTATCGACCATTTTCAACGGCGAGAAGATTTCGCGCGCGACAAATTCTTCCAGCGGGGCCTGCGTCACTCTTTGGACGATCTCGCCCAGAAGGAAGAAATTGATGTCGCTGTAGCGGAAAGTTGTTCCAGGCGCGTTGATTAGCTTTTCGGCGCAAGCCTTTTGAATCGCGGCTTTCTGTCCACGCCAGTCCGATTGAGTCTCGATATCGCCGGGCAATCCGGAAAGATGGAGCATCAATTGGCGCACCGTAATGGCTTCTTTGCCATCGCCAGTGAACTCGGGGATATAAGTCTGAACCCGCGCGTCGAGATCGATTTGCCCGCGTTCGACCAGCAACATCACCGCCGGAGCGCAGGCCACGACTTTGGTCAGCGACGCCAAATCGAAAAGCGTATCCTCAGTCATCGGTTCTACGCTGGGCACCAAAGCGCGGTGGCCGTAGGCCTTGTGATACACCGCGCTCCCATGTTCCACCCACAGGACGCCACCCGGACAGTTCTGATTCGCGATGGCTTCCAGGATGGCCTGATCCATCTCCCGCAGCTTCTCAGGCCGAAATGCCGCCTCTGCCCGGCAGCACCATGCTTGCGGGGCAAGCGCAACACAAAAAAGGAGTACGAAGCTGCGAGGCCAAATCTTAACGGAAGTTTTTGCGCAGAGGCGGTTCAGGATCACCAGGCCGAGAGACAACATGAAGGTGATTTTCCCGCAACGAATGGCAAATCGCAAATGGCAAATCGAAAACCTCAGATCGCAAACCGCAAATCGCAAACCGCAAATGGCAAATGGCAGATCGCAAATGATTGTGTTATCTGAGCTGGATGAAAATGGAGCTAAAAAACAAATGGGTGTTGATCACCGGTGCGTCGAGCGGGTTTGGAGCAGCAGCGGCACTGGCGTTTGCGGCGGAAGGGTGCCGGCTGTTATTGGGGGCGCGGCGGCTGGATCGATTGCAACAGGTTGCCGATGAAGCAAAGAAAACAGGCGCACCAGAAGCCCACACGCACGCCTTGGATGTTTCCCAAACCGAAAGCGTCAACCGGTTCGCGGGATGGGCCCGGGAGAAGGCCGGCCAACCGAGCACAGCCGGTGGCGGACTATCCGTGCTGATCAATAACGCGGGTGGCGCTCAAGGCCTGGATACGATCGCCGAAGGCAAAGACGAGGATTGGGAAACGATGCTGCAATCCAACGTGCTCGGCGTTCTGAGAATGACCCGGGCAGCACTACCGCTGATCCCCAAAGACTCCGGAAGCTCAATTATTAATATCGGTTCGGTAGCCGGTCACGTTGCTTATGAGGGCGGCGCTGCCTACTGTGCTGCCAAAGCCGGTGAACTGCAAATTACGCGCGCCTTGCGCCTGGAACTCAATGGCACCGGCATCCGGGTCAGCACCGTCGACCCGGGCCTGGCGGAAACCGAGTTTTCACTAGTTCGCTTCAAAGGCGATGCCGCGCGGGCCAAGAAGGTTTATGAAGGGACCAACCCGCTGGTAGCGGAAGATATTGCTGACATTCTGGTGTGGATAGCCAGCCGCCCCGCTCACGTCAACATTGATGAGCTGCTGGTCAAACCGGTCGATCAGGCAGCGATTCATAAGGTCTATAGAAGGAAGTGAACTGCGGCCTAAGCACGAAATCCGAAAGAAGGTCTAAGAGCTTGTTTTAGAAATCGTTTAGGAGGTCCCGCCTTTGGGCGGTTTGACACTGGGCCGCCTAAAGGCGGGACTCCAAACGCATATGGGGCCGCCTAAAGCGCCAAAAGGCGGGATTCCGAGCCCATACTCCCACGCCCGGGTCGGTATTTCTAAAACTCGCTCTAAGAGCCTGTTTTAGAAATCTGTTAAGAGTCCCGCCTTTGGGCGGCCTGCGCCGAAACCGCCTAAAGGCGGGACTCCAAACCCAGGCGCCCACGCCCGAAACCGGTATTTTATGACACGTTCTAAGCCCGAAATCCGAGGTGAATTACCGCGAGAGATTGCAAAGAACGCAAACAGGACGAGGCGGTTGTGTTCTGTGTGGTCCGTTGCAGCACCCCCGCTGGTTTAAATTCAGATTTCGGGTTTCGGATCTCGGTTTTCTTTCGGTCTTCGGGTTTCGGGTTTTAGTTCACGTTCCCCGGTTGGCGCGCCACAGCAAGACGGCGCCGACGGTTTGGAACAGGAAGTTTGGAATCCAAACGATCATATACGGCAGGAATTCGGGACGATGCTGCAGGGCATGGCCAACGATAATGAAGCTGTAGTAAACCGCCACCAGGACTAAGGCGATGGCAATGCCGATGTTGGTCTCGCGCCGGTGCACGCGGATCCCAAGCGGGATACCCAAAAGCGTGAACCCGAAACAAGCGAACGAGAAAGCCACTTGCCGATGGATCTGAAACAGAATTGGAGTCACTAAATCCTTCCGCTGCTGCTGCAATTGGGCTCGGCGCTCTTTCAGTTGTTCCGGGTTGAGATTTTTTAGCGTTACTGGCAGGCGCACCCGCCGTTCCAGCTCGTGTAACTCGTTCCAGAGTTGCCGGTAGGTCATGTCGTCGATTTTGGGTTCCTGAGCGGCTTTTTGAGGGGATTCCAGGTCGATAGTTACCGGGAACTCATCGCCCACCGTGGTGAGCCCGCTGGCCTCAATGGTTTTGGCGTGAAACAGAGTTATATCGACCTGCTTCTCAGCGGCGCGGACCACCATTTTACCAGTCGAGGCTGTGAGCGTCCGTTCCAAA
The DNA here is from genome assembly GCA_035651635.1 of Verrucomicrobiia bacterium. GTDB lineage: Bacteria > Verrucomicrobiota > Verrucomicrobiia > Limisphaerales > UBA8199 > JANXQE01. The sequence continues at coordinate 12,764 of DASRFK010000304.1, read as the reverse complement.
TTGGTCTGGCTATCGAACATCAGGACCATGACATCCTGAAGGTCACCTTCGCGATTTTTGCCCACGTAAAGGATAACGCCGGGGTGATCGGTAATGAAGCGGCCTTCGGGCAAAAGGGAACTCGACAATTGCGCGGCCAGCTTGAAGCGCATGGCGGTGAAAGCAACCCGGCAGCGCGGCCCGAGTTCCAAGTTGATCACCGCGCTGAGAGCGCAAAGTAGAATGCTCAGGAGGAGGATCGGGCTCACCAAAGCCAGCAGGCTGATGCCACTGGCGCGGACGGCCGTCAGTTCCTGCTCGGCGCTAAACCGCCCAAACACCAGCAAAGTAGCCGTAAGCATGCCCATCGGCAGGGCGAACATCCAGGCAAAGGGCACCAGCAGACCGATGGCTTTGGCGACGGTACCGAGGCCGACTTGCCCGTTCATGATCATCGACAGGATATCCTTAAGGACGTTGCCGATGAGCAAAACGAACGTGAACACCAGGACCGTCAATACCAATGACGCCAAGATCTGCCGGGTCAGGTAGATGTGCAATGTCTTCACGCTGAGCCATCGTCCGAAGCTTGCCTCGACTTAGCAACGGAAAAGGCCCTTAATTATGATGACTTTTGTGAGTCAAGAACTTATAATATCGATGAATTGGTCAAGCTGAACCAGAAGGAACGTTTATGCGCCAGACACAAACCGAAGTGCTGGTCGTCGGAGCTGGCCCGGTGGGGCTCTGGACGGCCCTGCTGTTGGCCGAAAGCGGCATCGAAGTGACCCTAATCGATCGCGAAGCCCGCACCACGGCGCGCAGTTACGCCTGCGCCCTGCATCCGGCCACACTCCGGCTGCTGGACCGGTACGGCCTGGCTGAATCGGTGATCGAGCGCGGTCGCCGGGTCGAGACAATCGCTTTCTACGATGGACCCAAACGGCAGGCCGAGCTCCACTTATCGAAATTGCCGGGGGAGTTCCCGTTTTTATTGATTTTACCCCAAAGCGCCCTCGAAGGACTCCTCGAACAACGATTGCGAGCTGCCGATGCCTCCGTTCACTGGCATCACCGCTTCGAAGATCTTGTGCTGGAGCAAGAAAGCGTAACCGCGGTCATTGAAGAGCTGGAGGGCACCAGCACCGGCTATATCGTCCCGCACTGGGAAACCGTGGTTAAGAATCGCTCAACGATACAGGCACAATTTCTCGTTGGCGCCGACGGCCATAATTCCATGGTTCGCCCCCGCGCCCATCTCGAGTACGAGCGCGTCGGAGATTCGGAAGCATTTGCTGCCTTTGAATTCGAAACGGAAGAGCCCAGTGCGGATGAACTGCGGGTAGTGCTGGACGATGCCAGTACTAACGTGCTCTGGCCTCTCGGGGACAACCATTGCCGTTGGACGTTCCAAATCTTGCGCCAGGATTTTAAGGGCGATTTTCCGGCAAAGGAGCGACGCTCGGTGCGTCTGGCCGAACCGACGGTGGACGAACGAATTCGCCAGTACGTGCAAAAAGTGGCCCAGGAACGGGCGCCCTGGTTCAGCAGCCATATCAAAAAAGTGGATTGGTGCACCGAGGTGAGTTTCGAGCGCCGTCTGGTGGCTCAGTTCGGGCGTGAACGATGTTGGTTGCTGGGCGATGCCGCGCACCAAACCGGCCCGGTCGGTGTCCAGAGCATGAACCTCGGGTTTGCGGAGGCCAATTCTCTGGCGACCGTCCTTAAGAAAATCCTGCGGGAAGCTGCGCCGCTTGACCTGTTGGAAACGCATAACCTGGCTTGGCAAAAAGAGTGGCGTAGCCTGCTTGGGTTGAGCGGGGGATTAAAACCGCATGGCCAGGCTTCGGATTGGATCAGCAAACGCGCCAGCCGAGTTCTGCCTTGCCTGCCCGGCTATGGTTTGGATTTGGCGGGAATGGCTAAACAGCTCCAACTTGCCCCAGCCTGAGCTGCTGCCGCATAAATGCGGCGTTCCGTTGCCCCGGAATGCCCCCCGAATGCCGCATAAATGCGGTGTTCCGTCGCGTCCCGGAACCCCGCATTTATGCGGCAGCATCCTGGTTTGAACAATTCTCGGCCCAGCCACGCATTATCTCAGCAATGAAAGTCTCCAATGCCGAACCTCCAAATCGTCCGGGTCCTCCCTATAATCCGCAGCTCCGCAAGCTTGTTGAAGGAAAACGCAAATGGCACCGGCCGGAATACAGAGTTTCGCAAACGGGATTGGGCCAGAACGCGAGTGAGAATGCCGTCTTCCCCGGATGGCATGAATGCGGTTATCTGCCGCATTTCGATGCTCCTTACGTTACTCAATTTGTCACTTTCATGTTGCACGATGCTTTCCCGGTTGCGCGCCGTCCGGAATGGGAGAGCATGCTTAACGAACCGGATGATTCGCTGCGCCGCCGCAAGGTAGAAGCCAGGATTGATCGGGGTCACGGTGATTGTTCTCTGCGACAACCACGCCTGGCGAGTTTAGTGGAGGAAAAGTTGCTCGAAAACGACGGCAAGACCTTTCGCCTTCGAGTCTGGACGTTGATGCCTAACCACGTTCATCTGGTTGTGGACGTGTGGGCAACACCGCTCTTGACCTTGCTCCGTCTTTGGAAAGGTGCAAGCGCGCGAGCGGCCAACCAGATCCTTGGGCGGACGGGGCCATTCTGGGAACGAGAGTACTTCGACACATTAATCCGGGATGCCGAGCATTTGAAAAAAGCGGTACGCTATACGGAACAGAATCCTGTAAAAGCAGGGCTGGTAGCGGAGCGAAAGGCTTGGAGATGGGGAAGCGCGCGACTGCGGGACGAATACGATCGATTGGTGTGGGAAAAGGAGGTGGCCCCTTAGAGACACGTGCTGCTGCCGCATCAATGCGGCGTTCCGTTGGGTCCCGGATACCGCATCAATGCGGGTTCCGTTGCGTCCCGGAACGCCGCATTTATGCGGCAGTGGGGAGACCGGGGGATCCCCTTGAAAGGGAATAGCTTCCGAGCAGCCAAAATCGAGTTGGCTTCTGGTCGGCATTTTGCAATAGTATGCGACTAGAATATATGCGTAAGCTTTCGAGGAATGTTCTTTCGTTTTTGATGATCACGGCTGGAATCTCGGCCACGGCGGCCGACACTCAACCGGCCGGCTCTGATTTGAGCGCACCGGCCAAACCTGCCCCTACACCGCCGCCTTCACTGCAAGGGCCCAAGGCCGAGTATGCCACGCCCGTCTATGACTTCGGCCGCGTACAATCCGGGGAATTGGTGAAATACACCTATGTCGTGACGAACACCGGCGATCAGACACTGGAGATAAGTCATGTTCAACCTTCTTGCGGGTGCACGGCCGCCGGCGAATGGACGCACAAGGTTGAGCCGGGTGAAACGGGCAAGATTCCGATCCAGTTCAACAGCGCCAACTTTAATGGGGCGATCTTCAAGACCATCTCCGTCTCTTCCAACGACAAAACCAAGCCCGTGATGGTACTGCAGCTCAAAGGCACGGTTTGGAAGCCAATCGAATTGCTGCCCGCTTACACGGTCATCAATGTGCCGCCCGATTCAGGCCACGCCTCGGCTTCGATTCGAATCATCAATCATTCCGACGACCCGCTGGCGGTGTACGCACCGACGTGTGATTCTCCCCTCTTTGCATTCGCTCTAACGACGAACGAGCCGGGAAAGGAATACACTCTGGCCTTGAACTCGACCAACGATTTGGTCGGGCCAAACAATCTGCACGGTAAATTGACGCTGACGACTTCGTCAACCAAGACGCCGAAGCTCGATATTCCATTTTGGGTGAACGTGCAGCCGGTCATTACTGTCATTCCGCAGCGGATTAGCCTCGCCCAGACGCCGTTAAAGGCCAAATCTCCAACTACCATCACGATCTCGAATAACAGTACCAATGCCCTCACTTTGAGCGACGCCGCGGTGAACGCCCCGGGCGTGGAAGTGCAACTCAAGGAAGTGCAACCAGGCCGGTTGTTTAACGCGATCGTGGTGTTTCCGGAGGGATTTGAGCCGGCCGCGGGCAAGCCACTCGAATTGACCATGAAATCAAGCCAGCCGCGGATGCCCGAGATCAAGGTGCCGGTCCTCACGGCACCTCACCCGGTGATGACTCAACCCCTCGTGCCGCAACCGCAAAAGCCAACGGCCTCTGTCTCCGGGGCGCCGTCTCCGACCGCACCTGCCGTCCGCTAATAGAGCGGCGGAGGACCGCGTTAAGCGGAACATGCAAACTCGAGCCGGCTTGTGAAAGTGCTGTTGCTCGAGACGGGCCTGGTGGCAATGTTCGGAGTGGCGCTGGCGCTCGCCGCCAACGAACTCTCGCCACGCGGCCTGACCCTCAGCCGAAATTACTCTCCCGGAGGGGCGGTGACCGCGGTGCGCACCGCCTCAAGCGGCTTGGAAACCAATGGCCAGAGCATCGCGCAGCAACTGGAAAAGCAACTCGCCGCCGAAGGCCTGCAACTTGCCAGCAGCAATAACGCGGTTGAGTTGTTCAAAAATTCAATGAAGGACCCGGGGCTCGTGATCTTCGTGGATGCCCGCGACGATGAGCATTACCAGGCCGGCCATATACCAGGCGCTTTTCAACTGGATCATTTTCACCCCGAGCGATACCTGGCCTTGACCCTGCCCGCGTGTCAAGCAGCGCAAAAAATCGTGGTTTACTGCAAAGGCGGCAGCTGCGAGGACAGCGAACAAACCGCGATTTTCCTCCGTGACGCCGGTATCCCGCGAGACCGGCTTTTCGTGTACGCCGGCGGTTTCGACGAATGGACCGCCAGTCACCTGCCGGTTGAACCGGGGGAACGCAACGGGGGTGCCATGGAGAAAAGCGGGACAAACACCCTGGGCGGAGGCGCAAGATGAGCTCGACCGCGTTGGCGAATCCGGTGAGCCCCGGGACAGCCCCTCGACCTTGGCTGGATTATGCAGGCATGTTGAGCCGTTGGATCCTCGGAGCCGTCTTTATTTACATGGGCTGGACCAAGGCCGCTCACCCGGAGGCTTTTCTTAAGCTGTTGCGTCAATACGAACTCTCCACCAACTGGTTTCTGCTCAATTCCATCGCCGCGCTTCTGCCTTGGTTTGAAGTGTTTTGCGGGCTTTTGCTGTTGGCTGGAGTCGCGGTGCGCGGCACGGCATTGTTGCTCTTGGCGATGCTGATTCCTTTCACGGCCGTGGTGCTGCACCGCGCGCTAGGAATTGCAAGTCTCCAGCAGATCGCGTTTTGCGCGGTGCGGTTCGATTGCGGCTGCGGCAATGGGGAAGTGCTCATTTGCCGCAAACTGGTCGAGAACACTGTATTAATTCTGCTCTCTTGCGGCCTCCTGACCGGCCTCGGCCGCCCTCTGGCCGTTTGGTTCGGCCTGTCAAAAGCGGCGAAACTTTAGGCGATTTCCTCCATTCAAGCATCCACCCTCCCATGAACCGTACGGAAAAAGCCCGCCCTCACCCCGACCCTCTCCCCCAGGAGAGGGTGGAGCTTTCGCAGCGCAGTTTGGGTTCATGGTCGCAATACATCTGCATGCGCAAAAGGGGGCTTTCCAGGAACCTTTCCTCTTCCTCGTCCCTCGAACCTTCAGAGGAAGAGGATGAGAAAGAGGAAGAGGACGAAAGGGCGCGTTCCCGATGAATTACCGGATCCTCGGCAGCACTGAGCTTCGCGTTTCGGTCATTGGCGTTGGCACCTGGCAATTCGGCGGCGAATGGGGCCGCCAGTACTCACAATTCGAGGTCGATGCCATTCTGGATGCCGCGGCCGAGTCGGGCATTAACTTAATCGACACAGCTGAGTGCTACGGCGATCACCTTTCGGAGCGCTTGATTGGGGACTACCTGGCGCGTCACGATCGGTCGCGCTGGGTCGTGGCCACAAAATTTGGCCATCATTTCAACGGATTCCTGAATCGAGACGACCGGTTCTCGCCAAGCGACGTCATGAAGCAACTGGAGCAGTCCCTGCGCGCGTTACGAGTCGAAACCATCGATTTGTACCAGTTCCATTCCGGAACGGATGCCCTGTTTGAGAACGAGGCGCTGTGGAGAGTGTTGGCCGACCAAAAACGCGCCGGTAAAATTCGACACCTTGGCATCTCAATTTTGGGCAAAGGAAGCGAGCCGCAGGCGCGGCAGGCCAAAGCTGTGGGCGCTGAGGCGCTCCAGGTCATTTACAACCGCCTCGATCGTCGGCCCGAGCAGCTTTACTTTCCGCACGCCGAACGTGACAACCTGGGAGTGCTCGCCCGCGTGCCGCTGGCGAGCGGCTTGTTGAGCGGCAAATACCGGCCCGGAACAACGTTCCCACAAACCGAAGTCCGTGGCACTTTTGACAACGAGAAGCTTAAAACCGATTTGGCCGAAGTCGAACGGCTCAGGACGGAAGTACCCCAAGGTGTACCGATGGCACAGTGGGCTTTGGCCTGGTGCTTGAAGAATCCAGCCGTGACCGCGGTGATCCCTGGCTGCAAGGATGCGGCGCAGGCCAGAAGCAATGCGGCGGTGGGCGCGTGGATTTGAAACGCGAAATCCGAAGGCCGAAACTCGAAAGAAGGCCCGAATCCGAAGTAAGGAGTTGCCGCAAAAGATCGCAAAGCAAGGGTTTTGGAGTGTTCATCCGCGCGCCAACGTCTTGGAGTGCGGCGCTGTGCGCCGCTTTGGAAAGGGCGGCCAAGCCTGAAGGTAGCAATCGTTCGAACTCCTTCGTTCCCGAAAGCGCCGCGCAGCGGCGCACTCCAAGACTTCGGATTCCGGGCTTTCGATTTCTTCCGGCCTTAGGTCTTCGGCCTTCGGATTTGGGATTTTCCACAACTCTCCACTCGACAGGAAACCGTTTTGGGAGTGCAATCGCGTTGAGTTATCACTATGAAACATCCACACTCCCCGACGAAACTGGACCGCCGCCACTTCTTCAAGGCCGGCTTGTTAGGTTCAACCGCTATGGCCGTCACTGGCGCGTCTCACAACCTCTTTGCGGCGGTCACCAAACCGCAGCGGCCGTTATACGACGGCCTGAAACTCGGGATGGCCTCGTACACTTTTCGCAAGTTCTCGCTCGACCAGGCCATCGCCATGAGCAAAGAAGCCGGGGCGGTTTCCATTTCGCTCAAAGATTTCCATCTGCCGTACAAAAGCAGTCCGGCCGAGCGACAGGAAGCACGACGCAAAGTCGAATCCGGCGGGCTCGTCCTGGCGAGCGGCGGCGTCATTTATATGAAGAACAACGAGGAGGAAATTCGCCGCTTCTTCGAGTATGCCAAGGATGCCGGCATGCCGACCATCGTGTGCAGCCCGGACACCGATGCCCTGGATACGGTGGAGAAGATGGTAAAGGAGTACAATATCCGGATCGCGATTCATAACCACGGGCCGGGGGACAAGAAATACCCTTCACCGCTGGACGTGTTGCGGCTGGTGAAAGATCGCGATGAGCGGATGGGAATCTGCATTGATGTCGGCCACACCGTACGCATCGGCGAAGACCCGGTCGAGGCCATCCACCAATGCGCCAAACGTCTTTATGATTTTCACATAAAGGACGAAACCGAAGCGACCGCCAAAGGCAAACCGATCCCCGTCGGCCAGGGAGTGATTGATATCGTCGGCGTACTGAAAGCGCTGCTGGAGATTCAATACGCCTTCAATATCGGGCTTGAGTACGAGGACAAAGAAAATGACCCAATGCCTGGGGTTATTGAATCTTTCGGCTATATGCGAGGCGTGCTCGCAGCAATCTGAACCGGCGCAACCGCGACTGCGAGTTTGAGCCGTTTCAGTATTGCGCAGTTCGAAAAATGGCCCTTCGGATTTCTGCCTTCGTGGGGCCGGTGGACCTCTGAACTCTACGTCAGAACGATCTTGTCGCCTTCCTTAAGGGTGACGATCGCTTTTTTCCAACTGGGCGCCTGGCCGGCTTGCTTGGTGCGTTGACGGCGGAACTTACCGCGCACGTTCAGCGTGTTGACCTTCGTCACTTTGACTTTGAAAAGCTCCTGGACGGCGTGGCGGATCTGGGTCTTGTTGGCACGGGGATCGGCTACGACCGTATATTGGTTGAAGTTCTCGCCCTGGCGCGTCCCCTTTTCCGTCAGGCGAACGGTTCTGATAATCTCGAAATTGTTCATGATTCCTCCGTTTTCAGGCGAGCCTCGACCTGCTCGAAGGCGCCACGAGTGAAAACTAATTTGTCGGGCCGCAAGACATCGTAAGTGTTCAGTGCCTGGCTGGTGGTCAGCGCCACACTGGCCACGTTGCGGCTGGCCCGTGTGAGATTTTGATCGGGGGCGTTCGCGACAATGAGCGCGCTGCCCTTTAAATCCAGCGCCTTCAGGAGATTGACAAAGTCCTTGGTCCTGGCTGATTCCAGCTTGAGATCGTCGATGACCAGAACGTCGCCGGCGCGCAACCGTTCCGACAGCGCCTTGCGCAGGGCCAATTGTTTGGTTTTGTGCGAAACCTTCTTGCCGAAGTCGCGAGGTTTAGGGCCGAAGACGACGCCGCCGCCGCGCCATAAAGGCGAGGCGAACGACCCGGCGCGAGCGCGACCGGTGCCCTTTTGCCGCCATGGCTTTTTGCCGCTGCCGGCCACTTCGCCCATGGTTTTGGTGGAGGCGGTGCCGCTCCGTTGGGCCGCGCGATAGGCGACCACCACGTCGTGAACGGCCTGGGTGCCCCGGCCATCCTCAACGAGCGGGAACTGCACTTCCAGTTCACCCGCGCTGTTTCCTTTGGTATCCTTAATTGCAAGCTTCATGGTGATTGGTCCGTGCGGTTATTTCTTTTTCGCGTCGGCCTTTTTAATATTTTCCGCGCGCTCAGCATGTGGTTTCCAGCCCTTGGGCCGCTTCTTGGATTCGCGAATGACGACGTAATCGCCATTCGAGCCGGGAATCGCGCCTTTGATCAACAGCAGGTTCTCGGCTTCGCGCACCTGGATGACCTGCAAATTCTGGGTCGTGCGGCGTACCTGGCCGAGGTGGCCGGGCATTTTCATGCCGCGCATGACGGTGCCTGGAAACAAACGCTGGCCGATGGCGCCGGAGCGGCGATGCCACCCCTTGGCGCCGTGCGTGGAGTCGCCACCACGAAACGAATGCCGGGCGACCACACCTTCAAACCCGCGGCCCTTGGTCACGCCAATAGCGTCGACATAGTCGCCCGGGGCAAAGAGAGTCGCGCCAACCACATCACCGGGCTTGACCTCTTTTGAAAAATCGCGGAATTCCGAGATGCGTTTCACCGCCGTGCCGTTGAATTTCTTGATGTGCCCCAGTAACGGCTTGGTCAGGCGCTGCTCTTTTTGATCGTGAAATCCGAGCTGGACGGCGTTGTAGCCGTCGGATTGCTGCGTTTTGCACTGGAGCACGCGGTTGGGGCCGGCCAAAACAATCGTCACCGAGGTAATCGTGCCTTTCGCGTCGTAAACACGCGTCTGGCCCAGCTTTTTTCCAAGAAGTCCTAGTGGCATAACGAGCTAAATTTTAATGGTGATATCGACACCGGCCGGCAGGTTGAGCTTTTTGAGCTCGTCGACCGTTTTGGCCGTCGGTTCGATGATGTCGATCAGGCGCTTGTGCGTGCGCTGCTCGAAGGTTTCCTGGGATTTTTTGTCCGAATGCGGCGAGCGTTGCACCGTAAAGCGCTCGATGCGCGTGGGAAGAGGGATGGGCCCGGCCACTCGCGCTCCCGTGCGTTTGACGGTGTCGGCGATGTCGCGGGCGGATTGGTCTATGACCCGATGGTCATAAGCCTTCAATCGAATACGAATGCGTTGTCCAGCCATACAAAGAACAATTGTCTTGGTTTACTAGCGTCGACCGCTCCCGGATTCCGGGAAACGGAGGGCGGAATATACCAAACCCGCGGGCCACTGCAATAGGTTTTTCGAAGATTTTTCTTCGCCCACGAAGCACGGAAGCAAAAGCAGCCCTTTTCCACGAACCTTACGGATTCCGAAGGTTTTGGAGTGCGCCGCTTTGCGGCGCTTTTGGGGGGGACCGGCGCGCCAGCGTTTTGGAGTGCGCGCTCTGCTCCGCTTTTGGAGCACAACTGGTGACCTGCGAAGATCTCAACTCATTCGGCCTGCACGGGTTCATGGTCCCAATGCATGCCGCGAAACCGAAAGGAGGCTTTTTCATGAAACCTCGTGCCGTAGCGGCGTCGCTACGCCTGGGTTTGCGCGGCCGCTTTGGACTTCGACGAAGTAAATCTCCCGGAATGGCCTGGCAGGTGACGCAGCAAGAATACCGGGCCGCAACGGTTATTGCCGCAATTCAATTTTCGGGGTTAATCTTCGGAATCATGGAAAAAGCCTCGCTGTCACGGCGCGATTTTCTGGGCACAGCGGCAAAAGCAGGAGCCGCACTGTCATTGGCTGACCTGAGCCTCTCCCTTCCAGCTGCGGAAGCGTTGCCTTCAGGAACGCCAACGTGGGTGGATCGGGCGATGCGCTGGGCTCAGTTGACGCTGGTGGAAGATGACCCTGGGAAATTCGATCCGCAATTCTGGCTCGATTACTTTCAACGCACGCACTCCAATGCCGTCTGCCTGAGCGCGGGCGGCTGCGTGGCGTACTACCCGACTGAGGTTCCCTTCCATCATCGCAGCGCCTGGCTGAAGAATTCGGACCCACTCGGCACACTGGTCGCAGGCTGCAGAAAACTCGGCCTGGTGGTCGTGGCTCGGACCGATCCCCACGCCACTTACGACGATGTCCAAAAAGCGCATCCGGACTGGATCGCCGTGGATTCAGCGGCCAAGCCCCGCCGGCATTGGGCTTCGCCGGAGATGTGGGTCACCTGCGCCCTGGGCCCCTATAACTTCGAATTCATGACCGAGGTCAAAAAAGAGATCATGTCCCGCTACCAGGTCGATGGGATCTTCATCAATCGGTGGGACGGTTCCGGCATGTGTTACTGCGAACATTGCCGCGCGAATTTCAAGGGAGCCAGCGGCTTTGATTTGCCTGGGACCACCGATCCGCGCGACCCTGCCCGCCGCGCGTATATTCTATGGCGCCAGCAACGACTCTTCGATCTGTGGCAACTCTGGGATAAGGAAATCCGCAGGATCAACCCGCAGGCCAGGGTGATCCCCAATACGGGCGGCGGCGCAACCAGTTCCTTGGATATGAAAAAAATCGGGGAACTGGCTGATACACTTTTCGCCGATCGCCAGGCCCGACGCGGTCTCGCCGCACCTTGGTCGAACGGAAAAAACGGCAAAGAATTTCGCGCCACGATGGGCCGCAAACCTATCGTCGGCATTTTTAGTGTAGGCGTCGAAGAGCCCTATCGCTGGAAAGATTCGGTTCAAAGCGAGGCCGAGATCCGCATCTGGGTTGCCGACGGCGTGGCCAACGGGCTTCGACCCTGGTTCACTAAATTCTCTGGAACGCTCCACGACGAGCGTTGGCTCAAGCCGGTTGAGGAGATTTACGCCCGATATCATCTTTGGGAAAAATACTTGCGAAATGAGTCACCACTGGCTCGTGTCGCCGTAGTCTACTCGCAACAGACCGCCTGGTTTTATGGGCAGGACCGGCCGCGCGATAAAATCGAAGATCCTACATTAGGTTGGTGCCAGGCATTGCTGGAAGCGCGAATCCCCTTCGAAATGGTTCATGACCGTTTGCTGGATACCGAGCAGATCGCGCAATTCAAGACGCTCATCCTGCCCAATACCGCGGCGCTCTCCGACCACCAATGCTCCCAACTTCGGCAATTCGTCGAGAACGGCGGCGGGCTCGTCGCTACGTATGAAACCTCGCTTTATAACGAATGGGGCGAGCCGCGAAATGACTTCGGTCTGGGCAAGTTGTTCGGCGTCTCGCTCAAGCCCCGCGCTGAAGGTCCGATGCATAATTCCTATCTTCGGCTCGACCACACTGCGCCGCACGCCGATGTTTTGTTCAAAGGTCTGGAGGAGGCGCCACGGATTATCAACGGCGTCTGGCGCCTCAACGTCGAGTCCTCCGAGCCTACTTCAGCGGCGCTCTTAACGTTGATTCCTTCGTATCCCGACCTGCCCATGGAGAAGGTGTTTCCACGAGTGGCCCAGACAGACATCGCCCAAATCTTTTTGCGGGAACGGGGCCAGGGCCGGGTTGTTTACTTTCCTTGGGATATCGATCGCACCTTCTGGGAGGTCCTTTCCGTCGACCACGGTAAGCTTATGGCAAACGCGGTGCATTGGGTCACCAACGAGGAACCACCGGTCATAATCACTGGCCCAGGAGTGTTGGACGTGGCCGTTTGGCGCCAGGCAAATTCCATGACGGTTCACCTCGTTAACCTCACGAACCCGATGATGATGAAAGGTCCTTTCCGTGAACTGGTACCCATCGGCGAACAGAAGATCAAAGTCCGTTTGCCCGAAGGCGTCCGACTCGGACAGGTCAAATTCCTGGCCGCCAATCGAACCGCCGGATTTGTCCAAAGCCACCGCTCGATCACCGTTACGACGCCCTGGATTCTCGATCACGAAGTTTTGGCAATCGATTTCAAAGCCTAATGCGCGGCGGTCGCGACGCCCGCCCGGAACGCCGCATTCATGCGGCAGCCCGCCCGTCGTGCCGCGCGCCCTGGAACGCCGCATTCATGCGGCAGGGGCCCGAAGCCGACGGTTCGCCCAGACGACGACCAAATCCTCCTGCGTCGCCCTGTGTTTCCTTTAGGGCGGCGAGATAATAGCCCCGGGCCAAAGCGAGGGGCGAGCGCCGCCCTGGTAAACGCACCCCATACCCAATCTCTCTTTTTTCCAATCTGGTTTGGCGCGCTC
>DASRFK010000303.1:0-53893 GCA_035651635.1 Verrucomicrobiia bacterium | reverse complement strand
ACACTTCTGGCGCTGCGCATTAAAGAAAGAGCATGCTCATGACCATAATGCGAAAGCAGGACGCCCCGAGAGATCACGGCCCCGGCCGGCCGGGCGCAGACGGCCAACTCAAAGCAATCGCCGATCACAAAGGTCGAGTTTGGAATTTGTTTGGCTTTGGCCAGCCGAATCATTTGAGGACTGATATCCACGCCCACTGCCCACGCAAAGTCCGAGATAAGCTCCTGCAACACCAGGCCGGTCGCGCAAGCGCAGTCGATTAACCCATTTCGAGAGCAGAAGTCGCGCCGTTCGTGAATCACCTTTCTGGCTTCGTCGAGAAAGCGCCTGTAGGCGTGGTCTTCGTTGAGGTGGCACAACGGATCTTCCAGATTATGGTCCCAGTCAGCTGCCTTGGCGTCCCAGCGCGCGGCGATCGTCTTGAGCTGACGCTTTTCATATCCCTTGTTGGAACCGGTTTCCGGATTGGCGTCGATCATTGTTACAGGCGGATCCGGTGCTTAAGCGCGTGATAGGTAGCCAACAATTCGTCCTGCCCAGGGTAGTCTTTCCAGTGCCACCGTTGCGGCAGCCCAAGTTGGGTGGTGATGATCCGTCGGACCAATTGGGTCGGGACAAACTGTCCGTCATAGGCGCGCATCGAGCCGTCGTTTTCCTGAACGAAAACATAACCGAACTCCGCAAGTCGCAATCGCGACATCTGGTGAAGGGCATTCAGACCTATGCTCATCCGCTGGGCCAGGTGCGGATGGACAACAACTTGAGCCGGGAAAATGTTGAAATGCGCATGGTCGACGCAGCAAACTCCTTTGCTCCGATCGGCTGCCGGACCGTGCTCGAAGACCACTGGACGCACTCCCCACCGGGCCGCCAGTTCGCGCCCGATAACAGCTAGCAATTGTTCCAGGCGGGCGAATTTTTCAGGAGGCAAGCAGGCAAAAGATGGAATATGCTGCTGGGTTAAGAGCAGCAGGCCACCTTCCATGAATTGCCCGAGCGGCGGCATGACCACAAAGTCGTCGTCCTGGTAAAGCACGCGAGAAGGTAACTGTTCGCGGATCATTTCAGAGAAAATGCTTTGACCCGTGCCTTCCAGTTCGATGCAGAAGGGACATTGATGGACGGCCTGCGGAGGGCAGATGAAGTCGGTAGCGGCAGGTTCCGGCGAAGTTTCCAGATGGAGTTCAAAGGCGCACTGTTCCAATTGTGCCAGGGCCTGGGCTCGATGCTGCAGGGCTCCTGAACTGGCGGGCTGATCCGGCACGAAGAGAGAACTCAAGAGCATGCGCGGGTTCGACACTTTGCGCGTGAGATCGAGCCGGCCGCTAACCGAACCCGACCAACGGCGCAGCCGGTCCTTGTTCCACCAACCCAAATGGCATTCCATCGTGGCGCGGTCGGATACGCCCGTGAGCAACCGCTGCAATCCGGGTTGACCAAGGCTGCGCAACACCACCGAGGTCAGTGGCCCGGGGAAGGGCGCGTAGCCTTCGAGAATCAAACCGGCATCGTCTACCAGCACCGGCCGGCCAAACAGCTGTGACATCGCGCGCGCTTTATGGGCAAGTGCTTCGCCGAAGGTGAGGCTCTGGAGTTCGGGCACCTCCGCCTTGGGCGCCACCAAGGCAATGCGCATGCGTTCGAGATTCTGCGCGAAGGGCTCGTACTTGGACGGATTGGTTGTGACCAGGGTCAGCATTCAGCCGGAGACTCTCTGAAAATGTTTTTTTCAGGAGGACACAAGGGCCCCAAACTTCGCTTGGATGATCGCCAAGGCCCCGTCAACGACCTGTTCAACCCTCGCGTTGGCATTCAAAAAAGCAACACGATCCGATTGACCTCCGAGCCAGCGATAAAAGGCAGCCTCGCGCGCGTGGAACTCCGCTGTGGCGGTGAGTTGATCCAGCGCCCTGGCGGAGCCGGTTTTGTTAGCGATCCTGGATTGGCAGGCGGCGAACGAGGCCTCGAGAACCAAAGTCATGTGAGGCACCCCCAGTTCTTGCGCCAGAGGGCGGAGCATTTCGAGCAACGCGCGCAGGCGCTCAGGATCGGTCGCACCATGGACGGCCAGCGTCGACCACAGCGAGCGGTCCATAACGACCAAACGCTCCGGCCTTTCCCGCAGCACCCGGCCTTGCTCGAAACAACCGCTCAGGAAAAACATGGCCGAGGCATACCAGTCGGCATCCCGGATCATGCGCACTTTCAGGTTCTCAGCTGACCAGGCCTCGTCAGTGCCAAGATACCAGGGGACCCCGAGCTTGCGTGAAAGTTCCCAACTCAAGGTCGTTTTCCCGGCTCCGTTAGGACCCTCGATGGCGATAATGACCGGACCGCTCTTGGGAGCGGCGAACGCGGGCAGGCGCAGCGAATCCAGTGTAATATTCCCTCTTGCGCTGGACTCAGCTTCCGGGGCCATGATCAGGCGGCGACCGGCTCGCGCCGCGGGCGGAAAACGTTCATCGAGTTGCGGCTCAGCGGCGTGGTGTAGAGATATTCCGAGCCGGCCTCCGCCTGGTCGCTATTGACGTAGCCTTCAGACTCCAAAGCGCGGCCCGTATCTTCGAGGAGCTTCACCAATTGCGCGTGCGTGAGGTAATCAAAGCGAATGTCGCCATCGAGTCCGCCGTAACAAAAGCTTTCAAACGCTTTGGGATTGGGAATGCGTATGCCAAAGCGCCCCGGTTCATTGTAGTAGACGGTTCCGGGAAAAGGAATGAGTTGGTGGATCGAGATTTCGTGCGGGCGCAGTTCGAGCATGAACTCGATCGATTCATATTGTTCTTCGAGGGAACCGGGCAATCCGTAGATCCAGCCCGTTTTAGCGCGCATCCCGGAATCAATCGCCGCCCGAACTCCGCGCCGGATTTGATCTTTGTTCATGCCCTTTTTGGCGCGTTGCAGGATGGCTTCCGAGCCGGACTCGACTCCGAAGTAGATGCGCTGGCAGCCGGCCTGGGCCATCGCGGTGGCGATGGCGGGATCGACGCGGTCGGCGCGCATCTGGCCGATCCAGCGCACGCCCAGGTTGCGCCGGGTGCACGACCCGCAGAACTGGTGAATATCGTGCTTGCGCAGCAGGAAAATGTCGTCGGCAAAGAAGATTTCCTTGGCGGCGTACGCGTCGCGCAGGTGCTGCATTTCATCGATGACTTTTTCGTGCCAGCGAATCGCTACGCCGTCGTTCCGAATCGTGCCGGTATAATTGCAGCAAAACGCGCAATGGTGCGGGCAGCCGCGGGAGGCGAGCATCGAGTGGTGAGTATACCGGGCCAAATTGTAGAGGCTGCGATCCACGAACGGCAGCTCATCCAGAGCCGACATCTGTGACCACCCCGGTGTGCGAACGAGCGTCCCCGCTTCGTTTTTGAAAACCACGCCGTTGACGTGGCCGGGTTCCCTCGCCTGGGCAAGGCAATCGAGCAATTCCCCAATGACATTCTCGCCTTCCCCGAGCACGACCACGTTGGCTCCGTCTGCTATCAGATCCTCGGGAAACATGCTGGCATGAATGCCGCCGGCGATCACCGGGATTGCGGGATTAGTTGCCTTGAGCGCGCGGATCTGTTGGCGCGCCACGGGATAATTGGGAGTGATCACCGAAAAACCCACCACGGCCGGTTGCAATGAGTTTACGGTTCTTTGAAACGCAGCGTCGTCCGCGTCTTCGGCGTTTTGATCGAAAACGTGCACCTCGTGGCCTAAGGCCTTAAGGATAGTGCCCAGATAGCCCACGCCGAGCGGGTACTCACGGTACATCTGCTTGGGGTTATACGACCGTGGCACAGCGAACAGAACTTTCATGCCGGCACCTCTTCCGCCCCTTTGCGCTCCAGCCATTGACGCGCCGCGGCGAGCGTCTCGCGGATGATGGGCAAATCGCGATTGTAAATGTGCGCTGAACCAATAAACCCGCGCGCCACACCCAGGGGCAATTGCCGCGCCGCCGCCACCTTTTTGGCCAGGGTGACCAGGCAGAGCGCATCGGCATAGAACTTCCTGAAAGCGTCCTGCCCGCGAGCAAAGTAAATCAACTGCAGCGCGCCTTCCCGGATTAGAAACTGCACGGCGGTCACACACGGGACTTTTCCATTGGGCTGAGCGGTGAAGGTCACGAGGGCTCTTTTGGTGGCTGGTTCCTTTTCAAGTAAAGCGATGATATCCTGCAAATCGCTGCGACCCCCTGGTCCGTGAATGAGCTTGGCATAACTGTGGCCTAGCGAATTGGGCGCGTCGCTGAAGAACACTTTTTGCATTTCATCCATCATCCGCCGGTCCCCGAACTGTGCCAGCAATGGGTCGGGTTCGTTGCTGAGTTGGAAGGTCACTGTGTGCGCCAAAAGCTCGAGGCCTTCGTCTCCCATGGGTGTACCGTGGCGCAAGATCTGATCAACCAGGTCAATCCAAACTCGGCCGAGACAAGCAACTTTTAGTCCAGAACTGATGCTACCATGTTGCAAGGTCCCGCCCAGAAGTCAAGAAAGGGAGGGGGGAGAAAAGCGGAAAGCGGAAAGCGGAAACAGCGAAAATCGAGGATCACGCCGAGACGCCAAGACGCCGAGAGAAAAAACCCAGAGCAAAAAACGGCCTGTTGCCCAAGCGCAAGGAAGCTTGGTTCGATTGCGCGATTCCTCGACTCGCAACGCAAAGATGGGGAAGTTCTGACTTTGGTCCCCCTGGATAAAGTAATTCTGAGAGCGTGTTTTAAAAATACCGACTTAGGCGCGGGCGTATGGGTTTGGAGTCCCGCCTTTAGGCGGCCCGTCGCCAAAACTACCTGAAGGCGGGACTCGCCTGACGACAATCGTTCGACTAAATTGCGAGCGGAACCAGGCCGACTGAAGTCCTGTAAGGACGATGAAAAATAGCCCAGGGCAAGCCAGGAACGAGAGCCGCCCTGGGTAAAGAGACAAAAAATGATCTCCTCACTTTTTTCCAATCTGGTTTGGCGCGCCCAAGCGCGCCAAACCAGATTGGAAAAAAGTGAGATTGGGTGTGGGGTGGCGTTTACCCAGGGCGGCGGCCTCAGCGGCCTTGCCCTGGGCTATTATCTTGCCGCCCCTCCCGGGGCTCCGGAGGCTACAGGAAAGACAGGCGACGCAGAGGATTTGGTCGTCGTCTTTACGATGCGCCTGCACCTAACCGCCGCCCGCGCTTTCCGCTCGGGGCAATTTGATTATCGCGTTTCCGCGCCACCTGCCTCCCGGGCGGCGGTAGGTGAGGCGCGACGCTCGATAACTCACGCGTGATCTACAAAAACTCGAAGTTCTGGTTAGTGTTCTTGAGCGCATTCCGCCCGAAGTCGAGTGCCGTCAAAGTCATCGTTGCCATCGCTGCTCTGGCATTGGCAGGTTTGGGCTGCGCGAAGAAACCAGACCTCTCGGTTTCGAGCGTTCGAACTATGGATTTTTCAGCCGGTGCGGGTATGCGCAGGGCGACTCCTGCTGAAGTGGAGAGGTTTGTCGCGGCCTATAAGGAGGCCGCCATATGTCCAAATGACATGGAAACCACTGGCGGAGCCCAGGTTGTAGTCACCAACACTGCAGGTGAGGTGCTGTGGATGCGCGGCGGGGAAGAGCCCTATGTAAATGTCTACTTTGGTAAGGATGGTCTATGCACTCTTCATGGGAAGAAACTGCTCGACCTGTTTAATGAACTATCTCAGGGTGTCGAACCACGCCATGCACGCGGGCTTCGCGATGATCTTGAGATTCCATATCGAAAATCAATTTCGCGGAGCCGATGATGCCGAACGTGAAGCACATTTATCATATGAAAGCCTGGGCAGCGGCGTTGCTTGGCTTGTGTGGGGCACTAATGATTTTGCGAAGAATGCTTAACAATTTGCCGCAGCCGAACCGCCGACCCGTTCCTCCCCTCAGTGCCCGGCAGCGGTTCGGGCGCGCCTTTTACGCCCGGGCTTTTGCTTTGGTCGGCGATCGCTCAGCAAAGCGTTGGACGGACTAAGGAAAGCCAGGTATGGTCGACAAGCTGCCCCGGGTGGTCTATTATTTCGGATAGCCATGGGAAGGAACCTCGCGACTGGCGGGAGGGTGCATTTCAAGAAATGTGGCCCTGCGGAATCGTCCGCATTTACCTTAATAGAACTCCTGGTGGTTATCACCATTATTGCGATATTGGCTGCGATGTTGCTACCGGCCTTGAGCCGCGCCAAGGGGGCAGCCCACCTGGCAAGGTGCAAGAGCAACCTGCGCCAGATGGGCATAGCCATGATCGCTTACGTCGAAGATAGCAAGTTTTACCCAGGCAATAATCCGATTGGAACAAACGAGCCCGCCCTGTGCTGGTTCCAGAGGCTCGAGCCGTACACGCGCACCACCTGGACTCAGCCGCTCTATGACTGTCCCGGTTTTCTCTTTGATCGATCAAAGATTCCGATTCCCCTACAAAATCGATTTCTTCGCTCTGTAGTATTGAGCCAGACCGACACTCCAAACTGACACCCCCCCGAGCCGCGCCTGTCATTCGCAGACTAAAAGTCTGCGGTACCGCCGACTGGAAAGTCTGCGCTACGAGGGGCGGGGGTCGGCCCACCTGGCGAGCAGGGCCGCACGCTCGGATTCGGAATAGAAATGGCGCATCATTTTATCGCTATACAACGAGTTTACGAAATGCGGGGGCAAGCGCAGATTCTGCCGAACGTGAGTGTATTGCGCCGAATAAGACTTGTTGGAACTCACGTTAGTGTTGCTCAGGGAGGGTATCTCGTGGCCAAGAAAATTCCGCAGCAGTCCCGGCAACCGATCGAGAGCTTCGAATCGGTAAACCAGCACCCGGGCAAACCGATTTTCGAAAATGGAATAACCCTGCTCATGGGAGAAAGGGCGGTCGAAAACGTCGACCCGAATGAAGCGCTTCAATTCGAGGTCGAACCAGTTGCGTAATGCCTTGAAGGTTTTCGGGTGGAGAATCGCCTCGCGGCAGCGTTCGACGGTCATGGCATCCACGGATTTTTCGAAGTACAGGTAATTCTCGAAGATCGAGGAGAGCACCAGGCTGAGCAGATCGCGCGCGCCGGTGATTACCTCCAGCTTTGGCAGCCGCACGCCCAGGCCGCACATCAATCGCCGCAAACGAATGGTGCGGGAGATTTCCCCAATCCAATCGAGCTGTTGCTGGGCTTCACTCTTCCAGGCCGAGTCTGGCGAATCGGACGAAATACCGCGGCGGACAGTTCCGGCAAGGGTTGGCGACAGGTAATGAAAGCGCCGGATAGCATGGGGAAATTTGCAGCTCCGCAAGGTGGCTTCGATCGTTTGCGAGCCGATCTTGGGCATTTGGTAAATGAGAACCAGGCGATCGAACAGCAGATCGCGCGGGGGCAGCCAGCGATTTAGACGAGCGCCGGACAAGAGCGCCGGTGGCGATTTGGGGATTGATCGCGGCGATGCTGTTGTGGTCTGAGAGCGCTCGTTGGCGTCAAGGTCCTGGCTCATGACTGGCCTGCGCGTGACTGTGCTCATGTGGAGAAACCTTTCCACCGGATTCCACATAAGACAAGAGATCGAAAATGTCCGATTTGGAAAGACTGTTCAAGAGACCCACGGGCATGGGAGAAGAGTTCTGGGGGCGGCGGCGCTGGATCTCGGATTTTTTGACGACCTGCACCAGTGAATCTGCGGGGCCGGTCTGGATTGTGACGCTCTGGTCGTCTTCTTTCAAAATCATTCCCACAACAGAGTCTCCTCCGTTAAGGTCGAAAGTGTAGTTACGGTAACGTTCGTCGATGCGCTTGGAAGGTTCGAGGATTTGCTCCAGGACCTCGGCGCGATCGAATTTATAACGCTGGAACACATCGGTCAGGTCGGGACCGTAGGGATATCCTTGCAATCCCAGGCGATGGCATTGGACGCAGGCGAGTTTTGAGAAAAGATCTTTGCCGAAAGCTGGATTGCGACTGGATCCAGCTTGCGCGAGCTCGGCTGAAAAATCTGCCAGCTTCCATTCGGTCAGCTTCGGCTGACTGGATTGTGGATGAGCGGCCAGGTAAGCCTCGGCATCGACCACGACGACCATGGTGCCGGACATGCGCAGCCAGTGGCCGGGAAAAGTGCAGGAAAAAGGGTATTCACCGGGATTGGCGGGAGCCGTGAACGCAAGCTGACCTTTCTGCCCGGGCGCGACGAGTTTGGTGGCGTAGAGCACTTTCGGAGAAGCCGGCACATACAATCGGCCCTCGGCGTCCGGCTCAGGCCCCATCTTTTCAGCGGCCTGGCCGATTTCTTTGAGCGCGCCGGGGGTCAGGATGGCGAGGTTGTGCGGCATGGCGTCGTCGTTTTGCAAGGTTATCACGATCGGCTTGCCGGCTTCAGCCACGAACAACTCCTGGTCGAAACGCATTTGCTCGTAGATGGCGTGAAGCGTGACGAGCGTGGGGCCGAGGGTGCGTAGAGTTTTTGTCAAGGAACGGCCCGGTTCGGCAGGTAACTTAGTGGCCAGCTCGGTTTCAAATTGAAGAACCGCGGCAAACGCCGGTTGCGCGCGCTGCTCGGGAGGGACTTTTTTCAGGTATTCCAGCACGTTTTCCGCGAGCTGCTTAAGACCATCCTTGGGCCAACTTGTGGGCGGGATGTGCCCGAGACTCTCGATGAGGATGGGAGGTTGGACGCCGCTCTGAACCAGAGCGGCCAAGGTACGGAAAGTTTCCGCGTCATGCCCGGGAACGGCCACCATAGCCGAGGCTGCGGCGGCTAAGAGATTGGAGGCAGCGGGCTGATTGGGCACTTCCTTCAAATGTGGATAGAACGGTTCTCGCGCGGCGGAATCTGGAACCAAGGGAATGGCCAAAAGCAAATCCTCGAATGAAGCGGGGTTGGACTGGGCATCGCGCCAGACGGCCGCGGCGTCTGCTCCCGCAGCGATGCGCGCGGCCCAGCCGATTTGACGGCTTACGGGGAGCTGAGCCTGGGAGGCCAGTTGCGCAAGGTCGGTGCGGTTCGACAGCTCTGCGCGGCTGAACTGAAGAACAAGGGGAGCCAGGTCGCGCAGGGTTGCAGTTGAGGCATCGCCTTTCCGGTCGAGCTCAGCGATCGCTCGCGCCAATTCAGTTAATGAGTCGGTGTGTCGAATCCTGGCCAGACCAGCGAGTGCTTCGAGGCGGTACTTTCGGTCGAGACCGTTGCGCGTAAGTAAGGCAGTGTAGACGAACTCGCCGCGAGGAGCCTGGATGAGTTCCTGGTTTGAAAGGCGGCCGAGAACGTAAGCAGCAGCCACTGGGTTTTGCGGTAGAAAGAATTTCGATTGATTCGTTGCTTCCTGAGGTACGGTTGAGTAAGCGCACAAGAAAATCAGAATCAGAAGGAGCAAGCAACAGAGGGATCCGCTGCCGCGTAAATGCGGCGTTCCGTTCGGCAGCGGGAACGCCGCATTTATGCGGCAGCATGAGTTTTCCACCAGAGGACTGCCGGCAGCACCGCTCACGGCTTGGGCGGCTTGGTGAATCGATCCAGCGTGTTCATGGTTTCGTCCAGGGTGTACTGGAGATACTGGTCCATCGGTTTATTCAACACCTCGAGCGCAACCTCCGCCGCTTGCGGCGTGGTGAAAAAGCTGCACGCGCGCACCGCTTCCAGGCGCACCCGCGGGCTTTCATCGCCGGCTTGCACGCGCAGCAGGCCGAGCGGATCACTCACACGATCCCGCCAGTAGCACAGAACTCGGGTGGCGGCAGCGCGAGCGTGAAAATCCGGCGAACGCAACATTTGTTTGAGCAAGGGTTCATGGACGACATTGTGGTACTGATAAAGCCAGAGGGCCTCCATCAAGTTGTGCTGGTATTCGGAATCTTTGGGATCGAGTTTGGCCAGCCACTCATCCAGAGCAGCCAGGACGTCCTTCCGTGGGCGGCTGCCCAGTTCAATCCGCGCGCGTGACCGCACTCGATCTTCGGAGTCCCGGAGCAGGTCGAGCAAATGAGGGATGGGTTCGCCGGCAACCAGAGGGGTTTTGCGCGCGGGGGCATTGTCGTAAGTCATGCGATAGATTCGCCCATGGATGTGATCGCGGCTGGGATCGCGCAAATGATGTTGCATGTGCCCAATGATCGGATTCTGCCATTCAAGAAAGTAGATCGCACCATCCGGGCCGATTTTGATATCGACCGGCCGAAAGTTCGGATCATCGGACTGAACGAGCGGCTCGGTTTCCGTGCCGAGGAAGCCGGAGTCTTGATCGGTAATCTTGTACTGCAGAATCCCGAGGAAGCCGATGACATTGGCGACCAGGAGATTGCCTTGCATCTCGGCGGGGAATTGGCTGCTCGAGAGGATCTCCATGCCAGGGCAGGGGCGAGTGCGCTGCTGATAGAGCTGTGGCGCGCGCTTGTGACGCGCGGGAAAATACGTGCGGCCGGAAATGCACGCGCCGATGAACGGTTCCGCGCCGGTACCGTCCATGACGAAGTCCTCACCCCAGCGGTCGAAGACATGGCCATGCGGATTGGCGAAGTTATAAGCGGCATAGGTCTCGAATTTATGGGACCGGGGTTCATATCGGTAAACCCCGGCATTGGCATTGCGGACGGGTGGGCCGTAAGGCGTTTCCGCCTGGGTGGTATGAAACACACCCTCCTGGAAGTACAGTGCACCGCCGGGATCCAATACGAAACTGTTGGCTGTGTGATGTGTATCCGCGGTCCCAATTCCGCTTAGCAGCACTTCGCGAACGTCCGCTTTTCCGCGTCCAGTGCTGTCCTTAAGAAAGATGATATCGGGCGCCTGGGCCACGATGACTCCTCCGTTATAAAATTCGAAACCAGTCGGGCAGTGCAGGTGGTTGGCGAACTCGGTGCATTTATCGGCCTTTCCGTCGCCGTCCGTATCTTCCAGGACGAGGAGCTTATCATTCATTTCGTCCTTGGGTTTCCAGTGCGGATAAGAGGGCCACACCGCCACCCATAAGCGGCCTTGGGTATCCCAGGCCATCTGTACGGGTTTGGCCAGATCCGGATATTCCTTCTCGGAGGCAAACAGGTTGACCTTGATGCCCTGGGCAACTTTCATGTGCCCGATCGCCTCCTGCGGATCCAAAAATGTATATTCCCCATGCGGACCGGGCCCCGGCTTGTTCGACTTCACCGACAGGAACGGAGGAGTGTTGCTATCATCGACCAAAAGATCTTTTCCCTGCGCCACGGCCCAAACCTGCGCATCGCGATTGGCCGTCATGACGTCCAGCACTTCCATCTCACGCTGCAGAACATCCCAGTTGCTGATGTCATCCACGTATTTTAATTGGGAGCGCCCGCCATAGACGTTGTACCCGTCGACCGTCCGATAGCGATTATACCAATAAAAGTCCTTGTTCATGACCGCCGCCCTGAGTTTTTCGAGTTGAACATCCGACGGCGGTGACTTCGCGGACGCGCACACGGCTTTTAGGATTACCTCCCCGATCTGTCGGTGCCCATTCTCGTTCAGGTGAACGCCGTCGCTGGTCAAACGTTTCGAGGCTGAGCGGTACAAGTTGAGGGATGGGGTGAACAGGTCGACAAATGGCACTGGGGTTTGAGTGGCAACCTCTCGGATGGCGTCCGTGTAGAGCTTCAGGTTCGCATTGTTCGCACTGCCATCGGGCAGATTCGGGTCGTGCAGGTTTTCATGTGCAATGGGAGAAAAGAGCACCAGCCTTGCGGCGTTGGTTGTGTCATATTTTTGTTCGGTCGTTTGCCGCACGAAAGCCTTCAGGTCCTCTTTGAACTTGGCGATCCCCTCCGGGCCACCGAACGATTCGTTGTAGCCGAAAAACGCGAACACGACGGTTGCTTTGGTCCGTTTCAGCCAATCATCGGCGGTGCCAAAGTTTTCGCAGCGCATCTGTTGCTTCACTTCGTCGCCCGTAAAACCGAGATTGCGAAAGCTCAGATGCTGCTGGGGGAGTTGGGCCTGGAAGAGGGTTTCCAACCAGCCATCCCGCTGAAATCCTTCGGCTAATCCATTTCCCAGCAGAGAGATATGGTCCCCATCGTGAAGCACCTGGGCGGATGCGTGTGAGTGGGGTAAAAAGCCAAGTGCCAGCCAACAGAGACAAAGGTTCTTGAGCGACAGCATATTCGACGTGTTCACAATTTGTATTGCCGTTCGCGCCGGGGGTGTCAAGCCCGGGGTTGATGAACAACCCCGTTCGCGTTGGGCAGGAAGGCCTGCGCGCCGGCCTGCAAATCCTAGCGGCATTTGGGCCGGTGGCCCCGCCGCTACGCGAGGCCAACTTGGGGCGCGGGCGTATAGGTTCGGAGTCCCGCCTTTAGGCGGCCCGGCGCCAAAACCGCCTGAAGGCAGGACTCCAAACCGATTCTAAAACACGCTCTAAGAGGGTGTTTTAATAATGATCTTGGCGGCGAGACGCCGCCGCAACCCGCAGGCCAGAGGCCTGCGCTACGTAGCGCAGGCGTCCGCGCCTGCGGGTTGCGGCGGCGTCTCGCCGCCGGAATGGCGCCCCGGACCCATTTTAAGACACGCCCTAAGACTTGCCCAAAACACTGCCTTGCAGCGCCGCGACCAAGCCGTCCATCGTGTGAACCCTGGCTTCAAGATCAGGTTTTAGGTTCAGTGCCAGAATGGCTTTCGAGGTTTCGGGCCCAATTGAAGCCAATTTAATTTGAGGGAATTTCTTGAGCAGCGCAGCCAGATCAAAGCGCGCGTTAAAATGTTCGACGGTTGAACCGCTGGTGAAAGTGATCCAATCGGCGCCCGATTCCAGCAGTTTTGCCGAAGCGCCGCCCGGGTCTTCGGTTTCGGGCACCGTTCGATAGCAGGGAATATCGTCGACGATTGCCCCGAGCGCCTCGAGCGCGTCGGGCAACTCGCGGTTGGCGACTTCCGCGCGAATCAGGCACATTTTTAAGTTCTCAACGCTCTCATATTCCACGAACGCTTCGGCAATGCTCGCACCGATCGCTTCTTCGGGCATTAGATCCACCTGCAAGTGCAATTCCTTGAGCTTCTTGGCAGTCGCCGGCCCCACGGCGGCGATGCGGCAGCCGCCGATGTCGCGCATATCGTGGAATTGGCGGAAAAAATAGTCGAAAAAAGTCGTTACACCATTAGGGCTGGTGAAGATGAGCCAATCGTAAGAGTTGAGTTCCAGCAACGCGTCAACCAGGGGCTCCCGTTGGGTCGGAGGCTCGATTTTGATGGTAGGAACTTCGAGGACTTCGGCCCCTAGTTCGTTCAATGCGCGCGAAAACTGAGCAGCCTGGTCGCGACTGCGCGTGACCACAATGCGCTGGCCGAACAGCGGGCGTTGTTCGAACCAGTTCAACTTTGCGCGCAGTTTTACCACCTCGCCAATCACCGCGACAGTCGGTGGTCCGATTTTTTCCTTTTCCGCAACAGCCGCGATGGTTTCGAGTGTGCCTTGAATGGACTGCTGGCGGCCGGTCGTTCCCCAACGCACCATCGCAATTGGCGTCGCCGGTGCCATTCCGTGACCCATCAATGTCTTGGCGATTTCGCCAATCCGCTGAGTTCCCATCATGATCACTTTGGTGCCCGGCGTTTGAGCAAGCTGCGGCCAGTCGATGCTGTCAGCTTCTTTGGCCGGGTCGGAGTGTCCGGTGACGAGCGTCAGGCGTGAGCAGAACTCCCGGTGAGTCAGGGGCACTCCCGCATAGTTGGGTACCGCCACAAATGACGATACCCCCGGCACAACCTCAAAGGGCACGCCTGCGTCTGAAAGTTCCTCGGCTTCTTCGCCGCCCCGCCCGAAGACGTAAGGATCGCCACCTTTAAGCCGAACAACGGTTTTGCCTTCCCTGGCTTTGTCGATGAGTAACTGATTGAGTTGGTCCTGGGGAATGGCATGATCCCGCGCCCGCTTGCCTGCGTAAATAACTTCAGCCGTCTTTGGCGCCAGGCGCAGCAACTCCGGATTGACCAACGCGTCGTAAACCACGACTTCCGCCCGCCCCAGCAGTTCAGCCCCGCGCAAGGTCAACAACCCTGCATCTCCGGGGCCTGCGCCGACCAGGTAAACCGTTCCATTTTTGCCCATTGCCTCATCTTATGCGTGGAGCTGTTTCGGTGCAATGGGGAGCCAGAAGAATCCGAAACCACCTCCACCGCGCGGGCATTCCTTGGCAAATCCTGTTTAAAACGGTATGCCCTGCCTGAAGCCCGAAGGCCGACGGACCGAAACCCGAAAGGAGGCCGAAGCTCGAAGTCCGAAAAACGCAAAGTTCCAATCAAATCGTCTTCGGATTTGGTAATGGTGCTGTTCCTACCCCAACGCCAAGGGCGTTGTTCATACCAGCCTGGGCTGGAGGCCTAGGAAGGGGTTAGCGCCCTAGGCTGGTATGAGTGCCGCCGTTGACGTCCGCACCTTGCATGCCGGTGCCGAGTGTAAGGTTGTGCAGGGGCGGAGGACAGTTCGCGCTCCGGAGCAAATCCTGGTGGCATTGGGATCCTTGTCCGCAGAAACGACCGACCACCCGTAGCGGAGGGGCCTTGGCGAAGGACTTGCTCTTGCGTCAGATTCGGTTTTGAGATCGCTGCGGACTAAGGAAGTCCGCGCGCCAGCTCGGCGGCCAGCGCTTGCCCGAGTTCGGCCGCCTGATCCAAGGAACGGCTGGCCTGCGCGCGGCGCAGCGGACCATTGGCAAACGAGAGGGCCCGCATCTGGAGCTTGGCGCCCTGGACCAGCGCATACGCCGCCACCGGGCTCTGACAGCCGCCACCCATCGCGGCCAGGAAGGCGCGCTCGGCGGTCACGCATTGGAAGGTCTCGACATCATTGAGGCGTTTACAAATCCCGTGTAGTTTGTTGTCCTCTTCGCGGATCTCGATGCCAATAGCGCCCTGTCCAACGCACGGGAGCATTACTTCTGTTTCGAGCACGGTCGCCAGGATTCCTTCGGGCATCTTTTCGCCGGTCAAATGCCCGGTTGGAGTGATGGTATAATTCAGCCGAGTCAAGCCGGCCAGCGCCAGAATCGTTGCGTCCAGTTCCGGGTTGGCGGCGAGCTTTTGGATCCGGGTCAGGACATTGCCGCGGATATCGGGTGATTTTAGCTTGGGGTTGAGCGCCAGCAACTGTGCACGGCGCCGAGTGCTGCTCGTCGCGACCACCGCCCCCGGTGGCAGTTCGCGGATTTGCAATCCCGGCGCGTAGCCTCGCGCTCCGGGTGCTTTGCCATTATGCGGCCCAGGCGAACCGATTTCTCGATAGAGGAGCACATCGCGCACGTCCGCCCGTTTGCCCACTGCGCCGAGCTTCAGACCGCTCGGCAGTTCCGTCGGTAAATCCTTCAAACTGTGGACGGCCAGGTCAGCCTTCTTTTCCAGCAAGGCGACTTCCAGTTCTTTAGTGAACAAGCCTTTGGGCAATGACTGTCCTTCTTGTGCCAGCGAAGCAGTTTGGAGTTTGTCCCCGGTAGTCTTGATGATTTTCAGCTCGAACTCGAGGTCAGGAAAGGCGGCGCGGCATTGGTTCAAGACCATATTAGCTTGAGCCAGGGCCAGGGCGCTGCCGCGCGTGGCGATATGAATCGGTGGCATGAGTTGATTAGACTGGCAGAGCGGTTGGAAGATTTTCAGCGCCCACCGAAGGCTGGCCGGACCGAGGCATTCGGCGGCGGTGAACTGGCGGCTTCGAGAAGGGCCGCGGCTTTGTCCCGGATGATTTGTTCGCAGCGCGCAATTTCCTGCTCGCGTTGTTTGAGATAATCCCCGGCGATCGACTGGAGGTCATCGATGTTATAGAGGAAAATGTTCTCCATGAAATTAATCTCCGGCTCGATGTCCCGCGGGACCGCCAGGTCGATCAGCAGCAAGGACCGGTTGCGCCGCAACTTCATCAGCGGTTCCAATTTAATTCGATCCAGAACGTAGTGCGGCGCGGCGGTACTGCTGATCACGATATCGATATGCTGGAATTCAGCGGCCCATTCCTCAAACCGGATCGCTCGACCGCCCAGTTCGTTGGCCAGCGCGACGGCTTTCTCATAAGAACGGTTGGTCACAATGATGCCGCGCGCTCCCCGCGAAAGCAGCGCCCGCGCCGTCTTTTCGCTCGTGTCCCCGGCGCCGATCACCAGCACGTCGCGGTCGCGCAGTCCGCTGAAGATTTTCCCGGCCAGTTCCACCGCGACCGATCCCACCGAGACGCTGCCGCGCTGGATATTGGTTTCGGTACGAATCTGTTTGGCGACGTTGAAGGCGCGCTGGAAAGCTTTGTTGAGGCGCGGACCGGTATGGCCGTGTTGCAGGGCCAAATCGTACGCTTTTTTGAGCTGGCCCAGGATCTCGGTTTCCCCGAGCACCATTGAATCCAGTCCGCAGGCCACTTTGAACAGGTGGTGAATACTCTGCGGCTCGCTCAGAGCGTAGACTTCGTCCGTGAGCGGGTCCGAATAATTATGGCAAGTGACCAGGAACTCACGCAAGGAGGCAAACGCCATGGCCGGGTCCAGCGAACTGACGGCATAAACTTCCACGCGATTGCACGTGGACAAAATGACCGCTTCGTCGGCGATCTTCGAGGTTCGCAACACCTCGAGAACCGCGGGCACGCGCCCTTCCGCGAAAGCGAAGCGTTCGCGCAACGCCACCGGCGCGGAATGATGGCTGAGGCCTATGACGACAAGAGCCATGCCGAGGTCATGGATTGTGAAGCGGCGAGAGGACGTTGGTACCCCAAAAAGTCAGCAGCACGAAAACGAAGCTGCCGATCGCGCCTAAAGCGAAGCGCCGGCCGCCTTGGGCGAATTTCCAGCGCATCACGATTAAGCCCAGGTAAATCAGCCAGACCAGGCCCGACCACACAATTTTAGGATCGCCACGATAGGCGGGCGGACGATCCAGACGGCTCAGGTCATAAGCGCCCAGGATCAGGCCGATGGTCAGCAAGACGAACCCGCTGATGAGCAAGCGGCCGACGACGACCTCCAGCCGCTGGATCGAGGGTAGCCGCGCAAAAATCGCTTTTATCTTGTGCAGTTTCAGATTGTGTTCCTGGGTCAGGTACATCAGCGCTGCCACCGAGCCCAGGCCAAAGGCGCCATAGGATAAGGCCATCAGCGCCGCGTGAATGCTGGTCAGTGCCAGAGGTGTGCCGGGCCGCGTTCCGTGTTCCGTGTCCAAGCTGGGCATCAAAGCGAAGACGCCAATCGCAAAGAGTATCGGCGAAGCGAATGCCCCGAGAAACCTCAGCCGCGGCCATACTCCAACCACCAGGTATACCGCAACGATGCTCCACATCGCGAAGGTGGTCGCCTCGAAGAGGTTGGTCACCGGACAATGGTTCAGCCGAAAACCGCGCAGCGCCATGGCTGTGGTGTGCAGGGCGAAGCCGAACAGCAGGATCAGGTAGTTGACATAATCATCGCGGCGAAACCCCTTACGCCACAGGAAAATCGAATAGATCATGCTCAGGCCGTAAACGGCTACGCTCAGCAGGAAGACATGTCGGTCGGTAAACCAAGCCACAGTGCACAGGTTACCGTGCCGCCCAGTCGGCGCAAGCGGCAAGTGGGCCCGGGCTGCCTGGCTGAGCCTGACTGCTGGTTCGACCAAGTGCTGCCGCTTGAAAGCGGCGTTCCGCCGCGGGAGCATTCCTATCCGCCGCAGCGAACTCCGCGCGTGCGCTGGTTTGGCAAATCGCTGGCCACTGGCGCGGAGTCGCTGGCCGGAACCGTTCCCCAACTACCGAGCGCAGCGAGCCCAACTGAAGTCCCTAAGGACGACGCGAAAATAGCCCAGGGCCAAAGTGAGGAACGAGCGCCGCTCACTTTCGGCGGTCGCATATCTTGTTCGTTCCCCAGCCACCGAGCGCAGCGAGCCCAACTGAAGTCCTGTAAGGACGACGAGAAACAGCCCAGGGCCAAAGCGAGGAACGAGCGCCGCCCTGGGTAACAGCCACAAAATAAACACCCCCTTTTTTTGAAGTTTGGTTTTCCGGCGCCCACAGCGCCGAAAACCAAACTTCAAAAAAGGAGAGACGCTCAGTGGAAAAAAGGTCCGGCCGTCCCAGCGAAGGTGAAAACCTCGAACGGAAAGACGGAAAGGCAATTTTGCGCTTGGATCACCTAACCAGAAGTGATATTTAAAAGACAAGTGAGGCTGATAATGATCAGCTTGCGAATAAAGAAGGATGACATAACCCCGCCGCCAATAAAGGAATGGGTCCCACCCAACGTCGTGGCTTCATCCCGATAACCAGAATCCTAGAACTGAAGACCCTATGAACCTGCTCAGCGACTGGCGGTCTCTGACTCACAGTTCGGCCAAGTCGCAGGCCATCGACAGATCGCCCAACCGGGGTTAGTTTGTCCAACAGCCATGAAAAGGAAGCTCGCGTGCGGTCGAGAGGGTGCGCGTTGGCCCGAGTACATAACTGGGTCGCAGGCGTTCACGCTTATCGAGCTTCTCGTGGTCATTGCCATCATTGCAATCCTGGCGGCTATGCTGCTTCCCGGGCTATCACAGGCCAAACAAAAGGCTCAGTCGATTTACTGCATGGGCAATGTGAAGCAGTTGTCCTTGGGCATCGCAATGTATGTTCAGGAATACCATTTTTATCCGAGCTATATGGGGCCGGTGGTGGGTTCGGGCGGTAGCGCCAAGTGGAGCCAGTGGCCTGATCTAATTGAACCTTATGTTCGGCACCAGTGGACCAACGCTCTCTATAAATGTCCGGCCTATACCGGGCCGACGCTGCTTGGCATAGCCGGGCCGAGAAACGCATTCCCGCTAATCGGGAGCTACGGTTACAACGCGAAAATGAACTCCACTTTCGATTTTGGTTATTTCGGAGACGGGGTGATTAGGCCCGGAAATGTTTTGCCCGATTCCAAAGTCATCGAGTCGGCGGTCAAGCTGCCGAGCGACATGATTGAACTTGGTGACGCAGACCTGGAGTCGAGTAGCTCCTGGATGCCTGGGCTTAACGATGAATATTCTGGGTTGCCTCAAGGGACGAAGTTTGTTTTCGGCCAGGGGTGGATTGACAAGTCCAGCTATGCCAATGCCTCCAGATACAAGGATGTTTTCCCAGTAGTTCATCAGCGTCATCAGGGGCGGCAAAGTACCGCCTTTGTCGATGGGCATGTGGAGTTAATTAAGTTTGAGAAGCTGTATGAGTGGAGCGACCAATCTCTGAGACGCTGGAATTACAATCATGAACCGTTCGTCATTGATTTGCCGGTCATCGGGACTTGGCCGGTCGGGACCTATTAGCGAGCCGACTTTTGCTGGAGCGGACGCGCCGGTTGCGTCTTGCTGCATTGCCGTGGATCATTTGCGGCGCGCCGCTCAGCGCCACGTTAGGCAACCGAAATATGAACCCGCTCATCAATCCGAACAAACGGCGCGTTTCCCTGCCAAAGGCGTTAGCGGACATGCTCGAATCGATTAAGCCAATAACAGCCACCAGGACCGGAAACAGCTGCGCTAGGGGCTTCCTGATTCATTTGTTGGAGTCGCGAGAACGAGGTGCCACCGAGTTGCTGATTGAACCAGAACCAGACTGCGAAGTCGGCTGCAATGTGACTGAGAGAATCGGGGGCGAGTGGTCTCATGTAACGACGCTTGTGGCAGACTCCCGGTCATCTTTGGTTGCCGCATTAGTTCGGATGGCTGCCTTCACGGGAGAGGAGTTTCCAGGTGTGGGACTGCTTGCCCTGCAATACAAGGGCAAGCGGTTGATGTGGAGAATAGACATGGAAGCGCCCGACTGCCAGTGTGTGCTCACGCCATTACCTCAAACCTGAATCGGTGTGGCCGAATATGCCGAACCCGCCAACTGCAGCGAACCCAGCGAAGCCGCCGAGTTGTAAGGCTGGGCACCAGAGTCGCCGGTTCGCTGACCGGCACTGTTTGGCCAGAATCCTGTGCTTCCGGTCGGGCAGGTAATCAGCTATATTCAAGGCATGAGTATTGACCAGATTGCCGCGGAGGCACTTCGATTGCCACCGAACGAACGAGCGATGTTGGCCGAGTCACTTTGGGAGAGTTTGACGGACCCATTCAAGATCCCGGCTGAGAGCGATGAGGCTGAAGCCATTGCTCTTGCCTTGGAACGGGATCGCCAATTGGAGGCGGGCGAAGTTCAGCCTCTGTCTCACGAAGAGCTGATGTCGCGGCTACGCCGATGAGGGTTGAGTATCACCCGGTCGTCGAGGCCGAGTTGAAAGCGATCCAGCGCTATTACGAGGATCGATCTCCCAGTCTGGGTGTAAGGTTCACCGATGAGTTCGAGCGACAGGTGTTGGAATGGGCGGCGAGGCCGAGAGATGGATGGTGGCCACGGCGGACATTCGCAGGTGTCTCATGAAGCGGATTCCGTATATCATTTATTTCCGGCGCGTGGATCCAGAGCGAATCAGAATTACAGTGGTTAAGCACCAACGGAGGCATCCGGATTATGGCCGTGAGCGACAGTAAGCCCAATGGCCTGCAGTGGATGCCGCGATTGCGCTTCTGTTCTATATCGCACGGTGAATGGCGCAGCACCACTGAGGCCGGTCGTTGATATGGCTGCGATGCGTTCTGCTGAGCCAATAGAAATCGGGAACGGCCAGACGTTTTTGATCATCGTTCAAGGCGATCGGGTGATTGATTACACATGGGCTATGATGCCACACGTGGAGTTCGTAAAAAGAACCGTGGGAAAGCTTCCCGAGGGCGCATGGGTTGGGACCGTTTCGAAAATCGCCGGAGAGCTTGGTGTAATCAGCTCGAAAAGTTTTTATGATTACCAGATGCCGGCTCCAGATTGGGTGGCGAAAATCGTGAAAGCCACATTCAAGTGACCAACTTGAGCAGACCGGAGCGGACCCAAGTAATTCGTTTAACGGGTTGCGATTTGTCCGGCAACGCTTCTTGGCGGCATATGAAGGCTCCCACCGAACTCAAGACGTCGCGGCTCATTCTGCGGCAACCTCTAATGAGCGACGCTGTCGAGATTTTCGAGCGTTACGCCAGTAACGCTGAAGTCACCAGGTTTCTAGGTTGGCCATGCCACCGATCCGTGAGCGACACGGAGGCGTTCTTGCGGTTCAGCGCAGAGCAATGGGACCAGTGGCCGGCGGGACCCTACCTGATCGTCTCACGTGCCAATGGCCAACTGCTCGGGAGCACGGGTTTCGGTTTTCAAACACGGCACGAAGCGATGACGGGGTACGTTTTGGCCAAGCCGGCCTGGGGCAAGGGCTTCGCGACCGAGGCACTCACCGCGATGGTTGATGTGGCTGCTCGAATCGGCGTTAACCGATTGTTCGCGCTCTGCCACTCGGAACACCGTCCGTCCCAACGGGTTCTCGAGAAGTGCGGATTCGTGCGCGACGACGTGTCGAAGCCGGTGGTGGAGTTCCCCAATCTTTCGCGGGGTGTTCGGCACGAGGCCCTCTGCTACGCTCTAGCTTTCGCGGGGACGAAGTAATGCGGGCTAATTACACCTGAAGCAAACCGAAGCATCCGCGGGTTCTCTCGCCGAACCTTCCGGAGAGCACCAACAATGGGACATCACCAAATATCGCCAAGCCTCGACTATTACTACTTGCCTGGACCGAGCTTCACTCCGAAATTGCTGTTAAGGAAGGATTCCATTTTGGACACATTATTCCCCGAGGTTTCCAGGTAGCCTGCGGCCAGGCCGGTGGTGTAGGCGCTGGACACGGAAGTGCCCTGCACACCAAAAGCCATGTTGCCGAAGGGGACGATGCTTGAGCCGGGTGCGCCCAGGGAAACAAAGCTGCCCCGGTTGGCGTAAGGGGCCAGTTGGCCATTGTCGATGGCCGTGACGGCTTTGACTCCCGGATACGCCGCGGGATAAAAAGCAGTCGTCACCGGCTCGTTGCCAGCGGCGGCAAACATGGGCACATTCAACTTGCTTACGTCCTGAATCACGCTTTGCAGGAACGGGCTGTCGCTTGAGCTGCCGAGGCTGAGGTTGATAACTTTTGCGCCGCCGTTCACCGCCTGCACGATTCCATTGGCCACGTCGAACGTGCTGGTTGCGGCGTCTCCGGCTCCGCCACCCGGGTAAACATTCACCGGCAAAATCTGAACCGAGGTGTTTCCTTTAGTAATCGATTCAAGGCTGCGCAGCAATGTCTCGGCCATCGCCGTGCCATGCGTGGGCGAATCCGGGCTCAACTGGACGTCGCCGGCGACCGAAACCTGTTTCATCAGGAATTGGTCCAGGTTGTTGCCCAAAGACTGAACGGCGGTATCGACCAACCCCACAATGATGCGCCCGTTATCCGGGGGCGGCTTGAGTTGCAATTGAATCGGAGGCGCGCCCACCGGCAGAAGCTGCGGCCCTTCCGGGCCCGCGATGGAATAATTGCTATCGATGGAGGCAACATCCGGGTTGTTCGCAAGTTGCTCCCGAGCCGAGGTGGTGGTGGCGGCATCGTCAAACTGAAGCCGGTACGCGTTAAGACTATCAATCCGCCCGATGACCTTGGCGCCGAGCAGTTTTGCGAGCTCGTCGATTTTGGCTCCTGGCTTCAGGCGGACGATCAACTCGTTCGGAATGACTTTCGATTCCTTATTTTTGGGGCCTGCCCGGGAAGGCTGCACTTGCTGCGTGGCATGCTCTGGGGACGTTCGGAAAACAAAAAGCCGCGGGCTTGAGTTTGTGCCGGGAACCAGAGCGTAGTTGATGTCGCCAAGGAGCAGGCGCAGCGCCTCCCCTGGCGTGGCGTCCTTGAATTTGGCCGAAACCGCCCGCGCAGTGTCTGGTTCGACGAAGACCCGCCAGCCGGTCGCCGTGGCTATTTGCACCAGCAACCGGGGCAGAGACTCCGATTTTATATCCGCGCTGACCTGGTTTTTATTGGTGTTCCAGATCAAAGCATCCTCGGCCTCGCCCGACCAAGGCAGGAGGCAGCCCACCGTCAGGCATAACAACAGGAGGCGAAATGGCGCCTGGCGATTCATAACCTCATGGGCGGCTGCTGGTGGCAGATCTCACGGGCTCAAGTTCAACGACAAGCTACAGAAAGTAAAGCCGCCTCTCGCCGGCGGGTGTGGTTAAATCTGTCGGTCATTCTGTGTTGAGCGGCAGAAAAGCGACAGAGGATCGAGGCCCGTGCCCGTGTCGCGCTTGCGTTTTGGACTGCGGCAGCCCTCTGCCGCCTTTTTCGGCTTCCAGCCACGACCGACACTTCTAATCGAGCCCCTCGCCGGCGCGGAGCTCGAGTCAACCTTGTCCGCCAAGAACAAAGGCCATTCCGCGCCCGGGTTTGGCTGGGAGTAATTGCCCTGGAAATTGGAATTGTCCGCCGCGACGTTTTAGGCAATCATGCGGGCCAATACACCAATATGCCCGGGCGCATTGTTTTAATTACCGGCGTTTCGCGCGGTCTGGGCCGGGCAATGGTTGACGAGTTCGTTCGCCTGGGCCATACCGTCCTGGGCTGCGCACGCTCCAGGAAGGAGATCGACCGGCTCCACAAGAAATTCCCGCGGCCGAACGACTTCTACGCCGTCGATATTGCCTCGGATGACGAGGTGAAATCCTGGGCCAGTCTGATGCTCAGCGCCCACGGTCCGCCTGATCTTCTTTTAAATAATGCCGGCGTCATCAACAAGAATGCGCCGCTATGGCAGATCAGCGCCCAGGAGTTTTCCAAGGTGATCGATGTCAATGTGAAGGGTTTCGCCAATATTATTCGCCACTTTGCTCCGGCGATGGTGCGCAAGCGCTCCGGGGTGATTGTCAATTTCAGCTCGGGGTGGGGCCGCTCGACGGACGCGGAAGTGGCGCCATACTGCGCCAGTAAATGGGCGATCGAGGGCTTAACACTGGCGTTGGCGCAGGAATTGCCCGCCGGCCTCGCGGCGGTGTCATTAAACCCCGGCATTATCAATACCGATATGTTGCGAAGCACCTTTGGATCGTCTGCTTCCAGCTATATCCAGCCGCAGGACTGGGCGGCGCAGGCAGTGCCTTTCCTGCTGGAACTTGGTCCGGACGACAATGGCAAACAACTCGACCTTCCCGGTGTTGACGCGAACTCCGCCGAGCCTTAGCATTTAGTAATGTCGAGTGAGAGCAAGCCGAAGCGCCGGCGCAAAGCGATGATGTTGGGTCTGGGTTTGGATTCCGACGGCCATAAGCGACTGACCACCGGCCCCAACTTCCTTTTGGTGGGCGGGTCTCAAGAAACCCATGAGGTCATGACCGAGAAGGTTATCAAAATCAACGAAAAGCTCGCTGCCAAGGGCAAGCAACTGGAACAGGTCAGCCACGCGGAATTTGATGATATCGCGCATTCCGTGGGCTTGCGTCAGCCTGACAAACCCGACTCGTTGCCGGACGCCGGCAATTGACGTCCATCGACCGACTTGCCTCAACTCGGACAGACCTGAACCTGTAAGCTGTGACTGAACTGCAACCGCAACAGACGCCTTACCTGGCTTTGTTTCTCCTATTCGCAGGCGCGGTCGTCTTTGCTCTCACCCCAATTTTTTTGGCTCGTCTCTGGGCCTGGAAGTATTCCCCGGCTAAGCCGGGCAAGGATAAAAATGCGATTTACGAGTGCGGTTTGGAATCCAAAGGAGATGCGTGGGTGCAGTTCAGGTCGGAATACTATCTGTACGCAATCATTTTCCTGATCTTTGACGTTGAAACGGTGTTTTTGCTCCCATTCGCGGTTTCGTTCGGTCGTTTGCCCGTGGGTGCCTTTGTGGCGATGATGGTATTCCTATTGCTCCTGCTCGAAGGCCTGGTGTGGGCCTGGAAAAAAGGGGTGCTGGCCTGGAGATAGATGGGTATGGATGAAGGATTACGCAGTGAGTTGAGCAAGCAGGGCATCTTCACCACCACCCTGGAGGATCTATATAATTGGGGCCGGAAGAATTCGCTTTGGCCGTTGGGTTTTGGGCTCGCGTGTTGTGCAATCGAGATGATTGCCACGTCCATGGCGCGTTATGACCTGGCCAGGTTCGGCGCGGAGGTGTTCCGCCCGTCCCCCCGACAGGCCGATCTCATGATCGTCGCCGGAACTGTGACCAAGAAAATGGCGCCGCAGGTCGTGCGTCTGTACAACCAGATGCCCGAGCCCAAATACGTGATCGCCATGGGCGCGTGCGCCATCTCGGGCGGACCCTTCAAACAGGGTTATAACGTCCTCAAAGGCATCGACCGGTTCATCCCGGTCGACATCCATATCCCCGGCTGCCCGCCACGACCAGAAGCGCTCGTCCACGCCCTGATGACGCTGCAGGAGCGGATCGATGGCCAGGTGCTCACGGGAGAAGACCGTCCGCGCCATCTGGATGCCCAAGCGCCCGGTGAGTTTCCTGTGCCCGGTTACGGAGAGCACGATCTGGTCCCTGCCAAAAATCCTGAGGTTTGGGCGCCGCCGAAGCAGCCAGTAAATCTTTGAACAGCCTCGCAAACCCCACCCCAGAACAAGCTGGCCGCTGGATTGGTCTACTGCTGGTTCTGGTACTGCTCGCTACCGGGATGTGGAAATGTTGGACGATCTCGCGGCGCCCGAGCACTAACCAAAAATGCGCTTTGGGCCTGATGTTGGTGCTCGGAGCCTTCACGATTATTTCGTTTTCCGGGATTTGCTTTGGCGCGACCAAAGCGCTGCTGCCGCTCCTGGCGCTCTTTACCCTGGCGGGTTGCGGCCTGATGCTGGCCTCGTTTGTTCTCTCGATCATTGGACTGGTTGAATATGCCCAGGCCCCGGGGGTATACCGGCAGGGGCGAGCTCAGGCCATTTCCGCGCTCGTTATCTGTGGGCTCTTCGGCCTCTTTTTGGTGGGCACGGCCGCCCAGCGAATGTTAAGCGCGGGGATGGCCAATCAGCCGGCGCCCGGAGCTGTTCTGCCCGTTGCCGAATTCAACTTTCGTTTAAAGGCACCCGGACGTCCCTGGGTTCAGACGGAAGCCAGCCGCATGAACCCCGAGGCACGCCTGGCGTTTATCCGAGCTCGGCCCGAGCTTTACCTTATGGTCATAGCGGAGAATACCGCCAACCTCGATCTCTCCGCGGAAAGCATGGCCGAACTGGCAGTGGGACGGCTTCGCAGCATGGCCGAGTCCGTCCAAGTGGTGGAGAAGGCGCCTGCAAGCCTGGGAGGGCTGCCCGCACTCCGGGTGAGCAGCGACGTGAAGGTGTCAGGGAAGACGATTCGGTACGTGCAGAGTTTTTGCGCCACCAACGGTTGGGCTTACCAGGTCGTTGCTTGGGGGCGACAGGAAGATGGCGGTATGATTACCGCCCAGGCGGCCGAGTTGTCCGCCGGCTTCCAGTTGTTGGATCCGCAGAGATTGTCCCCGCTCGCCGCCCGCCGCCGGCCGGTTGATTTCCTCTCCACGAATTTTCAATTTGCCGTGCACTGCTCGGAATCCGGCTGGGTGACTTGGAATGACCTGAGAAAAGATTGCCCCTACGCCAACTTTGGCGTGCTGAACCAGCAAGACGCTGGTTTGGCGGTGGGAGCTGTTTCTTTAATGGGCCTGGAGCCTGCGCCGGCAGTTATTTATCGCGGGCTTTTGAGTGTAATGGGCAAAAGCGTCGAGCAAAAAGAGCTGGCCAACGCACGCGCGATTCACCGTGGGAACCTCGACGGCATTGAATTGGGGTTTGAACGCCCCTCCAGTTCCGGGCGGCCGTACAGCTACCGACTGCAGGTGCTCGTCGGCACAAATATCGCCTACCTGCTTTCGGCCTGGATCAACACGGACCGGCCGCAAAAAGACAAGTTCCTGGACGACGCGCTCGCGCGGGTGATTTTTTTGGACGGCCCGTTGAACCTGCCGCCGCCGGAGCAGATGACTTCAGACGAGAAGCAGGTCCAGCGGATCGCGCTCAATGCCTTGGGCCTGGTCTATTACGAACAACATCGTTTCGAACGCGCCGCCGCGTTTTTCAAACACGCTGTGGCCCTGGACACCTATGAGCGCGACACGCCTTATTTGAGCAATTTGGTTGATGCCTGTCTGCATACCGGCAATTACCGCGATGCGTTGACTGAATTGGAAGCTCACCAAACGCTCACCGATTCTCTGGCCAATCTCAAGGCGCGCGAGGCGTTCCTCCAATCGCGCCTCGGCGAAATCCCGTTGGCCTTAACCAATTATGCGAAGCTCTTCTCGACCGGTTACGATTCGGAGGACGATTTTCGCGACTATATTCAATTGCTCTCCCAGGCCGAACAATTCGACCGCGGTCTGCGGGAAACAGAGGCGTACCTGAAGCGCCACGACGCTCCGGCGGTGCGACTGATTCAGGCAAGCATTTTGAAGCACCAGCGCCGGTTCGCTGAGGCGCTGGAGTTGCTGAAAGTCCAGAGGGAGAAGTATCCTTTTCACGCTGGAATTGTTTACTCTCTGGGTGATTGTTATATTGCCTCCGGCAAGCCCAGCGAAGCGCTCGCGCTTAGCCAGGAAGTGCTGCGCCAGCAGGGACCTTCCGCGAGCCTGCTGGTGTTGAAGGGCCGTTCCGAGTTCGCGCTCCGGTGGTATCGCGAGGCGAAACAATCGTTCGAGCAGGCGCTCAAAGACGCTCCTAACGACGCCGACATTAAGAGCTGGCTTAATCTCGCCTCCGGAGCTTTGGGTGAGGGGGCCAATTCTTTGGTCAAAGACCCAATTGAACCGGTTGAACCTCCGGCTGAATTGAAGACGGAGATACCCGCCCCGGCCCCGGACTTCGGCGCGGACGACGGCGCTTACTACTCGCGCCGCCTCCTGGCGGTGTCGTTTATCCGCGGCAAGGAGATGAAGAGCACCGAGTACGTGACCGTCCATACCCTCAATGCGGAAGGGGTCTCGTATTTCTCTACGTTCCAGATTGGCTTTCACCCTCTGACCGAGGACCTCTACGTCAATAAACTGGAGGTCAGAAACGCGGCGGGCGCTTTGATTAGCGAAGCCCATCCCAGTGATTATTTTTTGCTCGACGATTCCGGCAACGGCATGGCCACCAGTCGAAAGATTTTGCATATTCCGATTGCCGGGTTGCAGCCCGGGTGCCGGATCGAGGCCGTTTACACGCGGAAAGAGTTTGGCGAGCCCAAGTCGTTTTCCTTCCTGCCGGTCACCTTTTCGCGCCCGTTCCCGGTGCAGGAATCGATTGTCTATTTTCAGGGTGACAGCAACGGGGTGCGCTGGGCCAGCTCTCCGTTGGTCCCGGCCGAGCCGTTGAAAAACGGTGTTTGCTGGCGGTGCAAACAGCCGGCCGTGATGCGTTGGGAGCCGCTCCTGCCTGCGATCCCGGACTATGCTCCGATGCTTTGGTTGAGTGATGCGACCACCAGCTGGCCGGCGTTGGTGACCGAGTACTTGGATACATTGCGGCCCCGCCTGGAATGGCCTTCGGATTTTGCCGAATTGGGCCGGCAAGTGACCCACGGGGCAACCAATCTGCCGCAAAAGATCGCCGCCGTGGCTGGTTACGTTCAGACCAACTTCACCTACAAGGCGATTGAGTTCGGACGGCGCGCTCGCGACCCGCAGCCGCTGCAGCAGATTCTCCACAACAAGTACGGCGATTGCAAAGATCATGCCGTTCTCACCCAGCAGCTGCTCAAGAGCGTCGGTGTGCCCGCTTCGTTGGCCCTGGTAAGCCTGAATTCGATCGTACGTGAGGACCTTCCTTCCCTGGATCAGTTCAACCACATGATCGTTTATGTGCCCGGCACGTCACGCGATTGGTTTGTCGACTGTACCGCCAAGAGCGCTGATCTTACTGCAGGCTGGGCCTTTGGACTCGCCGGCCAGCACCCCTTGATATTGGAAAAAGACGCCCCACGATTTGTTCGCGTTCCCCCGTATCCCACCAATGCGAGTGTGGTTCGGCTGACCAGGAACATCCAATTTACAAATAAATTCGAGACATTGGTCACCGAAGTTCTCGAATTTGAAGGCGTGCATGCCGCTTACCTTCGATCCTTCTTGCGGGGGAGTTCGCCTTCTGCCAGGCGATCGTATGTCGCCGCCGAGCTGATCAGCCCGGCAGCCGAGTTGCTCGAGTTGAAGCTCGAGGCACTGGACAGCTCCACCGCGCCGTTAACATTCCGGCTCACCTCGCTGGTGCATGGCCAGTTTGAATTGCTCGGCGCTCAACTGGCCGGTGCGCCGGCTTTTGGAATCGAGCGGAGTTTCTTCAACACTCAACCGGCGGAAAAGCGACGCGCGCCTTACGAAACCAGCACTCCCTTGCGGCTGGAACGCAACGTCAATATCACCTTGCCTCCCGGGTTTGCCCCCGCGTCTTCGCCTGACCGTGATCTGAACGTCGAAAATCGCTTTATAACCTCGCGAACCACCTTGCAGAGCGTCCCTAACGGATGGCAGCTGAACTCCACGATTTTTGAACCCGCCCGACGCGGTCCGGCCGAAGAATACGAAGCCTATCGGGCCGCCCTGCGCCAGGCGGGCGACTCACTGCGGCCGCGTCTGGTTGCCGAGCGCCCGGGGCAATAGGAGCCGGTATCGTCCTGGTTCCCACCAGGCGGTCTGAATAGGTTTATTAGCAAGAAAGCTGGCGATTGCGCAGGCAATCGGTACATTAGCGGTCGTGGAAACGGTCGAACAGATCAAGGCACGCGTGGAAGCGGCGGTCCCTGGCGCCCAGCTGGAGATCGTGCGCAACGGCAGTCCGTGCGCGCAACATTCCATTCGAGTCGATCCCGAGCACGCCCTGGCGGTGGCGCGTTTTCTCCTGATCGACCCGTTGCTGCGCCTGGATTATGATTCGAACGTGACGGCGGTCGATTGGCTGGACGCGGTCACCAAAGAGACCACGAAAACCAAACAGGTGATCGACGGGGTGGAGCGCGACATCGAACAAACCAGCGAGCGAACACGGCCGGGGTACCTCGAGGTCGTGCACCACCTCTACTCGATGGAGCTCAAACAGGGGCCGGTCATCCTGCGGTTGCGCACTGCAAACCGGACGGACCAAACCCATGTGCCCTCGCTGACACCGGTCTGGCGCGGCGCGGAATTTCAAGAGCGTGAGGCCTACGATCTCTACGGCATCATTTTTGACGGCCATCCGGACCTGCGCCGCATTCTAATGTGGGATGAGTTCAAAGATCACCCGATGCGCAAGGACTACGTTGAGCCGGACGATTACGAGTACGAACCGACGCCGCACGACGAAGTTTTGGAAAAAGCGAAACAGCACCGGGCAGGGCAGTTGAAGTGACATCGGCATGAGCGAGCGAGGAGATTCACTGGGGACGAGTGTTGCACCCGCGCCATACACCTTGCTGTCCAAGCCAGCGGGAAACGGGTCGCAACCAACGGACTTGCTCGAAATCTCGATGGGCCCGCAGCATCCGTCGACCCACGGGGTATTCCGCATGGACGTCGTTCTGGACGGGGAACGCGTGGTCAAGCTCAAGCCGATCTTCGGCTACCTGCATCGCAATCACGAAAAAATTGCCGAGAATACGACCTATCTCGCGTCGATACCTTATACCGACCGGCTGGACTACTTTTGCTCACTGACGAATAACTGGGCGTACTGCCTGGCTGTGGAAAAGCTCGCGGGCTTGCAGGTGCCGGAACGCGCCGAATACATCCGCATCATCACCGCCGAACTGACGCGCTTGCAGAATCACACCTGCCTGGGCGGATTTCTTTTGCAGGACATGGGCGCCACCGGCACGCCGCTGATGTATGCCTTTCGCGAACGGGAAAAGATTTTGGACTTGTTCGAAGAGTTAACGGGCGCGCGGATGATGTGCAATTATATGCGCTTTGGCGGTTGCCGTTGCGATCTGCCCAACGGCTGGCTCGACCAGGCCAAAGCGGTCGTCGCCGAATTTCCGCGCTTCCTGGATGAATTCGAGAACCTGC
The DNA here is from genome assembly GCA_035651635.1 of Verrucomicrobiia bacterium. Lineage (GTDB taxonomy): Bacteria > Verrucomicrobiota > Verrucomicrobiia > Limisphaerales > UBA8199 > JANXQE01. The sequence goes on along the minus strand of DASRFK010000303.1, from coordinate 23,104 downwards.
TGAATGAAAATGAAATTCTGATGTCGCGGACGCAAGGTGTGGGTGTTTTATCCAAAGAACTTGCCGTTAACTCGAGCATTACCGGTCCAATGCTCCGCGCCACCGGGATCAATTACGATCTGCGCAAGGTCGACCGTTACGGCATCTACGATCGATTTCCGTTTCGCGTGCCCCTGGGCGATCATGGCGATGTTTACGACCGTTATATGGTTCGCGTATTGGAAATGAGGGAGTCTCTCAAGATCCTCGAACCCGCCCTGCGCGATATTCCCGCCGGTCCGATCGTGGATCCCAAAGCGAAGTTGCGTGGTTTTCGTCCGAAAGCCGGCGAAGCCTACGGCCGAATTGAAGCTCCCAAGGGCGAGCTGGGATTCTTCCTGATCAGCGATGGTTCGCCGAATCCTTATCGCTATCGTGTCCGGCCGCCCAGCTTTATTAACCTGACGATTTTGGAGGATATGTGCCTGGGCCAGCATGTGGCCGACGTGGTCATTATTCTGGGCAGTGTCGATATTGTTTTAGGAGAGGTGGACCGGTGAGAGCGGGAAGGTTATCACGTTATCCAGTTTTCAGGTTATCCAGTTTTCACATGTATTATGTTAGGTGAAGGCATTATCAAAGGAATGGCTGAGACGGCTCGCAATTTTGTGGGCAGTTATGTCAGCGAAGATCGCCTGGTTACCGTTCAATACCCGGAAGAACGCCTCCCGCAAAAGGAGGCGACTCGGAATTTCCCTTTCCTGGTGTACGACGGCGACGACTGGCAAAAGGGATTGCGCTGCGTCGCTTGTCAGATCTGCGAGAAGGAGTGTCCGCCCCAGTGCATTTACATCGTCAAAGACACAGCCAAAAAGCCCGATTATATCGGCAAACTGCAATTCCAGCCGAAGGTGTTCGATATCGATGTCTCGGTCTGCATGAGTTGTCAAATTTGTGTCGAGGTCTGCCCGTTCGACGCGATCAAAATGGATGTTGAATATGAGTTGAGCACGAGCGACCGGTTTGGCCAATTGCTCTTGCGCAAAGACGACCTGGCGAAGTCGAACTTGTATTATCAAAAGATCCACCCAACTGAGGCTTCCGAGGTGGATGCGCGATTGGGTGCCGAAAAAGCCAAAGCTGACGCGAAGGCGGCCGCGACCGCCGCCGCTCCCAAGGCATCTGTGGAGTCCAAGGCAAGCGCCCCGGCGCTTGCCGCTGTTGCCAAATGAAGCAGCGGAAATTCGAAATCCGAAGGCCGAAACCCGAACGAAGGCCGAACCCTGAGAACGGCTACCTCTCGTTTCGTCCTGCTTTTTCTCTTTGCGTTCTCTGCGTTCCTTTGCGGCTGCAATTCGGATTTCGGACTTCGGGTTTCGGATTTCCTCACGCAGTGAGGTAATTGCTTGCCGCCGTTGCGATTTGCGGCATGCTTCGCGCCCAGCAAAGCAATTTCTAACCCGGCGGGGTGTCGCGCAAATAGCGGCGGAGCTGCGATAACGAGATGATCGATCAGATTTTTGTAGAGCTGAAGCACTGGCTGATGGGCTTGGCGCCCGGCCAGTTTGAGCCGATTGTTTCCGGCTTGCTGAGCGTGGCCGCTCTGATCCTTGTGTTTGCTTCACTATTCGCGCTCACGACGGTTCTTGAACGCAAAGGCCTGGGCCGCATCCAGAATCGTTATGGCCCCAATCGCGTTGGTCCGTTCGGACTGCTGCAACCGGCTGCCGACGGTCTCAAGACGCTGACCAAGGAGGATATCGTGCCCTATTCGGCGGATGGCATGGTGCATTTCCTCGCGCCCTTGGTCCTGCTAGTGCCCGCCTTCCTTGCTTTGGCGGTATTACCCATGGGCCGCAACATGACCATGGTCGAGCTCGATGCCGGGGTTCTGTTCTTTTTCGCGGCCGGCGCCGCCACTGAGTTGTCGGTGTTCATGGCCGGGTGGTCGAGCCGCAACAAATACTCGTTGCTCGGCGCAATGCGTGCCATCGCGCAAATGATCAGCTACGAGGTGCCGCTGATTCTCGCGGCTGTCCCGGCGATTATGACCGCTGGATCGCTGTCCACCGATGCAGTCGTTGCCGCGCAGGCGGGTTACTCGGGCTGGCTGCCGCATTGGTACGTTCTCACTCCCTGGGGATTGGCCGGTTTTGGCCTGTTTATGATTGCCGGCGCGGCCGAATCCAATCGCGCGCCGTTTGACTTGCCGGAGGGCGAATCCGAGATCATTGCGGGATACTATACCGAGTATTCGGGGTTCAAGTTCGCGCTATTCTTTCTGGGGGAATATATCGGCATGTTCGCGGTGAGCGGGCTGGCCATAACCCTGTTCCTGGGTGGCTGGCAGGCACCCGTTCCTTTCCTGCAATGGATTCCTTCCTACCTCTGGTTCTTTGCGAAGCTCCTCGGGCTGATCCTGGTTTTCATCTGGGTTCGCGGCACATTGCCACGACTCAGAATGGACCAACTCATGGCTTTTGCCTGGAAATTCATGCTCCCGATGGCCTTGGTGGATTTGTTCGTCGCTGGGCTGTGGCGTTTCATTCCGGGCGGGCTGGCGCGCTGGCTCATTTGCCTGGTGCTCGTCGCCGGCTCCTACGTGCTTTTGGCGCGCGGCCTCGCCAGCAATAGCGGGGTGCACAAACGATCGTATCGATACGCCGAATAACCCGATGACGGCCGTCTTCATCATCCTGAGCCTGGTCACGGTTGCGAGCGCGATTGCCGCCATGACCTTGCGCAACCTGGTGCATTGTGCGCTTTCGCTCGCGGTGACTTTTGCGGGCCTGGCGGCACTTTACCTCCAATTGAATGCCCAGTTCGTGGGGTTCGCCCAAATCCTGGTCTATGTGGGCGCCGTGGCGATTCTGATTGTCTTTGCCATCCTTTTGACCCGGGGCAGCGAACCGCCAGCGGAAGCGATCTTTTCAAGCAAGTGGTTTGTCGGTGTCGCCGTCGCGTCGGTGGTGTTCGCCGTGATTGCCGCAGCAGTCCTCTCCAGCCGGGCACTTCCGTCAGAATCAGCCTCGATGCCCAGCGCCAGTGTGCGCCAACTTGGGGATGAACTCATGACGCGATACATCCTGCCGTTGGAGGTCCTCGGTTTGTTGCTCACAGCCGCCTTAATCGGTGCGGTTATCCTCGCTCTGCGCGAGACGGCAAACGAACAATCCGGAGGCGCCAAGTGACGCCGCTGCACGGATATCTCTTTGTGGCCGCGCTCCTCTTCGCAATTGGTTTTGCCGGGGCGGTGACGCGCCGAAATGCGATTGTCGTTCTCATCGGCATCGAACTCATGCTCAACGCGGCGAATTTGAATTTCATTGCGTTCTGGCGCTTCGGCCCGCACCCCGACGAGTTGACCGGCATCGTGTTCGTCCTGTTCTCAATCGCGGTGGCGGCCGCCGAAGCTGCGGTGGGCCTGGCCCTGATTATTTCTGTGTACCGTCACTACAAAACCACGAATGTCGACCGAATCGATTCGATGAGAGGTTGAGATGGATTGGATCGCGCGAAATCTGTGGCTGATTCCAGTACTGCCGCTCGTTGGGGCCGGGCTTAGCGCTGTGGCGCCACGCCGGCAACGGCTATTTTCCGCTGGCCTGGCGATTGGCTCGATGGCTCTTGCCCTGGTGCTCGCATGCTGCGCGTTCGGGTCGGCCGTGGCACACGTGGGCACGGCCGTCTCACGACAGGTAATTAACGTCCCGTGGTTCCAGTTGGGTGATGGCTGGGTGAGGGTGGGGTGGTTGCTGGATCCACTCACGGCGTTAATGCTTGTGATGGTGTGCCTGGTGGGGCTGTTGATCTTCGTATATAGCGTGGGCTATATGGCTCATGATGAGAACTTTACGCGGTTCTTCTGTTTCCTCTCATTGTTTGCGGCGGCCATGTTGGGACTGGTCATCGCCAATAGCTTGCTGCTTTTCTTCATTTGTTGGGAAATTGTGGGGCTCACGTCGTACCTGCTGATTGGGTTTTGGTACCATAAGCCCAGCGCGGCGGCGGCGGCGAAGAAGGCATTTATCACCACGCGCATTGGGGACCTGGCATTTTTGATTGGGATCGTTTGGTTGTACGGGCAAAGCGGCACTTTGCTGTTCTATGACGGCGGCGAGGGATTTCTGGAGACGCCGGCGCTGTCGTCTTTGGCCGGCCAAGTCAGCGGCTGGGGAATCGCGGTACCGACGGGCATTGCGCTGCTCATCTTTTGCGGCGCCGTTGGCAAATCCGGCCAGGTGCCGTTGCATGTGTGGTTGCCTGACGCAATGGAAGGTCCCACCCCGGTCAGCGCCTTGATTCATGCCGCGACGATGGTGGCTGCCGGCGTGTTCCTGGTCGCCCGGGTTTACCCGCTCATGGCACTGGCGCCAGCCGGACATCCCGGCACCGCCTCGGCCCTAATCGTTATTACGTGGGTGGGGGCAATCACCGCGGTGTTCGCGGCCACGATTGCTGTGGCTCAAACCGACATTAAACGCATCCTGGCGTATTCGACGGTATCTCAACTTGGTTTCATGATGATGGGTCTGGGTGCGGGCGGTGTGGCCGTGGGCATGTTCCACCTCATCACGCACGCGTTTTTCAAAGCGCTGCTGTTCATGGGCGCCGGGTCGGTGATTCACGGCTGTCACGAGGAGCAGGATGTCCGGTGCATGGGTGGGTTGCGCAGATTCATGCCCATCACCTTTGCGACCTACGCAATCGGCATGATGGCCCTCAGCGGTGTGCCGCTGTTCTTCTCGGGATTTTGGAGCAAGGACGAGATTTTGCACTCGGCACGGGAATGGCCGATTACGCATTGGCCATTTTACCTTGGAATGATCGGCGCGCTGCTGACGGGGTTTTATATGACGCGCCAGATGTGCTTCGTTTTTTTTGGCAATTGCCGCTTGTCGCTTGGGAAAACGACCTCATCAGAGCAGCGGACGGTGGCGCATGCGGGGCTGCCGGCCCGGGAACATCCGCACGTGGAATTGCCTGCCGAACCGCACGAAAGTCCTGGAACGATGGTTTTGCCGCTGGTGGCACTGGCCTTTTTCTCGGTGGTATTGGGCTTTTTTGGTACGCCAGCCTGGACGTGGATCCAGTCTTTTTTAGAAGGCGAGCATGCCACGTTCAATTTTGCCGGGCTCAGCAAACCGGGTGTACTGCCGGTGATGCTGACCTCCAGCATCATTGCGCTGGCGGGAATCGGTTTGGGTTATTGGCTCTACGGACGTGAACCGTTGGACTCCCAGCAGTTGGACGTCCTGGAACGCTGGTGGCCGAACCTGTTCACGCTGTTACGGCGCAAATACTATTTCGATGAAGCCTATGAATGGGCTTTTGTCGGGTTGAACCGCTGGTGGGCGCAGGCGTGCGATTGGCTGGATCGGTGGGTGTGGGAAGGGGTGGTGCAACTGGTGTCCGGGCTGGTGATTGGTATTTCGTGGGTGGATCGCGTGTTGGACGAGCAGGTAGTGAACCGGGCTTTTGATGAAACGTGCGAAGGCATTTCCGGCGGCGGGCGCTTGCTTTCACGGCTTCAGAATGGGCGGGTTCAGAATTACCTGCGCGCGCTGGGAATTGGCGCGGCCGTGCTGGCTTTGTTGCTGATTTGGGGGTGCCGCCGCTCATGACCGCCTTTCCCTGGATCACCGTTTTGACTTTGTTACCTCTGCTGGGCGGGACGTTGATCCTGTTCCTACCGGATTCACAAAAGCGCCTGGCGCGCAGGCTGGGTATCGGCTTCGCCTTCGGATCGCTGGCCATTGTCCTCGCTCTTTGGGCTGGGTTCGACCCGAGCACCGGTGCGCTGCAGTTCGAGGAATCGCATAATTGGATTCCGACGCTGGCGGTTCGCTATCACCTGGGCATGGATGGGCTAAGTCTTTTGATGACCTTGCTTTCGGCCCTGGTCGTGCCGATGGCTTTATTGGCCTCGTGGAATATTCAAGAGCGGGTGCCCATCTACTTTGGGCTGGTGCTGTTGCTGGAGGCGGGCCTTTTCGGCACTTTCACCGCCCTGAACTTTGTCCATTGGTTCCTTTTTTGGGAACTGAGCCTGATCCCGGCATTCTTCCTGATCAAACTTTGGGGTGGGCCGATGCGCTCGGCCGCTGCCACACAGTTCTTTGTTTATACCATGGTCGGCAGCGTGGCTTTGCTGCTCTCGTTCCTGGCCATTTTTCTGGTTACCAATCGATTCGATTTTATCGAGCTGGCCGACTTGGGCCGGAACGGAACCCTGGTTTCGGCCTTGTCGAATCTCGGTTGGCGCGACTTAACCAGCAAATGGTTCGCCACCATCATCTTTGCCGGCGCGTTCCTCGGTTTCGCGGTGAAAGTGCCTTTAGTGCCGTTTCACACCTGGCTGCCGACGGCATACGCCGAGGCGCCCACGGGCACGACCATGCTACTGACCGGCTTGATGTCGAAGATGGGAGTCTATGGTTTTCTGCGGATACTCATTCCGATTTTCCCGGAGCAGATGCGTTGGATGCTGACCCCGCTGTTATGGCTGGCAGCCATTTCGATTGTTTTCTCGGCCGGCGCCGCCTTCGCGCAACGCGATTTGAAGCGGACGCTGGCCTACTCGTCGATTAATCACCTTGGCTATTGTCTGTTGGGCGTTTTCGCGGTCACGAATTCCGGTTTGGCGTTGAGCAGTCCGGCTATTGAAAAGACCGCGGCGCTCAACGGGGTTTTGCTGCAAATGTTCAACCATGGATTGACGGCGGCGGCGCTCTTCTGGTTCGTCGGCCTGCTCGAACAGCGGGCGAGCGGATTGCGGGGCTTGGAGGATTTTGGCGGGCTGCGAAAAGTCGCCCCAATTTTCTGCGGCCTTATGGGCATTGCTTTGTTTTCTTCGCTCGGCTTGCCTGGGCTGAACGGGTTCGTGGGCGAGTTTCTGATTTTCAAAGGGGCATTTCCGTTGGCGTCGGGTGTTACGGCCGTCGCGGTGATCGGCCTGCTCATAACAGCCATCTTCATTCTCACAATCCTGCAGCGGGTTTTTAATGGTCCGCTGAATGCGAGGTGGGCCGGCTTTCCGGATCTGAGTCTGCAGGAACGGGCGCTGGTGGCTCCGGCGATCGCGCTGATGTTTATTCTGGGGGTTTACCCGCAGCTCCTGCTCGGCTTTATCAACAGCACCGTTGTCGAGATGGTGAAGCATTTGAGGTTTTAAGGGAATGACCGTGTTAGCCTGGACCATATATATATCATTTGCAGCGGCGCTGGTGTTGCTGCTTGTTCCGAGAGCAAATGCCCAGCTTGCGCGGGTCGTTGCGTTAGTGGCGGCGCTGGCGGGGCTGGCGTGCGGCTTTGGGGGAGCAACGCAATTTCACCCGGGTTCGATTCAAACCATTGTCAGGGCACCATGGATTCCTTCCCTGGGAATCGAGTATTACCTCGCCGCTGATGGCATCAGCATAACGCTGGTTTTGCTGACCGGCCTGGCTGCGGTCGCCGGCATTCTCTTTTCGTGGAACATCGAAACGCGGGCCAATGAATTCTTCGCCTTCTACCTGGCGCTCATTGGCGGAGTATACGGGGTTTTCTTGAGCTTCGACGTGTTCCTGCTGTTTGTCTTCTACGAGATAGCCATAATCCCGAAGTACTTCATCATTGCGATCTGGGGCTCGACCCGCCGCGAGTACGGCGCGATGAAGCTGGCGCTCTACTCGTTTGTGGGCAGCGCCATGGTGCTTATTGGCGTGATCGCGGCGTTTGTGCTGGCCGGGGGTAAGAGCACGAACCTGATAGAGCTTTCGAAATTCGCTTTTCCTCATTCCTTTCAGCTTTGGGCTTTCCCGCTAGTGTTCGTGGGCTTTGGGATCCTGGCGGGTTTATGGCCCTTTCATACCTGGGCGCCGACCGGTCACGTTGCCGCGCCGACGGCGGCGTCGATGCTGCTGGCTGGGGTGGTCATGAAATTAGGCGCTTACGGGTGTTTGCGGGTGGCGATGACTTTGTTCCCCGAGGGACTGGATCGCTGGGGGTTTTCGGTTTTGGGCTGCGGCTCCTGGCGAGACGTCCTGAGTTGGCTGGCGGTGATTGGAATAGTTTATGGCGCGACGGTCGCATTGGTTCAGCGCGACTTCAAATTCGTGATTGGCTATTCCAGCGTCAGTCATATGGGTTTCGTGCTGCTCGGGTTATTAACCTTGAACCGTTATGGGATGAGCGGTTCGGTGCTGCAGATGTTTTCGCACGGGATCATTGCCGGGCTGCTGTTCGCGGTGGTCGGGCGGATGGTCTATGACCGCACCCATACTCGCGAATTGGCGAAACTCGAAGGGATGCACCTGAATCGAGCTCTCCCATTCGCGGCGGTAACCTTCACGCTGGCCATCATTGCGTCGATGGGTTTGCCCGGGTTTAGCGGGTTCGTCGCGGAACTGCAGGTGCTGATCGGCGCGTGGTACGCAAATCCGACGTGGGCGGTTTTATCCGGCCTTGGCGTATTAGTTGGCGTGGCTTACAGCTTGCGCGTGCTGCAAAAGGCATTCTTCGCGGATCCTGAAACGTCTTCAACATCCGGTGAGTCTGCCCATGCCGAAGGGCATCCGCCGATGCCACCCATCTCGATTCCCGAACGGCTCGGGGCCGTGCTCCTGATGCTGGCTTCCCTGGTCATCGGATTATATCCGCGGCTGCTTTTGGATTTGATCGCGCCGAGTTTCAATTCGGCGCTGTTCGATGGTTTAAGAAAGGGCGGTGGCTTCTAGCATGAGCTACTCGGAACTACTCGCCCTGGCTGCGCCCGAGACTATTGTGGTGATCGCCGCGCTGGCGGTGCTGGCCGCCGATCTGTTCGCCTTGCGGGAAGTGGAGGTGCGGGTTCGCCAGGTCGTCACCGGAATGATCGCTTGCCTGGGTTGCGTGGTTGCGATCGGCTGGATTCTGGTCCTGCCCGCCCGGGCCAATATCATGTCCGGGATTTTCGTCGTGGATCCGATCGGGCAGTTGGTCAAAGTCGCCTTGCTGGGTTTGACCATTGCCACCGTGTTGCTCTCGATGGAAGCCGATTTTTCCGTTCATACCGGCGAATACTTTGCGCTCGTTCTTTTGGCGACGGTCGGGATGATGTTTCTGGTCAGTTCGGCGGATGTGCTGATGATTTTCGTTGCCTTGGAACTTACCAGCCTGTCGTTGTACGTCCTCACGGCGTTTAACAAGAGCCAGGTGCAATCCGCCGAGGCGGCACTGAAGTACTTTTTGTTTGGTGGCATGGCGGCGGCTTTGACCTTGTTTGGGTTGAGCCTGTTGTACGGCCTGGCCGGTTCGACGAGTCTGGAGCGAATAGCCGCCGCGTTGCGCGGACGCGCGCTTGACCCGCTGTTGCTCCTGGCCCTGGTTCTGACGATTTGCGGTTTCGGCTTCAAAGTGGCGGTTGCTCCGTTTCATCTGTGGGCGCCGGATGTCTACCAGGGCGCCCCGGCTCCAAGCGCAGCTTTCATCGCTTCGGGTTCGAAAGTGGCCGGTTTTTTTGTCCTGGCGCGAGTGCTGGCCGTAGGATTCAACGGGGCGGAGGGCAGCGGGGACTGGCACGCGTACCTTCCGGGTTGGGTACCGCTGGTGGCCGCGATCGCGGGGCTTTCCATGGTGATCGGCAACTTCGCCGCGCTCGCGCAAACGAGCGTGCGCCGGCTCGTGGCGTACTCGGCGGTTGCGCATGGGGGCTACATGCTGCTCGGAGTTATGGCGCACAACGGTCCGGGCCTGGCCTCGCTGGTGTACTACGTGATCACCTATGCTATTACCACCCTGGGCGCGTTCGGCGTTATTGCGATCGTACAACAACAGACCGGCGGGGACAAGCTCACCGATTTTGCGGCGCTGAGCCGCCGTTCACCCGGCCTGGCTCTGTGCATGATGGTGTTTATCCTGTCCCTGGCCGGCATCCCGCCTTTGGCCGGTTTTTTTGGCAAATTCTATGTGTTCAGCGAGCTCTTGCGCGGAAATCCGGCGAGCCTTGGCCTTTTATGGTTGGTCGTATTGGCAATCGGCCTGAGCGCTGTTTCACTCTATTATTATCTGCAAGTCTTGAAGCAAATCTTTGTGGCCAATGAGCAACCCGGCTCGACCCTGATCTTTAAACCTTCCCCGATTCAGCATGTGATGGTGGCCGTGCTGGCCCTGGCTGTCATCGCACTGGGTTGCTGGCCGGAATGGTTGATTGGCAGGCTTGCGGGTGCGGTCGCTTTGGCGGGGTTCTAATCCGCAGTCAACGATGTTATAAAATTGCGGGTCGAGCTCGTTATGCCGGCCGAAGTTTGCAACCGCGAAGGAATGCAAATGGACGCGAAGTGTTGCAGCGTTCGGGTCCGCAGCTTGCAGTTCCAGGCGCGGTCATCAGTGGTGACGGGGCATCACGCGAACTGCTCAAATTCTGGTAAGTCTTCACCAAAATCAGGTGAGAACGGAATTGGCGGAGGGTTCAACCTGTTAAGGAATCGGAGCGGCTGCGGCATAAAGCACGGTTCACTCTGAACTGAATATGGACTCTGAGAGCCACGATTTTTTTGAAGAGACAGCGAACTGTTCGCGCACAGGGTTTAAGAGCAAGTTCGGCAAGATGGCCCGCCGACTCGGCCTCAATGCTGGTCTGAGCCGGGACGAACTCTCGCGTTTATACGAAGCTGCTTTCCTGGCCGCTTTGTGCAACATCTCCTTTAATGGCCTGGGAGGTTGTGACGGCATTAGACCCGAAAAGGAACCCACTCGATGCAAACTCGAACAGACTTTCATGGATGCTCGGAATAATTTCTATCGTTCCGTGGGCTGGAAAAATCTTTCGACTGCTTGTAAGAAATCCATCCAAACCGTCTTCCTTACAGTTCTGGTGGACGATGAGAATCTGGCTCAATGAGGCGAAATCCCGTTGGGGTGCTCCGGTGCCGGCAAGAAAAGGCCAGTTTTGGACAATTTTGGTGGTAAAGCCCAGGTCTGGCGATGCCGATGGTACACCTGATGAGAACCTGTGCGTACGTCGATGACGCGCCAAAATTCGCGGGTGGCCAAAACAGAAGGGTCGTTTCTGTAACCACATTTATTGCTGAAGCGAGAAAGCCACGGTTGTTAAGCCACGTTGTTTCGTGCTCTCGATAGAGCCTTCTCTTTGAGGAGCACCAGGGGATGGTTGGCTTTATAAAAGGTTGGAAGCGGGGCCTGCACTCGGGTGCCGTGGCCGCAGTGATCTGCGGCGCGAATGGCTTGCTTGACGCCAACGCCGCCGGCACAACGGAGCTTACGAGTTTCGGTCAGCTCTACCGTTTACCAAAAGAGCGAGCCGCAACGGGTCTGCCCTTTCGAGCCAAAGCGGTGGTGCTCTGCTACGATCCTGGATGGGGACAGCTGTATTTCCATGACGGCGAGCAGGCCAAGTGGTTCAGCCCCCTTTCCTTCTCCAACCAGTTCGTGTTTGGCGACACAGTGGAACTGCGCGCGACGACGCGCCTGGTCGAGGGGAACACAGCGTTGACCAATTTAGAGGCGCAAGTCCTGGCGCGCCAAAAACTCCCTGAGGCTACTCCACAGAAACTGGCGGAGCTGGGCAAAAACTTCGGACAATGGGTTGAAGCCAACGGCACGGTGCGGGTGGCGGACACCAGTTGGGGGCGACTGTCGCTGGTCATCGAAGATGGAACTCGCAGCTGCCTGGTCTACGTCATGGGTGCGATTTCGAATTTGAACCCCAAGGAATTTGTAGGCAGCACCGTCCGCATCCGCGGGATTAACGCGAGCAAAATCGAAAACGGTCAACTCACCAGAGCCTCCCTCTTCGCGCCCGATTTGAGTGAGGTGAAAGTGCTGAGGCGTTCAAGCTTAGACTTCGCGAAGTTGCCTGTTTGGGCGATAGAAAAGCTCTCGAATCTTGAGCTCGGTGCCTGGACCAACGACATGGTGCACCTTAGTGGGGCGATTCTTTCCTACAAACCCGGCTCATCGCTCTATCTGAAGGACCCGACCGGCGTCATCAGGGCTGAGGTAGTGCAGATGACGCGCGCACTTCCTGACCAGCGAGCCGATTTGTGGGGCTATCCGGCGGTGACGGAGGAAGGCCTGATTCTCAAGGACGCATACTTCGAGCCCGCAATCGGGTTGGCGCCGGGCGCAAATGTGGCTGTGGTAAAAACTTCATTTCCATCCAATTCGGCACGCATCTTGTCGAATGTCGTCGAGGTTATTCGCCTCACGCAGGAGCAGCCGGCCGGCCCAATCCCCGTTCATCTCAAAGGGATCATTACTTATGCGGACCCTGAGTGGCACAATTTGTTTTTTCACGATGAGACGGGCGAAATCTATGTCGAGTGCGACCAGGCCAACGCGCAAACGGGTCAATGGGTGGAGCTCGAGGGTTATACGGCTCCGGGCGGATTTGCGCCTGAAATTCAGGCAACGCACTTTCAAGTTCTGGGCATAACCAATCTGCCTGTGGCCGCCAAAGTGGATTTGACCGACCTGGCAGACGGGCATTTGGATGGTCACTGGGTCGAGTTGGAAGGTGTTGTGCGGCGAGTGAGGCATGAGTGGAACCACTTGGATCTGATTGTTACCACGCCGAAAGGACGAGTTCGCGCCATTGTGCCGAACGTAACCGATCCGCAACACGCATCCGAGTTCGTCGATTGCTTTGTGCGCTTGCGGGGAGCGTGTGGAGCGCAATTGAATGCGCGCGGGCAATTAAGCGGCATAACGCTTCACGTGCCTTCTCTCAAGGAAATCCAAGTCATCGACGGGGTGCCCGCCGATCCGTTCGCGGTCCGCACGACGCGCATTGCTGCACTGGCGCGCTTCGATCCCGAACGGCGGGCGGGCCGGAGAATAAAACTCGCCGGCACCGTCCTGCTTTCGCTCACGCGGGGAGGATTCTACCTTCGCGACGCCAGCGGTGGAGTGCGAATTGAAACACAACAACCCGCCAAAGTGCGCCCTGGCGAAAATGTCGAGGTGCTCGGCTTTGCGGCACTGGGCGAGTTCGCCCCGTATCTGGACGAAGCGGTTTTCCGCCATGTCGGCGACGGCACGTTGCCGAAGCCGAGGCGAGTCACGGGCGAGGAGATCTTGCTCAAAGGCGAGGCCGAGGCCGAGTTGGTCGAAATCGAAGCCCGCCTGATCCAGGATGTGCCGCGTTCCGCGCGACCCAAACTTCTCCTGCAAGAGGGCAATGTGCTTTTTGCCGCGACGTTGCAGGACCCAGGCCTGCAGGAACACTTCCCAAAATGGAAAGCAGGAAGCCTGCTCCGGTTGCGCGGGATTTGCTCGATTCAGGCCGATGAAACCCGTGAGCCGCAAGGATTCAAAATATTGATTCCGGCCGTCCACGACGTGGTCTTGTTGAAAGCTCCGCCGTGGTGGAGCCTGCGCCGGACCCTCGTGGTATTAGGGGCTTTAAGCGCGGCCATCCTGGCGGCGGTCGGATGGATTGCCTTACTCAGGCGCCAGGTCAGCGCGCAGACCCGAGTACTGCAAGAGAACCAGAAGGAACTGCTGCAGACTTCGCGCCAGGCCGGCATGGCGGAGGTGGCGACGAGTGTCTTACACAACGTTGGGAACGTGCTCAACAGTATCAATGTGAGCACCACGCTGCTGTTTGAGCGCGTCCACAAGTCGCGCGGCTCGGATTTGAACCGGCTGATCGCGCTGCTGGACGAGCACGCCACCGACCTGCCCGGCTTTTTCGCCAAGGACGATCGAGGCGACCGGGTGCGCGAGTTTTTGAGGCGATTAAACGCGCGGTTGTCTGAGGAGCGAAGCCTGGCTCTGGCAGAACTGGCCGATTTGCGCAAGAACGTCGCTCACGTGAAGGACATTGTCTCGATGCAGCAAAGCTACGCCAAGGTCTCTGGTGTGGTCGAACCCGTCCAGTTGACCGAATTGATGGAAGATACCTTGCGCATGAACGGGGACAGCCTGGAGCGACGGCAGATCAAAGTCATCCGCGAGTATGAAACAATTCCTGAGATCAGCACCGATAAGCACAAGGTCTTGCAGATATTGGTGAACCTGGTACGCAACGCCAAGGATGCCTGCGAGCACATGGAGCGTAAGGATAAGCAACTCACCGTTCGGGTAAGCAATGGGGGCGACTTTGTCCGCGTTGCGGTGGTGGATAATGGAATGGGAATTCCTCGCGAGAACCTTACTCGCATTTTCAATCATGGATTCACTACCCGCAAGGACGGGCATGGTTTCGGCCTGCATAGCGGCGCCCTGGCCGCCAAAGAGTTAGGCGGCACGCTCAGCGTCCAGAGCGACGGACCTGGAAAAGGCGCCACGTTCATTCTCGCGCTGCCGATCTCCCGGCGCGAGCACCGAACCCACGCCGCGGTCAAATCCGCGGGAGCCTGAGATCCGCCGCAAAACCTGGGGTGGCGCGGAAAGCGCTTTCCATGAACCTCCGCAGATTCGGGGCGGCCGCAGATGAGGAAGAGGAGCCTTCGGGGGAAGCATTGGAGCGGCTGGGTTCATGGTTCCCGTAAGGGATCCTTTCGCGATCGGGGAGGCTTTCCATGAACCGAACGGAAAAAGCCCGCCCTCACCCCGGCCCTCTCCCCCAGGAGAGGGTGGAGCTTTCGCAGCGCAGTTTGGGTTCGTGGTCGCAATACATCTGCATGCGCAAAAGAAGGCTTTCCGTGAATCTCCCTACAGGTTCGGGGCGACCGCAGATGGGAAGTTCGAAAACTCAAACTCTTCCCGGCTCGACAAAAAGGCAGGGGCCGCGCAGGTTGGATGCGTGAGCCCAATCGATGAACGCGTTCAGGCTTTTCTATTGTCTCGCGCGCCGGCGGCTGGCAATAGTCCACTCGCGGCTCCGCGCAGTTCCGTATTACGACGCGGAGGCCTTGCCGAGGTCTTCGTAGTGGCGCTGCTCGCTGTTTTGCCAGAGCTGGGCGGAGCGGCCGAGCCATCGCCAAGGAACTCTGCGAATGATTTGACTTATTTGGACAGCAGCGACCCGTTTTATGTGAACCTGCGGTTTCCGAAACTAACCACACCGCAGTGGGTCGATGAGCCGGGAGTCGAAGCGGTCATCATTTTGGCAATCGATGACATGACCGAGAGCGCGAGATATGAAACCTTTTTGCGCCCGGTATTGGCTCGGCTCAAACAGATCGACGGCCGCGCCCCAGTGTCGATCATGACCCGCTCGATACCCGCGGAGGATCTCCAGGTGCAAAGCTGGCTCAAGGAAGGCCTCTCGATTGAAGCGCATACGCTGATGCATCCCTGTCCGCTGCTGGCCAACGGAGATTTCACGAGCGCGGCGACGAACTTTTATGGCTGTATTGATTTGCTGAATTCGATTTCCGGAGCCGGGCCGGTGGCGTTTCGCGTGCCTTGCTGCGATTCGATGGACAGCGCCAGTCCTCGCTTTTACGCCGAGCTTTTCAATCAGCCCAGCCCGAAAGGGAATTTCCTATCGATCGATTCCTCCGTCATGAACCTGATCACTACCAACGACCCGAGTCTGCCGCGCGAGTTGGTGTTGGAGCCGGACGGGCGCGAAAAATTCCGCAAGTATTTTCCGTCGCTCACCAATGCTACGACGCGCGTCAGCTTCGGGTCCTTTGCGACGAGCATTGAGGATTACCCTTATCCGTATGTGATCAACCGGCTTTGCTGGGAGTTTCCGTGCGCCGTGCCGAGCGATTTCGAAGCGTTCAATTATCACGGGCCGACAAACCCGGTGACGGTCAGGGATTGGAAAGCGGCACTGGATGCGGTGGTTCTGAAACGCGGCGTTTTCACGATGATCTTTCATCCGTACAACTGGATTCGCAGCGACCAGTTGGTCCAGCTCATCGATTATGCGGCGAGCAAGTACGGAGCGCGAATCAAGTTCCTCAACTTCCGCGAAGCGCTGGCGCGCCTCAACCATCATCTGCTGCTGGACCAACCTCTGCGCGCGGCGGATGGCGGGGACAATGGGGTGCGGCTTCTGGATCTGAACGAAGATGGTTTTCTCGACGTGGTGATCGGCAATTCCCAAAAGCGCTGCACCCGGATTTGGAACCCGGCCGCCGGATCATGGACCGAAGGCAATTTTCCGGCGGTGCTGCTTTCCAAACCAAGCGCGAAAAGTCCCGACGACACCTTCCATTTCGGAATCCTGGGAACGAACCGCCAGGTGACGGCTTTTTTCCGGAGTGAGGCCGCAAAAGGCGCCTGGTCTTTTGATGGGAATGACTGGCAGGAGGTCGGCAATTTTTTCAACGGCCTGACGCTGCGAGGTCAGCCGGTGCTCACCTCGGAGGACGGCCGTGACCGCGGGGTGCGCTTGCGCGATGTGGATAACGACGGCGAGTGCGAGCTGGTGGTGGGCAACGAAAGTCAGAATGCCGTCTTTAAGTGGTCGGATTCGGAGCTAGTGTGGAAAAAGCTGCCTTTGACTTTGCCGGAAGGCACTTCGATCGTGAATGCGGCGGGCCGGGAAAATGGGTTGCGCTTTGTCGATCTGAACGACGACGGTTATGCCGACGTTCTGTTTTCGAACGAAAGGGGGTACTCGGTCCATCTGTTTATTGCGCATCCGAAGCCTTGGCTGGGCTGGGAGGTTGGGTGGTCCTACGCAGTACGATCGGGGGCGCACGATTCGCCGGGAGCACTCCCGATGATCAGCCGAGGCGGCGCGCAACCCAATAACGGCGCATGGTTTCGTTCCGGTGAACTTTGGGTGCAAAATGAAGACACGTCGCATCTGCCGGACAAAGTGCTGCGGGTCCCGTTCAAAGAATTGCAAAAGGGCAACGAGGCCGGCCCGCAGTCAACGGCTGAAGCGCTGGCTTCCTTTCATTTGGCCCCCGGATTCAAGATCGAGTTGGTGGCCAGCGAGCCACAGGTGATCGATCCGGTGGCGTTTGACTGGGGACCGGACGGGAAACTCTGGGTGGTCGAGATGCGTGATTATCCGCTGGGAATGGACGGAAGAGGCAAACCCGGCGGGGTGGTGCGTGTGCTCGAAGACACACGCGGTGACGGCCGGTATGACAAGTCGACGGTATTCATGGACGGGATTGGATTCCCCAACGGGATCATGCCCTGGGGGAAAGGCGTGCTGGTGAGCGCGGCGCCGGACATTTTTTACGCGGAGGACACCGACGGCGACGGCCGAGCCGACGTTCGGCGATTGCTCTTTACCGGATTCCGTGAAGGCAACCAGCAGCACCGAGTCAATGGTTTTGAATATGGACTGGACAGTTGGATCTATGCCGCAAACGGAGGCAGCGGCGGCGTCGTGCGTTCGGTGGCCGACAACCAGGAATTGAATTTGCGCGGCCATGATCTGCGGTTCCGGCCGGACGACGGGAAGATGGAGCTGCAGCCGGGCGCCACTCAATTCGGCCGGCACCGGGACGACTGGGGCGATTGGTTTGGCAACGATAACAGTCACTGGCTTTGGCATTATTATTTGCCGGAGCGGTATCTGGCGCGAAACCCGCACCTGGCCGTTGCATCGCTGAGCCGCATGCTTGCCAGTTACTCCAACTCGACCCGGCTTTTCCCGGCGAGCCGGCCGCAGCAGCGATTTAATTGGCCGAACGCTTTGTTCGAAGTGACCAGCGCTTGCAGCGCCAATCCATACCGGGATGATTTGTTTGGACCGGAATTTGAAACGAGCGTGTTCATTTGCGAACCGGCGAATAATGTCATTCATCGGGAGGTTCTCGAGGCGGACGGTGTTTCGTATGTGAGCCGGCGGGCTCCGGCCGAGACGAATTCAGAATTCCTGGCTTCCGCCGATAATTGGTGCCGGCCGGTCATGGTGAAGACGGGGCCTGACGGCGCGCTGTACTTCGCCGATATGTACCGGCTGGTCATCGAGCACCCGGAATATTTTCCGGATGAACTGAAGCAGCGGCCGGATTTGCGGGCCGGCGAAGACAAAGGCCGCATTTACCGCATTTATCCCGCCGGCGCTCGCCTTCGACCGATCCGTCGTTTAGACCAGCTCTCTACTCCCGAGTTAGTTGCCGCTCTCGATAGTCCGAACGGCTGGCAAAGAGACACTGTTCAGCGGCTTTTGGTTCAGGGGCACAAAATGGACGCCGCGGAAGGTCTCAAGCTGCTGGCGGAACGGGCCGCCGGTCCCAAAGTGCGACTCCAGGCACTGAGCACTCTCGCCGGGCTGGAAGCACTTGATGAGCGGACACTCCTTTCGGCCTTGGGGGACGCACACTGGGCTGTGCGTCGACAGGCCCTGGTGCTGAGCGAAAGCCGTTTTGGACAAAGCCCTGGACTGAATTCGCGACTTTTGGGGCTTCAAAGCGACCCGGATGTGCGGGTTCGGTACCAATTGGCTTTCAGCCTTGGTGAATGGAAAGGCGCCCAGGCCGGCGGGACGCTCGAAAGCCTGATGCGCAGAGACTGGCAAAACGAGGCGATGCAACTCGCGCTCTTGAGCTCAACGCCGGCACATTTGGCGCAAATCGTCGAAGGGATGTTCGGCGCGAAGACCGTCTCGTTTCCGGACGCGAGCCTGGCGGAACGTTTGGTCAGCCTCGCCGCGGAAATGGGCGTGGAACCCGCCTTGGCAGAAATGCTGAGCAAAGCGGCAACGCCATCAGGGAAACAATACGAGCCGTGGCAAGTTGCCGCAGTGGCGGGGCTGGCCTCGGCGCTGGATCGGGCCCACACCGGCCTGACTGCTTTCGCGAACGAAGCCGGCGCACCGTTGCGCGAGATTCTGCCGCGCTTGAGCCCGCTGTTGGCTGAGGCTCGGCACCTTGCGACGAGTCCGGGGATTGAGGAACCCGACCGAGTAAGGGCGATCGGTCTGCTGGCACGGCAAGAGAAGGAGAAGGCTCAGGATATCGATGTGTTAGGAGAATTGTTAAATCCGCAAAACACGATGCCGGTGCAAAACGCGGCCCTGGATCGCTTGCGCCAGCTCAGTGAACCGAAGGTCGGGCAGGTGTTGCTCAAGGCATGGCGGAGGTGCGGACTCATTGAGCGTCAAACAGTTCTCAATGCGCTGCTCAGCCGGCAGGAATGGATCGAGGTTCTCCTTACCGCGCTCGAACAAGGCCGCTTGCTCCCGGCGGAATTGGGACCGCTTCAAAGTCAAAAGCTGCTGAGTCATGAAAATCCGGTGGTTCGCCAGCGCGCCCAACAATTGTTTGCGGCGGCCAATTCGGATCGGAAAAAGGTCCTTGAGGCCTACCAAAGTGTTCCTGAATTGAAAGGGGACGCCGCGAAAGGGCACAGCTTGTTCACGCAGAACTGCTCGATTTGTCACCGGCTGCGGGGGGAGGGCCAGAGTATCGGCCCTGATTTGGGAACGATGGCTGACAAGCCAGTTCCTGAGTTGGTCGTAGCGATCCTGGATCCGAATCGGGCGGTGGATCCGGCGTATACCGCCTACACCGCCATTACCAAAGATGATCGTGAATTAACGGGCGTTTTGAGCTCGGAATCGGCGAACAGCATTACGTTGCGCCTGGCGGGCGGTTCCGAAGAGCAGGTCGCGCGCTCAAATCTGAAACAGTTAACGACTTCCGGTCGTTCCCTGATGCCCGAGGGATTTGAAACGGGCCTCAAACCCCAGGACTTGGCGGACGTTATAGCTTATGTATTGAGACCCACTCCTTGACCGGAGCATTTAAAAGGGCCGGCGCGTGATTAAATTCTTCGGTCATTCTGAGTTGATCGGCGGAAAAGCGGCAGGGCTGCCGCACTCCAAAACGCAAGCGCGACACGGGCGCGGGCCTCGAGAACCGAAGGTTTTGGACTGCGGCAGCCCTCTGCCGCTTTTTTCGGCTTCCAGCCAAGACCGACACTTCGAATCGCACCCGCCGGCGCTTGACGAGTCCCTATTCAGAATTATCATTGGGCGTGGTTCCCAAAGCGCCTGAAGGCTGAATTTCAACCACTTTCTACACTATGGCTGACAAAGCGTACATGATCATTAAGAACATGAAGGCGGACAAGGTCTTTGATAATAAATACAAGGCAACCTTGCCCAAGACCATGAAGACGGCCGCAGAGAAGGCCATCAAAGGCTCTTCCAACATGACCCTGGACAAGCCCAACGACAAGAACGCCAAGGCTTACTCGCTTGATGCCACAGTAGTCTCGCTGACCAATAGCGGCAAGGAACTGCAGGTCAAAGTGTCCATGGCTCTTTCCGAGAACAACAGTATGTTTGGTTTTCTCGAGGGCAATAGCAAGTACCCGACAGGCAATCCGAAGCAGTTGGATCGCGACGTTCAGGACCTGGTTGGTGGCGTGATCGAGTCGCTGGTCGACGGCAAAGTCAGCGGTGCCATTCAGAAGAAGTTGGACCAAGCGCCATAGACTTGGCCAATCCGCAGGGGTTCGGAGTCCCGCCTTGAGGTGGTTTTGGCGCCGGGCCGCCTAAAGGCGGGACTCCAAACCGAGTTCTAAAACACGCTCTAACGGAAGAGCAGTACAACAGGTCACTATGGATGATACGTTTGCATTGGGAGGAATCCTCCCGTCAATCTGTTCGCGCGAAAAGGTTGTGAACTCCAATACTGTCGTAGCAATAGAAGCTCCGCGGTCACTGCTACCTGGGCGCGCATGTGCTGATTTTGAGCCACCGAGGCGTTCGTGCGAAAACGCCCGAGGGCGCCTCATCATTCGTCTGCTCTTGCCCGGGTTTTTGTTGGTGATGTGCGGCTGCGTGCCGCTTCGCTTCAACGTGAGCCCTGGCGCTACTGGTCGGATCGTTGATTCTGGCACACACGCGCCTGTTAGTGGAGCGGAGGTCGTCATCTCTCGTTCGACCTATCCGCCGGAGTCACCGGAGAAGGCTTTTTCCAGTGGCCGTTCACCGACCGTCATGAGTGATGATAAAGGGATGTTCTCACTGCCCGTCGAGCGTCGGATGGACTTGTACTGTATTCCGGTGGATGCCTTTCCGCGATTCGGATTGCTGGTGATCAAGCGCGCCGGGTATGCCACTACGTGTGTTCCTTTCTGGTCTCATTCGGTGGCTGATCTTGGCGAAGTCCCCATCGCCGCAGCCTACCCTTCAAGCGTGCGTTGAACGGCCTCCTCTCCCGGCCATCTCCTCCTCCGAGGAGAAGGCCCGCCATTGGGAAAGGTTGATGACCCCAATGCCGTGGAGGCACTCGCTGAACGCTGGTTCGCGGTGAACGCAGCCTCCCGCTGCATGGGCCGTCTCGGCCCGCAGCAGGCCTCCGCAGTTCAAAGGTGTGAACTCTGTGCCCGCGCCTCATCATTCGCGGCACTTGCAGGCAGAGGATGGCTCGCTCCGAGCGGGCGGGGTTTAAAAAACGCTTTTGTCCGAGGGGGCAATTTCCTACCGTGCGGCCATGGGTCCAGTCGTGGGCGACAAATTGAGTCTAACGGTGAGCGACATCGCCTTCGGCGGGGAGGGGGTGGCGCGGCACAACGAATTTGTTTATTTTGTTCCCTGGGTGGCGGTCGGCGAGGTGGTTGAGGCGGAGGTTACGGAAGTCAAAAAGCATTTTGCCAGGGCCAAGTTGGTACGGGTGCTGGAGCCGTCCGCCGAGCGGGTCCGGCCACTCTGCCGCTATTTCGGCGAATGCGGCGGGTGCCAGTACCAGCACCTGGAGTATTCGGCGCAACTGCGACTTAAGCAGAAACAGGTGCGGGACCTATTCCAACGAATCGGCGGCTTCGACTCTGCCGCAGTGAGCCAAGTAGTGCCTTGTCCTAAACCATATGGTTATCGCAATCGGATTATGATCCGCAGCCAATGGGACAAGTACAAGCAAGGTCTGAATCTGGGCTTCATCCGCGCCGCGGATAGACTGGTCGAGGACATCGAACGATGCGAGATTTCCGAGCCGGCTCTCAATGAGCAGATCCGCGAAGTGAGAGCTCATCCGCCACCCAAAGGCGGACTGAAGGTGGTTTTGCGGATTGCGCCCGAAGGATGGGAAGTGCCGCCGGATTCGTTCTTTCAGAACAATTATTTCCTGTTGCCGGGACTGGTGGAGACTGCTCGCAAATGTCTGAGCAACAGCGGCGCGCGTCATTTGGCCGACATTTACTGCGGGGTCGGTTTTTTCAGCATTGAACTGAGCGATCTGGTTGATTCTTTCATCGGGGTCGAGTACGACCAACTGGCCATAAAAGCCGCAAGGCGCAATGCGAAATCGCATGGCCGCGCCAACGGCGAGTTCATGGCCGGCAAGGCGGAGGAGATGCTGCCTGAGATCCTCGGGCGCCTGGACGCGCGAACAACGTGTGTTTTGCTCGACCCACCGCGCAAGGGTTGCCGGCCGGAGATGTTGGAGTTGTTGCGCCGGGTCAGACCGCGGCAAGTCATTTACATCTCGTGCCAACCTGCCACTATGGCGCGAGATCTGAACGTTTTGTGCGGGGAAGATGTCTTTAAAATAGCGCAAGTGGTCCCGTTGGACATGTTTCCGCAAACTGCGCACGTCGAGTGCGTGGCGGACCTGCGGTCTGCCTGAACCCGTCAGTTCTGCGTAAATTGTAAACTTGCTAACTCCATGAGCATTGATTCAACTGTGGCCCGCCGCATGACAATCGCCGACGAAGCGACTTCCGAAAAGAGATTCGTCAGTGCCGTTCTGCCGTGGCTAATCGCTGGCGCCGCCGCGCTGGTTTACCTGCTGAGCCTCAACTATTGGGTCTCCTTCTCGAGCCTGCTGCCGGTGGCCAGAACCTCCGGCTGGATCTGGCAGCCGAGCCTGACCGAGCCGCTGTACTGGCTGGTCACCTATCCTTTGCGGTGGCTGCCCGCGGCCGCCATCCCCGTCTTGCTCAATCTTTTCTCCGTCGTTTGCGCCGCTCTAAGCCTGGCGCTCCTGGCGCGGTCGGTAACGCTGCTGCCGCATGATCGAACCAAAGAGCAACGCATTCGTGCAAGCAGTCGCTTTTCTTTGTTGTCCATCCCGGCGGCGTGGGTGCCGCCGGTGGTGGCGGCCGCCGTGTGCGGATTACAGTTAAGTTTTTGGGAAAACGCGACCGCCGCCTCGATTGAAATGCTCAACCTGCTGCTCTTCGCGTATGTGATCCGCTGCCTGTTGGAGTATCGGATCGATGGCCGTGATTCCTGGCTGTTCCGCGCCGCCTTGGTATTCGGCGCCGGGATGGCCAATAACTGGGCCATGATCGGTTTTTTCCCTTTGTTCCTTGCCGCGGTGATTTG
>DASRFK010000302.1:0-23574 GCA_035651635.1 Verrucomicrobiia bacterium | reverse complement strand
CATTGGGGGTCAGTCAGATCGGTTTCGAAAGAGGCGTTTTTCATCGCCCCGATGGCGGCTGCGCCGAAAATGTGACCAAATCAACGCGCGTCCACTGTCAAAACAATTCTTCATTTTTCTCGAGTTATCATATGCCTCGCCAACTTATCAGAGAGTCGGATGTTTCAACCCAAGTCACTTTTCAGACACGCTCTTAGGACCATTGGCTGATAATTGTTTCCTCGTACGCTAACCAGAGTCGAACTGTGCGGGTTCAGTGGTCTCGCGACAGCTCCAAATCCCCGTTCCGGCCGCATCGTTATCGAGCGTATGAATTTGCATCTTAGGGATATTATAGAGCATCGCCCGTGGTTGGTGGTGGTTAATTCTCAGCATACCGAAGGCACGCCGAACGTGCAGATCATCAATGCAAGGCACCCCATCACCAAGTGGCGTCGGTTATGTAAGCAGCACGGACAACGCCTTGGAGCGGCAAAAATCTGATCGTCGCCTCACGAAAACTCGGTTCGACTAAATTTCGTGCTCCGGGAATCGAGAGAGCCATGTCAAAGGATCCGATCGACTTAATGTTTAAAAAATGGCCTGAGAAACCTCGCTTTGGAAGCGTGCGGCCAGACCGTTTGAAATTGTGGCGTACTCGAGTTCGAAACGCCGGACATCCTTGGGAAACTGCGGGTGATACAGCACCCTCATTTCAGAGCGGCGCGGTATTCTTCTTCCGTCAGACCCTTTATCCTGCCTGTCGCGAGGTCCTCGATTCGGCGAATTCCCTCAGAGATTGTCTCGTTCAAAGCCAACGCACAGCCCTCGAAGGGATCATAGGCGCGTAGGGGCTCTTACAGCGTCCAATCCTCTACACGAAGGCCCTCGACTCTGCGGAAATCCGCCAGGTTACGCGACAGCAGGAGAGCATCGTGGGAGATCGCAGTAGCGGTGATCTTGAGGTCCATGGTGGCGACGCGAATCTTGGCATGAACCAGCAAGTCAAATTTGGCGGCACATGTTTCATCAAAATCAATGACCGGGCGCGAAGTGAAGTCGTGGAGAAGTTCGTGCAACTTTCCGTAGGCCTTCACCAACTGGAACGAGGACTTGGCCCGGGCTATAAAAGCAAGACACCCCCGCATCTGCTCCTCGACGCTGATTATGGTCACCGCGACTTCCTCATCCGCTGTGTCAAGCCGCTCTGCCAATCGCTCATACTCGGGGCTGTCGCCGCGCTGCACGACGCTGAGCACGTCCGTATCGAGAATGATCACGGCCGTTTCGAATAGCTACGAGGTCGAAGTGATTTCCTGTAATTGCGGCCGAGCCTGACGATCTCGTCAAAGACCGGATCGCGGGAGAAATGACCAGCTTGAGTGCGGTACCACTTCCGTTCAACCATGGGTTTCGACCCCACGAGACGAGGGATGGTCTTCTCCAGGGCTTTCACTCGCTTTTCGACCTGCATCAGTTCAGCCCGAGTCAAACCCAGGAAAGGGGGTTTGCTTTGACAGGCTGACTATGCCGATTCCGGCCACTTGCTCTATTTTATATTTTCGCATCGTTAGCTTGTCCAAAATTTGCGGTTCGATGGAAGTAAGTATGTGAATGGCAACTGACAAAAGGTATTAGAGTCATCCAGCCTGGTCCGCTGCCAATTCATCGCGCGGGACCGCAACGCCGATGACGCGTTCGAGCCCGGGTGCGAAAACAGGCTACATCAACCTGCTAAATGGCGAGTGCGAGCGTCATGCGAATATGCACCACCGCGACTCTCAAATGGTACGGAAGTTCGTGAGCCAAGGACTGCTCGCAACCACGATGTTTGCCTTGTCGGGGCCACGCAGCCTCGCTGTGGATTCAACCGGTCCCGACATGGTACTCTGGTATCGTCAGCCGGCAACCAACTGGCTTCAGGCAATGCCATTGGGCAACGGCATGATTGGCGCCATGGTCTTTGGCGGTGTCCCGCAAGAACGCCTTGCTCTTAACGAGTCGAGTTTCTGGTCCGGCCGTCCCCATGACTACGACGACCCCGATGCCTTCCAATATTTCGCCAAGATCAGGGACTTGGTTTTCGCGGAAAAGTTCCAGGAAGCAGAAAAAATGGCCAACGCACACTTCTACGGCATCCCGAAAGCCCAGGAGGCATACCAGCCCCTGGGCGACCTGCTCTTATCTTTTGGGACGACAAACTATACCGAGTACCATCGCGAGTTGGACATGGAAACCGGCATTGCCAAAGTCAGTTATCGTTCGGGCGATGCCCTCATCACGCGCGAGGCGTTCGTATCCTGGCCTGACCGCGTTCTGATCGTGCGCATCGCCGCTGATCAACCCGGCCGAATATCTTTAGCTGCCCAATTTCGCGGTCCCTATCAGGTTACCAACAAGGTGGCCGAATCTGGCGAAGGCATGAGCGCGATCGGCACCTGGCAGGGACCCTTTTCAGCGCGGCCAATGGGCATGGCAGGTCTAATCGCGCGAACTGCAGGCCAAGGTCTGCGTTATCAAGCGAGGCTGGTGGTCCGTCATGAAGGCGGCGTATCGGAATCCAATTCCAACACTTACAGCATCCACAATGCCGATGCTGTCACTTTGGTACTGGCATTGGCCACCAGTTATGCAAATTACCATGATATTAGCGCCGACCCCGCAGCGCGTTGCAAGCGCGCTCTGGAGGCCGTCGCTGACAAGGATTTCGCCACTCTCCGGCGCCGGCATGTGGAAGATTTCCACCGTCTGATGGGCCGGGTGCATTTGCAGCTCGGCGACGCGTCGCTAAACGAGAAACCGACCGATGACCGTTTGAAAGCTGTTCGGGCAGGTGGCAGGGATCCGAATCTTGAGGCGCTCGCTTTTCAATTCGGCCGCTACCTTCTGGTGTCCAGCAGCCGCGCCGGTGGTCAGCCCGCAAACCTGCAGGGCATTTGGGATGAAGCCATCATGCCACCATGGGGCAGCAAATACACGGTCAACATCAACCTGGAAATGAACTACTGGCCCGCCGAGGTATGCAATTTGCCCGAATGCACGCCGCCACTGGTCGGCTTGATCAAAGACCTTTCTGAGACCGGAGCGAAGACGGCCAGGACGTACTACAACTGCGGCGGGTGGACGCTTCATCACAACACCGACCTCTGGCGTGGCACGGCCCCGGTCGATGCCGCAAAATACGGCATGTGGCCGGTCGGCGGCGCGTGGCTGTGCCAGCATCTGTGGGAACATTACGCGTTCAATGGCAGCGAGAGCTTCCTGCGCGAGAATTACCCGGTAATGCGCGGCGCCGCCCAATTCCTGCTCGAACTGTTGGTCGAGGATCCCAAGCATCATTGGTGGGTCACACCATTCTCCATCTCGCCTGAACACACCTACCAGGACAAGGAGGGAGGCACTGCTTCGTTGTCACCCGGGCCAACGCTGGACCTAGCGCTCATCCGGGAGTTATTTTCGCATTGCATTGAGGCCGGGCGGATTCTTGGAATTGACGAGGATTTTAGAGCCCGTCTCGCCGCTGCGCTGCCGAAGCTTCCACCTTACCGGATTAACAGGCGCGGATTCTTGCAGGAGTGGATCGAGGACTGGCCACCAGGACCTGAGGGGCATAACGTCTCGCCTAACTTCCCAATCTTTCCTGGCAGCACGATCACGCTACGCGGGGACCCTGAGCTCGCCGTTGCGATTAACAAGTGGATGGAAACGCGCCAGCCGCGCGGAGGCTGGACCACCGCGTGGGATACCGCCGTCTGGGCTCGTTTAGCGCGCGGCGAAAAAGTAGAGCAATGGATCGGCGCGCTAATGAGGAGATCGTTGGCCGACAATTTGCACAATCGAGGGAACAATCAGTCCGATGCAAATTTCGGCCTGACTGCGGCTATCGCGGAAGCCCTTTTGCAGAGCCATGCCGGCGAAATCTCACTCCTTCCGGCCCTGCCTCCAGGGTGGCGCTCCGGCTCTGTGAAGGGATTGCGCGCGCGCGGCGGTTACGAAGCCGATATCACTTGGCGTGATGGAAAGCTAACCGACGGGCTGATCCACTCGCTGCATGGAGGTTCCGTAAAACTGCGATACGGCTCGACTACGAAAGCCGTCAAAATGACGGAGGGTGAAACCTATCGCATAGACGAGACGAGGTAAGGATGAGACGTAGAGACTTCATTAAGAAGGGCACCATCGCGGCCGGCCTGGCAAGCTCTGTTGATTTCCTGTCGCTCCCAGCAAGCCCACCCCGGCATCATTGAGGTGCTTCCCGCAATTCCACCCACGTTGCCTAAGGGATCCATCGAGGGGATGCTCGCTCGCACGTTCGCGCGCATTGACAAACTGGCCTGGGACATGGACGCCCGGTTCGTGCACCTGAAGATCACTTCGTTCCGCACGCAGGAGGTCATTTTGATCGCGCGATACGGGATTGAGAGCATCTCCGCGAGTTCCGGCATCCTTTCGACAAAACCCAAACCCGCTGCCGTCCGTTGCGGCCTGCACCTGCCCGAAGGCAAGCCGGTGGAAATTGATCTGAAACTCGCTATGCTTAGCCAGCTCGCGTGGGATAGTGGCTTAGCTTGATCTGGTTATTTCTTCTGCGGATATGATGTCCAAAATGCTTGGTTTGGCGGAAGTGATCTTAAAGACTAACGAATGTTGTCAGACCCAACCTGTCGATTTATGAAAACTGCACTTCTCGGTGTCGCACTTTTGGCCAGTGTTTCCGCTCTGGCCCAGACAAACCAACCGGTGGCGGAGGATTTCAAGCCCTCGAGTTTGAACCAGCCCGGTCAACAATACCCGCAGGTCAACTCCCAACATTTCGCGCGATTCCGGATCGTCGCGCCCCAGGCCCAAAGTGTCAGCGTTGGCTTGGGCGGACGTGGGGGCACGCCTCTCGCGAAAGCCGAAGATGGCTCCTGGATGGGCACTACAGCCCGGCCGCTGGATGAGGGCTTCCACTACTATCATCTCACGGTGGATGGTGGAACATTTAACGACCCAGGCGCCTTGAATTTCTACGGGTCGACCCGTTGGGAGAGCGGCATCGAGATCCCCGCGCATGACCAGGACTTCTACGCTTTGAAGGATGTTCCGCACGGTCGAGTCCAGCAGATACTTTTCCCTTCGAAGTTCACCAACAGCATCGTCGCGCGCGTCGCTTACGTTTATACTCCGCCCGATTACGAAAAGGACACGACGAAGCGCTACCCGGTGCTTTACCTGCAGCATGGTTGGGGCGAGAATGAATATGCCTGGTGGAACCAGGGCCGAGCCAACCTAATCCTGGACAACCTGCTCGCTGAAGGGAAGGCGAAGCCCTTCCTCATTGTTATGACGTACGGCCTGACCAATGAAGGACCCGGGCCGGGCGCCCGGCGCACTCCCGGCACGAACCCCTTCACCGGGGCCGCAGCTGCATTTGAGGCAGTTCTCATGAACGAACTCATCCCGTATGTCGATGCCAACTTCCGCACCCTCTCCGATCAGCCGAATCGTGCTATGGCTGGCCTCTCCATGGGCGGCATGGAGACCAAGATCATCACCTTGAAGAATCTGGATAAATTCTCGCACATCGGCCTCTTTAGCGGAGGCGTCATTACCCCCATAGACGTTGAGAACACCCCAGGTTTCAAGGAGAAGGTCAAATTCGTATTCTGCAGTTGCGGCAGCCGGGAAAATCCGACGAACATCCTTTCCAACCACGAAGCCCTCCACAAGGCCGGCATCAAGAACATGGGATATGTGTCGCCGGACACAGCTCACGAATTCCTCACCTGGCGGCGGAGCCTACACCAATTTGGGCAATTACTGTTTCAGGAAGATCCCATGAAGATTGCGGCGGCGCTGCAAGCGGCCGCGGCTCCTGCGGCAGCGTCGCCCGCGTCAGTCACCGCCTCTGCCCCCGGGATAGTTCGCATCAAGGCCGGCAAATCCGAGCCCGTGAAGGACGCGGAGGGCAATGTCTGGCTGGCCGACCAAGGCTTTGAAGGCGGCCAGACCATCGAACGGCCTGACATTCAGATTGCCAGCACGAAGAGCCCGGATCTCTACCGAGCCGAACACTACAGCATGGACTCCTTTTCCTGGCCGGTGCCGAATGGAAAATACTTGGTGAAACTGCACTTTGCGGAAACGTTCGACGGCATCACCGGGCCGGGTCAGCGCGTATTCTCCTTCAACGTCCAAGGCAAGGAGTTTAAGGATTTTGACGTTTGGGTGAAGGCGGGCGGTCCGTTGAAGGCGTACATTGAGGCGGTCCCTGCCGAAGTTACCGATGGAAAGTTCAAGATTACCTTTACTCCCAAGGTCGAGAACCCTCAAATCTGCGCGATCGAGATCCTTCCTCAATAGGTGGCGAGAGAGCAGGGAATTCCTGCGCATGGAAGGGCCCCTCGGGTACACGTTATGAAAACCAGAATTTCGTGTTACGCCAATTTCGACGGGTCACTCGTCCCGCGTTCGGGGAACTATGGCACCAATTTCAGCTACGATGCGTTCCGCACTGCAGGCAACTGGTCAGTGGACTGGTCCTGGTGGGGCAAGGATCCACGCCAGCGTGAACTGAGTGACAAGCTGCAGGCCTTCTTCGAATCGAAAGGAACGAACTGCGGCTGTGTATTTACCCTCGAAGGGCAACAACTGGAGAACCGCCACGCGCAAGGACTGGTGGCAGTGAATGCGGTTGCCAGCCTTGCAGCCAACAACCCGCGCTGGAAGCGGTATGTGGAAGAACTTTGGAATACGCCCACCCCGGATGGATCGGAGCGTTATTACGAGGGACTCCTCTACATGATGGCTTTGCTGCACTGCGGCGGGAAATTCCGGATTTGGTAAGTCATCTTTGGCCTATGAATCATTCATTTCTCCGGAAAATCTTCGTTAGTTTCGGGGCCTCGTCCTATCATTGCTGCAAGCGCTTTCGGCCGTCCCCGACACATCACCTGCGGGTGCTCCGCCACGGAATCGCGCTCGGGAAAGCACTCCCGAACATCCGCGGAGTCTGGCGCCGTATTTCGCCCCGGCCACTACGCTCCAGAGGAAATAGAAACTTGTAATCAGGGACTTTGTGGCGCGTCCACTCGGGGGTGAACCTGCAATTCAACCCGATAAACTTATCACCCTATAATGACCATTTGGTATACGCCACCGAGCAATCTTCATAAAAGAACTGCCATATAGGTGGGCATGACCCCGTGAATGGCATTCAGGAGGTCAGGGGTTCGAACCCCCTCGGCTCCACCATCCACCTCGGCAGTATCGCTCTTGTTTGGCCATTGAAGTCAGGTTTTCATCGGAATCCGCACAATTCAAATCCAGGAAACTGGGCTTGCTTTGACAGGCTGACGGGGCCGATTCCTGACACCTGCGCTGTTTTATTGTTCCACATCGTTAGCTCATTATAGTGCGAGCCTGTGGGAGGTGGGTTAAATAAGTTCCGGGATTACATAGCAACCGTCAAGTCGGATGCAGGGCGGTTGTTGAACGGGGATTTCAAGGACGTAAACGAGGCCACTCCGGGGCCAGACGATGTGGGAAGACGAAGGGTGGTGACGTTTGTAGGATCGGGCCCGACACTCAGTATTTCAGACCTGGTCGCCGTAAGGTCGGCGACTTGCACCAAACCCCGGAAGAAGCTGCTTTCGCGGAAAAAGAATTTGAAGCACCTTAGTCGGCGCGCGCAGGGCGCCTTCCGACTAATAGAAAAGCGAAGTCATGAGTGAGTACCAGTATTATGAGTTCGCGGCCATTGACGGACCGATCTCCGACGAAGGCCTGCGATATGCACGGGCCTGTTCGAGTCGCGCCAACGTGTCTCGTGTCCGCTGGCAAAATTCCTACCACTTCGGCAGTTTCGGCGGCAGCGTGGACACCCTGCTCAAGTATTACGACGCTCACTTCTACATCGCCAACTGGGGCACGGTGCGTCTGGGTTTGGCATTTCCAAAGGGCGCGATTGCCCCGGCGGTGCTCCAGCCCTATTTGCGAGGAGGCGAAAGGTACGAGGACACTTTGAGCGTCAAGGAGATAGGCGAGCGGTGTATCGTGTACTGGGAACGCAACGAGGAAGGGGGGTGGTGGGAAACAAACGGCGACGGCATCATCGACCAACTCATTGGGATCCGTGAGGAGCTATTGCGCGCGGATTACCGAGCCTTGTTTCTGGGATGGCTGGCTGATTTCGACCCGGACGAGTGGGGGGATCCCAAGGACGGCGGGGTAATGATGCCCCCCATCCCGGCCGGACTCGATCACCTCAGTTCCTCCCTCGAGACGCTTATCCGGCATTTTCCGTTCGATACTGATTCGCTCGCTGTGGCTGCGCGACTGTCCCAAGCCGGTACCCCGAACCGCATTCCCTTGGCGGCAGCTCTCGAGACGCTCTCCGTGTCCGAAATGCGCGCCATGCTGACACGGGTGGCTGAAGGTGGCGGGTCGGGCGTGATGGCCGAATTGAACCGGCTGACGTATCCACGAGGGCAGGCTCCGGTCAGCCCCGCGATGAGGTGTATCGATTTTGCCGCAAAGGCCATCCAGGCTCGGGAAATGCGACAAAAGCAGGAGGCCGCAGCGGCAGCGGCCAAGCGACAACACGACGCAGAACTGCGCCGGCAGCATCTGGCCTCGGTCATGCAGCACGCAGTTAACCTATGGCCGGGGCTCGACCCTCTGATGGATCAAAAAATCGCCTCCGCCTACGACCAGGCGGCTGCCCAACTGCAGGAACTGCGCGACGCCTACGCACAGGCCGGTGACCTCGGGGGCTTCCAGCAGAAGCTCGCCGGGTTTCGTCGTCGATACTCAAACCGCCCGGCGATGCTGCGGCGGATCGAGAAACTGTGAAAATGAAACGGAAGCACATCCAAATCGACCGAGACAAACTTCACGCGGCGGTTCGCAAGCTCGGAGACGAGTACGTCTTCTACATGCTGGACGACGCCATCGAGCTGTTGTCCCCGGCCAAGTTATACCAACTCGCAAAGAAGTACATCGATCTGAAGCGGCTGCAGCCGGACGCGGAGCAAGCGGCGAAACCGGGCTTGCTCACAGACGTCAAGCGTTTCGAGAAGGCCAGCTTGGCCGGCGAGTATTACGAGTCGTTCGACGTCAATTCCAAGAATTGCATGGAGAAGTCCGCTGGGACGTGCGCGTGGATTGCTGAGCATGATCGACTCCTGAACCGCTGTGTGAGCAGCGCAAAGGGGAGTGAGCCAGCGGAGGTGCGTCAGGCCATAGACATTCTCTTCGGCCTGTTGGATCATATCGATGAATGCCTCGACGATGTCATTTTTTTCGCGGAGAGGGCGGCTCGTGGCAGGTCGGCGTGGACTGGGAGAAGGTGTTGCCAGTTTGGTTTAAGGTCCTCTCGGCCTCGGCGGAACCGCAGGAATATGCCACGCGGATTACGACCATCCTTTCCAGTCACTACAGCTATGGCCGCGACAAGATGCTTGCGATCGCTCGACGAATGGCAAACCCGGACCAACGCACAGCCCTCGAAGGGATCATAGGCGCGTAGGGGCTCTTAGGTTCGCAAGCAACAATGACAGACGGTCCTCACGTCCACGCGCCACCCTTCCACGCAGAGTTGCCTGATTACCCTTCACCTAGGAGGGCATGCACATCGCGAGCGCCATGCAACACCCGCACCACCTGGATCGGTTTGCTTTGGCTTCGGTAAATGATCAGATACTTCCGCACTCGCCAGAAACGCAGAGACTCATCCGCGAGGTCATGGCGAAGGTGGCCGATACCCGGTTTTCGAGCCGCAGCCCGAATGCCCTTAAAGATCTCGTCCCGCATTCTGTCCGCCAATTCCGCATTGCCAACTTCAGAGGCGTAGTAATTCCAAATTTCCAAGATGTCCGACCTGGCGGCTGGCGCTAATAGGAATTGGCTCACTTCGGCTTGCGAGCTCGAAATGCTTTGCTAATGGCTTTTAACTCCGCTTCGGCCACCTCTCCCGGAATGCCCTTTCCGTCGTTGAGTTCGTTCAGCCCTTCACGGATTTTACCTCGCACCTCCTCTAAGTCGATTGGGGTAGCCATTGCGGGACGGATTAACACCCCGTCATCGCGCTCCTCTGAGATGAATAAGCTTCCGTCGTTTAGGCCGTATCGCTTTCGAACAGATGAGGGAAGAACAATCGCCCCCCGGCGCCCGACGTGACCAGAGTGTTTAAGTGCGGCACTTTTTGGCATATCGACAGACTATCCGCTTTTCCACTTTTCTGCAACTCACGGAAATATGCGGATGGTACTCGCACTCGAAACGCCGGACATCCTTGGGAGATTGGGGGGGGTGATACAGCACCCTCATTTCAGAGCGGCGCGGCATTCTTCTTCCGTAAGGCCCTTTACCTGCCTGTTGCGAGGTCCTCGATTCGGCGAATTCCCTCAGAGATTGTCTCGTTCAAAGATGCTGGCGCTACCACGCTCTCGACGAACCGACGCGCAAGATCGAGTCGCTCATCAGGCGGCAACTCAAGGGCAACGCCTGCCCAAGTCTGCTGAACTCATGTCAGCGGACCCGCCAGGTGATGCGCCCTTTGTTCAAGTCGTAAGGGGACATCTCCATCTTTACCCGGTCGCCGACGGTCAAGCGCACCCATCGCTTGCGCATCTTGCCGCAGATGGTCGCCAGCACTACGTGTTTGTTCTCCAACTCGACTCGAAACATTGTACCGGGGAGAACCACCGCCACGGTACCTTCTACTTCAATCGGTTCTTCTTTGGTTTGAATCATTTGGTCTTTCTGTAGGTGTCGTTCGAGAATTGGTTTGCCTTGCAGCCTTTCGGGCCGCAGGCAGAAGAGAAAGGAGCGAGGCGGGTGAATCCGAGGCTCGCTCCTGAAATGCCTTTGCGCTTAATAGCGGCTGCTGCTGCCGCTGTATTGGCGACCGCCACCGCCAGCACCACGCTCCTCGCGGGGCTTGGCCACATTCACTGTCAGGCTACGTCCGTCGATGTTCTTGCCATTGAGCGCGGTAATGGCGGCCTCAGCCTCTTCAGGTGTGCTCATGGTTACGAAGCCGAACCCACGCGGACGGCCACTGGTGCGGTCCATCATCAGGTTGGCTTCGACCACCGAGCCATGGGCGGCAAACAGATCCTGAAGATCGTTTTCGGTGGTGTTAAATGAAAGGTTCCCGACGAATAGTTTATTATTACTCATGTTTGTGATGTTCTGTAGATAAAACCCTTGCTCCAAACTGTTCCCGACCATCGGGTTTAGAACCATCAACGAACCGAGTTCACTTGAGGATTTACAGATCTGAAACGGACAAGCTTTCTAACGAACGGCGACAGAGTAGGGCGCCGGGGCAGGAATAGCAAACAATTCCTGGATCTTTCTTTTCGCCCGTAATTTCGTGTTCTAAATCCCGGGATTCAGAGGCAGGCCCAAACGAATCGAATTTGCGTCGGGTCGAGGTTCTCTCGAGGGACAATCCCAATTCGAGACACAATCCCGCCCGTGGTTCCTGCTCGCCTCCTCCGGTCCCTGATGCGATGGTACGTCCATATGCCGCATCGCGCGCCTCGCAAAAAAACGCAACCGAAACCGCAAGAGCTCGACCGATACCAGGCC
The DNA here is from genome assembly GCA_035651635.1 of Verrucomicrobiia bacterium. Classification (GTDB taxonomy): domain Bacteria; phylum Verrucomicrobiota; class Verrucomicrobiia; order Limisphaerales; family UBA8199; genus JANXQE01. Next base: position 12,015 of record DASRFK010000302.1, on the reverse strand, counting down.
CGCTCCAATCAACTGGCCGAACAGCGCCGCCGGGAACTGGCCACCCGCTCGACGCTATCGCGGTTGCAAAACCGGAAATCCGATTTGAAATGAGCTTGCACCGGCAAGATGGAAACTGACGCCAGACCTCTGGTGGAGGCTCTATTGGCCAGCCATCCCGAGACCCCGAAGAGCCGGGCCAAACAGTGGATCCTGGCTGGGCGCGTGAGCGTCAACGGGGTGGTGATTCGAAAACCACATCAGCCGATCGCCCGCAGCGATACCATTGAATTGGGCGGGCGCCATGCCACGACCCTGGCCTGTGGGTCCGGCTGGCAAATCCATCCGCGCGTATCCCTGCTTTATCTGGACGAAAGTATCGCGGTGGTTAACAAAGGTCCCGGCCTGATCTCAGTGCCCGCGGCCGAAGGCGATCTGTCCGCATTGAGCATTCTGGCGGATTTTCTCGCTGGCAAACTTAAGGCCCGGGACCGCGGTGTGGCGGGCAAGTCACTGCCGCCGGTTTACCGGCGACTGCAACCCTTGCCCGTCCATCGCCTGGACCAATTTACCAGCGGCGTGTTTTGCATGGCCACCAACACCGCCGCTCGCCAACACCTGATCGAGCAACTCAAAGCACATACCATGAAGCGGGAATACGTCGCCTTTGTCGAGGGCCGCGCCGCCACCCCCAAAGGCACCTGGCATCAATGGCTGCAATTGAGTCGCGACGAACTCCGCCAGCACGTCGTCTCGGAAACCGCAGCCAAAACTGTGGGCGACGAGGCGCGCGAGGCCATTACTCATTACGAGGTCATTGGCGAATACCCGCTCGCCGGCGGACAAGGTGTCGTCACCAAACTAAGGCTTCGGCTTGAAACCGGGCGGAAACACCAAATCCGGGTCCAGGCTGCCCACGCTGGCCTGCCGCTCGTCGGAGACCGCGCATATAACTCTGCTCTGCGTGCGTTGCGCCTCTCACGTCCGAGTCCGCATATCGATTTCCCCCGCCAGGCACTCCATGCTGAAGTCCTCACCCTGGAACACCCCGGCCAGCCAGGCACGCGCATGACCTGGACTGCCGAGTTGCCTAAAGACCTTCGTCAACTCGAAGCAAGTTTGAGTTCCGGCCGGCTTTAGGTCGTTGCCAACTTGTTTCCTCAGGCGAGTTTCACTTTGGCTTTGCGCCCTTTGATTTGAGACCGATTCAGCTTCGCCACAATGCTCGGCGCCTGTTCGGACGCAACATTGACAAAGAGGTGTCTTTCGCGCACGTCCACTTTTCCGATGTTTTCGCGCGGCAACCCCGTAGCTCCCTCGATGGCTTCGATTATGTCTCCTTCCGAAATGCCCATTTCTGCGCCCAGATTCACAAAGAGACGGGTCTGGCCCGGTTGCGTCCGCTGGACGATTTTCTGGACGTTCGCGCTCTCGCGGACCGCCGCCTGTTTTGGATTAAGCGAGTGCGCCACCGGGCGAGGTTTTGGAGCACCGGCTGCGACCTTCGCTGGTCTGATCGATTCACCCTCGCGGCGTCCGTCCTTCACCGGCAAAGAATCTCTGGCCGTGGGCGGTTGGTTTTTCCCGCGATGTTGGGCAGCCGCATCGCCGGGCAGAACGCTTTGATTGTACCGAGGCGGTCGCTGTTCGGCATGTCCGCCATGCTCTTGCCGCAACCCGCGCGTGGCGGACGAAGGCACTTCCGCGCGCGCCAGCTTGCCGGCCGGCGCACCGTCGCCGCCCTGCAAATGATGGAGCAGCGCTGAGGCGACATCGGTCGAACTAAAACCTTCTTCGAGGAGCCGTTCGATGAGCAGGTCCTGGCGCTTGTACTCGCCGCTCTTGAGCGTCGCGCGAATTTTATCGAGCACCGCGTTGGCTCTTGCTTCTTCCACTTCCACCGCCGTAGGCGGGGAACCTCTGTGAATTCTGGTATTGGTGTAACGTTCGATATTGCGAATCTGAAATACCTCGCGTCCCGAGGCGAAAGAGATGGCCCGCCCGCTGCGCCCCCGCCGGCCGGTGCGGCCGATGCGATGCACGTAATCCTCCCCGTCGTACGGCAGGTCGTAATTAAACACGACCTCGATATTCTCGACGTCGATGCCGCGCGCCGCCACGTCGGTGGCGACCAGGAACTCCAGGCCCGACTTGCGGAAGCGGTTCATCACCCGATCGCGCATTGCCTGCGTCATCTCGCCATGCAGCCGATCGGCCGAGTAGCCTTGCGCGTTCAGGTGTTCCACCAACTCATCCACCATCCGGCGCGTGTTGCAAAAAATAATCCCGAGTTTGAGATCGTGGAGATCGATCAGGCGCGTGAGCAGATCCACTTTGAATCTTCGGTCCACTTCGTAATAGACCTGCTCGACCGTCGGCACGGTGAGCGCTCTTTGCTCGATGCGAACATTTTGCGGGTCGCGCGAGTATTTCTCGATCAACTGCTGGATGGGACGCGGAATTGTCGCGGAGAAGAACACCGTCTGGCGCTCCTTGGGCGTCCCCTGGAGAATGAGCTCAATATCGTCACGGAAGCCCATGTTCAACATGACGTCCACTTCATCCAGCACCACCATTTTCACCTTGTCCAACCGCAGCGTGCCGCGGCGCATGTGATCCATGATCCGCCCGGGTGTCCCGATGACCACGTGGGCGCCCCGGCGCAGGCCGAAAAGCTGGCGATCGTACGATTGCCCGCCATACACGGGCAACGCGTGCAATCCGCGCTTGAACAGTGCCAGCTTGTGGACTTCTTCGGCGACCTGCACGGCCAATTCCCGTGTCGGGCAAAGGATCAGCACCTGGGTGGCGCGGTCCTCGACGACGACTTTTTCGAGGGCCGGCGCAGCAAAGGCCACTGTTTTTCCGGAGCCGGTCTGGGACTGGCCAACTACGTCTTTGCCTTGCAACAGCAGTGGTATCGCCTCGGCCTGAATCGGCGCCGCCTGCTCGAAGCCCAGGTTATCAATGGCCTTGAGTAATTCACTCGAAAGCCCGAGTTCAGAAAATAGTTTTGTGGTCACAAATTCGGTCCCAAGAAAGATTTCTTCGTCGGCACAGCATATCATCACCGCAACCGGTGCACCATCCTGGCGGAGACGGCTGGCGGATTAGCTACTTCTTGTCCGGCGCTTTCTCCAGGTGTCCGCCAAAGCCAAATCGCATCGCCGAAAGCAATTTATCCTGGTAATCGGCCTCACCGCGCGAAGCGAAGCGCTCGTACAGCGCGGTGGTCAACACAGGCACCGGGACGCCTTCGTCAATCGCGGCTTTGATCGTCCACCGGCCTTCGCCGGAATCGGAGACCCGGCCGGCGAACTTGGTAAGTTTAGGGTCGGCGGCGAGCGCGCTGGCGGTAAGGTCCAGCAGCCAGGAGGCGATCACGCTGCCGCGCCGCCAGACTTCGGAGATGTCCGCCAAATTGAGCTCGAATTGATAGTGCTCCGGGTTACGCAAGGGCGTCGTCTCGGCGTCAGTCTCGCTTTGTCGAGTGCCGGCATTAGCCGCTTTCAAAACACCCATGCCCTCCGCATAGGCGGCCATGATGCCGTATTCAATGCCGTTGTGGACCATTTTGACGAAGTGACCAGCCCCATTCGGACCGCAATGCAGATAACCTTGTTCGGCCGTGCCGTCGAGTTTTTCGCGGCCGGGAGTGCGTGGAATACTGCCGATGCCCGGCGCCAGGGTAGCGAAAATGGGATCCAGGTGTTGAACCACCTCGAGTTCGCCGCCGATCATCATGCAATAGCCGCGTTCCAGGCCCCACACCCCGCCGCTGGTGCCTACGTCAACGTAATGAATTCCCTTTGAGCTCAATTCTTTGGCGCGCCGGATGTCATCCACGTAGTAGGAATTGCCTCCATCAATGAGGATGTCGCCCGATTCTAAGAGGGACGACAAGTCGGCAATCGACTGGTCCACCACCGCGGCCGGGACCATGAGCCAAATAACTCTCGGTTTGGTTAGCTTTTGCACGAAATCAGCCAGTGAGGTCGAACCGATTGCTTTATCGTGGACCAGGTTGTTCACTGCCTCGGCCGAACGGTCGAACACGACGCATTGATGTCCCTCGCGGAGAAGCCGCCGCACCATGTTGGCGCCCATCCGGCCGAGACCGATCATACCCAGTTGCATGCTTCTGTTTTTTTTCATTCCACCAACATCGGCTGTACTTTCGCTGAAGTCGAATTTTGGAAGCAACCGCGCTGGCATGGAACCCGGCCGGTCCAGGAACCGAACGGGAACCCGAGGGTTTTTGGAGTGCGCTCGCTGTGCGGCGCTTTTCAGGACCACGCCACGTCCGAAAGCGGCGCAGAGCGCCGCACTCCAAGACGCTGGCGCGCGCTCTTGGGGCGGGTTCATGGTCTCAATGCAGGGTTTGATATCCTGAGGGCTCCCCATCACCGGCGTGAGGAAAGGCTTTGACAGCATCTGGCGCAGTGCTTACTTATAATGTGAATTAATCAGCAGGTACAAGCCATGGGCATGATGAAAAATTACCTTCTGAAACTGCTCGAGCAGTGTTCGGAAGAACAATTCGGCCAGGACGCCATTGAATGGGCGATCAACACTGGACTGGTTCGTCTTACCTATCAGCCGGACGCCGACGTCCGCTCGATCATGCTGAGATATGACGAGATCATCGAGGCGTATCGTCGAGCCAAGGCCCAAGGGAACGAGGGACTCCAGGGATTCCGCCGCGCTCCCGCACCCATGGAACGCGCGCTGCCTCGCCGGCGGGCGAAGGCCGAAGGCAGAGGTACTTCTATCAAGCGAACAAAGGCAGCCTAATCTGCCCGGCTTTCATCAGAGTCCCCACGAGAGAACGGGCCGACCTGCAGGGTAGCATTTTTTGGGTGGGTACCAAATTGTCTTAGAGGGTGTCTTAAGAATGGGTCCGCGCGCCATTCCGGCGGGCGAGACGCCGCCGGAACCCGCAGGCGAGCACGCCCGCGCTACGTAGCGCGTGCCTCTGGCCGGCGGGTTTTGGCGGCGTCTCGCCGCCAAGACCATTATTAAAACCCGCTCTTATTGGTTACGGTATGAATGCCACCGAACTTGCTCATGCACTCCCTGCTCCCGTGGCTGTAATCGCAGGGATCCTGATCTGTTTCTTTGGGTATCGCATTCTGAAGCTCACGCTGGCAATCATCGGCTTTATCGCCGCGGCGGGCGCAGGCTGGACCTTTGGTTCGTCCCTGGCTCCGAATAACAGCGGCGTCGCTCTTATCTGTGCCGTTGTCGCTGGAATAATCGGAGCCGCTCTGTGTGTTTGGCTCTTCTTCCTGGGTGTGTTCGTGGTGGGTGCAAGCGCCGGGGTGATCGTGGGTGCGGCGTTTTTCAATGCCGCCGGGAACCAACCTCAGCCAATACTTCTCGTGGTCCTGGCGGTGGTCTTTGGAATCGTGGCCCTGGTCATGCAGAAATTTATGATCATCGCGTCGACGGCTTTCAGCGGGTCCTACCTCCTGGTCGCGGGGGGCATCCACCTGCTGAACCACACTCATGATGACTCGCTCCTTTGGTTCGATCGTCTCCACGCTCGTTCATCCGGCATGCTGGGTTATGTCGCGCTTGGTTTGTGGATCGCCCTGGGACTGGTCGGCCTGAGCTTCCAATATCGGCACAGCCAGTTACGAGAAAAGGCCGCACATCCCGAACCCAAAAGTCCTCCCTGACTTCTGTCGGCCTCGTTCCGGCGGTGTCGGACCCAGCAAATGGCCACGGACGATTTGGCGGTCCTCGGCGGGGTTCGCTGAGGCATGTTTGAGTTCGAAGGTAAGCGATTTTCGTCCGACTTTAAGGTAAATGCCCCACTGAGGGCTCAGTTCACCCGGTTTAAGTTGGCATGATGCACCCTGAGAAGCTCATGCACCACCCGGGCAAAGGAGCCACGCCGGCCCCGCGGTCCGAGCGCGCTCGCCCGGTTCGCATTCTCGTGGTGGAGGATGACCCCGTGTTGTGCCTGTTTAACGCGGCATTATTGGCTAAAGCGGGCTTTGAAGTGGACACGGCGGAGGACGGGGAAGCGGGTTTGGATGCGCTTCACATGAACCACTACGACCTGCTGATCACCGATAACAACATGCCCAAAATCTCGGGATTGGAGCTGCTCAGAACGCTTCGGGCCGTCGACGAAGCGTTACCAGTCATCCTGGTCTCGGGCGCGATGCCGATTGAGGAACTAAAGCGCGAACCGCAACTGCGACTAGCGGCGATGCTTTCCAAGCCCTTCACACCGCACGACTTTTTGAGCACGGTAAGGGACGTCCTCAAGACCAGTCGCCTGGCTGGCATTGAAAAAACGAAGGTAGGGTCCCCGGTTGGGCCGGCACCTTCAAAGGTTTTGGCTGCCTAGCACTGATATTTCTTTGAAAAGGGTGGGGACATCTCGTCCCCGGAGAATCCGCACTGGCTTGAGGAGCCCTGGGGACGAGACGTCCCCATCCCTATCTTCGAGCGCAAAGGTTGCGTTTTGGACGACATGCAGAGCGCCGCCGATCCTTGAAACGATTTCCAGCGGGTTTGCCGAAACGCCGCTACGCCGAGGTCAAGGCTGGGATTTAAACCATTAGATGACCTCTTTTAAACCGTATCATGACCACCTTGGGGCCTGACACGGGGACTCGATGACGTTTTGTGGCGTTTCCTTCTCAGTTTTGAAAGCATATCATGACCGCGTTGGCCGCTGAAAAGGGCCTAAACGGCGGTACCTTAGGTGCCCAAACAGGTAGCTTTAGAAGTCAAATGGCATTAGTCTGCAGAGATCGCCGCTGGACTTGTCTTTTACGCAGAGCACCGATCCGATTGTGAGTCCTTCGAATGTGTAGGTGTATCTTTCCGACAGAGCCTCCTCACTCCGCCAGTTTGCCCATTTGCGTAAGCCTTCAAGCCATTCCTTATCCACCCGAAAGCTCGCGGGGTTACTGAATATCGGCCACCGTTTATTTTGAGCGGGAACACTTCAACTCTTTTTTGCTCCGTGAACGCATGAGTGAGCGTTTGCCGGCAAGTTTCAACCGGAGATTTCGAAACTGTAACTGCACACCGAAGCGTTAACTGCCCCGTAGTACGGTCTCCGCACACCGTGTTCGGTGGCCACACGCATGACCTTTAACGCAAATTCCTCCAGGGGAATACTCCCCCGGTAGAGGCCGGTAGCCATCTGTGTTGTATCCGTGTAGGTAAGCCCGTCTAGGCACGCCAGCGGTGCTGCTGGCGTGCCTAGACGGGCTTACCTACACGGATACGGTGAACCCGGCCTCATAGCCGACTCACCGACTCACCTCTCTGTCCATTTATCTGCTTCGGGCCAGGGATGGTCAGCTTGAGGATGCGAAGTTTGCCGGCTTGCTGGCCCAGAGGGTCTTACAGGAACCCGTGTTAGGACATCATCGTTCTTTTCTGCTGACGGGAAACGGCTTAATCAAATCATTGCCATCTGGAACCATCTTCAATCCCGCCCAGCCGAAAACCGTATCCAAAGCATAACGAGCCTCCATCGGAGTAAGCGGGGTTTGATTGCGGAATCGGATGACGCTGTTCGCCGAAACAGGGAAAGGGGTGCCGCGGTCCAATTTGCGCCCAACCAGTTCAGCGTAAATCATCGCCACTTGATTGATGTCGGTACCGGGAAAACTCAGGGCCCCAGCAGGTATCAGTTCAGATTCCGAATTGCTCCCATCGGAACCGATTTGGTCTGAGCGCGGCGCGACAGTCCCGGCCTCTTGCGCGCGAACAATCATCAGGAACTTCTTTCCGTCCGGAATCGCAGCGATGCCCTGTTCGCTCAGAGCCGCTTGCAGAGCTTGCACAGCACCAGCTCGGTCCTTTACGGCAGCCACAACGGTAACGTAGACCTTTGGAAGGGTCGGCGAGCGCAGAAGTGTGCGACCGGAAAACTCGGCGTACAGGTTCAGCACCGGGTCCAGAAAGGCATTCTCCAACACGATGCCGGAGGATTGCGGAAGCTTGGCCGCTGGATTTGTCAAAGTAAGCTCCGTGGGTTCAGCTTTTGCATGAAGTCTTGCCTTTACCGTCGCGGTATCGGGATGAATTTCCAGCACCGCAAGCTGCCCCTCTCGTTGGCCCTCAGCCAAAACACTCCAACCAGCAGTGCTCCCGGAACGTGATGAGCTCTCCAGCACGGCTCGCTTGAATTCGGCCAAGCTCACGATGCCGGAAAGTCGCGGGCCGGGAGAACCCGTCTCAGAGGCCTCAGCCTCAGTTCCGAGAAAAAAGAGACAAAGCAATGAAACCAGGGTGTGCTGCATTGAATCTAAGACACTCATCGTGGCGATTTGTTCAGCACGCAAACGACGGCCGAGATCGCTGTGCAGTGCCGCCAGAACCTCCTGAATATTTTGAGCGCCAAACAAGTCCAACAATTAGGTTAACCAACAAAGAGAAATGGAGCCTCGTATGCCAATTAAACTGGATGCAATAGGCGACGGCAGAAATGGCAAAAGGGCATGAGTCAATTTTGTCGACCATTCACGATTGCCAAAATTCGCTATTTCGATCACGGCGCTTTGGATGACGCCCGTCAATGGGCTGAAGCCTCGTGACTTTGAAACACCAGCAGGCCAAAGGACTTACGCTCACCTTGAACGGTGAGGCTTCGCTCGTTCACCGGCGACATTTAATGCAGTGCCGCAGATCGGCCGTAAGAACCGCCTGGAGGAGGTTCCTGATTTGTTTGGCAGCAGGCGTGATCGGGCCTGCGTCTGCCGCGAATCCGTATCAGGGGATTTGTGAAAGAAACGCCTTCCATTTGCGACCTCCGCCACCTGCTTTCCGTGAGATTTCTCGAGGTCCTTTGCCGAGAATCCATTTGACCGGAATCACGACCATTTTGCGAGGTAAGAGGGCCCTACTTAAGGTTGAATTCCCCGCGAAACCGCCGGAACGCGCAAAGGAAGAATGCTATATCCTGACGGAGGGGCAGCGCGTTGGCCCAATCGAGGTCATCGAGATCAACGAAAAGCGCGATCAGGTTAAAGTAGATGAAGCTGGTACGATCACTAATCTTACTTTTGAAAAAATCGTTCCGGCGCAGGTTCCACTTAAGCCTCAACCTCTGCCCAGATGGCGAGGGGTGTCGTATCGGGCGGCGAGCCGTTGAGCAGGAGATCAGGCTGGCATTCAAGGGAGGACCCAATGGATCAAGCTGCTGCCACCAAGTCCAGGCCCCTCGGCGCTCCCAATCCTGACCTCGGCTCTCAAAAGATGGCGGAAGCTGGAGAGGCCCATGTCTCGGCCTCAGGTTAGTGTACCACCACGACAATAAGCGAGGTGGCTTCGATTCGAATATTTTGGCAACCTCGACGTGAACTCAGGCTGCGTCGCGAAATTTGCGAGACCGCACGCTTTGACCGCCACCAAAAGCGTCTCCTGAAATGCCTGGCGGTAGTAATAGACCCCATAGTCGAGAGCTTGTGATTTTCACACTGTGGAACTCCTTTGTCCGTCAACCTCGCACACCGAATTCTGGCATTGCCGGCCGGGCGTCTTGGTGGCTTGTGTGCTGCATAAATGCATTAACAGTGTCCGATGCTCCCTTAACGCCCGCTCTGCAGCAATTTATTTCTCGGCACATTCATTCCGTCGAGCAGATCGAGATTCTGTCTATTGTGAGCGCAACTCCGGCCAAGAACTGGACAGCCGCCGAGGTCTTCCGAGTCGTTCAAAGCAGCGAAAGATCAGTTGCCGAGACTCTGGAAGCCTTCTGCAAAGCTGGGTTGTTGATCTCCGAACGATCAGGAGCTTATCAATTTGCGCCCAAGTCCACCGAGTTGCGCCAGGGCGCTTCGGATTTGGTGAAGGCGTACCGTGAACGCCGGGTAACCATCGTCGAAACAATCTACAAAAGGCCGGCTGATCGGATTCAGCACTTCGCTGACGCTTTTAAACTCAGAAAGGAGAAATGAAATGGCACAAGTTGTCTATGTGCTCTGCGCGCTAACCAGCATTGGTTGCGCAATTCTGCTTTTTCGTCAATACCAACGCACGCGGGGCGGTCTGTTGTTTTGGAGCACCTGGTGCTTCGCTTGTTTTGCCCTTACGAACGTTTTGCTGTTTGTCGACCTCGTCGTGTTGCCGGAGACGGACCTCTCTGTGCTTCGCAGTTCCCTCACGCTGGGGGGGATGCTGATGTTGCTGTATGGGCTTATTCGCGAAACAACCTAGAGGGTTATGGAAATGGCTAAAGCAATGTTGGCAGGTGCGATCATGGCGGTCGCCTGGGCAATCTTGGTGTTTTTCCTGCGCTTTTGGCGCAAAACCGGCGATCGCCTTTTCGTCTTTTTCGCAGCAGCATTCCTGCTGCTTGGCATCGAAAGGATCATCATCGTGGTCCTATCAAGCGACCACCGTTCCTTTGGCTACCTCATCCGACTTTTCGCTTTTCTACTGATCCTTTTCGCAATTCTCGATAAGAATCGCAGAGGCGGAAAAGCAGCGGCAGGTACGAGCCAATCAAAAGCTCCCGATCGTGATTCGAAACGGCCGACTCTCGGGTAACACTTTCTGAACCCCGATCGGCTACACTGTTCCGTTCAGATTTCCACCGTCGGTCCGTCCCTCAACCTATAACCGACATCAATTTGAGAGAACACGGTAAAAGGCCGGTAAAGTAGCGGTCAAGTCCGTGAAAGAGGCATTTCCCGAACCATCAGTGGTGATGGTCCCGGCGCTCGTCCAGGTGGCACCGCCGATGCCGCCGCGCTGAGCGGTAAAAAGGCTGCCTGTCCGTTGGATCGTATAACTCGCCCCCGGCGCTCCATGAATCGTGAGCATCGGGTGTCCGCTGGATGCCAGCGCGGCCGTGCTGACTTCGGGACGCGAAGGCGCGGTATTCGGCGCCAGCGTAGTCCGCAGGGAGAACAACGTTGTCCTGGACACGGTCCCGTCGCCGAGCAACTCCGGCACGGCGTTGGTCTTATGGTAAAAGTTGTAGGCAAATTCCAGCGTGCTCTGGTAGATCACCCCCGGCCGGAACGTGTTGGCCGGAATCAGCACCGAGGTCGCGCCCGGGTCGAGCGTTCGCCCGACGCATGGGTTGGGGGCGGCGAAGATCAACTTGCCGTAGCTATCACGAATCACCAACTGGATAAACGGGCCGGGATTTGTCGCGGGCAACGAGTTCCATTGCAGGACAAAATCGTTCCCGGGGTCGATCGCCTGCGCCGCATCGTAATTGCCGATCAACGCCGCTGGTGGAGGGCCGGGAACTGACAGGGGGATCGTGCTCTCGAGCCCGCTCTCCTGCTGGAGAGCGATCACGTACGTGCCCGGCGGAAAATCCGCCAGGTCCAAGTCCGTGCTGTTGGTGTAGTACGCCCCCAGGTCGCCAGTACGGCTGACGGTGTTCGTCTTCCCGATGACGATTGCGTAAAATTCATTGGTGAAGATCAGCACGGATCCACCCGGCAGGGTCAAGGAACCGTTCGTGACGAAATCCGACTGCGACCCTCCCCTGTCGACTTGCGGGTTTGTCGCCCGCGCGACGAAAGTGACCAGGGAATTTGAGAGCGGCACGACGGCGTTGGCCGCGACCTGAAGGTTGCTCTGCAGGTTCTCAATAATGCTGTAATGACCGAGCGTACTGGTGGTGGTTTGGCAAATCTCGCTGGGGTTGCCCCCGGTGTTGGTCTGCACGGTGAAGCTGCCGACGCTGCGGGCTAGCGGTTCGCCGGCGAGATTTTGCAGGAGCAAACCGGCTCCCGGAGGATTTAAGGTCCAGCTCACGACGAAGCCGAGTGGAAGCTGGCCCAACGAGGGGAAAGTCAGGCTCCGTCTGTCGGCGCTCCACACGCCGTTAGAATAACTGGCGCTCGGCGAGAAACCGGCGTTGGCCGTGTTCGAGGTGTCGGCGACCACCTGGATGTTGGTGTCCATGTCCTCGTCGAACGTGAACACCAGCGGGCTGAGCGGCGGCACGTTGACCGCGCCGTTCGTGGGCGAGACCGAGAGGATGGTTGGCGGTGGCGGTGGTGGTGGCGGTGCGGCGGCCGTGGTGAACCCGCCGGAGAC
>DASRFK010000301.1:0-2007 GCA_035651635.1 Verrucomicrobiia bacterium | reverse complement strand
CAGAACCAGGTGGTCAATGCCGGACAAAGCGCCACCTTCAGTGTTGTCGCAGCGGGCACGGCGCCCCTGAGCTATCAATGGACTTTCAACGGCTTCAACGTCGGCTCGAGCAGCAGCTCCTACTCGCGAAACAATTGCCAGCTGAGTGACAGCGGGGGAACTGTGCGAGTCACGGTCAGCAATGGCAGCGGGTCGGTGCGGAGCGTCGCGGCGACTCTCGCGGTGAATTCGACGCAGCCGAATTACTACGTGTCAGCCACGGGTTCCTCGAGCAATACGGGCCTTTCCACCAATTCCCCCTGGTCTTTGAGCTACGCGCTGTCACAGGCCCAAGCCTCGAACGTGGTCACCCTTTTGCCAGGCACCTACCCGAGCATCACGATTTCAAAATCGGGCCTCATTTTACGGTCGCTGGTAAAATGGGGAGCCAGGATTGTCGGATCGCCTGGCATGCACGGCATTTCGACCAGCGGCTCAGGCACCGTTTCCAATGTGGTCGTCGATGGATTCGAGGTTTCGCACTCCTATATGGACGGAGTGAAGTTTAACGGCCCCAACTCAACCGTGCGCAACTGCTGGATTCACCACTCGGGCCGGGGAGATCCCAATGCGGTCATAAACACGACGTTCGCCTATAGCGGCCAAGGTGTTGGGGCGCATAATCAATATGGAACCGTGATCGAGTGCAACCTGATCGAGAATAACGGCATGACCCTGGACCACGATCACGGAATTTACATCAGCGGCACCAACCTGGTAGTGCGCGGAAACGTCCTCCGGTATAATCTGGCTTACGGACTTCAGGCTTACGACGACGTTGGCGAGTGCAAAAACGGATCGTTCTATAACAATCTGATTTACGGCAACAGCTCCGGGGTAACGGTCTGGAGCCGTGCAGGCTTTGCCAACTACCTGTTCAATAACACCATCATTTCCGATACCAATTATTGTGTTTTATCCGCTTACGGACAGCTCGTGGTCTCGAACAATATTTTGGCCGTCACCACCGGTTGGTTCCCAACGCTCGCCGGCGAGAACAATTCGGTCATTGTGACGGATTATAATCTCGTCAACAAGGCGGCGACGGCGCCGTACCCAAGCGGAGCCCACGATGTTGTGGCCAGCAATCTTGGGTTTGTGAACAGCAAAAACGGATTGTACTGGCTAAGCTCCAGCAGCCCGGCTCGGGGCATCGCCTATCAAGGATTGCTCGCTCCGGTGGATTTCTTCGGCCGGACCGGCCTGCCCACTCGGGACGCCGGCGCTTTCCAATACAGCGACCAGCTGGCCCCCGACACGCGGATTCTCGATCCATCGGGAACAACGCCCGATTACTGGGCCGCGCCGTAAGGCCGCAAACTTCAGTCCAGCAGCGTGTCGAGACGGTGGCCGCCTGGCCGGCGTTCTCCGGATAGCCCTGCGTAACCGGTTTCGGGAGCATCTCCAATGACAAAGCCCAGCCTAACGATTGGGACGCATATGCGTTCCCAGGTGCCGCCAGTTGCGCCGGCAATAGCCGCGCGCAAGATCGGCGCTGATGCGGTTGTCAACTGGTGGCTGCGCGGTCTTACCTTTTTCGTAACGGCCTACGTCGTCGCCTCACAAACGCTTACTACCGTACCGAGTTGGTCTCGGTTGGGCGTCGTGATTGCCTTCCTGCTTCTGCTCCTGCTCGCCTGCGGCAAGGTGATGAACCTCTGTCGGCTGCAGCTCGGAAAATGGATTTGGATCGCCTCGTTGTTCGTTGGCTACTGCTTGGTGCGAAGTCTGTCCCACCCAGCTTTCGGGAATCCTCCTGACGTGCTTTCGGCCACCGTAAGCGCCTATCTCGGCGGGGTCGGCGTCGCGCTTGCACTGCAAGCAGGTGTCAGTTTCCGGGCGTTCATTTATTCGCAGATCCTGGCTGGTTTGTGCCAGATCGTCGCGGGGTTTTTCGGTTTTGGGAGTGCCTCTCCGTCCGGCGAAGCAGAAGTGCGTTATTCCGGTCTGACGGGCAACGCAAACGAA
>DASRFK010000300.1:0-18639 GCA_035651635.1 Verrucomicrobiia bacterium | reverse complement strand
ACCGACGACCTCAAACAACCGAACGGGATCATCGGCACGCCCGACGGCCACACCCTTTACATCGCCGATATCGGCGCTCAAAGGACCTATAAATACTCGATCCAGCCCGACGGTTCGCTCAAGGACAAGACCCTCTTTTGTTCGCTCGGCTCGGATGGCATGACGATTGATAACCAGGGAAACGTTTATCTCACCGGCAAGGGGGTGACCGTTTTCAACCCCGCCGGCAAACAAATCGAGCACATCGACGTTGCCGAACCCTGGACGGCCAATGTCTGTTTCGGCGGCAAGGACCGGCACACCTTGTTCATCACGGCCAGCAAGAGCTTCTACGGGCTCCAGATGACTGTTAGCGGTGTGGACAGCCAATGAGGCCGCCATGCCAAACAAGCACTTTCCCGTAGCCATCGCCCTGGCGCTGGCGTTCGCAATCATTGGCCGCTCAGCCGCGAGCCAGAGTTCAGCACCGGGCCCGGACCAGTGGAAACTGGCGAATGATTGCGCTTCCGTTCATCGCTTTTCGACGCTCTTCACCTCTCACGACGTCCGCGAATATCTTTCTAAAGACGAAAAGCTTCAGGCCGCTGTCGCCTGGTGCAAAACCACTGGTGTGACGAAGGTCTACCTGGAGGAATTCCGCGATGGTTACCAGGCGGAACGCACGGTTCTGGAGAATGCCCGTGAAAAGTTCCGCGGCGCCCGGTTCGAAGTTTCGGGTTGTGTCACCACGACGCGGGTTGGAAAACCCTCAACCGGCTGGAAAGAGGTGGCTTGCTGCTACACGGACCAAGCGACCCAGGATAAGCTCCAGGCCATTTTCGAGTACGCAGCCAGCCTGTTCGACGAAATCATGATCGATGATTTCTGGTTCACGGATTGCACCTGCCCGGCGTGTGAGTCGGCGCGCAAGGCCAGGACAGTTACGGTAGGCGAAAAAATCTACCCCGTGACTGGCGACACGTGGGAGGACTATCGGTGCGAGTTGATGTTGCGGGTTTCGCAGGACCGTCTGCTTGGCCCGGCCAAACGCGTCAATCCCAAAGCCCGTCTGATCGTAAAATACCCGCAATGGTACGACAATTTCCACGTGCGAGGCTACGACGTGAGCCGCGAAACCGCTGCCTTCGACCGGATTTGGGTCGGGACCGAAACGCGCGATTTCCAGGACAAACAGTGGGGCGGCACGCCGCAGTACGAAGCTTATTTCATCATGCGTTGGTTGGGCGGGATCGGCGGCGCCAAATGCGGCGGTGGCTGGTACGACCCGTATGGGACCACGCCTCAAACCTACCTGGAACAAGCGCGCCAGACCATCCTTGGGGGTGGGCGGGAATCCATGCTCTTCGAATACAGCTCGCTGCTGCGCGAGACTGGGCCGAAGAATATCGAAGCGTTGCGGGCTGCCTTGCCAGAACTCCTCGCGGCGGCCAAAGAGGTGCCCCGCCGCCACCCCATCGGACTGGCGGCCTACAAACCGCCGAATAGCCATCCGCAGCAGGAGCCGCGAGTGTTTGATTTCGTCGGGATGCTCGGCCTGCCGCTGGTGCCGTGTCATGAATTCCCGACCAACGCACCGGCCGCTTTCTTCTCCATCCACGCGGTTAAGGATTCGGATTTCGTGGCGAAGCTGGACGGCTTCGTCAAATCCGGAAAACCCGTTCTGTTGACCGACGGGTTGGAAAAAGCCCTCAAGGGACGCCTCGAACTGGGTACGCCCAACGTGCATGTCCTGGCTGTGCAGGGCGACCCCAAATCGCTCTTACTGCTGGACCAAGCCAGTCTCGATCCCCTGCGCGACCTATTCCTGCCGAAGGTGCACGCTTCATTCCGCGGTCCGAATCGTGTGGGGTTGTACCTGTTTAGCGACGGGAGCTGGGTCGTGGAAAACTTCAATGACGTGCCGGCCAGGGTCGAGCTTGATGGAAAGCAACTGGACGTGCCGCCACGTGGTTGGACACAGCATTGGGTCAACTGACTTGGCGCTATGAGTAACAATCGGGTGCGCTCGTGCTTTCAACTCAGCGAACCTGCTGCGTTCGAGATGAAATCTGCTAACTGCTTCGTTCACATCCCAATTGCACTGGCACTGCTCAGCCAGGCAGTCTCCTCACCTGCGGCACCGGGCTTCACCTTGTCGTCAAAAGATCGTACGCCCTGCCCGATCATCGTGGCTTCCAATGCCCCGGCTTCGGAGCGTTATGCCGCCACTGAACTGCAGAGCTATCTGGAACGCATCACTTCGGTGAAGCTGCCGATTCTGGACGATTCGGCCCGGGCTGAATCGCGCGAGATCCTGATTGGGGACAATGCCCATTTGCGCAAGCTGGGCCTGAACATCGATTTCAAATCGCTCGGCACCGAAGGTTTCGCCTTACGCACCTGGAAAAACAAGTTGATCATCGCCGGCGGGCGACCTCGCGGAACTCTGTATGGAGTGTACACGTTGCTGGAGCAAAAGGCCGGGGTTCGCTGGTTTACGCCCGAGGTCGAAACCGTACCGGAAACGAATCACCTCCTTTTCGCAGCGCTGGATGAAAATCACCTTCCAGTGTTGGAATACCGGGAGGTGTTTTGGACGGAGACAATGCGCAATGCCGATTTTGCCGCGCGGCACCGGCTCAATGGCGAGCATTATGGCCTAACCGAGAAGCACGGCGGCCGCGCAGTGGTTTACTTCCCATTCGTGCACAGTTTCGACAACCTGATCCCGCGCCAACTTTATTCGGAGCATCCTGAGTATTTCCCTTTGATCGATGGCAAACGAGTGGACGGTTATGTCCAAAGATGCCTTTCCAATCCCGAAGTGCTCAAACTCGCGATTGCCAACGTCCGCCAGTGGATCCACGAACATCCTGAGGCTAGTATCATCAGCGTTTCCCAGAACGACACGGGCAATTGGTGCCGGTGCGAAAAGTGCAAGGCGCTTGACGACCGGGAAGGCAGCCCCGCTGCGTCGCTGATCCAATTCGTCAATGCAATTGCCCAGGATATTGAAAAAGATTACCCGGCAATCCGCATCGACACTCTAGCTTACCAATATACCCGCAAGCCGCCGAAAACGCTTCGCCCCAGGCCTAACGTCATCATACGTCTGTGCTCGATCGAATGCTGCTTCGCTCATCCACTGGCCACCTGCGATTCCAAGGAGAATCGCCGCTTCCGCGATGACATTCTCGCCTGGCAGCCGGTTGCGCCCAAACTCTACGTTTGGGATTACACCCCGAATTTCGGTCATTACCAGCAACCTTTCCCAAATTTCGCGGCGCTCCAGCCGAATGTGCAATTCTTCGTCCAGCACGGGGTCAGCGGCCTGTTCGAGCAAGGAAATTATTCCGGCGGCGGTTTTGGAGAGCTGGGACCGCTGCGCGCATACCTGCTGGCAGAATTGTTGTGGAACCCAAACACTGACCTTGAGCGGCACAAAACCGAATTCTTAAATGCATATTACGGCTCGGCCGCCGCAAACCTGCGCGCCTATATCGATCTGCTCGAGCGGCAGGTCAGTGATGGCGAAACCCACGCCCACATCTTCGACTCCCCGAAAGCTGCTTACCTCAACGACGCGTTCCTCAGCGAAGCTTCGCGGATTTTGGACAGGGCCCAACAAAGCGCCGAGAACGAAACGTTCCGTTTCCGCGTGGCGATCGATCGGTTGCCAATTCAATATGTGCAGCTCGCAACCAGTCGCGTCCAGGGCGAGGAGCGCGCCGCCCTCCTGAAACAGTTTCTCCAGGTCGCCCGCAAGGCCGGAATTTCCAACATTAGCGAAAGCCAATCCCTGGATGCCTGGGCCAAGAAGATGGGTGAATAGCGACTCCGGATTGGGAGACGCCTCCAGCGTGAATAAGGTCCCAGCCTTCCGCGTAACACGGTGGCCAGAACAACAATGCGGGCATCCGGCCTTGTTAGCTTTTTTAACTCGCAAAACCCTGACAATGCTGTTTGCTGGGTTGCGTGAATCGACGGGCATTTCTTCGCACAGGCGCTGCTTCGACCGCGATTCTCTGGAGCCTGCCCGGACAGTGTGCAGAAGACAGGTCCGCGCCCCCAAGTGACTCGGAGTTGCTCAGCCAGGCCCGCGAGAGCATCCAGCGGTACCGCAAGACAGACATCACCGTTCAAGTACAAAGCTCGGATGGCGCTCCTGTACCTAATGCCAAAGTCAAACTCGAGCAGGTGAACCACGAGTTTCTGTTCGGCTGCAATCTGTTCCCTTTTAATCGATGCGCCAACAGCGACCAGGAGGAGGCTTTCCGCTCTCGGTTTGCCGCGTTGTTTAATTATGCCACCTTGGGCTTTTATTGGGCGTCCTACGAGTTCGAGCGCGGCAAGCCCGGCTACGATTATACCGACCAGGTCCTGGAATGGACCGACAAACAAGGGATCGCTTGCAAAGGCCATCCCCTGGTCTGGGATCACCCGGCCAGCTCGCCTCGCTGGCTGCCGGATGACCTGGCCGAAATTGCGCCATTGGTTCACGAGCGGGTAAAGAACGTCGTGTCCCGTTACAAAAACCGCATCCATTTCTGGGATGTGGTCAATGAAGCGACTCACCTGCCGGACGGCGTAAACAAAACCAAAATGGGGGCTTGGGGCGCGGCGATTGGCCCAGTGCCCTACACCGGCGAGCCGTTGAGAATCGCTCGCGCGGCCAATCCTGACGCCGCCCTGCTCGTTAACGATTATCGCACCGACCCGGCCTACCTGCGGCTCCTGTCGAGCTTGCGCAAGGAGCGCGGCTTCCTTATGAACGCCGTCGGAATTCAAAGCCACATGCATCAAGGCGTCTGGCCTTTGCACAAAGTCTATTCGGTCTGCGAAACCTACGCCCGGCTGGGGCTGCCGCTTCACTTTACGGAAACGACCATCCTGAGCGGCGGCCGAGAAAACAAGGAATGGGGACCGACCACGGCCGAAGGCGAAGCAGCGCAAGCGGAGCATACGGCCAACTTTTACACGATGCTGTTCTCCCATCCTTCCGTGGCGGCAGTCACCTGGTGGGACCTTTCCGATTATCAGGCCTGGCAGCGAGCGCCGGCTGGATTGGTGCGGCAGGATATGTCTCCCAAGCCGGCTTATGAACGGCTGCTGGATCTTATTAGGCGCCAGTGGTGGACCAAGGCTGAGGCGGCTACAGATGAGAAAGGCCTCTGTTCATTCCGCGGTTGTCATGGATCGTATCAAGTCAGCGCCGAAGCCCTGAATAAGCGAATTAGTAAACAGGACCTTCGCGTTGGCCGCGCCCACCCCAATCAGATCACTCTCAGACTCTGAAGTATGAACCTTAAACTGCCTCAATCGAGCCCGTGGTCTCTTTCCACGAATCTTAAGGAACTCCGAAGGTCTTGGAGTGCGTCCGCTTCGCGGCGCTTTTGGCGGCGAAGCAGGGTCGAACGGTCGAGATTCACTCGTGGGTCAGCCGTCGTTCGGTTCCAAAAGCGGCGCAAAGCGCCGCACTCCAAAACGCTGACGCGCCAATTCGTGCGCCACCGGTTTTTGCGCGCACTGACTGCGTGCATTTTTGCGAGCGCGGTTTGGCTGTTGAGTCCAAATGCGCGGGCGGCAGGCACTTCCACTGCCGCGTTCTCGTTCGGTAATCGCTCCTTCGAGTTTACGATTAAGGCCGCCACCGGTCATTGCGAAATACAGGACAAACAAACCGGCGAGAAATGGGGCAATGCGGACCCGAATTCACCCTTCGGCACAGTCACGGTGAAACGGTCCGGCCAGGCTCAGCGCCTGACCCTGAGCCAATGCGAGTTGGCATCAGGCACTGCGGGCGCCGGCTGCGTCGCGACCTTCCATCCGATCGCCGGCGACCCTGGCGCCGCGTTGCGTGTTCAGTTTCAAACCTCGAAGGATCCTCGCTTGCTGGAAGTGATCTATGAAGCCAGTGGCGGCCTCCAAGTCGAGAGCGTCGCGCTTCTGGCCAATGTGCTATTGGCCACCGATTCGGGCAAAGGTTACGTGCTGGTGCCCGTGCGGGAAGGCCTGTTGATTCCGGCCGACAGTGGTTCGGGCCTCTCGCATCATTTCGATACCTACGCCTATGAAGGTTGTCATATGGAAATGCTGGGTGTGGTTCAAAACGGTTCCGCCGTGCTGGCCACTTGGGATGACCCGTATGTGACGGTCGATTTGAAGAGCACAAAGGCCCAGTCTGATTCCGGTTCGAAACACGCGACGGTTGCAGTCTGGTGCAACTTGTTGAAAAGCGCCAAGCGCCTTGAACTGCGCTTTCTGGGCCGAGGGGATTATGTAAGCATCGCCAAGGCCTATCGCCAAATCGCACAAGACAGGGGCTTGCTGGTAACCTGGGACCAAAAACTCAAAGACCACCCCGACCGAGCCAAACTTTTCGGTGCCGCTAATATCAAGCTGTGGAGCGCGCTGGACCGCCGCATGAGTGAGGACAGCACCAAAGAAGAGCAAGTCAGAGTCAACTGGACATTCGACGAAGCGGCGCAAGTGGCCGAGCATTTCAAAAGGGATCTGCAACTCGACCGGGTCCTCTTCACGGTCGGCGGTTGGATCCATCGCGGCTATGACAACCAGCACCCGGACATTCTTCCGACGGCACCGGAATGCGGCGGCGATGCGGCTTTGAGAGCCTGCGCCCAGCGCGTGATGGACCAGGGCTATCTCTTCTGCCTGCACGATAACTACCAGGATATTTATCGCGATTCGCCATCCTGGAACGAGCGTTACATCATGAAAAATCGCGACGGCAAAATAGTGCAGGGCGGACGCTGGGCGGGAGGCCTTGCTTTTATGACTTGCTCACAAATGGCTTTAGAACTCGCCCAACGCCCGCAAAATTTGCCCGGGGTGAAGAAGCTCTCGAACGCCAACGCCTATTTCATCGACACCACCTATGCGGCCGGCCTGCAGGAGTGTTATGACCCCCAGCATCCCCTGACCCGCAGCGACGACATCAAATGGAAACAGGCTCTTTCTGACTATGCTCGCGGAGTTTTCGGTGTATTCGGCAGTGAATGCGGGCGGGAGTGGGCCATTCCGCACAGCGACTTCTTCGAAGGGTTAACCGGCGTCAGCGGCCGTGCTTACCATGATGCCCGGCTGGGGGATAGGCTCGGCGCGACCGTGGTGCCCCTCTTCGACCTGGTCTATCGCGACTGCATCGCCATGTACGGGAAGTACGGCTACGATCCGGGCCAGGCCTCAAGCTACGTCCTCCAACACATCATCCTGGGCCGGCCACTTAACTACCATTCGATTCCCGCCCATTTGTACTGGAAAGAGGTCGCGGCGGAAGAAAAACCGCTGGCGATTTACGCCGGCGTTGCCGGTTTCAGCCCTGACGGACCGCGACAGTTCAAAATCAGCTACCGCTGGAGGGTCGAGAAACCGGTGTCAGAGTCCTGGCAGGTGTTCGTTCATTTCACGGATCCATCGGGCAAGATACAATTCCAGAACGATCAGCAGCCCACCCCGCCGGTGTCGGAATGGAAATCCGGAGAAATCCTGCAAGGCCCTTACTCGGTGACTGTCCCTGATGGCCTCAATGGGACTTTCGAAGTGCGCATGGGCCTCTATCAGCCAGACAGCGGGCGGCGGGCGCTGCTCCAAGGCCGCAGGAATCGAGACCGGAGTTATCTGGTCGGCAAGCTCGTGGTGCAGGATGAGCGGATCGAGTTTACCCCGGTGGAAGTGCCGCTGGAATCAGGGCCGGAGCTTTTTACGCGCGACGACAACGGCTGGGCCTCCGGGATGCACCGCATGGATCGTTTCATCAAAAACACCTATGAAGTCCTCTCCCCGTTGAACGAGCTGACCGCGCGGATGCAGATGACCGGCCACGAGTTTCTCTCCAGTGATCGCAAGGTCCAGCGAACCACCTTTGGTGAGGGAGCTGAACGCGTGACCGTTACCGTGAACCTTGGTGACTCCGATTACCTCTGCAGTGCGGTCTCTAAAGAGCAAGTCCAACTACCACCGAGCGGTTTTCTGGTCGAGTCGCCGGCCTTCGTCGCCTTCCATGTGCGCAACTGGAACGGCGTTACGTACGGTACCTCCCTTCCGCTGTTCACGTTGCGCAGCCTGGATGGACGTCCACTCGCCAAGTCGCATAAAATTCGGGTTTTCCACGCGTTTGGCGATGACCGAATTCGACTAGGTCGAGCTCCTGTTTCCATTCGGCGCGAAGAGGTAGTAGACCCAAATTCCTGAGAATGTTTTCCGCCAAAATGAAGAACCCCGCACCGGAGTCAGTTACCCTCCAGCACACGCGCCTGAGTCTCGGAGTGCGGCGCTATGCGCCGCTTTCGGCGGCCGTGGGCTCCCGAAAAGCGGCGCCCAGAGGCCCACTCCAATACCTTCGGACTGCGGGGCGGTTGCCCCAACATTCGTGCCGCGAGCTCCATCGCCAGCAAACAAATGGCCTAACGCTTTGGAGTGCGGCGCTGCGCGCCGCTTTTGACCCCAGTGCGATTCCCAAAAAAATCCGCGCTACAGCCCCATGGGCCCTCCGAAAAGCGCCGCAAAGCGGCGCACTCCAAAACCTTAGGATACGAACCTTTGCGATTTTCCTCCTGACGGCGTCTTTGTGCCTGTGGTCAAGTGGCTCCTCGGCCCAAATCTTCGATGCCGCGCCGTTCGCTCAACCGCTCCCCGAGGGCAATGGACTCATTTGGGACGACCCGCGCGAGATCCATCAAGTCGTCGTGCGATTCACCGGCCGAGCGCCGGCGCCGGATCAAGTGCATTTGGAATATTGGGGCAGCCACTGGCCCGAACAGCACTTGCCCAAAGACCGTGTCCCCGGCGGCGGAGATGTTGGTTGGATGGAACTGGGCAACTGGTATCGCGGAGGCTGGCGCGCGGCTGACGCCGAGGCCACCAGTAACGGTCCGGCCCTCACTTTCACGTTCCGCCCGGTTAACGCCCGGGAGTTCCCGAAAATAAAAGAGTACTCCGCGGCCTTTCGGTACACCCTCAAGCTTCGAATTACTTCAAAGAGGACACTGCCGCCGATCGACAAAATCGAGGCTTTCACCGATTCGACCACTGAAACCAGGCGCGCCAACCTGGTTTGGAAAGAGCGCCCCGTTTCCTTGCCAGAGGTTACCGCCTTCAACGGCGCCGTCCAAACCAACGATAACCAAGCCCGGCACACGCGGGTCGCCTTCAGCTGCACCGTTAACCCTGACCCGAACACGTTCGATCGTACCTTGATCACCGTGCGAACGGGCGAGAAGGTCTTCACATTCCTGCCGGACGACCTCCAGACCGGACCACTTTTCCTGCCGGCCCTGGGCGTGGCGATCTTATCCGAATCCGATGTCCGGGATTATGCAGCTGTCGCCGCCGCACAGGAAGCGGCCAAGGCAAAGACCCTTTATGACCGGGTGCGGGAGCTGCCCGAACAGACCTGGCAATCCGCCTGGAATGGAATGCCGGCAAAGAAATCGCATATCTATTTTCCTTTAGGCCTGGACGGCGGTCGGCAACGATTCCTGCTTCAGGCCGACGGCACCGTCCGGTTTCGGCTGAACGACAATTACCTGCAAGCCCGGCCCGGGCAGGATACGCCGCGTCTGAAACTCGAAGACGCACCGGTACGGATCGCCTTCGGCTCGTATCCCCAGCCGAGCGAGCGTCATCTTCAGGACGGCACTTTGCCGATCTGTGAAACCACCTGGGAGACCAACGGTTTGCGGATAATTCAAACGGCCTTCGTCACTGAACTCAATGGGGCCAAATCAGACGGGCCAGTGCCCCCCGCGGATACCTTGGCGGTCTTTCTCGCGCGCTTGGATTTCACGAACACGTCGGCGAGCGAACAAACCGCCTCGTTGCCCCTGAGTTACTCGGCTGCTGAAACCACTCACCCGCTGCGACTGGACGATCGAGGATTGCTTTGGGCGGGAGAACGTGTACGCGGCCAGGTTTTGGCGGATGTGAAAGCCAAAACGGAAGACGGGAAACTCTCCTGGAGCTGGACCCTCGCTCCGGGGCAATCCAGAACGCTCTGGGTCAAACTGCCATACCTCGTGCTCGCCAACAAAGCCGAGCAGGAGGCGCTAGCCGGTTTGGATTTCGAAAAGGAACGAGCGGCGATGGCGGGCTATTGGCGCCGCCGGATGGACGAAGGCACACAACTCGTGAGCCCCGAACCGGTCTTAAACAATTTCTTCCGAGCCGATGCCACTCACTTGCTGATTAACTGCGAGCTGGAGCCGAACAGTTCGCGCCGATTTGCGCGGGTCGGCTCCTTCTCTTACGGCGCTTATGGGAATGAGTCGTGTATGATGGTCGTCGACCTGGATCGGCGCGGCTATCATCGCGAGGCGCAGGAATGCCTCGATGCCTGGCTCCACTACCAGGGCACTGTCGCTTTGCCGGGAGACTTTGCTTCCCAGGAAGGTGTCCTGTATGGAGCCGGGGGTTATGAATCCGGCGGCTACAACCAGCATCACGGCTGGATTCTTTGGATGCTGGGCGAACATTACCGGTTCACTCGGGATGAAGCGTGGCTCCGCTCGGCCGCGCCGGGGATTTTGGCGGGAGCTGGTTGGATTATTCGTGAAACCAAACGCACCGCCTCACGAAACGAACTCGAACGCGGTCTGCTGCCCGCCGGGAGCCTGGAAGATATTGGCGATTGGTGGACGTGGCTGTCGACCAACTGCTACACTTGGCGGGGCTTGGACTCGGCCGCGTGGGCGCTGGAGCAAATGCGTCACCCAGAGGCGCGGCGCATACGACGCGAAGCGGATTCCTATCACACACACCTGCTGGAGAATTTTCTAAAAGCCGCCGCCCGCTCGCCGGTGGTTCGTTTGCGCGATGGCACGGCCGTTCCCCAAATTCCTTCTTATGTCCAACGGCGCGGCCGCTCGTTCGGTTGGATTTGCGAAACCCTTGAAGGAGCCATGCACCTCTTGATCACCGGGGCGCTCGACTGCCGCTCACCCCAAACCGAGTGGATTCTGAAGGATTACGAGGACAACCTCTTCCTGTCGACGCAATACGGGTACACGCTCGACGATTTCGATCAGTACTGGTTCGGCCGCGGCGGGATGTCGATGCAAGCCTGCCTGTTGCTCGATGTCGAGCCGTACCTGCGCCGCGATGACACGAAAAACGCGCTGCGAGCGATGTTCAACGCCATTGCGGTAAGCCATTTCCCGGATGTGCATATGAATACCGAGCATGCCCTGCCGGAAATGGGCGATTGGCGCGGCGACCACTTCAAAAGTTCGGACGAATCCAACGCCTGCGGCTGGCTGCGGCAAATTTTTGTCCGGGAAGAAGGCAAGGAATTAGTCTTGGGGCAAGCTGTGCCCAGAGATTGGCTCAAGACCGGCCAGAAGTGCGGTTTGAAAAACGCCCACACCTACTTCGGCCCAATGACCCTGGTTTATAGCGGCGGTGACCACAACATTTCGTGTCTGCTCGAGCCCCCCTCGCGCAATCCTCCCAGCCAGATTCGCCTGCGCTTCAGGGTGCCGGAACAACGGCGCATACGATCCGTTACCGTCAATGCAAAGCCTTGGAGCGACTTTGAAGCGGACTGGGTTCATCTGCCGGCGAATATCGGCCCCGCAACCGTAGCGATTACTTACTAGCCGTTTCGAAGCAGGCGGCAAATCCGGAGATGCTGTGCAGGCAGGTTCTTTCCTTTGCAGCTATCCGCGTCCCCACCCGCCTTGCTCTGGGAGGCAGATCGAGTAACTTTGCCTTGTGAGCACTTCGCCTCTCACGGTCGCTTCAAAGGAAAGAGCCGCCTCTGAACCGGATGTGAACAGCTCCGTCCGGAGCTGGGGGGACAAGCTTTTCTCCTCCATCGACTCAGCCGAAGCCCCGACGTTATTCAGCAAAAAGGGCTTTTATGGGAGCCTGATGGAATGGGCCATGCGCGACGAACAGTTTAAAACCCAACTGTTCAGGTTCGTAGACGTGCTGCCAATGCTGACCTCCTCGTCGGAGATCTCGCGTCATCTGAACGAGTACCTGGGCGACGACCGCGTGAATCTCTCCCCTGCCCTGCGCCTGGGCCTGAAAGCCGCCGGCGGCGCTTCCTGGTTATTCGGTTCGGGGATCAAATCCCAAGTCAGCAGCATGGCCCGGCAGTTCATGCTCGGCGACGAACCAAAGGAGATTCTGCAGATCCTGAGAAAATTGAACGATCAGGACATTGCCTTTACCGTGGATGTGCTGGGCGAAGCGGTGGTAAGCGAGACCGAAGCCGATCAGTATGCCCAGCGGTACCTGGAGCTATTGAACCTGCTGGGGCGCGAACTCCCCGCTTGGAAACACTCCTGTGCAAGCAATCAGACCCCGCAAGGGCCGCTGCCCGCGCTCAACGTATCCGTAAAGCTTTCCGCATTATACTCGCAGATTCACCCGAGTGATCCCGCCACGGCGGTCGCTAAGATCTCCGAGCGGCTGCGGCCGATTTTGCGGCGCGCCAGGGAACTGAACGCTTTGGTCAACTTTGACATGGAGAGTTATGCGCTGAAGGCCGTTACTCTCGAGACCTTCACGTCGATTTTCCAGGAACAGGAGTTTGCAACCGGGCCCGCGTGCGGCCTGGCCATGCAGGCATACTTGCGGGATTCCGAACCGGACTTGCGCCGGATTCTCGATTGGTCCAAAACAAAACAGCGCCGGATCACCGTGCGCCTGGTTAAAGGAGCCTATTGGGATTATGAGACCGTCATCGCTCAGCAACGACACTGGCCCATCCCGGTCTTCGCGCACAAAGCGGAGACCGACGCCAACTTCGAAAGGTTATCCTTAATCCTGCTTCAAAATAACCAAGTCCTTGATGCAGCCTTTGCCACACACAACGTCCGTAGCATCGCCCATGTGCTGGCTCAGGCCGAACGCTTGGGAATCGACTTGCGGGCTTTTGAATTTCAGATGCTTTATGGGATGGCCGACTCGATTAAAGCCGCGGTGCTCCAGTCCGGTTGCCGATTAAGGGAGTACTGTCCGGTTGGCGAACTCTTGCCCGGGATGGCTTACCTCGTCCGTCGTTTGTTGGAAAACACCTCGAACGAAGGCTTTTTGGCAAACAAGTTTGCCAAAGGCGCCGCGCGCGAGGAGTTGCTCCGGAATCCGATCGAATTAATTCCGGCCACGCCTCAGCCCATCGAAGATGAGGCTTACCGAGGCTTCCGAAACGAGCCGCTGACTGACTTTACAATCACAAAGGCGCGAGAACGGATTAGCCAGGCCATTCAGAATCTTCGGGAGAATTTCGGAGAACGCCATCCGCTGGTCATCAATAATAAACCGGTGTCCACTCACGAATGGCTGCCCTCGCTCAATCCCGCAAATCAGAATGAGGTGATTGGCTACGCCGCCCAGGCCGAGGTGAAGCAGGCCGATGATGCCTTGGCCGCCGCGCGAGCCGCACAACCGAAATGGGCACGCGTGACCTCCGACGAACGCGCAGGTCATCTCGAGAAAATCGCCCAGCTGATGCGCCGCGACAAAGCCCAGTTATGCGCGCTGGAGATTCTCGAAGCCGGCAAGAACTGGAGCGAAGCGGATGCGGACGTGGCCGAGGCGATCGATTTTTGCAATTTTTATGCGCAGGTCATGCGCGAGCTGGGCCAGCCAAGACGCACACAGACAGTTGCCGGGGAAAGCAACTTCCAACATTGGTTGCCGCGCGGAGTCGGGATCGTCATCGCCCCATGGAATTTTCCCCTGGCCATTCTCACGGGCATGACCACAGCGGCAGTGGTCGCCGGAAACGCGGTTATCATCAAGCCATCCGACCAAACGCCGGTAATTGGGGCGCGGCTGATGAACCTGTGCCTGGAGGCGGGGCTTCCTCCCGGCGTGGTCAATCTGTTGACCGGCCCGGGTGGAACAGTGGGCGCACATTTGGTTGCTCATCCGCACATCGATTTCATTGCCTTCACCGGATCGAAAGAAGTCGGGCTTAGAATCTGGGAGAGCGCAGGCCGGACGCAGCCGGGCCAAAGAGATCTCAAAAAAGTGGTGTGCGAGATGGGCGGCAAGAACTGCCTGATCGTGGATAACGATGCCGACCTGGATGAAGCGGTGGTCGGCTGCATTCACTCCGCCTTTGGCTACCAGGGCCAAAAATGCAGCGCGCTTTCGCGCCTGATCGTGTTGCAGGAGAATTATGAAAAATTCCTCGCTCGGTTGATCGCCGCGGCGAGTTCAATGCGCGTCGGCCCAGCGCAGGAGCCGGGAACCATGGTCGGTCCGGTGATCAGCCGGGAGGCGCAGCAACGGATTCTCTCGGTAATCGAGGCCGGAAAGAAGGAAGCCACCCTCGCCTGGCAGGGCACCGTGCCCCAGGATTCGAGCGCGGTCTATGTTCCCCCAATCATCTTTACGGATGTCCCGCCGAACAGCCGGTTGTTTCGTGAAGAAATTTTTGGTCCCGTCCTGGCCGTCACCAAAGCAAAGGATTTTGACGAAGCATTGAGCCTGGCCAACGACAGCGAGTTTGCCTTAACCGGCGGCTGTTACTCGCGCAGTCCGGAAAATATTGCACGGGTTAAAGCCGAACTGGTCTGCGGTAATTTGTACATCAACCGGCCCATCACCGGCGCAATCGTGGAAAGGCAGCCGTTTGGCGGCTTCAGAATGTCGGGCGGCGGGACCAAGGCCGGCGGTAGGGAGTATTTGCAGAACTTTTTGCTCCCGCGAGTGATTACCGAGAATTGCCTGCGCCGTGGCTTTGCGCCGGTCGACGAATAGGAACGAGGAAGGAAGGGTTGCGTCCGGAATGAAACAGCAAGCTCATTGCGCCTCAAGCCGGAATTCAAGTTCGATGTTCGAAAATTCTCGCCGGGTCCGCTCGTACGTAGCCCATTCTAAAAGGTCCGAATCTGACAACCCGGTGATCTGGGTCATGAGTTGTGGATTATCCAGGACTGGGCTAAGCACTAAGGAGCGATAGCCCGCCGCTTCGGCGCGGAGCCGGCGCGTTCCCGGAATGCGCAGATTTGCCTCACCGTCCTGCAGACCATGCCGTTTGCCGACGCGCGGAAGGGTGCCAGAGTAGCTCAATTCAGTAAGCGATCCTTTGAGCCGAGCTCCTGAGCGTGCGTCCACGAGCCGGGCATGGACTTGTGCGATGACGGGCTCCGGTGGTTGATAAGACCCGAAATAAAAGGCGCCGGTAATTGCTCTCTGTTTAGTGGCATCACAACCCCAAACTCGGACGCAGTACCAGCAGCGTTCTTGTTCGCGAAAGGTGAAATTAGTTCGGACAAACCCAGGGTTGTCCGGCCATTCCCACTGCCGAAAGAGCTGGCCGTTGCGCAGGACTTGCAGCCGCGCCAATCCTCGCGGGTCTTCTCCCGAGGCCCACGCTTCGATGGCCAGGACATGGTCGCCTTGTCCCGTTTTGAACTCGGAGCCCGGCGGGCGGGCATCGACCGTCGCGAGCAATAGAGGACCCGTCGTTACGAAAGTATGCCCTGCTGCAGTGGCGCGCGTGACCTTTTGCAGGGAAAAACCCTGGGGAACGTAGGAATAGGTGCGCGGGATGCCCGGGACTGCGCCACCGGAACGATCGAAACAAGCATCGGACGAGCCGGTGGCAGCCAGACGATAGCCGTGGTCCAAGAGCATGGACCAGATGCGGAACGCCTTGTCGTTAGCCTCGAACTCCCCAGGTCCCGTGATCAGGTCCAACCCGTCGAAGGTCGGTCCCAAGACGGTGTCCAAAGGCAATTCCACAGCCATGTTGGAGATGCGCATCCGGTCCTTTTTTGGATAGCCGCCTTGCCCGCCCCACGCCCCCATCCACCAACGCGCCGGATGTGTATAGAACACCACGCCGGCTTGTTCATGGATTAGGCTATGGGACTCGAAGTTGGCGAAGGTCGGCTTGGCGGATTCGTAATCCCACGCGCTCGCGGCCAGGAGCACTTCGATGACATCCGCCCCCTCACGGGTTCGTCCGCGCATGCCCATATTCCAGCAATGTCCCAGACAGCGCCCGGCATCGCCTTGGTAATAGTTTTTAGGTGCCTCAAGGTTCCAGGTCAAAAGGCAGTTTGTCCGCGAGCGCGAGTCCAGCTCAGCCGCGAGGAACTCCGGTGCCGGATTCTGGATTTGCCAGGCTTGCGCCAGAGAAAGGTACTGCAAATCCTCCGCCCGAGCGGTTTCTGCCACAAACTCAAAGGAGACCGGCAGGGTCCTCTCCCCGTGCAGCATGTGCACGTGGCTATCGCCGGCATACCAGCCCTTGCTGCGGAGATCGACCGTGCGGTGCAAAACGAACCTCACCTCGCTTGAATGTCCCTCCACGAGATCCAGTTCCTTTTCCGCGCGTTGGGTTTCAAAGCCGTGCGTGACACGGATGCGTGTGTGCCCCGGTGGCAGCTGCTTCGTGAATACACCGGAGCAGCGGAAACCCGCTCTGAACGAGTCGTTTTCAAGGACCAGTCTCCCGTTGGAGTCAGTGATCTCAACGGTGCAGGGAGCCAGAGCACCGCTCTGCGCCTCCGTGACGAAGCCGCACAAGGTGGCGTCTTGTGCCAGGATCGCTTGCGCCGTGCAGAGCCATGCGAATATTACGCCCCAAAGTTTCATAACGACACGATGGGGCAATCGGTGTGAGCTGTCAGTTAAAAGCGGCAAGCGTAGCTCTTCCGTCGGTATCAGGCTCGAATGCGTTGCACTTGCCATCTCCCTGCCCCCGCCTTTCGTGCACCAGGCTGGCCAGGCCTTAGTGCTTCTTCAGCAGGTCCAGTAACTTGCTGTCCAGCTTGTGCCCGTACCAGTCCTGGTACTCCACATCTTCCCGGCGGGAATCGAGGAGCCCGAAGTCGCCTCGGAAATTCCACAGCGCATAGCCGATTTTATTGGTGGTAAGAATGTCCAGCACGTCGCCAAACCAGGCGAGGAAGACCGCGTGGGGGGTTTTGTTCCAGCACCCGCATTCG
Organism: Verrucomicrobiia bacterium; assembly: GCA_035651635.1. GTDB lineage: Bacteria > Verrucomicrobiota > Verrucomicrobiia > Limisphaerales > UBA8199 > JANXQE01. Next base: position 1,729 of record DASRFK010000300.1, on the reverse strand, counting down.
CCGCAGTGCACACCGACTCCGCTCCGAGCCAACTCGATCCAGGGCCGGTAATAGGTTTCCAGGCGCGATTTACCGAACTGCTCGCCGTTCATCGTCCCGGGCCAGACCGGCGTCGGACAGCGCTCGGGATCTTTGTTAGCCCAGGGAGCTTTGTAGTGCGAAATGTAGCCCGGGAAATAGCCACGGCAGCTCTGGGCGATGTGCAAATCCTTGAGTTCGGGAGTGACGTTACTGCCGACATTATTGCCATCGGCGATAATGAGCCGGTCAGGATTGGCGTCGCGAATGGCATCGACGGCACCTTTGGCAACAGCGCGGTAAAGCTCGCCTGGGATCGGGCTGCCTTTTGAGTGTTGATCATTCAGGTCCGAACGCATGCAGGGCTCATTCAGCAAATCAAAGCTCAGTTTGGTTGGCGAAACGTCTTTAAATCGTTTAGCCCACATTCCCCAATGGAAAGCAAAGGCCTCTTGGGCCTCCTTTGATTTCCACAAATCATAAGGTTCGTAAAAGCCGGCATTAATGCAGTAACCGGGAGCGCGGTGAAGATTCAGGCTTACGTGCAAACCGAACTCTTGCGCTTTGCGTACGAAGCTTTCGATCCGGCCAACTTCCGCCTCGTTTATCTTGTAAATCTCCGCCGGTTGAATGTGCTGCGAGCGATCAAACTCGACGTACCTCGGGTAGGCCATTGGAAGTCGGATGAAATCAAAGCCCCAGTCCACCATCCATTTAAAGTCATCGTCGGTGGTGCCCCGTCGGCCGGACGAAGGGTTTGGGGAATTAAAATCGGTGAGATTAAATCCACGCCATCTGGGCAAAGGGTTTACACCTGGTGGCGGTTCTTCAGCGGCACTAGATGATAGGGCGCAACTCAGGCTTATTCCTGCGCTGGACAGCAGGGTCGATTTGATAAAGTTACGACGATTCATAGTCCGACAATTCTATCAGCGTTCAGACCGGCAGGGAGATCGCGCTGCCATGTCCCCGCTGCTCGTAACGCAGGCGTCCTCGCCTGCTGTACCGCAGACTTTCAGTCTGCCTCGTGACAAAAACAATGGGCCGTCCGAGTTCCGCGCACGCTTTGCAGACTAAAAGTCTGCGTTCCAGCCGCGTTCCAGCAGACTGGAAAGCCTGCGCTACGACCTAAAGTGCATCCCTGATGACCGATAAGTCAATGCGGCGACTGGGCAATGTAGTGCCGCAGGGGCGGCGCGGACGGCGCAGCGCGCCGTCGCTACCATTTCAGAATCGGTAGCGTAAGCAGGTGTAAATGACGTGGGCGTGGAAATCCTGATTGCCCCCGAACGTATCATCGTTATAGGTGTAGTAACCGTAACGCACTGACAGACGCAGGTGCTTGGTAAGCCGGCGTGTGAGGGTGGCATTGACACCATGCTCCTCCGCACCGGCTCCCAGCGGCAGCCCTGCGGCCGAATTGTCCTGATAATTGTCGGCCAGGTAATAGAAATAGCTGACGTTCAAGTCGGTTTTATCGTCGAGCACCAGCCCGGTCGAGAAACTCAGAGTCCAATAATTATTTTGGGCGTTGAGAATCGCCTGCGTGTAATCTGAAGCCGGTGTTTTGGTCTTGCTCCAGACATAGTTAAAGCCGGTTTGCAGATACAGGCGCGACCAGGGTGTCCAGGTGATGTCCTCAGCCAGGATGTGGCTGACCATGCGGGAAGACTCAACTTCACCCAGGCCGGAGATTGAGTCGGGCCGGGTG
>DASRFK010000299.1:0-34297 GCA_035651635.1 Verrucomicrobiia bacterium | reverse complement strand
TCGAATAAGCCAGCAGCCGCTTCAAATTGGTTTGGACGAGAATAAAGGGCGCGGCCAGGCACATCGAGCCGAGGCCAAAAACCAGCAAAGCGGTCCGGCTGAACCCGGAGCCCAGGCAGGCCGTCGCGAGGATATGAAAGCGCAGCAGTGCGTAGAGGGCAACTTTGAGCGAGACGCCCGAGAGCATGGCGCTGGTCGGCGAAGGTGCTTCACTGTGGGCGTCCGGCAACCAGGTGTGCATGGGAGCCAGGCCGGCCTTGGTGCCATAGCCGACCAGGACGAAAACAAAGGCCAATTGAATCATCCCGGGATTGAGCTGGCCCGAAGACAACATCAGGTGAGACCAGTTGAAACTTGGCAAGGAAGTCGATGCCTTTTCGATGGCCGCGGCATACGTGAACACGGTTCCGAAAAGCGCCAGTGCAAGCCCTACGCTGCCGAGCATGACGTATTTCCAGGCCGCTTCGAGGGAATGTGCCCGGTTGTAAAGAGCCACTAATAGAACCGAAGACAGGGCCGTGGCTTCCAGGGCAAACCACATTACTCCGAGGTTATTCGCCAGAACCACCAACAACATGCCGGCCGTAAACAAGGGCGTAAGTACGAAAAATTCTTTGACTCGCGCCGGGGTGACTGTTCCGGCAGCCACGTCCTGGCGAAAGTAGCTTCCGGCATAAAGGGAACTAGCCAATGAAACGATCGCGATCAAGAGCACCATCCAAGCGCTCAGCGCGTCGGCGCGAAAGAATTCATCACACTCCGTTAGGACCTTGCGCGCCAGGACTTCGCGAAGCAGCTGCGTGCCCATGCCGAGCAAAACGAGGAATCCCAGTACGTTCACCATACCCATCGCACGGCGCGAGCGCAGCAACCCGCAGACGCAGGCCGCCAAGCTCGGCGCGACGAGAATGGGGATCAAAAGATTCATTTGGTCAGGCAATGAACCGAGCTCATCCTCGTAGCTGGCTTAGCTTGCTGACGTCCATCGACGCGAATGTTTCACGAATCCGGTAGACCAGGATTCCCAACACCATCACGGCGACCATTACATCAAAGAAAATGCCTAACTCGACCACCAAGGGCATGCCATAGGTCGTCAGTGCCACCGCCGCCAGCATCACGCCATTTTCAATCGTAAGGAGCGCCAGGACCTGGGAAATGGCTTTGCGCCGGTTAAACATAAGGAAGAAACCGGTCAACAAGAGCGTGATGGCAATCGCCAGGGTGTTGTTGCCAAGCCGTTCCAACGACGTGAATGGCCGCGCAACGATGTAACCGAGCAGCGTAAATGCGCCACACAAAACCATCGACGCCGGCGAGTTGAGCAACGGCTCGATCTCCTGATCGATTTGAATGCGGCGAACCAACCGGTTAAGCAGCCAGGGCAGAAAAACAACCTTGCCAGCGAGAGTGAGGACCGCGACGAGATAGACGTCGATGGCGTGGTTAAAATAGGCGATAATCGTTGCGATGGCAGTCAGCATCAGAGACTGCAAGGCAAAGAGCCGGATGCTGGTGAGCAACATTCGCTGAACCACCATGAGGAGCTGGATGACCAGCATGCCGGCCGCCAGCAACGTGATCCATTGCGCGGCGATTTCCGAATGCGAAGGGTTCATATCAGAGGAAAAGGAAGGTCGAGAGCAGTCCCAGCGCAGCCAGAATGAAGGCGGTGCTTAAAAGATCCGGGACGCGGAACAAGCGCAACTTGGCATTGGTGGTCTCAACGACCACGATCGCTGCTGCCAGCGCCAGGAGCTTGAGCATGAGCCACACAAAAGCCATGCCCAGGGAAGCCGCACTCGGGTTCGTCGCAACGCCAACAGGGAAGAAGATGTTTACGAGCAGGGCCATGAGGATCAGTTGCTTGATCGAGGCGCTCCATTCAATCAGGGCAAGGTACCGGCCGGAGTATTCCAGGATCATGGCTTCGTGAATCATGGTCAGTTCCAGGTGGGTGGCTGGATTATCGACGGGGATACGCCCGGTTTCCGCCAGCAGCACAATAAATAAGGCGGCGAAGGCCAGGACGTGTGCCGGGTTGAGCAGTTTCCAGGTTGGGCCCTGGGCAATCGCAAGCATTTGGCTGAGATTGGTTGAGCCAGCGGTTATCGCGACTGTAAAGATGGCCAGCATCAAAGCAGGTTCGGCGATAGCGGCGATGGTCATTTCGCGGCTGCTGCCCATCCCGCCGAACGCGCTTCCTGGGTCAAGCCCGCCCAGCGCGAGGAAGAAACGGCCCAACGCCAGCAACCCGACAAAAGCCAGCGCACCACCAAACAAACTCAGCGGCGCGGAAACGGTCAGCAACGGCATCATCAAACCAGCCAGCAAAGTCGAACTGAACAACACATAAGGCATGGCGTGAAAAATCCAGGACGCATGCTCCGAGATCACCATGTCTTTGCGCAGGAATTTTCCGAGGTCCAGGTACGGTTGCCACAGCGGCGGTCCGCGCCGGTTCTGCAGCTTGGCTTTCCAATTCCTGATGCAACCGCTGATGAGCGGAGCCAGCGCGAGGAGCAGCAGCGTCTGCAATGCGATGGAAAGGAGTTGGATCATTCGAGAGATGAAACCCGAGCGGGAATTGAAACCCGAAGGCCGAAATCCGAAGGCCGAAAGAAGGCCGAAGCCCGAAATCCGAAGGTTGCAAAAACCGGGGTTGATTTACCCTGTTGTTCTGATTTCGGGTTTCGGGCTTCGGATTTCGGGTTTCTTTCGGCTATCGGCCTTCGGATTTCGGATTTCAGGCCGGCCTTCATAAAGCGAACATAAGCAGTAAGAGCAGCGTGACAAAAATGTAGATCAAGTAAGCTTGAATACTGCCGGCCTGCAGCGCCCGCATGCGGCGGGAGAGGCGCAGGATGCCCCGGTTGAGCGGGCGATAGAATCGTGTGACAAAGGCCTCTTCGATGTGGCTTTCGAAGCGCAAAGTTTTGGCGAAGTACGGGGAATAGTCGTATTCGCGCTGGACTTCGCGGCGAGGACGGAACAGAGCTTTGAAAATCATGCGAATGGGTTTAGAAAAGCCGGTGGCGGTGTACTCCATCGACGGAGTCAAACCCTTAAGGCCGCAATCCCAGGTTGGCCCAATCCGCACCTTCGATTTATGCCCAAAGAAAAGCCAGAGGACGAGCGGGATCGGCAGCAAACACAGTCCGGTCAAAACCAGGCCGAGTGTCGAAACCGTTCCCCCGAGTGGTTGGCTGCTGCCAAGCACGAGGCCATCGTTCAGACTCAAGGTTCCGCTGAGACTTTGGCCGGTAAGTTGCGCGGTGACAGGATCCAAAGCACGCAAGAAGGTGGTTGGAAAAAGACCAAGGAAAATGCAACCGGCGGTGAGGATGCCCATGCCAGTGAGCATGCTGCCGGAGACTTCGTGCGCGTGACGAGCTTCCTCACTACGCGGTTGCGCCAGGAAGGTGATGCCAAACGCCTTCACGAAACAGGCGGCAGCCAGCGCGCCGGTCAGCGCGAGCATGGCGCCGGCCAGCGGGAACATCAGCCGCACCAGGCTGTTCGTCGTGCCGAAGCCCTGGAGCAGGGATTGATAGGTCAGCCATTCGCTAATGAATCCGTTGAGCGGCGGGAGCGCGGAAATCGCCACCGCGCCGATCAGAAAGAACAGCGCGGTTTTCGGCATGCGCTTCACCAGGCCGCCCATTTCTTCCATATTGCGCGTGTGAGTCGCGTGGACGACCGCCCCGGCACCCAGGAACAACAGCGCTTTGAAAATCGCGTGATTGATCGTGTGATAAAGCCCGGCCATGAGCGCCAGGCTCGCCAGGACCGGGTGGCCTGAGTGCAGGAACATCAGGCCGGCCCCGAGACCCATCAGGATAATCCCGATATTCTCGATGCTGTGATAAGCCAGTAGACGCTTGAGGTCGTGCTCCATCAGGGCGTAGAGTACGCCCAGCAGCGCTGAGACAGTCCCGACCGTCAGAACGGCGACACCCCACCAATTAGGCGGAGTGCCCAGGAAGTCGAAGAACACGCGGGTCAGCCCATAAATGCCGGTCTTGATGAGCACGCCCGAGAGCAGGGCGGAGATGTTGCTGGGAGCAACTGGATGAGCCACCGGCAGCCAAATATGCAACGGCACGATCCCCGCCTTTACTCCAAACCCAAAAAGGAACAGAAGAAAAACCGCGTCCCGCTGCCCGGCCGAAAGGCTGTCTCGGACAGCTCGAAATCGATCAAAGGAATAGTCGCCGGGTCCAGCTCCGCCTGCCGCCTGGAAAAAAATCAGGAATCCGAGAATCAAGCAGCCGGTGCCGATGTGTGACATGACAAAGTAGAGCACACCGGCATTGCGCGCTTCGGGCTTTTCGTGTTCGAAACTCACCAGGCAATAGGCTGTCAGAGCCATGATTTCCCACGCGATAAGGAAGAAAAACGCGTTGCTGGCACCAAAGACCAGCGTGGTCGCCAGGAGCAGCGCATTGTAGAAGGCTCCGAGCATGCCGACGCTTTTGCGGCCATAAAAGCTTTTCACGTAGCCGAAGGAATAAATCGACAAGGCCACCGCCAAAACCGAAAGAACCAGCAGGAAAAAAGCTCCCAAAGGGTCCAGCGTGATGTCGAGTCTCAGATATGGAATAAGCGACGGCCAAAGCTCAAAGGAAACGGTCTGGCCAATCGTGCCCCCGAGAAGAAATGACAAAGCTGCCGCCAGACCGCAGAGTCCCGCTAGAGTGGCGCCGCCGAAGCCAAGTAGATTTGCTAACTTTTCCTTTTTGAACGCCGCCAGACTGCCGAGCCCTGCCACTGCGTACACCGCCATGGCTGCCTTGAGCAGGAGAGCGGCGGCCAGGGGGTGCATGGGAGTATTAGCCGCGATCCAAGCAGCGCCGCGGCGTAAAGGTAGCGCAGGCTTTCCAGCCTGCCGTATCGCCGACTTTCAGTCGGCACGGCGCGCGGAAATAATGCGCCCGATGAAATCTTTGTGGCCCAACAACACGCCTCCCCGGGCAGAATAGAAATTCTGCGACACGGCAGGCTGGAAAGCCTGTGCTACAGAATAGAACCTTGGCAAGACACGCGGAGGCAGCCTCGTCTGGCTCCTGGAAGTTCATGACCGAAGTCTGATTTTCTGCAGAACCGCAAATACTGCCTGAGGCGTATCAGCAAGCCGCAGTTGAGCCAGAGAGTCGGGTTGTTGCGCCAACCGGGCCACACTGGCTAGCAAATGCAGGTAACCAGCCGCGTCAGTGGCGGGAACGGCGAGGAGAAATATGAGCTGAACCCGGCAAGACCCCTTTGACCCCCAAATCACCGGCTCCGGCGTTCGCCCAAAGGCGAATTGCAAATGCTTTACTCCACTTAGCCGTCCATGCGGCAAAGCGATGCCGCACTCAAGGGCTGAGTTTGACAACAATTCGTGGTTCAGGGTCGTATGGTAAAAGGGCAGAACGTCCGCGACGCAGCGTTGTGCCTGCAGAACCTGGCACAATTCACTGATGATACCCGCCGTGTCGCGTTGACGAAGCTGTGGAGCAACCAACTCCGGCCGCGTATAGTCGGCCAGCGTCCGTTGTTCGACGGGAACAACAGTAATTTCGGACAGCATTAGGGGGGCGGGGTTTATTGCGCACCACCCGCGGAAGGCGGTGCGCCGGATTTGTTTTCCGGGTCAGGCAGGAGCCTGAGCCAGGGCCTTGCGTTTGCGCGTTTTGGGCGCTTTGGACGGTTTGGTTTGCGGTGTCGGCGCAGCCTCAGCAACGGGCGCCGGGGCCTGCTCCGGAATGTACAAGTAACGACCGCAACTATCGCAGAGCTGAATGTCGGTACGTTGCAACACAGTGTTAATAGTTCCGATGGGCAGGCGCATGTGGCAGCCGGTGCAAACCTGGTTGCGAACGATGGCTACGCCTTTTTTTCCGCGCACCACCAGACGATCGTAGTGGGCGAGGATGGGCTGTGGGATGATGTTGCGCAGTTCGGCGCGCAACGATGCGGAGTTAGGTTCCGTGATTTCTTCGAAGTCGAGGGCCTGGAGCTTGAGCAGGTTGGTGATGTGATCACTCATGACTGTTTGTACGCTAATTCCATACCACAAGGAAGAGAATTCAGCGCAATGGGCTAATTCGTAATGGGAAATAAAACTTTCTGATGCCGTAATACCCGGACGCCACAGGCCGAAAGTGCAGAGTTTGCACCTGAACCGAAAAGCTCGTGCAAGAACCGGAGCCGCCTTTCGACAATCCCCACGCCCCGTAACTTCTTTGGCTCTGCAACTTAGACCACCGTTTAGCGTTCTTACCTTTTAACGTTTTTAACGTTTCAACACTAAACGAAACTGGCACCGCTCTTCCTCAAAGAGCGGCGCCAACTCGTTGGATCATCACTCGCAGGGGATTAGGAAACCTTGCGCACGCGCGGGCTGCGCTTGGGCGGGCGAGGAATCGCCGGGCTCGGAGTCGGAGTTGGGGCCGCTTGCGGTTGCGCAGCCACAGGTGTAGCAGGGGCTGCCGGAGCAGCGTTGCACGTGCACGAGCTGGTTGTGGTCGTCTGAGGATTAATCGTTTCGCTCATAATAGTTTTATTCGGATTCCGCGGATGCGCAGTGCAGCCGCGTCCGACGAGGAAGAGGCATAGGTTATGCCAAAGGACAGGTGGGCCGGCGCAATGGATTAACCAAAGGCCACTTGCATCGGGCAAGTAGCTCTTGCTTATTGTATTCAGATAACCGTTAAGCGCAAATCATGCACCGGCTGAGCCGTTGGTTGTGCACGGCGATTTCGCTAAGGCAGTAGGGAGGAACGATAAAACTGCGAACCGGCTGAGCTTGGGAGTTTGAAATTGAAAACGCCATTCTCCGGGGTATTTGTGGTGACGCGAGCCCAGTTCATAAGGTCAAAAGAACTTTGGACGACATAGGAAGCGCCATCCATCCCGGTGAACTGTAGTTGACCAGGTTCCGAAGCTTGAGTCGGCGTGACAATGGCATCAGGCCGCAATCGGGAAATGAGCTGTGCGGGGATGGCTTCGAGAGCTTCATCGGTAAGGCTGGAACTGCCGAAGCCCAGGAACGGCGAGAAACCGCTCAACTCAGGAGTGGCCAGGATGTCACCCACGTTTCTAAAGATTCGGCTTGGCTCAGACGCGCGAGCGCTGAGCAGTCCGCCGGCGATAATTTCGGCTTGGAGCGAGTTGCTCGAGATCACTGTCGGGGTGAAATGGCCGCTGCCGGAATTCGTAAAAATGGTTATTCCATCGAGCAGAGCTTCCCAAGTCTGGGCGGTGGCCAGGTTGGGCGACCCCAGTGTGCCAACGTCGTTGGTGTTGAAAAAGTTGTTGAGCAGACTCACCAGGTGCCAGTCATTTATGGGGGCAGTCAGTTGAGCGTCGCTAATCGATGGGTTACCGGACCAGTAAGCCCAATTTTGCAAACCTTGCGGTTGAAGGAGGAAGTTTGTGGATTTCAGGAAAATGGTTTGCCAGGGAGTCCCCCGGTGCACTCGCCCGACCCAATCAAGGGATAGGCTCTGGTTAGCGGGGAAGTTCCAGTCCTCCGGGCGAGATATGCCAGGATCCTTCACCGATATCTGGCCGTCAGTAGTCGGATCGGAGTTCATAGGATTGCCAGGCCATGGACGGTACCGGCTGTTGATTACGCCCAGACTGTGCAACCCTAAAGGAATAAGATTGACCTCATTGGTGAAATCGAAGTCCAAAGCTGTCACCAAGTCACCCACGGTGTAATGGACGAGCGGATCGTTTGCCTGCCAACTGGTATGAACAAACAGCGAGCGGGCCGGATCGAACGGTGCGTAGAAAACATTTGATCGGTAGAAGGTCATGCCAGCGTTATAGACAGGGCTGAGGCCAAAATTATTGCGGAAACTATCCACAGCCTTTTGCATATCCAATCCGGCATAGGGGTCCTGAACGAAATTGAGCCAATCCGTTGTGCCGTGCAGGCCAACTTGAATCTGGTTGATAATCCCGAACGTGGCCGCGTCGCTTGAACCGCTGGCGCCGACTCGATTGGTCAGCCATTCGTTACCCGGATTCCCGTAATCGCCAGGGTTTGCGGAAGCATCGGACGCGAGCAGGCTTGTGATATCAACGGTCGATTCAGCATGGTTGAGATTCACGTAATCGACGATGCGATTGGCGTCGGTATCGACCAGGATAAATAGAACTCGGGTGCTGAGGTTGAACCACCAATGCGGGATGTAGAATCCGGCGTTCCTGGTAAAAACGTGGGTTAGCGGAGTGAACCAGGGCGCGTTGTCAATATAGGATGAGTTGGGGAGAAAGGCGAACTGGTTGGTGTTTCCGAAAGGCAAAACCATGGACGCGGGCGCCGATGAGGGCGTGGTCCACCCCGGCCAAGTGTTTGTGTCGCTGTCAATCGAGGCTCCCGTAATCACCGTATTGCTCAAAATGACCCCGGCTTCATTCGTCATAACCGCGGTCATATAAATCCCGGTGACCAACCGCAGTTTCCGGGGATAGGCCGTTTGATACGAGTTCCAGGCTTCCAACCCGAAGCGGTTCGAGATGCCGACCACATACATCTGGTTAGTTTCATTGACCGGGCTAACGTATGGATCGCCTGGAGGACGGCGAAATTCGAGCAAGCGTTCAACCAAGACCTGCGTTTCCATCGAGAACTCGTTAAAGTTGGGAAATCCCTTTTTCGCGCCGATCACGAGAGGAATGCCTGAAACCATAGGCTCATTTTTTTCTAGTCCACCGGGAGATACTGTGCCGTAGGGAAGAAACGCCAACAACGGCGCGTTTGGTTGCGTCAGGTCATACACCATTGGTGCCAATCGCGGGTCAGCCATCTGGGTGTCGACGACCTCGCGGTAGCCGGCAATCACCACCATCGTATTTGTCCCGTCATCGAGCCGACGGAAAAGCGGACGGAACACAGACGGACAGTAGGGGTATTCGGGAGTTAGCCCGAGGGCGCGGTTGGTGGTGCAGTCGTACAGATTCGCCGCAACCTGGAGCAGGCGATGAACCGAGGGTGTGTAATAGTTCGTCGGGTAAACCTGGAGCTTGTTCAGGTCGAGATTGAGCTCGGACTTGAGCAAACGCGCGGCGATATTGGTGAAGAATGCAGTTGGATCATCCAACCGAAGCGGGATGGCCGCGCGAACTGAGGACCCGAGGTACAGCAGAGCGGCGAGCAAGAGGAGCGGTACAGAACGGCGCGAAACAGGCAGTCTGAGATTTCGCCCCTTCATGAGAAGACCTATAGCGGATTAAGGGTTGACGTTCAATGCAATTTCGACATGACGAACGGCCTTGTCACATTCGCGCGCTAACCAGATATTTGCGTTGATTGAACCGCGGGGCCGAGGGAAGCAACGGGAAGATCAGAGCTCGTTTGGGAGAGCAGATGGACGCTCAGATTCCTGTAAGAGACCGTACTCTTTTAATTTATATTGTAAGGCGCGGCGGCTGATGCCGAGGGCCCTGGCGGCTTCTTCGCGGTTGCTGGTCACATGAGTCAGGGTCTGCTTAATAAGCGTTTTCTCCACTTCGGCCAGAGGGGTCCCTGGGCGTACAGTAAATGTCGTCGAGTTGCGCTCGTAGTCGCGCAGGAAATCAGGCAGATGGCCCACATCCACCACGGTCTCACGGCACGTGATAACCAACCGCTCGACGGTGTTGCGCAACTGGCGGACATTGCCGGGCCACGGAAAACGCTGACAAGCCTGGAGAGCATCGACTGACATGCGTTTGCGCCGCCGTTTATGTTTGGCGCTCAAATCTTCAAAGAACTTATCCACCAGCAGCGGGATATCCTCGGGTCGCTCGCGTAGCGGCGGCATCGCGATGGGCACAATCTGGAGCCGGTAAAAAAGGTCCTCGCGAAATTTTCCATCGCGCACGGCGTCCTGGAGATTTTTGTTGGTGGCGGCGATGACGCGGACATCCGCATGGATCAATTCGGAACCGCCGACCATGCGGAAGGCCCCGTCTTCGAGCACGCGCAAGAGGTCCCCCTGCCCTTTGGGCGAAAGATCCCCAATTTCATCCAGAAAAAGGGTTCCGCCGTCGGCCAGTTGAAACCGGCCGGGCTTGTTGGCAATCGCTCCAGTAAATGCGCCTTTAACGTGGCCAAAGAGCTCCGCTTCGAGCAATTGCTCCGCGAGGGCCGCGCAATTCACCGAAATGAACGGGCGCTCGCGTCGGGCACTCTGGACGTGAATCGAGCGCGCAACGATTTCTTTGCCGGTACCGCTTTCGCCCTCGATCATCACAGTGACATCGCTGTTGGCGACTTCCTCGATCAATCGAGCGACCGCGCGCATCGGTTCGCTTTCGCCCACGAGCAGATTCGGATCCGAGCGGGTGTTGAGGCGCAAACGCAGCTCGTTATTTTCGGCAACGACCGCCTGGAACTCGAGGCACTTCTGGACCAACACCCGAAGCCGTTTCATGTCCAGCGGCTTGGGAAGATAATCGTAAGCGCCTTGTTTCATAGCTTCGACGGCAGTCTCAACCGTGCCGTAAGCCGTCATGAGGATGAATAGAGTGTCGCGATGTTGCGCCCGGACCTGTTGCATCAGCTCCAGGCCGCTCAGGCCCGGCATTTTCAAATCCGAAATTACCAGGTTATAGAGCCGTTCCCGGGCGAGCTTGAGTGCATTGACCGCCTCGGTTGTCGCCTCGACCAAATAACCTTCACGCCGCAGGGCTTCCTGAATGCCGGCGCATAGGCCTTGCTCGTCGTCGACGACCAGGATCTTGATTTTCGATTTATCCATGAGCCATCGGCGCGCGTTCCAGCGGCAAGGCTACGACAAAAACAGCGCCACCCGCCGCACCGTTCTGGGCCTGGATGCTGCCGCCATGGGCGGTGACGATCTGCTGCGCAATCCATAATCCCAAGCCGCTGCCTTCGGTTTTGGTGGTGAAGTACGGATCGAAGATGGAACCGACTTTCTCGGCCGGTATGCCGGGGCCGGTGTCGCTGACCTTTATGATCATCGCGCGTTCGGCTAAGGCGGCGGTCACTTCTATCCGGCCGCCTTGTTCTACCGCCTGCATTGCGTTAATCACCAGGTTCATCAGAGCTTGTGTCAATCGAACCGGATCGGCAGAAAGGGTGGGCAATTGTGGCTCGATTTGTGTCGCTAATTCGATCCGGCGAGCCGAAGCTTCCGGACGCAGCAAATCACAGACGTGGTTTAGAACGCGCGGCATTTCGACCGGCTCGAGATTGAGTTCCGAGGGGCCGGCCAGGCGCAAGAAATGGTCCACGACGCTTTCGAGCCGATGCAACTCGCCGCGAATGATTTCCAGGCGGGGAGATAATTGTCCACGCAGAGTCGGTGCCAGGCTACCCAGGTCTTCCTGGAGCAATTGCACATGGATATCGAGCGAGCTCAGCGGATTTCGAATCTCGTGCGCCAGGCGCGCCAGCAGGCGCTCGAGCAAGTCACGCTTCTCGGCCACTGCCAGCTGGCCCGAGTCCTGTCCCAAAGCCTTTGCCAAAATACTTTCCACTAGCTTGCAGGATAGGGAAGCTTGGAAGGGTTGCCAATTTCCATTTGTTGCTGGTGGCTAACCTTCCCCCTCATTACCGCGCGACAGTAGTGAACTTAGGGGTTGCAGAGAAGCATGCCAATTCCTGGGCATTGCGCAGGTAAATGCGATCTCCTCGCACAACAGGATGATTCCAGGTTTTACCTTGCAGCGCCTGGAAACGCCCGAGCTCGTGGTGGCTTGCCGGGTCCGCGGCCAGCAGGATGAGTTCACCGGTCTCGGACGAAACCAGCAAGAGACCTTGATCGCGCAAGAGCATGACTTCGCCCCGTCCGTAACGGCCTTCTTTCCAGGTCCGTTTGCCATCCGACAGATTAAGACAGCAAAACATGCCGATGTCGAAACCGTAGGCATGGCCATTCTGAACAACGAAATCAGGGAACGCAGGCTTAAGATCCTTAGAATCCCACTTTTCGCTCACAATCCACTTATCGTTATTAGTTGAGACCTCGATGAGCGAACAACCCAATCCGCCCAAAGCGGCAACCAGAAGCCGGTTGCCGTCCAGCAAGCGCGGCTGACCGCAACGCGGCGCTCCTTTCATCGCCACGCCACTTTCCCAAAGCTTTTTCCCAGTCGAAATATCAAAAGAAGTCAACCCGGCGTCGTGCAACATGAGACACTGAGGCACACCGTGCAACAGGCTGAGCTGTGGCGAGCTGTAACTGCTCGTGCCGGCCGGCGCGGTCCACGCCAACTCACCTGAGCCGATACGATAGGCCAGCAAACTCTTTCCCCACGATGAGGCTGGCGACAACCGGAACCCCGATCATCCACAGGGTGAACATCGTGACCGAACGATGAGCGAATCTGCCGGCCAGAACCAATTCCAGAACGAGCAGTGAAAAACCGGCCAGCTTCTCCCAGAGACTTAAGCCGCGATTGAACCACCACCATCCAAAGAACAAGAGGATTGCGAGCCCGGAGAAGGCCAACGCGAGCATGAAGCCCACGAAGTACGGCTTATCGAAGGCTCCGCTTCCCATGGTGAAAAGCCAAAACAAGGCCAGGCAGACGAACGGAAAGCGCAGGCGCGGTCCGGAGCGAGCGGAAGCCGGCGGGTTAGTTGCAGAGAGTATTGGACCCGGGACGGTCGATGGATTCATGGATGTGAACAGGTGGCAGCCGTTGAAGCGGGCAGACACGTCGTGAAAAAGTTCGCGGCGAATTTCCTTATGCTTTCCGGGTTCCAAGTGAGCTTGCCGGCGCGCAGTTCCTTCAGGATCTGTTTGACCCAGCGCAACTCGGCTGCGCGGAGGGCAACGCCATATTCGAGTTCGATCAGATTGAGCCGCCCGGCCCGCGGCGTTACCGTGCGCAGAACATGCCGAAAATTGCGGATAGCGCTCCGCAGGTGCCTGTTGGGGCACGACTACTCGTAGCGCAAGGCCTCGATCGGGTCCAGGTTCGAAGCTTTGCGGGCAGGATAAAAGCCAAAGAAAATACCAATGCCGGCGCTGATAAAAAATGCGGAGACGACCCACTCCGGCGGGATCAATGTCGGCCAGCTCAAGCGGGCGCTGAGGATTTTGGAAACCCCAATGCCGGCGCCGATGCCAATCAAGCCGCCGATGGCGCTCAAGGTCACCGCTTCCGTCAGGAATTGAAGAAGAATATCGCGGCCACGCGCCCCGATGGCCATCCGAATGCCGATCTCGCGGGTTCGCTCGGTAACGCTGACCAGCATGATGTTCATGATGCCGATGCCGCCGACAACCAAGGAAACCATGGCAATGGCGGCCAGCAGCACGGTCATGGTCCTGGATTGAGCCGTAGCCATGTCCGCGATCTCCTCCTGGTTGCGCACAGTGAAGTCATCGTCTTTTCCCGGGGCGATATGGTGGCGTTGACGCAACAACCCCGCGACTTGGTCCTGCACCATATTCAAGAGGGAAGCTTTGGCGGCCTGAACGTTAATCGAGCGGATGTTGGAAATTCTTTGCACGCGTTTCATGGCACTGCTGTACGGGACAATAATTATATCATCCTGGTCACTGCCTTGGACGGAGAGGCCCTTGGGCCAGAGCATGCCGATGACTTTGAAGGGCGCATTGCGAATCCGCAGAACCCGGCCGAGCGGATCTTCTCCCGGAAACAGCTGGTCGGCGATTGTTTTCCCGATCACTGCGACTTTGCTCGCTGAGCGCACGTCTTGTTCCGTAAAACTGGCGCCTTCGGTGATTGGCCACTGACGGATGCCAAAGTACTCCGGCGATTCGCCCAAAACCGTGGTCGCCCAATTTTCGTTTCCAGCGGCGATCTGGGCGCCCATTCGGACTTCAGGGCTGACGGCGGCAACGCCCGGGATTTCTCTTTGAATGTCCTCAGCATCTTCAACGGTCAGAGTACCGGCGCCGCCCCACCCGCTGTGAATCCCGCCTCGCGTGAAATTGCCGGCCCAAATCAGGATGACGTTTCTGCCCATGCTGGCAATCTGCTCTTCAATTCGGAACTTGGCCCCATTACCGATGCTGACCATCGCAATGACCGCTCCGACGCCGATGATCATGCCCAACATGGTCAACACAGTTCGCAGCTTGTTGCGGCGCAGCGCGCGCGCCGCGATTTTAAGCGTCGCCAGAATCCTCAGCATGGCTCAATCACTGGCACAAGGGTTATTGTTCCGGAAATACTCTTTCCCGGACGTCTTCATACGCACATTGTTGGCAACGAGGGCGATTCTGTCAGTAGGGTATCCGCCCAATCTCTCGAACGCCAGGGGACCGCGATTCGTAGTTTCATCTCAGCAGTTAGCCAGGCCGTACAAAACCTAACGCACGAAAACCCGTATCAGTAGCGATGCTTTGTTATCGACATGTATATCGCTTACTCCCCACAGCGCACTCAAGCGGCAAACTTCACCCGCGGAGGGTCAAGTACGTGCCGCCGTCAAATAAGCAAATTCCTATCAGCCGCGTTCCACCAGCTCTTTCTTGACCGTGAATTGCCAGGCAGGCCACCATCGGGCATGGGACTTCAGCTTCGCAGCGCAACGGCGGACGATGCCGAGGTCTGCGGCAAAATCTGCTGGCAGGCTTTTACCGCAATTTCCAAGGCGCACAATTTTCCGCCGGACATCCCCGCGCCCGAGATGGCGATTGGATTGTTGCGCATGATTTTTTCGCATCCTGGCTTTTATGGCGTTGTTGCGGAGCTCGATGGCAGGATTGTTGGAAGCAATGTTATGGACCAGCGCGATGCGATTCGCGGCGTGGGGCCGATCACCGTCGATCCGTCGGCACAGAATAGATCCGTCGGACGACGGCTCATGGAGGCGGTGATGACGCGCGCGGAGGAAGACAAGGCCCCGGGAGTGCGGCTGATCCAGGCCGCCTTCCATAGCCGTTCGCTCTCGTTATACACCAAGTTGGGATTCGAGGTTCGGGAACCGCTGGCCTGCATGCAGGGCAGCGCGCTGGGGCTTACCTTTCCCGGTTACGTGGTACGACCCGCGGCTTTGGCCGACATAGACGCGTGCAGCCGCATTTGCCGCGAGGTGCACGGGCACGACCGCGCCGGTGAACTGCGCGATGCCATCGGGCAAGGGACCGCGACGGTGGTTGAGCACGATGGGCGGATCACAGGTTACGCGTCTGTGATGGGCTTCTTTGGCCATTCTGTTGGCGAGAGCAATCACGAGCTGAAGGCGCTAATCGGTGCCGCGTCCGGTTTCGCGGGTCCGGGATTTTTGCTGCCCGCCAGGAACGCCGATTTGTTCCGCTGGTGCCTCGAAAAGGGCCTGCGCGTGGTCCAACCGATGACTTTGATGAGCGTCGGCTTGTACAACGAGCCGGCCGCCGGTTTTATTCCGTCGATTTTCTATTGAAGCCGAGGAATTGCAGCGACTGCAGTGAACTTGTCGGACTCCTAAGGACCGGTGCAAGAGCGCCCCGCAGAAGATCAGGACTATGAATGAATCCGCCTCATGCGAAATTTCGACGGACCGCCAGCGCCTGGACGTGGCGCTGATCCATCAGTTTCTAAGCACGTCCTATTGGGCGCGGGGCATTCCGCGCAAGGTGGTGGAACAGTGTATTGAGAATTCCCTTTGCTTCGGTGCATTCGTGGCCGGACGGCAAGTTGGCTTTGCCCGGATTGTTTCAGACTTTGCTAGCTTTGCCTATTTGGCCGATGTATTCGTCGTCGAGGAGCATCGCGGGAAGGGCATCGGCAAGCAACTGATCCAGGCGGTGGTCGATCATCCGCGATTGCAGGGATTGCGGCGGATTTTATTGGCCACCAAGGATGCGCACGGACTTTATGCTCGATTCGGTTTTCGCCCGCTGACTAATCCCGAACATTTTATGTCCGTTCACAGGCCGGATATTTATAAGCAGAGCGGCACTAAAGGATTTTGAGCTATTCCATCTGCGGCTGCTGGAATGGGTTTTCCAGGACGCGAAAGGGCGAGCGCGCCTGGTAGAGTTTCAGCCGGGACTGGTACTCTTTTTTTTCGTCGTCCTCCTGCGTGAGAGCGATGGCGTCTTTTTCGGTTGAAATCGCTTTGCCGAACTGCGCGGTCTCGGCGTAGGCGGCTGCCAGGATATCGAGCGTGCGCGGGTCTCTGTGCTTGCTCAGGACGGCAGCTTTTTTCGCGAGGTCGATGGCGGTGCGGCCGTCCCGCAGCTCGGTATTGGGGGAAGTAGCCAGGAGCCAGGCGGCGGCCTGCAGACCCGCGACATCACCTGCCGCCGCCGCCTTGTTGTACCATTTCAGAGCCTTGGCGTCGCTTTGGGGAACGCCTTGTCCGAGCTTGTAGAACTCAGCCAGACAACATTGGAGCCGCGGATTAGCCTGGTCGGCGACGTCTTGCCACCATTTCTCGATGTCGGCATCGCCATCGCCCAGTTCAGCGGGCCGCAAGGCGATCCCGTGAAGGGCGGCTTCGCGCCACCACTTTTGAGCTTGTTCGGTCTCGACGGTAACGCCGTAACCTTTCCAGTAACAAAGCCCCAGATAGAGCTGTGCGCCGACGTGATGCTGGCGGGCCGCTTTCTGGAACCAGTCCACTGCGGCGGGGAAATCCTGGGGTGTGCCCGAGCCCTCGAAGCGGCAGAGGCCGGCGTGAAACTGCGCGGTGGGATATCCCTGGTCGGCCGCCGCACGCCACCAGATCCAAGCCTTGGCCGGACTTTTATCGACCCCGCGCCCATTGGCATAGCACTGCGCCAGGTGAATCTGAGCCGTGGCGAGCCCGCGCTCGGCCGCCCTGCGGAACCAGGTGACGGCTTGGGCCCAATCCTGAGTGGACCCATAACCACTGGCGCAAAACATGCCCAGAAAATCCTCGGCTGTAGGCAGCTCTTGCTCGGCCGCGCGGCGGCACCACGCCAGCGCCTGAGCCGGATCTTCATTCACACCAGTCCCGGAGGCATAACACCAGGCCAGGAACTGCTGGGCGTTCGGTTTGCCTTGTTCGGCGGCGCGGGTCAGCCATTTGATTCCCCTGGCCGGAGCCTGGTTGATCCCGGGGCCGCCGCGCAAATAACACAAGCCCAGCTGAAACTCCGCGCCGGCGAACCCCTGCTCCGCGGCCTGATTGAGGTGCTCGACCGCAGTTTCAAAGTTTTGCGGCACACCCAAACCGTTCAGGTACGCGATGCCTAAAAGGAATTGAGCCGGAGCGAGTCCGGCCTCAGCGGCCTTATTGGACCACGAAACCGCTTGTGAATAGTCGCGCTCGAGACCGTCACCGGCGAAGTAACCATAAGCCAGGCGCAGTTGGGCTACGGCGACTCCCGTTTGAGCCAGTTTGATCGTTTCAGGAATGGTGGCTTTGCGGACCTGCTCCCATTGCGGCTGCCCGCGGATTGCTAGAGCCCAGGAGTTCGTGGCGGCAGCAATGCCGAGCCAGGCATCGCGCAAGTCATCACCCACGTTGGAACCGACGCTGGTTTCGGCAATCGCCACCGGAAGCCGGGTTTGGGCATCACCGGGAACAACAAGAAAAGAGACCAGAAAAAACAAACCCAACGCCCAAAGCAAGTGCCCCTGCCTTGAAGGCATCGACCCGCTAAGAAAGTGCTTTAGAATTCGGTTTGGGAGTCCCGCCTTTAGGCGGCCGGGCGCCGAACCGCCTGAGCGCGGGACTCCAAACCCAGGCGCCCGCGACCAAGCTGCTGTTTTAAAACATGCTCTAAGGGCCGTTTTTGATGGCCAGGTCATCTGGCTTTATACCTTTCGCAAATTTCCCGAAGCCAAACCACAGCGGTTTATACTCCCCAACATAGGCCACATCGGCTTTGCCGTCGATTTTCTGGCCCAAGCCGGTTAACCAGTAAGCGGCATTGACGAGGAGCCGCCGCAAACTTTCGTTTTGCAAATCAACGGCTGCCCCCATAGTAGTGGTCACAATCCTGCAAACACGCCCTTCTTCGCTGCGATAACCGCGCACCCAGACCAAAGGCATGAGTGGATTGTTTTTCGCACCGGTTACGGGCGGATCGGTGGGGTTCATCCCACTGAGGACTTCCCCCCAGACCAGGATTCGGGCGTCGGACCCCAGATGGGTAACGGCGTAGACGTCGGTCGGGCACCACAAATCGGTTACGCCGCGGAGAATGGGATGATCCTTGAAGGTCTGGTTAATGACGCCGCGGGTGCTTTCCTTGCCATGACTCCCATGATGATCGACCCAGGTTTCACCCAATACCTGTTGGCCAAACCCGCCCGGCCACTGTTTGTTACGCCAATCGAAGCGGGCGTACGGGCTTTGTTTGTTATGATCGTATGCGAAAGCATGGGTGCTGGTGCGCAGCGCGATGATCGGTTTACCGCGATTGAGATAATCGACAAAGTGTTTCATCTGGTCGTCGGGCAATTCGCGGAAACGCAGCGACATAACACACAAGCTGGCCGAATCCAGGGCTTCCATACCCGGAATGTTGGTCAGGGTGACGGGATCGATCGTACCGTCGGCGGGGTTAATCGGAAAAAGAACCGTGCATTTGAAGCCGTGGCGCACCGCGAGGATTTTGGCCAACATCGGCAAGGCTTCTTCTGAACGGTACTCTTCATCGCCGCAGAGGAAAACAATTTGTTTGCCCAAACCCGGCCCGGCTTTGCCCTCGTAGATGACCCGGTCGGCAGCCTGGAGCGAGGGGATCATGATTAAGCACGCCAAGGCTGACCAAAACTGGGCTACAAAATGTTTCATCGCCGGATCAATATCGGGTTGGTTGTGAAGCGACAACCCTAAAGCAGCCATCTGGGAGCGTCGACAACTCTCGGCACGAATTTGTGGAGGAGCAACGTAAAAAAAATGCCTTTTCTCCCTTGCCCTCTCCTCCCAGGCCCCCAGGGAGGAGAGGGAAATGCCCGGCGCGCATTAGACGCCGTCGGGGTTTAAGGATAGAAAACTCGGGGGCGGGTGTACCGGCGTTTTCCGGGGTCAGGCTGAGGCTGTTTCACGCTGAACCAACTCCACGTAAGCGCGATGAAGAGGAAGGGTCACATCGGATCGGCGCAGGTTATGGCCATCGAGCGACACCCCTTGCGCCAAGCCATAGGAACTCAGCGAGACAAATACCCCTTCGGTGCGGACGAGTTGAGGAGGAGTAATATTTCGTTCCTGGAATCGCACTCCAAGTTTTTGGCAGAGCTCGAACACAACCAATCGGGTGACGCCGGCCAGGATCCCACTGCTCAGCGGCGGCGTGGAGACCGTCCCCTGCTCTATCCAGAACAAATTGCTGCTGGCGCCTTCGACGAGAAAGCCGTCGGTGTTGACGAGCAATGCTTCGTCAGCGCCCGCTTGTTCAGCCTGGGCCCGGGCCAGGATTTGGGGAAGCTTATTGGCATGTTTAAGTTGAGCGAGCGGCTCGTTAGCCGGCAAGCGCACGGAGGCAGTGGCCAATTTCCAACTGGTTAAAGCGTCGCTCAGAACGGGCGCCGGATGCAGCGACATCACCATGGCGGGAGAATCTGCGCCCCGAGGAGAATAGCCGCGAAGGCCAACTCCGCGGGAAAGCGTCAGACGCAACAGAGCATTGGGCATTTGATTGTCGAGCACGAGTTTCGAGGCAAATTCCCACAAACGCGCGGCCTGAAAAGGAAGCGTGATGCCCAGCAAAGCGGCGCCGCGTTCAATCCGTTCGAGATGCTGAGACCAGCGAAAAGGGATACCGTTTGCAATCAACATGGTTTCGAAAAGTCCATCGCCGTACAGAAACGAGCGATCGAACACCGAAACCATTGCCCGTTCTTCAGGAACGAAGCTGCCGTTGAGGAACACGATCATTTGAGCGAGAATACAACCGCAGCGTCTCGACGAAACCACGAGCCTTGGCCAGCGTCTCGGCATACTCAGCCTCGGGAATCGAATCCGCTACAATGCCTGCGCCGACCGGAAAATGCGCGGTGCCGGCCTTATGCAGCACGGTTCGGATGATGATCGAAAGCTGGCTTTCGCGGTTAAAGCCCAGATACCCCAGCACGCCCGTGTAAGGCCCGCGCCGGACCGGCTCAAGTTCATCGATGATTTCCATGGCCCGGACCTTGGGCGCGCCCGTGATGCTGCCGCCTGGAAAACAAGCAGCCAAAGCCGACAAATGAGTGAGCTCATTGCGTAACGAACCTTCGATCGTAGAGACCAGGTGGTGCACGTGAGCGAATCGCTCGAGGCGGGCAATCTCCGGCACCCGGATGGAACCGAACTGGCAGACCCGGCCAAGGTCATTGCGCAACAGGTCGGTAATCATGACTAACTCAGCCAGCTCCTTGCTACTGGTCTGCAGTTGGTAACTGAGCTGTGAATCCACGAGAGGATCCGTCGCGCGTGGGCGGGTGCCTTTGATGGGTCGCGTCTGGATGTGAGCACCGCTCAAACGAAGGAACAGTTCCGGAGATGAAGACGCCAGTTGAAAGTCGCCGGCGTCCAGGTAAGCGGAAAAGGGGGCTGGCGAAATTCCGGTTAACGCGCGGAAAAAGCTCCAAGGCGAGGTCGGGCAGACCGCACTGAGCCGTTGCGAGAGATTGACCTGATAAATATCCCCGGCCTGGATATAAGCCTTGGCGCGGAGCACACGCTCGATGAACTGGCTGCGGTGCAGGTTCGAGAATACCTCGGGGTTGCCCGGCCAATCGCAACCCAAATCGGTAACCTGAGCGCCCTCCACTAACTTAGCCTTTTCGCCGCGGCAGATCGTGTCTCCGTGATCCAGTCCTGAAGACGCCAGTTCTGTGGGAACTGCCGCGAGTTTCTCCTGCCAGAAGTCCATTTGTTGACCGGCAGCAGCAACGTCGCGCGATCCGTCGCGCTTGAGCCCGGTCGCCACAATCCAGATCACACCCAAGGCATGATCGAAGGCCAGCAAGCTGTCATAAAAACCGAGAACGCTATCGGGGAGTTCCAGCTCATCACGAGCCCGCTGTGGCAAGCGGGGTTCAAGAAAGTTCTTGAGCTCGTAACCCCAGTACCCGAAGCAGCCGCCCAGAGGCAGCGGCAAATCGAACTCATCCTTTAATTCATAGCGCGCCAGGAGAGATTCCAGAACGCGCCAGGGATTGCCAAAATGAATGTCCGCCCCGCCCGGCCAACTCAACTCGCAACGCGGCCCCGCCGATCGGAAAGTGAGGAAAGGCCGGGCGACAATGAACGAATAACGGCTGAGCTCCGTGTGGGATAAGGAACTGCTCAACAACATCAAACCAGGTTCAGAACCCAGGCGTTCGAAGACCGCTTCCGGCTGGTCCCATCGCTCGAACCTCTGAGTTAAACAGCGCATAGGATGGAACCCAAGTAAGCCGCTGAACGCAATGGACTGACCAACGCCAAACTGAACCTTTCCGGCCGGAACAGTTCATTGGCCACTTGCCGAATCTGGGCCGCGGTAACCTGTGCCAGGTGGTCCTTGATTTGGCCGGGCCGGAAAATCCTGCCGTAACCGAGCAACTGTTCACCCATCCAGTTCATTTGGCTATCCGTGCTCTCTTGTCCAAGGTCGATCTGGCCATTGACGTAATCGCGAGCGCGTCGCAATTCCGCAGTCCCGGGTGCGGTGCGGGCAAGGCGGCGCAGCTCACGCAAGACCAAGCGCAACACCTGCTCCAAATTGTCGGTATCCAGGCCGGCCGAGATCACCAGGTCGCCCGTGTCGTGAAAAAAGCTGGGGCTGCTGTAAATGGAATAGGCCAGGCCACGATCTTCGCGAATTACTTGAAAGAGACGCGAGCTCATGTTTTCGCCCAAAATCGTATTGAGCAACCGCAAGGCGTAGCGACGAGCATCGTGCCGCGACCAGGTATGGATACCGAGCGCCATTTGGGTTTGCTCAGTGCGTTTGCTGCACAACGCGAGGCGCGGCCCCTGCTGGTCGACGGTGACCGGGAGGCATGGCGGCGGCCGGCCGACCGAAAAATGGCGGGCGTACGGGCGAAGTGCTCGCAGCGCCGCGCGATGGGTGATCCGGCCGGCTGCCACGACCAGGGTATTGCCCGTGAGGTAATGCGTGCGCAGATATCCGACGATGTGTTGGCGGCGCATGCGGTCCAGAGTTTTGGTCGTGCCTGTGATCGGGCGGCCGAGCGGCTGTCCGGGCCAAAGGGTGGCATTGAGCAATTCCTGAACCTGGTGTTGCGGCTCATCGAGGTACATGGCCATCTCTTCCTTGATGACTTCCCGTTCCTTGGCCACTTCCACGGGAGCCATCTTTGGATCGAGCAGCATATCCGCCAGGACATCGAGCAGCTCCTCGAATCGATCGTGGCACGCCCGGGCATGAAAGCAGGTGCTCTCTTCGCTGGTGAAAGCGTTGAGGTAACCGCCCACGCCTTCGACCGCCTGGGAAATCTCCCGCGCCGTCCGGCGTTTGGTGCCCTTGAACAACAGATGCTCGATAAAATGGCAGACCCCATTCAACTCGGCCGATTCGTAGCGCGAACCGACACCGACCCAAATCCCGACGCTCACGCCAATCATGTGCGGCATCTCGGCCGTGGCGAGGGTCAGGCCGTTGTTCAGGCGGGTGACTTGGTACACGCGGACTAAGTGGTCACAAACACAAACTCGAAAACGTCATCGTAATTATGTTTATGACTAAGCAAAGGCCTTTGGCATGATGTCGGGCGGGCCGACACGGCGTTCATACTCCAGGATGATGTCGATGACTTCCTGGGGATCGTCGGTGAGCTTGAACAGCTCCAAATCTCCCGGGCTGATGAACTTGGCCGCCTCGAGGCGCTCCTTCATCCAGCGAATCAGGCCTTTCCAATGCTCTTTGCCAAACAGAATCAGGGGAAAGCTGGGGATGCGCTGCGTTTGAACCAGCGTCAGGACCTCGAAAAATTCATCAAGAGTCCCGAAACCGCCGGGCATAAACACGAAGCCGATGCTGTATTTGACGAAACAGACCTTGCGTGAAAAGAAATAGTGAAAGTTGATCGGGATATTGGCGAACCGGTTGCCCTTCTGTTCCATGGGCAGCTCGATATTAAGCCCCACGGACTTGCCTTTCACCGAGTACGCGCCGCGATTGGCAGCCTCCATAATGCCAGGACCGCCACCGGTGATAATCGCCAGGTTGTGCCGGGCCAGGCCTTTGGCCAGCTCGACCGCCGACTGATAGTAAGGGTTATTGGGCAGCATTCGCGCCGAGCCGAACACCGTCACGCCAGGGCCCACCTGGGATAAAGCTTCAAAGGAATCTACGAACTCGGCCATGATGCGGAAGATCCGCCAGGGATCCTCTTTGATGAAGGACATGTGCGTGTTGTTGTTCATCTGGCGCGCAGAGTAACAAGCAGGCCACAGGACACAAGCGCCGCCGTGGGAGAGGCGAAGGGCGATTGAGGGACCCGCTACCGGCTCCTTTCTGGCAAGCCGCGGGCTTGCTCACCAGATAGGTTAGCTGCGCCGGGGTGTTGTCGTGGCCTCTTGGGTGACGAAGTTAGCGGCCGGTGGGTGTAAGGGAGCCGTTCGGATAGGGAGCGGCAAGCTGGTTGGAGGTGCTTTGCACGTTTAACCGCTGGAGAACGGACACGACCGGTTGCAAATCACTCTGGAGAGAAAGTAGATCCTGCGGATTGGGCGCAGCGGCTGGAGTGGTGGCGGTGGAATTCTTGTTTAATAACCCATGCAGAACCGAGAGCAAGTTGCTGGTAGTGGGGCTTTCGTTAGCGGATGTTTGCGCAGATCCCTGGTTGCGATGAAACACATCCGAAACAATACCGGAGAGCGTACTGCCAACCGTTTGATGGCCGCCGCTATTGGAATTGGAGTAGGTTTCATTGAACGCGCTCAGAATGGGAACGGTTTGGTCAACTGCGTTGCGTAGATTCTGGAGCTGAGCTGCCAGGTCCTGGGCAGAAAAGGTCTGTCCTAACCGATTGGAAAAGAGCACACCGCCGGCCTCGATTTGGGTTTGATTTGCGTTATATGCGGGCGCCTGGGGATTGTTGCGCGGTGCTCTTTCGGACCGGCCATACTGACCAGGCTGATTATTGTCGTTATTGTTTCCCGGGTACGTTGGCGAGGATTGCCCCGAGGTCGTCTGCGCGACCGCGCAGGAAACCGTGCAAATAAGCGCAAGAATACAAATCACATGTTTGGTCATAGCCATCCCTTTCACGAGAAACAAAATCCAAAAAACCAAGTTGCTCCATGGGGTCTTGCCCTTTTCTTCGTTGCCTGCTCCGCGAATTGGCTACCAGCACACCATCGGCTGTAGTGCATGCCTTCATTTCGTCCTGTCTGGTGTTGGTACATGCTGGTTTCGCGTCACGTCAGAGCCACGTTCGTGCGCTGGCGGTGCTAGCCATTTGCGAATCGATATTTGCTCCAGACATTGGTAAGGACATCGTGCTGGTAGATGACATTGCGCTGCGATGTCCTGCCCGCGTACAGCGAGCGGAACAATGGCACGGTGCCCGGCGAATCCTGACGCCGGTTGCGCCGCTGAACGCGGCGCGGACGGCGCAGCGCGCCGTCCCTACCTATAACTGACGACCGCTAATAAATTGATCACGACCAGATCCAGCACGCCGATTTCACGGGATTGCCCGGTATGCCACTCCCGTGAAGCAAAGGAATTGCTGCGCAAACAGGATCTGCGGCTGGTTCAGTGTGGACAGTGCGCCATGGTGTATGCCGATCCGATCGACGAAGGTTGGGCAACTGGGCTCTTTTACGATCAATTGGCTCAGCCGTACTATCTTTCTCCGGACAAAGTGGATAGTGATTACGCCCCAGTGCGATTCGAGCGCGAGCTGAAATTGTTCCGCCGCTCTTGCCGGCAGGGAAGCGTGCTGGATGTTGGATGCTCGACCGGCGCGTTTCTTTTCCAACTTAAGACGCGCTTTCCCGCAGATTACGAAATCCTGGGCAATGACGTCGCAGGGCCGGCGCTGGATTACGCGGAAAAGAAGGGGGTCCCGGTTCTGCGGGAGTCTTTTTTCTCATTAAGCGCGGCAGGAAAACGATTTTCGGCAATCACCTTTTGGGCTGTGCTGGAGCACTTAGCCAGCCCCGGAGACTTTTTGCGCAAAGCCGCCGAACTGCTGGAGCCGGGAGGCTTCTGTTTCATCCTGGTCCCGAACTTTGAGTCATTAGCGCGGCGGCTTCTCGGCGCCAAATACCGCTACATCTTTCCGCAACACGTGAACTACTTCACCCGTGACACACTTGCTCGACTGGTCAACGGCGTGGAAGATTTCCGGATGGTTCAGGTCGGGTCCACCCATTTCAACCCGGTCGTCATCTGGCAGGATTGGAAGGGGAGAGGAGAATTTGTGCCAGACGAGCAACGCGCTCACTTGCTCCGCCAAACCACCGCGTATAAGCGTAATCCGATCTTGAGACCGCTCAAAGCGCTCCTGGCGGGGTTCGAAGTGGGTCTGGCTCGGCTGAATCTGGCGGACAATACCGTACTCGTCCTGCAAAAAGCTTAGGAGCGTGTTTTAATACTGATCTTGGCGGCGAGACGCCGCCAAGACCCGCGGCCAGACGCCCGCGCTACGTAGCGCAGGCGTCCTCGCCTGCGGGTTCCGGCGGCGTCTCGCCGCCGGAATGGCGCCACGGCCTAACTTTTAAGCCACTCTCCCAGAGCGTGTTTTCAAGATATCGACTTGGGCGGCGGGCGTATGAGGTTCGGAGTCCCGCCTTTAGGCGGTCCGGCGCCAAAACCGCCTGAAGGCGGGACTCCAAACCGAATTCTAAAACACCCTCTTAGAGAATTCGATCAGGAATCTAAAGACGCCGTCGCAGCGTGGCCCAGGTCGTCAAGCCGAAGGGCGCGACCAGACAAGCGGCGGCCAATAAAGTCAAAACCCCGGGGGGAACCTCGACCGGCACGGGTTTGAAAGCCAAGCGTGCAAAATAAGCTGTCGGTCGCGGGGGCAAAGGTTGTTTCGCCTCAGCAGGCAAGGTGCTAAGCGCGGTATTGATTGATTCTGCCGACTGCGTGACGGCGGGACGATGATCCTGCCTGGCAGAGGGCAAAGAAGCACCCGCAACAAACGCTGCCAGTAATCCCCCAAAAAGAACGCCCCGTACAACTCGATTCATATTCGCTATGCCGAATGGTGGTTCAAACTCCTCAACGGCTTTCAGTCAACTGCATACGACGCAAGTATATTAGGCAAGCTTCCCGTCAGAATCTGCTTATTTATGGGACAAATTTGGCCGTTTTTGGGACATCCCGCCAAGCCCTCCAAATTGCCCACTGCGGTAGGTCTTGCCAGCTATTCCAGGCCGCTTGACGGCCTTCAGAACTTCTCCCTATGTTGCGAAATGACGGATTTCAACCACCTTTGGCGCGCCGCCGAATGACTGATTTGCTTTGGTTTGTCGCTCATACGCGGGCTCGTTGTGAGAAGAAGCTGCAGCAGTTCTGCCTGGACAGAGGCGTCGCGGTAACCCTTCCCTGCTATCAATCGGTTCGAAAATACCCAGGCAAGAGGGTTACTTTCGAAAAGCCATTGTTCCCGGGTTACGTTTTTTTGCAACTGCTTCCCGGTCAGAAACAGCTTGTCCTGCAAAACGAGTATCTCGCCAATCTTCTGACGGTAAGCGATCAAAAAACTTTCGCTCAACAGATTGCGGAGATCCTGGGAGCGTTGAACAGTGGCGTGCCGGTGTTTCTGGCGCCGGAGATCGGTGTTGGAACGCGCGTGCGGATTAAGTTCGGCCCTTTGCGGGGCCTCGAAGGATGGGTGGAGGAACGGTACGGCCGAACAACAGTTCTGCTTCGCTTGGATTTCATCGGGCAAGCAGCCGCCGTCCAGCTGGAGGTAGAGGATTTCGAGGCGTTGTGACGGGTGCTTTGGCGCAGGCGGACTTAGAGGGTGTTTTAGAATTCGGATTGGAGTTCCGCCTTCAGTGGTTTTGGCGGCGAAACCGCCTAAAGGCGGGACTCCAAACCCAGGAGCCCTTGGCCAAGTTGGTAGTTTTAAAACGCGCTTCTATCCCTTTTGGCCGATGATTTCGACCGGACAGAACCTATCCGTAGAGTCCGCAGCCGGAGTTAGGTATTCACCCCATTCCAAAACGGAGGGCGAGCAGTAATCCTTTCTCAATTAGGTAGGCTGTTGAGAACTGTAGTAGTAGCCTAGTGTCGACAGAAGGAGAAGAGCGGACTCCGGACCTCGCACCAGGCATTCGTAAATGCGATTGCACAATTATCTGACCGTGCAAGGCGTTCGCTTAGCCCGAAGCTCGATCTGGGATTGGCAGGGGCAGGAGGACGGCTTGTTGTTCATTCTAGTTTCCTCGAGTAATGGTTCTTATCATCATGAAGACTTGACGTTACGCCTGGAGCAAGGAAGCGCCCTGGTAGTACGTCAAAAGGGGGTGCGTTGCCGTCTCTTGGCAGGCAAGTGGGGCCTGGCGTTTCATTGTTTTTCCTTGCGCACCGAAGAATTGTTCCCGCTTTGCGATGCCGGGCAGTTGAGCTTACTCGATGACGTGCTCGGGAGGTTGGAGAACCCACGGCTTTATGGGCCATCCAATCCGGAGGCGCGCGCCAGCCACAAACTGTTGGCATCGATGCCAGCGGAGGGAAGCCTGGCCCAACGGGCCCAAGTGCTGGCTATTGCGGCAAGACTCCTGTCCAGAGAATTCGACCATGCCCGAACTCGGAAGCCCGGGTTCCTCCAGCCGGAGGAGCACATGGCACAGGTTTTCGAGGAGCTTTCCGAGGAAGAATTCCTGGGTCTGCCGGTGGATGAGCTGGCGTCGCGCTTCGGTTGCAGCCGGCGGCACCTCACCCGGCTGTTTCATCGGTTTTTCGGGAGCTCGATCGCCGATTTAAGGATGGAGCTCCGCTTGATGAAGGTAGCTTCCTTGTTACGAAATCCCAATGCCAAGATCATCCATGTTGCCGAGCAGGTTGGTTTTAACCAGCTCAGTCATTTCAACGCTTGCTTCAAGCGCCGATTTGGCATGAGCCCTGGGCAGTGGCGAAAGAATATTCCCGGTAAAGATAGACTCGCCGCTCAGGACTCGACCGGTCTCGCCTGGCGTGGGATACGAGCCGGAGCAGCGCGTTCGGCGCAACCAGCGCCCGCTATGGGAGCAGCACTGGCTTCGGTCGGCCCGCTTGAACTGCGAGAACAGGTTTGCGCAAATGCACCTCTGAATGCCGCATCGACAGGTCCTTTGCAGCTAACTGAAAGCCTTGGATCGTGACTTCTAAAGGGAAATGAGGCCAAATTCACCCAAGAGCGTGGTTGTGTCTGCGAGGCGTCCGCGCCCGCTCCCCGCTCCGTTGATTGACGCCCTTCTGGCTGTTTCGGCCACGCTCGGGCTGTCCAGTGCCGCCCGCGCCCAGGAGGCAACCTCCCCGCCTCCGGTCGCCCTCTCGGCCGAGACCTATCAGTTGGGTCATTCTCCTTTGAACGAGCCCGCAGCTCTGGCAAAGATTCCCGAGGCGGAGCCGGCGCATTTCCTCATTCCGGTCGGCACGGGCGGTCTGAATTTCGATGCCGGATTAAAACTGGTGTACGTGGATAATGTCTTTCTTACCCAGAACCATCCGAGCGACGATTTCGTGATAGTTCCGGAGTGTGATATCTCAGCTCTCTTTCCGGTCGGGCAGTTCAACGCCCTCCATTTCGACATCGGCCTCGGCTACTACGAGTACTTGAAAAACACCCAGCTGAATTCCGGAGTTCCGTTGATCAATCCGAACACGGATCTTTCCTTCACGCTGCGCAGCGGCGATTTCAGGGTGAAGTTCAGCGAGAAGTTCTCTTACCAGGAAAGCCCGGTCTATGACACTGGCGGAGAATTCTTCAACCTGTTCAACACAGCGCTGTTTAAACGGTACTTCAACCGGGTAGGCGCTCTCGTGACGTGGGATCAAAACCAACTCGTAATGACCGCAGGCTATTTCCACGAGAACCTGTGGTCCGCTAATTCCGTCTTTAACTATGTCGACCACGCGTCCGAACTTTTCAGCACCGACGCGATGTTGGCCACCTCTAAAGCGATTACCGTCGGACTCGAGGCGGCCGGCAGCCTCAACTCTTTTCCCAATAGCCCATCCTATGATACCTGGCGCGCCCGGGTTGGTCCGGTCCTCAAATTCACGCCCTCCGAATTCATCAGCGTGCGGGTGGGCGGCGGTTATGAACGGATCCAGTACGATTCTTCGGCGGCGGCTTCGCTCGGTTTAAAGCCGGAGAATACCTATTACGCGTACGGCGACGTCGAGCACACGATCAACCAATTCCTTCATCAAGCGCTGACGGTGGCCCATGACAACCAGTTAGGATTCAACGCTGCCAATCTGGAAGGAACCACTCTGTCTTATTCCATCACTTGGGCGCCCAGGCCCCGTTTGAGCATCACCCCATTGGCATCGGTGAATTTTTACAACGAATCTTTCGGATCGACCACGGCCAACCTGTACCACGAGGAATTCACCTACTATCTTTTCGGGCTAAGTGCGCAATATCAATTAGGCCACCATTGGCGGACGGATGCCGGCTGGAATTACCGGCTGAAAGATTCCGAAATTGAAAGCCACGGCTATTCGCAAAACCAGGCCTTTATCGAGGTCGTTTATCAGTTTTGACACGTGAAATGAAAGATCGCTTGAACGGGAATGTTCGTGCTTTGCAGGTTGGAGAAGGCCGGCAACGACAACGAAGGGCCGATGGGAGACCTGCCCCAGGCCAGCGGCGGAGCGCCGGTGCGGTTGTATTGGCTATTTGTTTCCTTTGCCTCCGGGGCATCGCTGCTGATGAGCAGCTTGCCACGACCGCGGGCACCAACGACGCCCAGGCTCCCACGGCACAGTCCGGAGGAACTTCGCCCATGATATACTCAGGGGGGATAATGGATGGCCTGGACGCCAAACAGAAACTGGCGGTGGGCGATACGGTCATTTTCAGGGTTCTGGAGGATCAGGAGGATCCCAAGGCTTTGGCCATAACGGACGCCGGCGAGTTGGATGTTCCGGAGCTGGGCCTGGTCAAAGTGACTGGAAAAACCTGCAAAGAGCTGGCCTTCGAGCTCAAAGAGAGACTCGAACAGACCACGTACTATCACGCCACTGTCATTGTCGGGATTCAGTCACTCAATAAAACCATAAGCGGCCGCCGCGTTTACCTGGCCGGCCAGGTCCGTACGGCCGGGCCGCAGGAAATACCCGCCGGCGAAACCTGGACGGTAAGCCGAGCCATCATGGGAGCCGGAGGTTTTACCGATTACGCCGATAAGAAGCAAGTGCGCCTGGTGCGTGGTAGAGGCAACGGCAAGCCGGGACGGACCTTCGTCATTAATATTGCTGATATATGGCAAAAAGGGCAGACCGAAAAAGATGTGTCCGTCGAACCGGAGGACTTGATATACGTGCCCGCGAGGGCGGTGAATTTTTAGTTCAGTGCCGAGCCTTGATCAGCGGGGTTTGCCTGTTTTTCTGATTTGATACAAACACTTTCCGGCCTATGAACCGAGACCTGCGGCCCATCATTTCCTCACACGATCTGCAAATCGAGGAGCCATCGGCTATTCAGCCGGCGGACCATTTTTCTGCGGCAAACGCGCTGCGATTCCAATTTGAGCGGTACCGGACCGCGCTGCGCAAACGCTGGTGGATACCGGTCTTGTCGTTGCTGCTCCTGGGAGGTCCGGCCGTGGTGTACGCCGTGATGAAACCTGCCGTGTTCCGTTCTCAGGCGATCATGTGGCTGACAGCCCGCCTGGCTTTGCCCGGCGGTGAGCGGCCTTTCTTCGAAGAGATGTCCAGTTACATGAGCACGCAGGGTGAGTTGCTGAAGAGCCCCGCCATCCAGCTGCGCGCTTTTCAAAAAATTGCGCCGAGGTTTCCCGAACTCGCTGCTCTGGGAACCAATGTGTCCCCGGAGAACATCCCCTTCGAACTGAGTGTGGTCAGCTCACCCAAGCATTCGGTGCTGAGCCTGGAAACCAAAGGACGCAACCCGGAGGCAACTCAAGCCTTTCTCAACGCCGTGATGGATGAGTACTTGCAGCTTAAAAACGGCGCGCACCAACAAGCCTCCGCGGGTGCGCTGTCCGGCATTTCCGAGCAACTCAAAGATGTCGAAACACAGTCCAAGCAACAACAGGCCGAGCTCATCGCATTCGAAAAATCCAACAATATTGCCTACCTGACCGAACACGGGCTGAGCGCGGGCAGTCACTTGTCAAAACTGGACGAGCTGTTGTCTGACTTGCGGACCGAGCATCGTTTGCTCGAGACGCTTACGCCGGAGCAGTTCACCGACGCTTCGCGGACGGAGCAAAACAGCTTTTCCGATGTGCCATTGCCGGGGGAACGCGCGGCCCGGGCGGCGGCGGCCGCCACCCAACCGGCAGAGGCGGCGTATTACCAGGCTCTGCAACAAGTGGAGCTGCTCAAGGCCAAACGGGATGAGTTCGCCAAGGTGCTGCGGCCGTCGCATTCCAAGATGGTGAAACTGAACCAGGAAATCTCCGGTTTGGAACAACTGCTCAATACGCTCAAGACCGCCGGGGGACAACGCGCCCTGGCCCAAATGGAAAACCGGAAAAAATCCCTTGAGCTGCAAATCGAGAGCCTGGAGAGCCAGCATCACGCCTGGGAAAGTAACGCGGTCGCAGCCAGCAGCAAACTGGCGGAGCATGAGCGTTTGAAGCAGGAACTTCAGCGTTCGCAAGCGCTCTATGACCGGTTGCTTGGGATGGTCCAAACAGTCGATCTCAACCGAAGTCTGGACCAGGAACCGCTGAGTCCACTGGCGCCTGCGGGTCCAGCGCGCCGCTCGCTCCTGCCCAAAATTGAACTTGGCGCCGGCGGGGTGGTCTTGGCGGTATTGGTCGGGATGGGCCTGTTGGTTTTGCTTGAGACGGTCGACGACCGGTTCATTTCCGCGGCCGAACTGACCTATCAGCTTCCGGAGGAAGTCGTCGGACAAATTCCCGAGACCCGCCTGAATCTTCTAACCAACGGGCGGCGCATGTTGCGGCAGCCGGAAGAACGACATGCATTTGTCGAATCCTTTCGCAGCCTGCGTTCGTCTTTGTTTTTCATGTTCGATGAGTCCGCGCGTCCGCGGATGATCCTCTTTACCAGTTCCGTTCCCAAGGAGGGCAAGAGCACCGTAGCGGCGCATTTGGCGGCCTCCCTGGCAATGTCCGGTTCGCGGGTCTTGCTGGTGGACGCCGACCTGAGGCGGAGCTCCCTGCACAGGATTTTTGAGGTCAGCCTTAAACCAGGGTTGCGGGAAGTGCTCACGGACGGCCTGCCGGCTGGCAAGGCCATCGTGCCGGTGCAAGTCCCCCCGGCACTGCTTCCGGAATCCGGGGTCGAATCCGCTTCGACCAGGCTATTTTTGCTTCCTGGCGGAGAGTCCGGGGATAGCAGTGGCGAACTGTTGCTGGGCAATCGTGCCGACAGCTTGCTTCGGGAGCTGTCGGCTCAATATGACTATGTGCTCATCGACAGTCCTCCGATGCTCGCGACCGATGATGCCATTGGCCTGGCGACGAAAGCCGACGGTGTTTTCATGGTGGTACGTGCTTCGTACACCTATTCACGAATGGTCCGTGAAGCCCTGGATCGATTGCGCAAGCGTCGTGTAAGAATCCTGGGGCTGGTTTATAATCGTGCGGCTCCCTCCTCCGACTACTACTACCGGTACAGTCGAGACTACCGTCAGGCGGGCTGACTGATCTGACTTTCAAGCGCGGAATTAGCCGAGAGGGGCCCTTGGCCTCATTGGCGAACAGCTCCGATTAGGCCAATTGCCCTTTCAGGAGTGAACATATTACGGGCTGTGTGGGAATACACAGATGCTTTTGGAAATCCGCCCAGCGCGTTGGCGCCGGCGAATTGACCGGCACGAAGTGTATCGTGCCGTTTCCCCCTCCCGGAACCACCCAAACGTCCTTGGGTCCAGGAATCTAAAGGCCTGATTGCTTGGCGGGGACTCAATTCCAATGCATCAGAAGTGGACCCCTTGTCCTGTCTTTGGCCTCGGCTCGAATGCGGGGAGCGGGAGCGCATTTCCAAGGAAGATCCTAGTCGCCCTGGGGTGTTCACCCCTGGTAAAAGGAAGGGGTGAACAGTTGGAATTCAGGCGCAAGTTCGATTACACCAATACGATGCAGTTTAGGACAAGACCATAAGAAAGTCCCTGGCCTGCTTTTTGCTTCGGTACTTCCGTTCGCCGCGGAATTGAATACCTGCGAAAAGCAATGAAACAGGCCGCCCTCGCCTCCCTAGTGGTCCTGACTGCGTTGGTGGGATTTGCCGGCAGCCGACCAGGGGCTCCGCTGAATTTTGGAATCCTACGCTACGCCAGTCCCGTTGGCAGTCCTTCAAACGATGGCGCCTCGCCGAGCACTCCCTGGTCTTTGAGCTATGCCCTGTCGCAGGCTGGGCCAACCACCATCATTTCACTTTTGCCCGGAAGCTATCCAAGCATCGAAATTAGCCGTCCAGGGACCAAGATTGTTTCACAAACCAAATGGGCGGCCCGAGTGGCGGGCTCTCCCGGAGTCCCGGGCATCTGGGCCGACGCGAATGTCGAAAATGTGACCCTCGATGGGGTCGAGGTTTACGGCAGCTCGATGGACGGCATTAGTTTAAGAGGCGCCAACTGCGTCATCCGCAACTGCTGGGTCCACGACTGCGCCGGCAGCGGCCTGTCAGCCAGGTTAGGCTCCGGCACCCTGGTCGAACGCAACCTGGTCGAAAGTAATGGAGCCGGCAGCACCGGTGGGAACGGGATTGCTTTAAGCGGCACCAACTGCATCGTGCGGGCAAACGTAGTTCGCTATAACCAGGGCTGGGGATGCCAGCTCTATGAGACGCCACCCGTGAGCAGTGCCGAGTGTGCGGTCTACGAGAATATTATCTACGGAAACGGAGCCGCCTTGACCGTTTGGTCACCTTCGGGACAAACCAATTACGTGTTCAACAATACGATGCTCTCATCAGGCAACAGCAGCCTCATTGCCCATTATGGAACACTGCGGTTGACCAACAACATCCTGATGGCCGGCTCAGGCAGTGCCGTCATTTCGGCAGCCGACGGGGCACAAATCCTGCCGGATTATAACCTGGCAAACGTGCCCGAATCCCCGGCCGGACCGCACGACGTCGTGCAAAGCGATCCGGGTTTCGTTAACAGCAGCGCCGGGTTGTACTGGCTGAGTGC
Organism: Verrucomicrobiia bacterium; assembly: GCA_035651635.1. Lineage (GTDB taxonomy): Bacteria > Verrucomicrobiota > Verrucomicrobiia > Limisphaerales > UBA8199 > JANXQE01. The sequence goes on along the minus strand of DASRFK010000299.1, from coordinate 178 downwards.
CGCGAGTCCGGCCAGTGGCATGGCTAATCCGACCCAAGTGCCTTCCGTCGATTTTTTCGGGAATGGTCTGTCGGCGGTGACGGATATTGGCGCGGTGCAATACACCGCTGCCTTGGCGGGTGACGCGCGCATTCTTGATCCGAGCCCCGGAGGCGGAGCCGATTACTGGGCCCAGGTC
>DASRFK010000298.1:0-17993 GCA_035651635.1 Verrucomicrobiia bacterium | reverse complement strand
GGATAATTGCCTCGTCGCAACGATATCAGCCGCTTCGTTGAGCATGTGCTTGTCGACGTCGCATAACGAGACGACCTCGACGGGGGCCACTTGAATTAAACGCAGCAAATCACATTTGCCGTACCAACCGGAACCAATCAGCCCGACCCGCTTTTTCTGGTCGGCAAATTCGGCGGCGTATGGAGCGAGAGCGGACAACGCCAGGCCGGCGGCGCCCATCTGAAGAAATTTTCTGCGGTTCATGGCGTTTGTTGTAGGGCCAGCCTGCAAGCAAGGCAAGCCGGGACTAGGCGGCGGGCGGACATGGGTTGTCGGCAGCGATCCACAAACCGCAGCGGCCCAAGGAAAGGGCGGCGCCAGGTCATTCTCGCTCGTTCCTGCGAGCAGAATGCTCGCGCGCCGAAGGACGTTGCCCGCAGCGGTACGGGTCACACTTCCCTCGTCAAGGCGACCCCGCGAGCAAGGAGCTTTTTGACGTCGGCGTCGCTGCGCGCTTCCGCATAGATTCTGAGAATCGGTTCGGTGCCCGATCCGCGCAGCATCAACCAGGAACTGTCCTCGGAGATGAATTTCACGCCGTCGAAGCTCTTGACTTGTGCCAAAGGCGAGCGCAGCAACTTCGCGGGGGGGTTCTTTTGGAGGAACTCCATGAGCGCGGTGCGCTTCTCCAGCGGGAAATGGGTGTCAATCCGGCCATACCGGTGCGGACCGAATTGCTTCTCCAAATTGGCGATCAACCTGGTGACGGGCTGGCGCTCGGTGGCCAGCAACTCCAATAGCAGCAAGCCGGCGGCGATTCCGTCCCGTTCGGGGATGTGACCCTGAAAACCGATGCCGCCGCTCTCTTCGGCCCCCAGGAGAACGCCGCCCTTGATCATTTCCGCGGCGATATACTTAAAGCCGACGCCGGTCTCGACCAACTCCAGCCCAAAAGCGGCACACATTTTGTCCACCATCGAGGTGGTGGTCAGCGCCTTGACGACCCTGCCCTTGCCGCGCCGGTTGACCACGAAATGATGCAGCAACAAGCAAATTAGCTGGTGTGTGGATAAGGGATTTCCCCGGCCATCCATCCCGCCGACGCGGTCGGCATCGCCGTCTGTGACGAGGCAAATGTCGTGCGGATGCTTTTTGAGGAACGCCGAACTGTAGGTGTAGTTCTTTTCGATCGGCTCGGGGTTGATGCCGCCGAAAAGCGGATCATGCGCGCCATTCAGCGTCGTTACCCGGCAAGTGGTCCCGGCCAGCAACTGGTCAAAGCAACCCGCGCCAACGCCGAAAAGAGCCTCGTGCGCAAACCGCAGTTTCGAACGCGCCACCAGCTTGAAATCCACCAATTTCTTGAGAGCGGCATAATGCGCGCGACGAACATCGCGGACTTGGATTAACGACGACGCCCCGGTATTCGAGCCGTTGAGAGCCTTTACGGGTTGATGATCGAGCATTGCTTCGACAGCCTGGCAAATCGACGGATCCGCTGAACCGCCAAAATGCGACTTAAGCTTGAAGCCATTGAAGATGGGCGGATTGTGGCTCGCGGTGATCATAACTCCGCCGACCGCGCCAACCACCTTCACGGCAAACGAAACCGACGGGGTCGGCGAAGGTTCTGGCGTCAGGATGACCTGAAATCCATTCCCGGCGAGCACTTCGGCGACTCGCCTCCCAAACGAGTCAGAAAGAAACCGCCGATCATACCCGACCACGACTTTTTGGGAGGTCCCGTCAACGGGATGCCGGAGCCAATAATCCGCCGAGGCCTGGGCTACACGCTCAACATTGGCAAAAGTGAAATCCTCTCCAATGACCGCTCGCCACCCATCAGTCCCGAATTTAATTCGTCCCATGCGATCTCGGATTGCTTAAATGGCTGCGGAGGTTACTGCGGCTGAATCGGGCAAGAGCGCCGCGGGATGAGCGGCCTCGACGAGTTTGCGCATCTTGCGCACGGCTGCGCCCAGGTTGCGTTGTGCGAAGAGCGTGGTGCCACTGATAAAAGTATCGGCTCCTGCGTGCGCGCATTCCGGGGCGGTTTTGAAATCCACTCCGCCGTCGACGCCGATGTGGTACCGGAGATTGCGCTCGCGGCGCCACGCGGCCGCCTGCTGGATTTTCGGCAAGGTCTCGTAAATGAAAGATTGGCCGCCAAACCCGGGATTGACGGTCATGATCAGCAGAGAATCTATCTGATCCAGGTAAGGTTGGACCAGGCCGATCGCGGTCGGCGGATTAATGGCCAATCCGACCTTTTTACCCAGTGACCGAATGCGCCAGATCAACGAAGTCACATGGTCGCCCAATTCGACGTGGATGTTCATTTGGCTGGCGCCTGCGTTGGCAAAGGGCTCGAGCAGGATTTCCGGTTTGGTGCACATCAGGTGCACATCGAAGAATAACCGCGTCAACGGTCGAATGGTTTTGACCACTGCTGGTCCGAAAGAGATGTTGGGTACGAAGTGGCCATCCATGATGTCCAAGTGCAACCAGTCGGCCCCGGAACGGTGCACGCGTCCGACTTCTCGGGCCAGTTGCTTGAAATCCGCCGCCAATAAGGACGGGGCAATCGTCATGCCCGATACGCTAAAGAGCGACCCGCGAATTGTCGATTGGGGATTTTGAGAACCGCGGATTTGTTAACCGCGAATGGACGCGAATGGACGCGAATCGAGGAAAGACCCGGGACTAAACTGGTGCGGGGGCGGGAGAGCCAAGGCCGGGCAATTTGGGCTGAGACGGCTTGGTTGGATTCTCCGGTAGGGGAGTCCCGGCAGCCGCCCCATGCGGCGGATCGACCTGCGGGGTGGGCGGTGGCGGGGTGAATTTGCCGGTCCGAATGATCTCCTCAACCTGCTGGCCATCCAAGGTCTCGTACTCCAACAACGAGTTGGCAATCAGTTCGAGTTTGTCGCGGTTGGAGCTAATGATGCCGTGTGCGGTCTTGTAAGCCTCGTCGATGATGCGCTTGACCTCGCCATCGATTTCCTGGGCGGTGAACTCGGAGTAGACCTTCGTGCGGGCCATCTCACGTCCGAGGAAGACGTACTCATCATCGTCGCCATACTGCACCATGCCGATTCGGTCGCTCATGCCCCATTGGGTGACCATCGCGCGCGCCATGTTGGTGGCCTGCTGGATGTCGCCGGCGGCGCCGCTCGAGATGTCGCCGGAAACGACTTCCTCGGCAATCCGACCGGCCATCGTCATCGCAATTAAATCGAGCATTTCCTTGCGGCGCCGGTTGAGCACGTCATTTTTCGGCAAGGACATCGTCGAGCCCAGCGATTGGCCGCGCGGAATGATGGTGACCTTATGCAGGGGATGGGTGTGCTGGAGCATCACGTTGACCAGCGCGTGTCCGGCCTCGTGCCACGCCGTAAATTTCTTGTCTTCGTCCGTCATGGCCAGGCTGCGGCGCTCGCGACCCCAGCGGACCTTATCGCGAGCCTCTTCCAACTCTTCCATGGTGACGGCTTTTTTGTTTTCGCTCGCGGCGAGCAAGGCCGCCTCGTTGAGCAGGTTGGCCAGTTCAGCCCCGGAATAACCCGGTGTCCCGCGTGCAATCACCGACAGGTCCACCGAGGGCGAAAGCTTCACGTTCTTGGCGTGCACCTTGAGGATCGCTTCGCGTCCGCGCACATCCGGCAGGTTCACGGTCACCTGCCGATCGAAACGGCCCGGTCGCAGCAGGGCCGGATCCAGAACATCCGGACGGTTGGTCGCCGCAATAATGATAATGCCTTCCTGGGTATCAAATCCGTCCATCTCCACCAGCAACGCATTAAGAGTCTGTTCCCGTTCGTCGTTGCCACCGCCCAAGCCATGCCCACGGCTGCGGCCCACCGCATCGATTTCGTCGATGAAGATCAGACAAGGCGTGTTTTTGCGGGCCTGTTCGAACATATCGCGCACGCGGCTGGCCCCGACACCCACGAACATTTCCACGAAATCCGATCCGCTAATGCTGAAAAAGGCGGCGTCGGCCTCGCCGGCAATCGCCTTGGCTAAAAGCGTTTTACCGGTTCCGGGGGGGCCGACCATCAAAATGCCTTTGGGAATCCGGCCGCCCAACCGTTGAAATTTCTTCGGGTCTTTGAGGAATTCCACCAATTCCGAGACCTCTTCGATGGCTTCTTCAATCCCGGCAACGTCTTTGAAGGTCGTCTTATTGCGCTCTTTAGCTAGCAACCGGGCTTTGCTCTTGCCAAAGCTCAGGGCGCCTTTGCCGGCCATTTTAATCTGCCGGATAAAGAAGAACCAAATCAAAGCAGCGATGATTACGAAAGGAAGAACGCTAACGGCCACGCTCATAAGCATGGTATTGGGCTCATGCGGCGAGAACTGGGGAAGGCCGTAGAGTTTGTCCTCCATCTTTTCGGTCAGGCGCACTTTGGCTCGGAAGGCTTCAACGGTCTTTTGACCGTTCTCAATCTTGTAATATTTGCCGATCACCTCTTGCAGCAGAGGGTTTTGCGGGCTGTAATTGATGGTGGCCTCAACAATCAGGTTGGAATCGACCAGTTGTTGGAATTTATATTGCGTCAGCGGGTCGGCTGGGGAATCCAGCTTTTCCTTGAAAAGCATCAGCAGAATAATCCCGCCGAATATTGCTATCCAGACGATCCACGTGCGCGGAGGCACCCTAAACTCGCCTTTTCTGGGGTTTTTATCGTCGTCGCTGTATTTATTCTCGTCAGCCATCTTAAATCCGGTTGCGCCAAAGGTAGCATTTTCACCCACTACCCGCAACCCCGCTGAATTAAAGCCGTTGCCACCGCCAATGCAAGCGGCGAATCGTGTGCTCAGTAAGCTTAAATCGTTCCGAAATCCTTAAACCTTCGACCCAAAAGATCTCTCCGGCGGCAGTGGTGGCTAGCAGGAGCTGATGGCGCTGGGCCCGCGGAACCTTTTGATTGACAAAAAGGTCCTGTAACTTCGACTCCCGGCCCAATCCAATGGGCCAAAAGCGGTCTCCCGGCTGCCAATGCCGGATTCGGATGACCGGCCCCAAAGCATCGGCATCGAAGAACTCCACCCCACGCTTAGGGTGAGGCCGTTCGGCCCCGCGACCCGGCAAGACTTGCCACTCCAGCCCAACTCCGTGCCATTTCAGCCCACTCATGCCCTTTCGCAAGTCCAGTTCCTTGGAATCGGGCTGGAACCTGCGGGTTTCGGGCGGGACCAGGCGAACGACGCCGCAGAGCTCCCGCACAAGCTGACATGTCGCCGTGAACGCGGCGTCGGGATTGGCAGCACCTTGATCGAGTGGGGCCAAGCAGGTCGCAGCGATGGGTTTTCGGGGCTGGAGGCGTAGCCGCTCAACCAACTCGAAGGAGGGTTGCACGCGCAGTTGGATGACCTGCTGCTGGAGGCAGCGCCGCTGGACTGCTAAAGGCAACGTGTCGAAGGAAAGGCTGCCAAATGGCTCGAGTCCCAGGAGGTGTCGATTAGGCCCGGAGCGCCCGTCTTCAAGCTCCATTGGCGGCTCAGGCTTCGCCACTTTAATGCTGCGGGCCGCCAGCCATGCTCGGGCCACGGAATCGACAAACGCCGACTCCGCGCTCAGCATGTCCATGAGTCTCGCGACTTTGCCGCGTAAATCGGGTTGATATTTTCGTTCCAGCAAGGGCACCAGCTCAAGGCGAATGCGATTTCTTTGGATGTCGAGATCGGCGTTGCTGGCGTCGTGCCGGAAAACGATTCCGCGCTCGGCGGCGTACTGGTGTAAGTCTGTTTTGGAGATGTCCAGCAGCGGGCGAACGAGGTCGATAGCTCGCTGGGCTGGCGAAGGATTGCGCCATTTCATTCCCGCGAGTCCCTGGATGCCGGAGCCTCGAAAGAGCCGCAGGAAAAACAGCTCGACCTGGTCGTCCAGGTGATGAGCCAGCGCGATGCGCGAGATACGCCTTTGGCGGGCTGCCTGCGCCAGGAATTCGTGACGCAACTGGCGCGCGGCCATTTCGATCGACAGCTTGTGTTTACGGGCATAGCCGCGCACGTCAACGCGCGAGATCACCGCCGGCAATTTTAGTTGTCGCGCCGTTCGGCGGACCAGGCGCTCATCGGCAAGGCTGCTGGAGCCGCGGAGCCGGTGGTTCAAGTGAGCCACAGTAATTTTCCAACGATGCTCCTGCGCCAACTCGGTCAACAGGTGCAGCAATACCATTGAGTCCGCTCCTCCCGAAACAGCGACTAAAACCCGTTGGCCGCGAGAAAGCAGTCGCCGAGCGCCAATCGAGCTCTGAACCTGTTTGAGCAATGGCAGCACCGCGCCATGCTACCCAAACCGAACCCCGAAACACGCCAAATCCAAATCGTCTACAAACGATGGGCGATCTTATAACTGCAAAGTTCAAGGAGCCGGTGTTCAATTGGAACGTTCAGATGAATGGCCCCGCTACAACGACGGTGGGTCAGCCCCAGGACCGCAGGGAACGGTCCGGATGGGTGAAGGAAGCGGGGTCGCGCGGACGCGGGTTGGCGCAGTTCGCGCAGCGAAGTGGCGCGCTGCAGGCGCAACGCGGCCACGGGTGCACCCTCGGCTTAAGTGTGATTGCTGGCCAGGGTGCACCCCAGCTTCGTCAAGCGATCACCATTGTGCTTGACTGCCCGTGGACACGACAGGGTAACATCCGAGGCATGACTTAAAAGAGGCGCCTATGATAATCTATACCGCTTGCCTGGCTCTCGGCCTGCTCTTCGCAATCATCAGTGCCTTCGCCGGGCATCTCTTCGGGGGACATGACGGGGGAGACGTCGGAACGGGTGGTCATGCCGAAGCCGGATACGATCATAGTGGAGTGCCCGGAATTTCGTTTTTCAGCCCTACCGTACTGGCCTGCTTCATCACAGCGTTTGGAGCTTGCGGCCTGGTTTTAAGCCATCTGGAGAGCACCCGAAGCGTGTGGGTTAGCGCGCCTATCTCTGCGCTGGCCGGCGGGGTGATTGCCTTTCTGGCACTGGTGCTGTTCAACTGGATGTTCAGCAAAACCCAGAGTTCGAGCGAATCGCACGTCGCCTCGCTCGCTGGCCAAACCGCCTCAATTATTACCCCCATCCCCGCCAACGGTGTTGGTGAAATAGCTTACGTCCAAGGTGGCTCGCGTTACACCGCCCCGGCGCGCACCGAAACGGGCACGCCGGTTGCCGCAGGCAAGCCCGTCCGTATTACCCGGGTGGTTGGAACACAATACTACGTTGAGATTTTGAACTGAGGAGAGCACTCCAAAACCTGAAAGTTATGAAGATTCCAATTATCATTGCCGAACTCACCACCCCAGCGGTCATTGGGGCAGTAGGCGCCGTTCTGTTCGTATTTTTTACCTTTGTCGCCATTTGGGCCAACCGCTACATGAAGGTGGGCCCAAACCAGGTGTTGGTCATTTCCGGCCGCAAGCATCGCGTCATCGATCCTGACGGCACCACGCGCGAGGTCGGCTTCAAGATCCGCAAAGGCGGCGGTGTTTTCGTCCTGCCCGTCTTTGAAAAGGTGGACATCCTCTCGCTGGAACTGCTGACGATCGACGTCCAGACCCCCGAGGTGTACACCAGCAAAGGCGTGCCGGTGCGCGTAGACGGAGTAGCTCAGATTAAGGTAAAGGGCGACGACGTATCCATCTCGACGGCGGCCGAACAGTTTCTGAGCAAGACCACCGATGAGATTAAGAATGTGGCCACTCAAACCATGGAAGGTCATCTGCGCGCCATTTTAGGCACAATGACGGTGGAAGACATTTACCAAAACCGTGACGCCTTTGCTTCGAAGGTGCAGGAAGTCGCGGCCGGTGACATGGCCAACATGGGCCTGGGAATCGTCAGCTTTACCATTCGTGATATTCGGGATGGCCAGGGCTACCTCGAGGCCTTGGGCAAACCTCGCATCGCGCAGGTCAAACGCGACGCCGTGATTGCCCAGGCGGAAGCCGACCGCGATTCGATGATCCGCTCCGCGCAAGCGACGCAGGCCGGCCAGGAAGCCAAATTCCTCGCCGACACAAAAATCGCCGAAGCGCAGCGCGATTACCAAAGCAACGTGGCCCAGTACCAGGCCACGGTGAACCAGAAAAAAGCCGAAGCCGACCTGGCTTACGACTTGCAGAAGTACAAGACCGGACAGTTGGTCAAAGCCGAAGAAGTCCAGGTCAGCATCATCGAAAAACAGAAGCAGATTGAACTGCAGCAGCAGGAAATTTTGCGCAAACAACGCGAGTTGGAAGCCAACGTGCAGAAGCCAGCCGACGCCGAGCGGTACAAAGTCGAGACCCTGGCCAACGCTCGTAAATTCCAGTTGGAAGCCGAAGCCGGCGGAGCTGCCGCAGCCACCAAGGCAACTGGTTTTGCCAATGCCGATGTAGCCAAGGCCACGGGTATGGCTGAAGCTGAAGCCAACAAGGCGCGCGGTTTGGCCGAAGCCGCCATTATCGAAGCCCAAGGAAAAGCGACCGCCGAAGCGATGCGGATGAAAGCCGACAGTTTCAAGCAATACAACGAGGCGGCAGTGGTCGAGATGATTATTCGGATCCTGCCTGACATCGCGGGCAAGATTAGCGAACCGCTGTCCAAGATGGAAAAAATGGTGATCATCAATTCCGGCAACGGCCTTAACGGCGGCGGCGCCAGCAAGCTCACGGGGGACGTGACACAGATCGTGGCGCAACTGCCACCGGTGATCGAGAGCCTGACTGGAATCAAACTGGAGAAACTGCTGGAACAAGTGCCCAGCTTGCGGGGCGGGCTCTCACCCACCCCTACTATTACCGACGTTAAATCCAAGGAAAAGCTATGACCGCTTCCATCATTGGCGGAGTTATTGGGCTGTTTTTTATCCTGATTAGCGCGGCCATTGGCCTGGCGGGGACCGTCTTCTGGATCTGGATGCTAGTGCATGCCATCACCAATAAAGGCCTGGGTGACGGCGAAAAGATCGCCTGGGTGCTCGTGATTATCTTTCTGCCGCTCATCGGCTGCATCCTGTATTTCTTCATCGGCCGGCCGAAAGGCGCCGCGGCAGTGGCGGGTTAGGTTCGCTTACCGAGGGGGGTGAACTATGGCGAAACGATTGTTTGAAGAGATGATCCAGGCCAATCACCAGGCGTTGGCCGGCGATTCGCACGCGGGCTTGCATCCGGCCGATTTTCAGGACGAGCTGCCCCTAATCGCGTTGACCTGTGTCGATGCCCGGCTCAACGCGCTCTTGCCGCAGGCCTTAGGGGTTCCGGCCGAACAATTCATTTGGTTGCGCAACGCGGGAAACATCATTACCGGCGCGATGAGCAGCACCATGCGCTCGCTGGCCCTGGCCTGCGCGGTGAAAGGCGGAAAAGAAATCGTCATCATCGGCCACACCGATTGCCAAGTGGGCAAGACGACGGCCATGCAGTTGCTGGACCGGTTCCGGGCGCTCGGGATCGAGCGGCATATGCTGCCGGATAATCTCAACGAGTATTTTGGCATTTTCAGCAGTGATCGGCAAAACGTCATTAAAGCCGTGGAGATCGCCCGCAGCAGTCCGTTGATCGGCCCGAAAGTGCCGGTGCAAGGTTTGCTGATCGATATTGAGACCGGAAAGCTCGAATGGCTGGTCAATGGCTATGAAACTCTGGGAGCGCGACCATCGGCCTGGACCCAACTGGTTCAAACCGCCGGCCAAACCATTGACGCTCTCCAACCGTTGACAGGTTTTAACCTGGGAGAGATGAAATTCCCCGAAACAAAAATCGGGGAGCTGGCCGGGACTATCGCGGAGGAAATCGCCAACCGGATTGCTTCCGCGGCCGGGGCGTCCAGCACACAAGACCGGGCGGCCAAGACTCCGTTGCCAGCCGGTTTCAGCCTGGGGGACGTCAAATTGCCTCACAGCAAGATCGGCGATGTGGCCTCGATTATTGAAAGCGAATTTGAGCGGCGCGTCCCCTCCGCCGCCGGAATCAAGATCGCTCAGCCCAGCGGCGCCCCTCCTAAAATCCCGGTTCCACCTCCACTGCGTCCCAAGCCGCACCTGCGCAAATGGACAAAATGAGCGAGCAAGCTCCGGCCAAACCGCGCCGAGGCTGCCTGTTCTACGGTTGCTTGAGCGGGACGGCCTGTTTGCTGGCGATTCTAATTGCTTTCCTGCTCGGCCTGTACCAGCTCAAACGCATGCTCAACTTTTACACCGACACGCACACGACCTCGCTGCCAGCCGTGCAAATGACCCCGGCTGAAATCGAGCGAGTGAAGCAGCGCATCGAGGATTTCCAGGATGCGCTCCGATCCGGACGCCCGACCGAACCGCTGGTCCTTAATTCGGATGAAATCAATGCAATGATCGAATCGGATCCGAATCTGGCGCAGGCTAAAGGCAAGGTTTACGTGACGATTGAAGGCGACCGGCTGAAAGGACAGTTGAGCTTCCCGCTGGATGAACTTGGGTTGCCGATTTTTCGCGGACGTTACCTCAATGGGAGCGGTATTTTTGAAGTCGCCTTGCAAAATGGAGGTTTGCTCGTCCGGGCCGAATCGCTGGAGGTCAAAGGCAAACCCTTGCCGGGTGTTTACATGGACAAAATCCGGTCGCAAAACCTCGCGGCAAATCTCAGCAACAACACGCGCGCGTCCATCGCCCTCAGCCACCTGCAGGAGATCCGGGTGTCGGACGGGAAAGTGGTCCTGGTGCCGAAGGTGGAGCGGTAAGGCGTCCGGCCTGGACCAGGCGCTGGTGATCCAGCAGGGCGTAGCGGTCGGTCATGCCGGCGAGATAATCGCAAACCGCGCGCGGCCAGCCGTTCCGCCGCGCCTGCTTGCGCGCCTGACTTCCAATCTCCTGGTGGTTGGCAAGATAATGCTGAAAGAGAGCTTCGAGCACCAGCCGGGCGCGAAAATGCGGTTCATTTACCGCCGGATTATCGTACAGATTCTGATATAGGAATTGGCATAGCTCCGTGTTCAATTGACCGCGCTCCACGCTGTAATGGACCAGCGCCCGCGGGTGCGAACGCGCGTCATCGGCGGTTGAAATCTTGGCCTCGCGGATCAAATTCTCGGTAGTAGTGACCACGTCCTTGACCTGCAAATCAGTAATGCAACGGATGATGAAATAGCGGCGGCATTCGTCGGGCAGCTTGCCATACTGAACCTCGACAGTCTTGGCCGCCTGGTGCCACAGGCGCACCTGCGCCCGAAGCTGCTTTTCCGAAAGCAACCCTGAATCCAGCCCGTCATCCAGGTCGTGGCTGTAGTAGGCAATCTCGTCGGCCAGGTTGGCGACCTGTGCCTCGAGGGAAGGAGATGCCAGATGAAATTCCCGCCGCTGCCTGGGATTGTCGTAGGCGGTGTGATGTTTGCTCAAACCTTCGCGGACTTCCCAGGTCAGGTTCAGACCTGGGAAGAGGGGATATTTTTGTTCGAGCTCTTCCACAATCCGCAGGCTCTGGCGATTGTGCTCGAACCCGCCCTCCTGTTTCATCAATCGATCCAGTACGGCTTCGCCTTTATGCCCGAAGGGCGAGTGGCCCAGATCGTGGGCCAGGGCAATCGTTTCGCCCAAATCCTCATTCAACTTGAGCGCCCGGGCGATATTGCGGGAAATGCCGGCCACTTCCATGGTATGGGTTAGGCGGGTGCGAAAATGATCGCCTGTTCCATTGAGAAAGACCTGGGTTTTGTATTCCAAGCGGCGAAAGGCCCTGGAATGAATGACGCGATCGCGATCACGTTGAAAGTGCGTCCGCCACTCGGGCGGCTCTTCGCGGTATTTGCGGCCACGCGAGTCGCCGCTCAATTGAGCGTAAGAGGCAAGGCTCTGGCGCTCAAGTTGTTCCAACTCTTCTCGCGTGCGAGGCATGGGCAGGTTAACGCCGAAGGCCGAAAGCCGAAGGCCGAAAGAAGGCCGAAATCCAAAATCCGAACAAGAGAATTGCCGCAAAGGAACACAAAGAGCGCAAAGATTTGACAGAGTTATTTTGCGTTCCTTGCGTTCCTTTGCGGCGGTTCGGTAATTCGGACTTCGGGTTTCGGGTTTCTTTCGGCCTTCGGCCCTCGGGCTTCGGATTTAGGCGCCACATCCGGTTGCGGAGCCAGGGTTTCATCGATGAGCGCACGTGCTCAGCCGACCAGTCCCTTAGCCGTTGGCCCGGAGCACCTGTTGCACCGAGATGCCGCGCAACTCGAACAAGCGCCGGATAGCGTCTTCGATTAAATTGTTGGGACACGAGGCCCCGGCTGTGATGCCCACGGTTACTTTGCCCTTGGGCAGCCAATCTCTGGTGGCAACTTCCTCGTGTCGGTGCTGGTCGTAATGATGGATTAGACTGTCCGACTCCATTTTGGCGGCGTTCTTGATGAAGTAGGTGGGAAGCTTGGATTCACCCATTTCCGCCAGGTGCGACGTGTTGGAAGAGTTGTAGCCGCCGATGACCAGCAACAGGTCGAGGGGGTTGCGCAGGAGCTTTTCGAGCGCATCCTGGCGGTCCTGTGTTGCGCCACAAATTGTGTCAAAAAATCGGAAGTGCCTGGCGAGCTCGGCCTCGCCGTACTTTTGGCTCATGACCGCCTTGAGCCGGCGTTGGACCTCTTCGGTTTCGCCCCGCAACATCGTGGTTTGGTTGGCCACGCCGATGGCCTGCAAATGAACGTCGGGATCGAAACCTTCGGAATAGGCACCTTTGAATTTGGCGAGGAACTCGGCTTTGTTCCCGCCGTGAATGATGTAGTTACAGACGTAATCGGTTTCGGCGAGGGTAAAAACCACCAGATAATGGCCGTTACCACTGGCGCGGGCCTGTGAACTGGTGGCCATGGTCTCTTCGTGCCAGGCTTTGCCGTGGATGATGCTGGTGACCGCGTCCTTTGAATACTGACGCACGCGCTTCCAGACACTCATCACGTCGCCGCAAGTAGTATCAACAAACAAGCAGCCTTTCTCTTCGAGTTTCTTCCGCGTGGCCACTTCGGTCCCGAAGGCGGGGATGATGACGATATCTTCCGGACGCAACTGATTTATCTCCTCGTCCTTGGGTTTCCCCGCGATGGTGACAATGCCCATCCGGCGAATCTGGTCGTTGACTTCAGGATTGTGGATGATTTCGCCCAGCAGAAAAATCCGGCGCTCCGGGTAAGCCCGCCGCGCGGCGTAGGCCAAGTCGATGGCACGCTCGACGCCGTAGCAGAACCCGAACTCCTTGGCTAACTTGACCGTTAAATCGGCGGCGGCCAAGACGTGCCCATTGGCGCGAATTTGCTCGACCAATTCGCTACGATAATGTGAAAGCACTTGCGCCTGGACGGCGGCCATAATGTCGGGTCGCCGGAGGTTAACTTTCTGGGGTGCGCTGGGAGCTTCGGTTGACATTCCCAGCCAAGGTAGCACGGGCGCTGGCGAATAAAAGCCCAAACGCCTCCCGTAAGGAGCGGTCCGCGCCAGTCACCGTGGCCCGGGATTTGAATCATCGCGCCGTGGCCAAAGCGTAGCCCAAACGCAGGCGAAGGGGCGGCCCACCGCGTTGGGCGCCCGCAGGCGACTGTTATCTTCCTGAACCCCTGCCGCCCGAATGCCCGCCGCTTCCGTGTCCCCCGCCACCTCCTCGAGCAAAGCCCCCGTGCGCGGTACCGCAGCGGGCGAATCCACCTCGGCCACCGAATGTTGCATGGCCGCGACCAAAGTCCCCGCGGCCGGCAAACCCATGATGGTCAAAACCGTGACCACGGTCGAAGTCACGGTGATATCCGTGATAGAAGTGATGGTCGTAATCGTAAAAGCCCGGAGCCCAGGCACCCCCGTAATACCCATAATAGCCCGGGTCATAGTAACCGAAGTAGTCCGGGCTGGAATAAGCGTCGGGGCCATAGTACCCGTTCACGTCGGCTGACCAGCCAGGGGCGGCAGCGCCATAATAACCGTCCGCACAGCCAGCAAGCATTCCAGCGCCCAGCAGGCACAGCCCCAATTGCGCAATCGTTTTAATTCGTCTTAGACAGTTCATAGATGTCCTTAATGGTTGTGGAAATGCCACGTGGCTCGCCTCAGGCCGCCCTTTTGCCCGGCCGCTCTCTCATGGTTGAATTCACGACGAAACGGAATTTCAGCAGTCAAAGCGGCGAGGCACTGTCATCTCCTTACCCAACTCAAGATACATCCATTCCCGGTGCCGGGCAACCGGGACTCTCAAACCTAAGGGTACCCAAGGGTTTGGAGTTCCGCCTTTAGGCGGCCCGGCGTCGAAACCGCCTAAAGGCGGGACTCCAAACTCAGGCAGCCACCCCCAAGCCGGTGTTCTGAAACACACGCTAAAGTTAAGACTTCCAATCTCGCCAACCTCGAAAACGACGCAGGCCAAACGCATCTAATTCTGGCGGTAGGGCTGGCGCGCTGCGCCGTCCGTGCCGCGCAACGTTGGATGTGAAGGGTGACTCCTCTCGCATTCGTTCCGCCCGCTAAACGCGGGCGGGGACATCGCAGCGAGATGTCATCTACCTCAGGGCCTCTTTTCAAGGGATTTAGATGCGTTTGCCCTCGAAAACGACGTGCAAAAGCCAGCGGTCAACGCTAAGCTCTGGGAGTCATGTACCCGCGGGTGGCGACGAAAGATCCGAAGGCTGTTGAACGGGAAGCGCAAGCCACCTATTTGGCGCTGTATCCGGATGGCGTCTCGACTTTTGTAGGGCAGGCCTTTGCCTGGACCGTCGAATGTTTTACCGGCAGCCATGCCGGTTACCAGGCGGTGGACGCGCGTTACCACGATCTGGAACACACCATGCAAGGCACCCTCTGCATGGTTCGACTGCTGCGCGGGCGGGCCAAGGCTGGCGTCGGCCCGAAAATATCGGAGCGTGAATTTCGGCTGGGGTTGCTGGCAATTCTGTTTCACGACACCGGCTATCTGAAACGACAGGATGATCCAGCGGGCACTGGGGCGAAGTACACCATCACGCACGTAGCGCGCAGCGCCGAGTTCGCCGGCCGGTTGCTGAAGGAAAAAAGTTACGCCGGGCGCGACATTCTGGCGGTGCAAAACATGATTCGTTGCACCGGGCTTAACGCAAATCTCCCTTCTCTGCCCTTCGCAACCGAGGCAGAGCGTATTACCGGTTACGGTCTGGCAACGGCTGATTTGTTGGGGCAAATGGCGGCGGAAGATTATGTGGACAAGTTGCCGGTGCTTTATATGGAGTTCGCCGAAGCTGCCGCTTATAGCGGCGATCGCGAGCATTTTGTGTCGAGCTTCACCGGTCCGCAGGATCTGGTGCTGAGAACTCCGGGGTTCTGGCAACAGTCGATTCGTGCCAAGCTCGACCAGGAATTGCTTGGCCTCTGGCGTTTTCTCAACGATCCTTACCCGGATGGTCCGAACGAGTATATTAACCGAATCGAGGCAAACATGGAGCGGATCCGCACCCGTAATCAGGGAACGCCGGTTGCCGGACGTTGTTAGCCCGCGAGCGGGGTGAAAGCTCGGCCTTTGTCCGGAAGGAACCCACATGTCTCGTGAGTACGTCTTGCGTCCGCCAGCCGAGCAGGTCCAGCTACAGATCGACTATGCGCACGAGTTGAACGAGCAACAGTTTGCCGCGGTGACGGCGCCGCCCGGACCTTGCCTGGTCATCGCGGGAGCGGGCTCCGGCAAAACACGCACGCTGACTTATCGCGTGGCCTATCTGCTCGAACAAGGCATTCCTCCGGATCGAATTCTCCTGCTCACTTTCACCAATAAAGCCGCCAAGGAGATGATGCGCCGCGTTGCGGACCTGGTTGGCCAGGAACTGACCTCCCTGTGGGGCGGAACTTTCCATTCGATCGGCACCCGAGTGCTCCGAAAACACGCCCCCCTTCTGGGATACCAGCGAGATTTCACCATTTTGGATCGCGAAGACAGCAAACACCTGATTGCCACCTGTATCGCCGAATCGAATATCGATATCAAAGCGACACGATTTCCCAAGGCGGAAGTGCTGGGGGAAATCTTCTCGCTGTCGGTCAATACCCACAAAAGCCTGAAGTCGATCGTAATTGAGCAGTACGGCCATTTCGAGGCGCTCGTTGAACCAATGGAGGGGATTGAGCGGCGGTACGGCGAGCGGAAAAAGGAGAGCAACGCGATGGACTTCGATGACCTGCTCGTACTTTGGCTGCGGCTGCTGCAAGAACAAGCCGAGGTTTGCGAACTCTATCAACGCCGATTTCAATTCATCCTGGTCGATGAATACCAGGACACCAATCGCCTCCAAAGCGATTTGATCGATTTGCTGGCCGCCCGGCACCGGAACGTGATGGTCGTCGGCGACGACGCCCAGAGCATCTACGCCTGGCGCGGGGCTAATTTCCAAAATATCCTGAAATTTCCGGAGCGCTACCCCAACACCAAAATTTATAAGATCGAAACCAATTATCGGAGCACGCCGGAAATTTTGAACCTGGCGAATGCCGCCATCCAGGCGAACGTGCATCAATTCAGCAAACAATTGGAACCGGCGCGCCAGGCCGGGTCACGACCGGGGCTGGTAGTTTGCTTGGATGCTTCGCAACAGGCGAGATTTGTGGCGCAACGTGTCCTGGAACTGCGCGAGGAGGGGGTGGAACTCAACCGAATGGCGGTGTTGTACCGCTCGCACTTCCACGCCCTGGAGCTACAATTGGAACTGACGCGGCATAACATCCCGTTTACAATTACCAGCGGCATCCGCTTTTTCGAGCAGGCTCACATCAAGGACGTCACTGCGTACCTCAAGCTGGTCATCAATCCTCGGGACGAACTTGCTTTCAAGCGGCTGGCGCAGCTGCTTCCCGGAATCGGAGGCAAGGGAGCAGACAAACTGTGGAAACATTATAGTTCGACCGTGGGAGCAAGTCAGACTGCGGACGTTGCCCCAAAAGAGGAAGGAGCATCGGCCGAGCCGAGGGCGGGGAGCGCCGGCGAAGGATGCGCGCACCGGTTGCAGCGCTGTGCCCAAATCGTTCCCAAGAAGGCGGCGGTAGCCTGGGCACAGTTTGTGGCAACCATAGCTCAACTCGAAGGGAAAGAGGTGCGCAATGATGCTTCAAAAATGATCCGACTGGTACTCGAAGCGGGCTACAACGATTACTTGGAGGAAAACTACGCGAACTTTCGGTCGCGACTTGACGATCTCCAACAATTAAGCGTTTTTGCGCGCCAGTTCGCCACGATCGACGAGTTCCTGACGCAATTGGCTCTGCTCACCAATGTGGAAGCTGAGGATGAACAACCGCGGGGCAGCGATGATGAACAGATGCGCCTCTCGACGATTCACCAGGCCAAAGGTCTCGAGTTCGACGTGGTGTTTATCATTATGCTATGCGAAGGGCTGTTTCCTTCAAATCGATCGCTGGAAACGCCCGATGGAGAGGAAGAGGAGCGCCGGCTTTTCTACGTGGCGATCACCCGAGCGCGCAACGAGCTGTATCTGAGTTATCCGCTCGTGCGCGCGGGATATGGCGCGGGCGGCGACCTGGCGCAACACCCGTCTCGATTCCTCGGTGAAATTTCGAAGGACCTGGTCGAAGAATGGAACCTGAGGCCCTACGGGTGAGGTCAAAGGCCAGGGCGGGCCTTTTTCAAATCCTCAGACAGGAACGCGGCGACTTCCTTGAATTTGGAAGCGTTTGCAGGGTTGATCTGCATGAGGGTCTCGTGCGCTTCGAGACAGGCACGCCGGACATCTTCCTTGGTGGGGCAAGCCCCGGCAACGGCTTGGGCGGCGGCCGTTTGGGGTAATTGCAGCGGCCCGTGGGTCAGTTTGAACAATTGGAGCACGCCTAAACTCTCGAGCAACTCGGTGACCCGCTCGTTTGGGTTTAGCAGCTCCAGAACCACGCTTGTCTGGCCACACTTGCCGGATTTGCCTTGCAAACCGAAGCCGGCGAGGACGCCCAAAAATGTGCTATCCATCAAAGTGCACTCGGAGAGATCCAGCACAAAATAAGCGCAGCCCCTCTGGCATAATTCCTGGACCACAGTTTTGAAGTCGACGCTGGAGGAGAAATTAGCCCGGCCGCTAATCTTGAT
>DASRFK010000297.1:0-22802 GCA_035651635.1 Verrucomicrobiia bacterium | reverse complement strand
GGCGCCGGGCCGTGCGGCACCTGGAAAAGGGCAGAATTGTCATTTTCGGCGGTGGCACGGGCAACCCTTATTTTTCAACCGACACCGCCGCTGCGTTGCGCGCCAATGAAATCGGGGCGGAGGTCATCCTCAAGGCGACGAAAGTGGACGGCATTTACGACAGCGATCCCAAGCAGAACCCGAAAGCCAAACGTTTCTCGCAAATTACTTACCTTGAGGCGCTCCAACGCCAATTGAAAGTCATGGACTCGACAGCTTTCTCGCTCTGCATGGATAACAAGATGCCGATTATCGTTTTTGACCTGTTCCGGCCGCACAACCTTAAACGTGTCGTCATGGGCGAAAAGGTGGGAACGCTGGTCATGTCCTGACGGGCGCTTTTTATACACCAAGACATTTTCGATAGCTTTTCGAGTCTTTTCGAGCACTCGCGGGAGAATCCGTTTGACGGTCATTTCCCCCCCCTGTAAATTGCGCATCCCTTTGGGCTCAAGAGTGGCTCAATGGTGACGTCCCGATGAACCCGGACCAACCGGTGGGAAACTCGGCAAAACCCGAGTTCCAGAGTAGCTCAATGGTAGAGTCCCGATGCAATCGGGATTAACCGATTGAAAATTAGGCACAATTTGGGTTCCAGAGTAGCTCAATGGTAGAGCACGCGGCTGTTAACCGTGGGGTTGTAGGTTCGAGCCCTACCTCTGGAGCCATTTTTTTTGGGAAGCAGGGTGGTTATGTTTTGGGTTTACGTTCTCGAGAATTCGGCAGGCAAGCTCTATGTTGGGCAAACCGACGATCTCGAAATTCGTCTGGCCAATCACAACCGAACCGACAAAACAGCGGGGAAATTCACACGTAAGAAGGGCCCTTGGGAGCTTGTCTGGTCTGAGCAGCATGCCACCCCCTCTTCTGCCGTCAGCAGAGAACGTGAAATCAAATCGATGAAGTCTTCCCGCTGGATTCGTGAGCACCTGCTCAATGGCAGAGTCCCGACAGGTCGGGATTAACCGTGGGGTTGTGGGTTCTCCCGATGCATCGGGATGGAGCCAATTTTTTGTCCCTTTTTTCAAAGGTGTCGGTACAATTTGCGCGAGAATTCGCTTGTCATAAACTGAACATTGCCACCAGCTCTCAGAGCATGCATTGAACACCTTATTAGGCTCTATGTCGAAATCTCGTGCCCCGGTTGACCTGCTTCCTTGTTGCTGCGTTGTGCGCCCTGTCGGTGTGCGGGGGTGCCCTTTGGCAGGTTAGTTCAAGCCGCCGCCCGCTTCAGCTCAAAACAGTTCGCACAGCGGTCGAACAGGGAAGACAAGTTGTATTTTTTCGGGTGGTCGGGGCTGGCGGGGCACGAATCGAAATCGCCGACGTTAAGCTTTTGGAGGATACCTATGGGAACGGACGGTTCGAAAAGCCCGCGCTTTCCTATCTTGTTCCAGTCAATTCAGACACAGCTTTCCACACATTTGATACCCAAAAACCAAAAGGCGTGTGGTTTCATAAAGTGGACATCTGGGCAGCCTCCTCGGAGTGGCCCCTGATGGACCCAACAAAAGCTCGACACGAGTTCCGCTTGATTGCGCCGACAAATGGCCTTAGTTGGAAAGTTCGCCTCACGGTAAATGTTGAAACTGCCGGCTTTGGAACAAGGTTGACCAAACTGGTGCATTATTGGCGCTTTTACCGTGGAACTGGATGTTCAATGAAAAAGGCGGCACGGATGGCGTGGCGCTCTTTTCATCAGTTCGAAACAAGGCTCGTTGAAAGCGACCCATTTGATGTGAACGACAGTTTTCCACGGTTGAAGGAATGTGTGCGAAGACCAGAAATCTGAAGTTCTGTTCATTCGGATGTTCGGATTCAACGTGCATGTTGTTGAAAACAATCTTTTCAAATGGCAGCTCAAACCGAGGAACAAAGAACTCCTCACGATTTAATGGAGCGCGAGGCTCCAACCCATACACGACTATCTACGGGGAGACACGATGACGCGGCAACCTCGTCTCAGGAGCAACTCATAAGGCTGGCGGGCAGAAGCAGTCCAATTGTTCAATTTGGCAAATTCAAAATCTTTCGGGCTTCCGCCTCGGGATCGCTTTCAGAGCGATTGAAGAGGGTATAGGTGGACACGCACTGCATCTGAGCCCCAACCGGCAGCAGGAAAAGCGGCGCCAAACATTCCAACTCGACATAAGGGGCGTTCGTCCCTGGGTTGGTGTAAACCTCCGTGCTGCAGCCTCCATCAGGATACGACGCGATAGGCAAACCCGCAACACGAGGCGCATCGATCCGCAACGAAAGGTTTGTTCCTACCCAGACCATAGAGTCAGCTTCGAACCCCAGTTTATGGCTGGCGGCTGAATCGCGGCCAAATGAGATCAGGCCGTTGGTGTTCTGGAATTGGGCGGGCAGGCCACTGCCGAGTTGAAGATAACCAGCCGCAAACACCGAGTTCGAACGCACAGGAACAAAACATCGCACCGGATCCTGCGCCTGGGTAATGATCCAGATTCCAAGTTCGTTATTGGTCAAGGCCGTCGCCGCTACTCTATCAAAAACGGTGGTGATCCTCATGACCGGTTCGTTAAAGGCGAGCTCGATGGTTCGAGTCGTACGGATCTTATAGGCACTATCGACGGGAGTGGTCAGCGTGACGACGCCGTTGGTGATCTCGACTTGATCGGGCGAGCCATCGAAACCGGCTGGCGGCGGCCATCCCCAAGCCGATTGCGGCGAGGGCCAGGCCTTGTCGCCGCCGAACGAGCCTTCCGTATTCCAACTTAAGGGCGTGGCCGTCTGGCCAGACATCGTGAGATTCTCCCAGATTGGTCCATTGGTAGCGCCAAGAAACCGAAACTGGAGAACCCGCCCCGCGTTGGGGATGATCACGGCCTCAACCAACCCGTTGTTGAGCAGCACGGCATTGGTCCAGCCTTTGTAGTTGGCCACCACAGCCCGGTTCGGAGAGTTAACTTTGGCTCGGAAAAATCCTCCGCCAGTCATGGCAGCCAAGGAACTGGTCCATGTCAGCACATCTGAAGCGGCAAAGAGAGTTGTGACGGCGGACCAGTTTCCAAGATCCGCAGAGCGCTGCACGGTGTAAAACAAGCCGGGCTGGCTGCTGATCCGAAGAAGAACATTCGACTCAGCGCTGGCAGTCACTTGCAATCTCGGCGCCGGAGCTTGGGCATGCAGCAATCCGCTCGCCAGGGCAATTACCAAGCTTGTCAATGCCACCCGGTAGCGCAGGCGACTCTTTGGCGCGGCGCGTTCGCTTAGCGTGGGATTCGGCATCTGAGATATCCCTGGTGAACCGCCACAGAAGGTGCGCTTTGAAGCGTGGCTTTCCTTTGACATCCCTCCAGATTAGCAGACATATATGCGCGTCAACTCCCCATTGCGATTTTCCAGGAAAGAGTATTTGACGAAATCGCGGACTGCTCCTGCATCCGCCTGGAATTCAAGCGCTCTATGGGGCGCTTGTAAGACCTTAACCTACGAAAACAACGGTTTTGTTCCGACGCGAGCTTCCGATCGGTGAATGCCGGCTGAAAAAAGTCTCCGTTGCCGAAAAGCAAATGAACACGTTGGGGGGCGATACCTTCAATGGCCGAAACGAAATCGCCTCTCGAGGAGGTTATGCCCGCAAAAGTGCAATCGTTTCCCAAACGTGATTGCCTCAGCCACCGACTTCCGCACGGGCTTCGGCGGCGAGCGCAGTGCTTAAATAGCGCTCCCCGGTCGAGCAAGCTACAGTCACGATCATCTTACCTTTGTTCGCCGGACGCCTGGCCACTTCGAGCGCCGCCCAAACATTCGCCCCCGAGGAGATGCCCGCGAGGATGCCCTCTTCTTTGGCCAGCCGGCGCGCCATCGCGAAGGCATCATCGTTCGTTACTTGAATGCACTCGACAATCTGCGGGCGGCCTTTGGAGTCTTTCAAATGCAGGTTCTTCGGGATAAATCCGCCTCCGAGCCCTTGAATCTTGTGAGGGCCGGGCTTGAGAGGTTGGCCGGCTAGTGTTTGTGAAATCACCGGCGAATCTTTCGGTTCCACCGCGATGGCCTCGAACGATGGTTTGCGCGCTTTGATGACCTCGACACAGCCCGTAATCGTGCCGCCAGTACCCACGCCCGAAAGGAGAATGTCCACTTTGCCATCCGTATCGGCCCAAATCTCTTCAGCGGTGGTCTTTTGGTGAATGGCTGGGTTGGCCGGGTTGTCGAACTGCTGGGGAATCCAGGAGTTTGGTATTTCCTTGGCTAACTGCTCCGCTTTGGTAATCGCGCCCTTCATGCCCTCGGCACCCGGAGTGAGCACTAGCTTCGCACCCAGCATTGCCAGAAGCGTGCGCCGTTCCAGCGACATGGTCTCGGGCATGGTCAAGGTAAGCCGGTAACCTTTGGCCGCGGCGACAAAGGCCAGGGCAATGCCGGTATTGCCGCTGGTGGCCTCGATAATCACGGAATCCTTCTTCAGGATCCCGCGCCGCTCAGCGTCCTCAATCATCGCCATCCCGATCCGGTCCTTGACGCTGCCGAGCGGGTTGAAAAACTCGCACTTCAAGAGCACCTCAGCTCCAGTTCCCGCGGCAACCTTGTTCAATCGGACAAGCGGGGTGCGCCCGACGGTTTCGACGATGTTGCTATAGATGTGTGCCATAAAAACCAGGTTTAACTTTTTAAACTCCGCCAGTTCGCCTTTGACGCGACAAGGTTGCCCGTGCATGAGCGAGGCAACTCCCGTCCCTGTTTTCCCGAGGAGCGGACATTATATCGCATCACGATATAAATTAAACGAAGGATGGCCCGTCGGCAACGATTCTTTGGAGACAATGGGGACACCCATTTCCTGGCTAAACTCAGTTGGTTTTCCACGGAACGGTAGCAGACTCACAAAGACCCAAGAAGGTCTCTTCGGCCAGGGCTGCAAGGGCGCGGGGAGGTTGCGAGTCGGATCCTCACCGATGGGATCCTGAAACCGACAGTTTGAAGCTCAGACTTACTTAAGACCGCGTTAGGCGAGCGCTTATTCTCCCAGATTCCGTCGCAGCAGAGCGCTTAGCCTTGTGGGAGACAGGACAATGACCGTCTTGCCTTTCACTGTGATCAGCTTCTGCTCGCGGAATTTCGCCAAAGTCCGCGAAAACGTTTCGCTTACGGTGCCTAGTTCGGCCGCCAGCACGCGTTTGGTCATCGCAAGTTCGATGCGCACCGCATGTTCGCTCTGTGGATTTGGGCAACGCTTAACCAGCCAATTAGCCAGCCGGGTTTCGACGTCTTTCAGGGTCAGGTCTTCGAGCTGGCCGACGAGCACGCGCAAATGGCTGCTCATCGAGCCGAGCATGCGCAAGGCGAGCTCGGGTTGCCGCCGGAGCAGCGCCAGAATCCCGTCTTTTTGCACGAGCAAAACCTGGCTTGGCTCCAGCGCGCTCGCATCGGCGGGATAGCCCTTTTCTGAAGCCAGCGCCACTTCCGCGAAGGACTCTCCGGTGCGAAAGATATGAATGATCTGCTCCTTGCCGGCAGCATTCACGCGGTGAACGTTTACGGACCCGCGCTGGATGACGTAGAACCCGCTGGCGGGGTCGCCTTCATGAAAGAGGTAATCCCCCTTGGCCAAACATTTTATGACCGTTACCTCAGCGATGTCTTGCAGGTCTTTAGGAGGCAGGCCGGTGAAGAGCTGACAACTCCGAAGCGTGTTGATGACTCCAATGTTCTTGAACTCAGCCAGCGCGGTGGACATGCAGTCGACGATTCAATCAGTTTCACGCCAGAAGTAAACCATCCAGTCCGCACCCGCCCCGCGCTCCACCTTCGAAGCAAAGCCCTCGCTGGCCAATTTCTCGATCAAAGGCGAGGGCAGAAACGGCGCGACGACGATGAGTCCCTCAGCCGGATTGAGTTTGCTCACGCGCTGATGGATTTCAGGAAACGGCTCGATCCCGCGACGGAGCAAGTCGCGGACATCGAACCGTTTGAACTGATTGACCGGCGGCATCATCTCACCGTTGCTATAGTCGAAATCACAGACATGACAACCTCGCATTTGCCTGAACCGAACCTCTAACAAGGCAGAGCCTCAGACCAATCACTTCAAAGGCTAGCCACAACCACGCAAGACACGGAAAAGGAACCTGCACGGCCTGGCTTGGGCCTACGTTGTTGAACTCAGATTAGTTGACCGGATTACGACAAGTTTTGCAGTTCGAGGACTCTAGTGACCGCCGCAGCAGCTGGGCACCTCGCCGACTGGGGCGCTCAGGGATTTCAGTTTCGTGATTTTCACGCGGAATTCATCGGGCCCCTTCACAAGAGGCTCCCACGTAAAGGCGCCTGGCCATTGAGCGGCAAACTGATAGTAAAGCGGCACGGGATCGTGATCGTTTAAAAGAATAAAATGATCTTCGATCGGAAGGTCCAGCCACGTGCGGATGATCAATCCGTGTTTCACGGAACAAGGGATGGGACGCACGTCCATGATTTTGTCAGGACCGACGAGGTTTTCGCTTGGTGTTGTGGTGTTCATGATGAATGGATTTGTGTTCATGTTAAAAGGTCCCGACGCCGGTGGCACTACGGCCAAACTCGGTCATCATCGAAGGATGCCAGGGGGGATCCCAGACTACTTCGACTTCGGCTGCTTCCACGCCGTCAATATTGAGCAGCGCGTTCTGGGCGCCACAGCGGATGCTTTCATGCATGGGGCACCCAGGGGTGGTGAGGGTCATCACCACAGCGATTTTAGCATCCGCGACAGAGACGCTGTAAATCAATCCCAGATCCACAATGTTGCAGCCCAGCTCCGGGTCAATGACCTGGCGCAGGCTTTCAAGGATCGCCGCTTCGGTAATGGTCTTCATGCTGGGTTTGGAACTGGAGGTGTCGGCCAGGCAAATGGCTTGGTCTTTGGCCTGAGCAAATGAGTGAGCATCAGGCCCACGTTGAAAGCGAGGGTAGCGACACCAAGGCCAAGCAAACCGCACCCCAAGCGCACTCCGACTCCACTCGAAATGGCGGCGGCCATACAGGTCCACCCTATGCCCGCCATCAAGGTCCAATAACCCAGCGCCTGCACGCGTGTGGAATAAAGCTCTGCAAGCGAAGGTACCTGAGCTCGGCCGATTTGGGAACTGTACCGGCTGAACCAAACCAGGAAAGGAACGATCTTGTAGAGCATTCCAATAATGGCCAGCGACACGACTCCGACCAAAGCAAGAAACCCGTAGACATTTTCAAGTTGTCCAGTGAACACGTTGAGCGGCAGGACGGGCCAGCAGAGCACAACTGCCAGTGCCGACAGGGGAAAGAGGAGACCGATGGCCGTCAGAAAGTATTTTATGCCCCAATCCAGGGTTCGACGTTTCCTCGCCCGCAAAATGGCCACCATTTCCCAGCCGTAAATCGCCAGTGATGCAACACCCAATAGCACAAATGCCAATTTCCACGGACTGCGCAGCAGGAGCATTACAAATGAGCCCGCCAAGCTGATATTGAGCAGGACAATGCTGGAAGCGGCGCGTCGTTTGCTTTGGATTTCGCTCAGTGTAAACATGGGCACCAGCTTGTACGACACGCCCACGATGAGCATGGTGAAGAAGCCTACGCCGCCCAGATGCGCGTGCGCATGCATGGCGCCAATCGCGTCGAAGCGCGACATGAACCCCGCGACCGAGCGCAATCCGCCTACGAGCGTCCGTACACCCTGCGCCGCCGCCAGGCCTTCGGTGGAATCGTAACTGCACTTAGCGACGGCAATGAAGAGTCCGGCAGACACCGCCAACGAGATCCAGAACAGAGCGGCCCCAACGGCGGTGGCGGTGGCATTCCACTTGGGAACGCGCCGCAATGTCCGGGCAATATTATAGACAAACAGACCCACTCCCAAGGCCAGGACGCAACCAAAGTGCCCGACCTGCTTCATATTCCAGACCCGAAACATCCAAACCATGCCTGTGAACCCCACGAGATGAAACACAAAGTGCCAACGGGCGAGGCGTTCGCTGTAAAGCTTCGTTTCCAACGCCACCGGCACCAGTTGGTACATCGCTCCCATCACGACTGAGCAAATCCATCCCAGGACGAACAGGTGCGTGACCGCAATCACGTTTTGATTGTAATGATAGGTCGCCAGGAGTTCCGGTTGGAGCACGAGCCATCCCGTCCCGGCGCAAAGCGCCAGCAGACCCGTTAGAATGAACGCCAGCGGCAACGCCACTGATGGCGCGTGCGCGCCGAAGGGCGTGACGGCAGAACCGGGCTTCGCTTTTGAAGATTTAGCGGCGGCGGACATAGGTCAGGAAACTGCCGTCAGGTTGCGGTTGGGTTTCGGCGATGAAGCCACGGTCCTCGAGTTGTGCATAGAGGTGCATGGGCCGGCGATCGGTGCGGGCTTGTAACTGGGCACCTTCGGGCAAGCCGGCGAGGGTTTCGAGAATCTTTACCATCGGTTGAGGCGGTTCGAGTCCGCGCGCGTCTACCTGCACCATTTTCACTTGGCTCAACCCAGAGTCACCGCTGGAGACCTGAGGTACCCCTGCCCGGCCGAGGTCCAGCGGCAAAGAATTGGATTGGCGCAGGAAGCTCACTTCCCAATCGCCGTTCGCCATCGGCCTCGAAGTGTGACGGAAACCTTGCTTTTCAAGGACTTGAAACAGCGGCACCGGCTCGAATGGCGCGATGACCAAGAGCTGCTCATCCGCCTGCAACATGGCGGCAGCATTCATGATTTTTGAGAACGGCTCACGCCCGGCGCGAATGTCCTCGCGAACATCAATCGTAACAGCATTGCGCATAGCAAAGGTCAGGCGTGGACGGCGATGGAAGGCTGTCTCCTCGGCGCGTTCCCAGATGCCGGGAAAGGTTTCGAAAGCGTCAGCAGCATCGAGAATTGTTGTGTGGCCTTGACCGCATGGGGAACATTCGGTGGCATATAAAGAAAATCACCGGCTTTCATTTGTTGCGCCTGACCCCGCAGGGAAAATTCGCACTCTCCGGACAAAATTTGCACCAGGGCATGCTGGGTGGAGGTGTGCTCGGTCAGTTCCTGTCCTTCGGCAAAACCAAACAAGACCGTCCGCAGGTTATCAGTGCGCAATATCGTACGACTGACAATCCCGTTCGGCGCATACTGGGTTTCGGATTGCAGACAGAGCATTTTTTCGCAATCCGAGTCAATCAGAGGGCGTTCATTCATGCGCCCAGACTAATCCCATAACGCGAGCCGTGCTTTGACCTGGGTCAAGCCTTCCGCAGGTTAAGAATTGATTCAGGCCGACAGCCGTCCCTTGGAACCGATAATTTCGCTGAGGCGGCGAATGAGCTCCGGTCCCGAAGTTTTCAGTTGTTCGGTGTGTGCCGCGGAGAGCCTTTCAAGGACCTCGTCGCCACCGCGCGTAAGCTGCACCAGAACCAACCGGCGGTCTTTGGCTGATGGTGAACGAACCAGGAAATTCTCGACTGCCAGCCGGTCCACCAACTCCACGGCGCTGTGATGGCGAATCTGCAGTCGCTCCGCGAGCTCTCCAACCGTGACGCACTCCCGACCTGGATACCCTTTAATGGCTAGCAAAGCCTGATGCTGCTGCGGGGTGAGGCCGGCGGCCTGCGCCGCTTCTTCGCTAAAACGCAGGAAGCGCCGGAGCGCGTACCGAAAGGCGGCCAGTCTCTCATGTTGCCGTTTGGAAAGAGGTTTCACTTGTGCCATTTGAAAAACTGAACTTACGCCGAAGAGTCTGGAAAGTCAGTTTTGTTCGGAATGCCGACGATACCAAGGGCCGTCGCTTCCTGCTTCCGTCCGTGACGCTTAGCTCTGGCATTTCGGACAAAAAAAGGTGCTGCGGGCGGCTTGCACGATGCGTTTGATGGGAGTTGAACAGTGCCGACAGGGTTTGCCCTCGCGATCATAAACCTGCAGTCGTTCGTCGAACCGCGTTTCGGTATCGGGCATTTGGCCGTAGTAGAACAGCCGTTCACCGCGACCTGTTCCGGCGTAATCCAAGGGAACCGTGCTTCCGAACGCGACCGCATCCGTCAAGGTTTGGCGAATGGCATGCCAGAGCCGCTTCACTCCGGCTGGTGACAAAGACTTCGCCGGTCTTTTCGGTGAGATCCCCGCGCGCAACAAAGCCTCACTCGCGTAAATATTGCCAATACCCGCCACCAACGATTGATCGAGCAACTTCACCTTAATCGGCTGATTCGACCGGGCCAGGTCGGCGGCCAATCGGGCGATCGTGAAGTCCGACCCCAGCGGCTCCGGACCGAGACCTTCCACTGCGGTCGTATCCAGGGTCAATCGCCCGAAGTAACGTGTGTCCTCGAAAACAAATAACGAGTCGCCCAGGTCCAAAACCACGGCGGCATGTTTCGGCAACGCGGCCTTACTCGGCACCAAATACATACGGCCCGTCATACCAAGGTGCCCAAGCAAAATCCGTCGCTGCCGTCCCTGTCTCGGGCTGATCTCAAACAGGAGATATTTCCCGCGGCGGGTCAGGTGGATGAACCTTGCGCCTTCGAGGGTTCTTTTGAAGGTCCGCGCGTGCGTTGGCCGCAACACCCGATCGCGGTTGACCTGGACGCCTCGAATAACTTTGCGCCGCAACAACGGTTTCAGGTGGCGCACGAGCACTTCAACTTCGGGTAACTCAGGCACGCCACGGATCCTAAGGGGTGATGAACGTAAAAACGATGACCTTCGTATTTATGTTCATGGCTACCAAGCCTCGCCGCTTCCAGGCGAAAGCCTTTTCAAGTGGCGGCCAGCAAGTCCAGCACTTCGTCGTCGGTCGTTTGGGGGAAAGTCTCGTAATAACGACCAACCGCATCGAACTCGGGATCGACGAGCATCACCTCGAGGCGATCCGCAATCGGACGCAGCCGGTCGATGGCATGTTGAGACGCTACCGGTGCGGCAACGGCCACGCTCCGGGCGCCTTGTTTGAAAGCCGAGCGCACAGCCGCCTCAGTGGTTGCGCCTGTGGCCAGGCCATCGTCCACCAGCAACACGCCTTTCCCTGCAAGCCCCGAGTTTCCACGATGAGGGAACAGCGCCTGGTAAGAGCTGAGCCGTTCCTGCTCCTCGTGGATCACATCCGCGAGTAGTTCCCCGAACCCTTGCTTCTCTGAGGAAATAGCATCGTCGAGCACCACAACTCCGTGTTCCGCCAACGCCCCCACGGCAAACTCGCGGAAAAGAGGGTGCCCAATCTTGCGCACGACCAACACATCCAGGGGCCGGTTCAGAATGCGTGCCACTTCAGCAGCCACGACCACACCGCCCCGCGGCAGTCCAGCGACGATATCGAGTTCCACTCCCCGGCTGCGCAACCATTGGCCCAACTGGCGCCCCGCATCTTCTCTTGATGCAAACACCGAGCCAAGATCAACCCACCCAGCGCGAAAAGCAACCGGGTTCGGTTACTGCGGTTCCCATCCCCCCGAAACCGAAAGAAATCCGTGGGTCGAAGCGTGAACTCCGAAATCAGAAAGCCACGAAAGTCGCACGAAGCCACCAAACTCCTGTGCCTTTTTGTGCCTCTTTGCGGCTACTTCGCCCGCTCAAACCCGAAGCTAAGCGTCGCTTGTTTCGGGTTTCGGCTTTCGGCCTTCTTTCTGTTTTCGACCTTCGGATTTCGGATTTGAACCGTAAAATAGTCCTTATTTTTGCGCAAACCCTCAGTCAACGCTGCCGCCGCACCAGGCCGTCCCGCCCCAGTTCGGCCACCAGCGGCAAAGCGTCGCGCCGGGCGCAAAAAGAAACATCGCCGTGCAAAGTTGGGTGGGATAACAACCGCCGTCCGTTACGGGACCGCGCCAGCGCCTGCGCCAAATCCGACCGTGCATGAAGATAAATCTCGCGAGCGACCTGCGCCGAGTCCGCGACCGGGGACTCCTGATATCGGGGCCAGAGCTCATCGCAAAGAGCGCCTGCGCCAAGGATGTCTTCATAGGCGGCCTGCTCGACGGTGCCACTACAGACCAGGAGCAATGGCGGGTTTCCGGCCAACCGAATCGCTTCGGCGGTGGCCGTTAGATTAAGAAAACAGGCGGCAAAGGTTCGTTGTGCGTTAAGGCAGGCGCGCAAGGCACGCGTTCCATTGGTGGTGGTCATCACAATGATTTTGCCTCGAACCACGTCCGCGGTGAACTCGCCAGGGGAATTGCCCAGATCGAAAGTTGTTCCGCCGCTCCGATCGGGTCCGATCCGAACGCCTGCGCGTTCACCGGCGAGGAGAACAGGTCCGCCCAGCCGTTCGCGCGCGGCCAGTGCATCCGCGATTTCCTGCACCGGCAGGATGGCTTCGGCTCCATTCCACAACGCAGTCACCATCGTCGAGGTGGCGCGCAAGACATCGAACACCACGCAGCAAGTCTGCGAAAGATCCCGCTGGGACAAGGCCCCGAAATCGGCGGGAGTGAAGAGTACTTCGAGCGAGCTCATGGGGCTGGGTTTTGGCGTCGTCTCATTTGCGAACGGGCGTAGTGAAACAGATATTGCTGAGCGTAGCCAGCATTTGGTCCAAAATGTGTGGCGGCGAATTCTTGCAATTGCCGCAATGTCCTTTTACGTCGGGGAAAGTACATCTGGCGCAGCGCCTTCATCACCCAAACATCGACCGGGAAAGCTTCCTGGCGGCCGTAGGCGAAGAGCAGCACGCAGTTGCAGATTTTAGGCCCGACGCCAGGCAAGTCTATCAGCTCCGCGCGCGCGGCTTCCACGGGCAACTCGGCGAGCGCCTGGAGATCGAGTTTGCCTTCCGCGACCCGGCGCGCCGCCGCAAGCAAAAAGGGCGCTCGAAACCCCATCTTGCAGGCACGCAAACCCGCTTCGGAAATGTCGGCCAGGCGTTCGGCCGTGGGAAACGTCCAGACCGGATCCTGACCCGCGGGCACGAGTATTTCCTCACCATAACTGCGGCACAGCAGGGAGACGATCTGCTGTATTTGAAGGATCTGCTTGGTCGACGAAAGGATAAACGAAGCCAGGCACTCCCAGGGATCCTGGCGGAGCAGGCGCAGGCCGTGACAGGCGGTGCGGGCGGCGCGCATCGGCTCATCGGCAGGAAAGGTGTCGAGGACGGCTTGCAAGTCGACATTCACCTGCAGGTAATGCTCCAGCCAGTCCCAGTCTTCATGCGGCCCAACAGTTTCGGCGAAGATCCCGCCGGCAATCAATCGCAAGCGCACCCAATGTCGGTGCACCACGCCAACCCAGCCATCCTCTTCCTTTCGCCAGCGGAACGCCTGACCGCTGGTCAAAGTCATGCCCAGGGCATAATCACGAACCGGGACTATTCTATGGCGCGATTCAGCGCACACCGCGGCAGGCAAACAGTTGAAACGGGCGCAGCAAAAAGCGCTCGTGGTACATCACGTTGGTCACACCCAAATCCGTTACTGACTCGAACTCGGCACGAATACTCTCCGGCGCAGGAGACGGGGTGGGATTATCCCGGTTGAGTTCACGGACATAAATGGCGTTCTCCCCCTTGCGATCGTTGTAACCGGGCCAGAAATAGAACTGATTCTCTGGCTCGGCGCTGCTTTGGTAATAGACGATCGGCGTGCCTGTCACACTTTGCCGCGCCTCTGGCAAATAAAATGTTATTTCGGCGACCAACCCGTAGTTGTCGCCGATAATAAACACCGGTTTGCCATCGGTGAGCAGTTGCTGGCGCGCCGTGTCGACTGCTTCAGCGATTTTGTCCCACTCGCGTACGCGGTGGAGCGGGTCCAGTTTGACCGGCAGGTAATAGCCCGAAATTCTTTTAATTAGATTGGTATCGTGAAACAGCAAGACGAGCGTCGAACCCAGAATCAACCCCGTCTTAAGCCATGCTTTGACCCAACTCACGCCCAACCGCGCGCGACCATCCCAATATACCACCATCAGACAAAACAAAGGCAGGACCGCCGGCGCAATCCAATTGGGCAGGACGCGTGATCGAAACGATTGCAGCACGTAGGCCAGGAACAGCGGGGCGCCCATGCTGAAGAAATAAACCAGGTGCTGGTTGCGGCGATTGCGGCGCCAGAAAACGATGGACGCCCACAAAGCTCCGACAAAAAAGACGGGATTCAGCAATCCGAATTCGCTGCCAAGAAAATCACCGAAATACTTCAAGGTTGGATGCCACGGTTCTCCGGCGCCGGCGGTTTGCGCCACGTGGGTGACGGTGATCCAGTGATGCTGCGCGTTCCAGATCAGCACGGGGATGGCGCAGACCAGGTTTATCAACAACGCCAGGTATGGACCCAGCTTCCGAAGGTGCTTGCGCGCGGGCGGCCACAACATAAACAGCACGGCCCAGCACAGGAGTTGGAACAATTCCGTGTACTTGCTGAGAAAGCCCAGCCCCATCCACAGGCCAACCCAAAGCCAGTCCGACGTTTTACCGTCCGATTGAATGGCCCGCCACCCGGCCAACATTGCGGCTGTCCAAAACAGCACCGACAAAGGATCAATCGTCATGAGCACCGCGCCGACCGACGCCAGCGGAGTCGCAGTGGCGATGAGCACCAGGAATAAACCCGCGCGGGCGTTAATCTCGCGGGCGAAAAAGCGCAGGACAGCCACGCTGATGATCGCGGTGATGATCGGTGAGAAGAACCGCACGCCAAACGCGTTGTCGCCCCACAGCGCGGTGCCCAGGAACTGGGTATAAGCAATCAGCGGCGGTTTGCTGTAATAAGAAAGGGCCAGGTGCTTGGACCAAATCCATTGATAGGATTCATCCTCGGAAAGCTGAATCACCTTGCTGCCGATGTAAATCAGCCGGGCGACCAGCAGCACGGCAATACAGACGTAACCGAGGCGCAACCAATGCTCGTCCATGCTGGCGTGTGGCGCGCGGAAGTCAGCCGGCGCCTGGCCCCTGACTTTTGGCAACTCCGGTTCAGGCGCCAGGGTTTCTTCCTCTGAGCCCCCCTCCGCCGTCCTGGCTGGACGCAGCGAGAGGACCGAAGGTGTGCTCGCCCACCAAATTGGGAACCACTTCCGGCCTGCCCAACCCCACAGGGTATCCACTAACCAGAGCATGGCGACGGCAAAGCCGGACCCAAGCGCTGCGCCGGCCAGCACGTCGCCCGGATAATGCACTCCGTTATAGATTCTGGAAAAGGCCACCGTCAGGGCGATGGGGAGCATGATCCAGATGCTGCGGCGATAATAGAGGAAGGCGACCATGGTGGCGGAAAACCAATTTGAGGAGTGACCGGAAGGCATGCTGAAAGAGCCACTTCTACCCACCAGCAAATGCACATCATGTAGAGCCAGGAACGGCCGGTCCCGAGCCACGGCATGTTTCAAAAGATTGGTCAGACCGTCATTAAGAGGTACGATCAGGACGAGCATCAAGCCACAGAGCAACCCGCGTTTGCCGCCTTTCCAAATCGCTAGCAACCCCAGCAACACCAGAGCCGGATTAAAATAAGCGTTGCCACTGGCAAAGGGCATGACTCGATCGAAAACCGGGTTGATCAACACCTGGTTGATAAACCGGAACACTTCGGCATCGAGGTTCTGCAGCCAATGCATGGGCGCGGCACTCTAGCGAACTGTCAGTCGTTGGAAAACATCAAACCTTTCACGATAGATTTTTCGTTCGGGTCGATCCAAGTGTCGACCCATTAACCGGGAACCGGGTGGTGGGTTGCCGAACAACCCGGGCTTTACAGAGAATGTCGGGGGTGATTTGTAATGTAACCAGCGCGGCCCATGCTTGCCAAAAGGCAGAAGAGCGTGAATTTTACTCCTTGTGCCCTGCCCCGCCAAACATCGAACAGCATTAGGAATTCTCCTCGCAGCAATTTTGATTCCCGGGTGCACCACGCGATCACAGAAGCGTTTTGCGATAGCCAACGACCAGGTTCCATCTGAGCTTGCGAAATGGGAAGCCCAGGCGCGACGGGTCACCATCACGCGTGACGATTGGGGCATCGCCCACGTGAAAGGCCGAACCGATGCCGACGCGGTGTTTGGGGCCGTTTATGCGCAGGCCCAGGACGATTTTAACCGCGTGGAGATGAACTTCATCAACTCCCAGGGCCGCCTCGCCGAAGCTGAAGGCGAAGGCGCCATCTGGCGGGACCTGCGGATGAAACTCTTCATCGACCCCGAAGCTTTGAAGGCCCAATACGCCGCAAGCCCGGAATGGCTTCGCAAGCTCATGCAGGCCTGGGCTGACGGCCTCAACTTCTATCTGGCTCGCCATCCCGGAGTGAAGCCGCGCGTGATCAGGCGCTTTGACCCGTGGATGGCCTTGACCTTCAGCGAGGGTTCGATTGGCGGCGATATCGAAAGAGTGGACTTGGGCGGGCTTCAGGCGTTCTACAGCCGCGCCGGGTTGCAGGCGGACACTGCTGAAACCAGGCGGCGCGCCCAACCCATTGTGCAGCTGAGTTCGTCGGTCAGGGGTTACGATGATGACGAGCCGAAAGGTTCAAACGGGATGGCGATTGCCCCCCAGAACACGAAGGCTTTTCGCCCCTTGTTGCTCATCAACCCACATACCTCGTTTTTCTTTCGAGACGAACTTCAAATTACCAGCGACGAAGGACTCAATGCCTATGGCGCGGCAACGTGGGGACAGTTCTTTATTTACCAGGGCTTCAATGAGCGGGTGGGCTGGATGCACACCTCCAGCGCGGTCGATGCAACCGACGAGTACCTGGAAACCGTCGTGAAAAAAAACGGCAAATTCTTTTTTAAATACGGCGCCGACGAGCGCCCCTTCATCACGCGGACCATTATCATTCCATACCGAACTGCCAATGGAATGGCCGAGCGAAAGTTCACCGCGTATTACACTCATTTCGGCCCGGTCGTGCGCTCGCAGAACGGGAAGTGGGTCGCCTTTCGCCTGATGCAAAGACCGGTCGAAGCCCTCATGCAGAGTTTCCTGCGCACCAAGTCCAAAAACCTGGCTGATTACCGCAGAACCAT
Source organism: Verrucomicrobiia bacterium (assembly GCA_035651635.1). Lineage (GTDB taxonomy): Bacteria > Verrucomicrobiota > Verrucomicrobiia > Limisphaerales > UBA8199 > JANXQE01. Next base: position 5,854 of record DASRFK010000297.1, on the reverse strand, counting down.
GGACCTCCACGCTAACTCCTCGAACAACACGATCTATGCCGACGCCGACGGAAACATCGCTTACTTCCACGCCAACTTCATCCCGCGGCGCGATCCGGCCTTTGACTGGACCAAGCCGGTGAATGGCAGCAATCCGGCCACGGAGTGGAAGGGACTCCTCTCGTTTGAACAGTCGCCCAATGTCATCAACCCGGATTGCGGCTGGGTCTACAATGCCAATGATGCGCCCTGGATGGCTGCCGGTCCAAACAGCCCGAAGCGCTCGGAATACCCCGCGTACGTTGACAATGGGACTGAATCGGACCGCGGTCGCCATGCCGTCATGGTCCTCCAGAACCGAAGCGACTTTTCAATTTTGAAGCTCCGAGACGCGGCGTTCGACACGTATCTGCCGGCTTTTGAAAAGCTAATACCTCCTCTGCTCAGGGCGTACGACCAAACGCTTGCGACCAATTCTTTCAAGGCTGCCCTGGATGAGCAGATCGATTCGCTTCGACATTGGAACCTGCGTTGGAATGTGTCATCGGCGCCGACATCCCTGGCGATTTTCTATGGAACGGAGTTGGACCGGCTGCTCACCCGCAGCGGCGATGAGTCAGCGACACCAGAACCTTCCGACGCTGACCGGCTGCAAGCGCTGGGGGCGGCGAGCGATAAACTCAAGGCAGACTTCGGCTCCTGGAAGATCCCTTGGGGCGAAATCAACCGTTTCCAGCGGTTGGACGACCAAATCGAGCCGCACTTCGATGACTCGGCGCCAAGCACCGCAGTCGGATTCCCGTCCGCAAAATGGGGTTCGCTCGCGTCCTTCGGCGCGCGCGCCTACCCGAACACCAAGCATTGGTACGGCGCCAGCGGGAACAGCTTCGTCGCGGTCGTGGAGTTTGGAATCAATGGCGTGAGCGCCCGGGCCGTAACAGCAGGAGGCATCAGTGGCACAGTGGGCTCGAAGCATTTCAACGATCAGGCCCAACGGTACGCCACCGGCGATTTGCGCGAGGTCTATTTTTACCCGCATCAACTCAAGGGTCATACCGAGCGGATTTATAAGCCGTGATGTTCAAAGTCATGCGGCAAAGCGGTCTGTTCCGGCGGCTTAAGTCACAGAATTCTGAACGACAACGACCTTGAGCGACTCCGCGCTCGGATGCGCCGCTAAATGGACGGCCTTAGCGGTTTGTCCCAAGGGAAACTCATGCGTGATCAATTGCCGCACGTCGAACTTTCGCGTGAAGATCAACTGGGCGACCTCGCGCTGTAACGTAACGTCAGCTGAGTAGCTGCCAATCAGGTCCTTCTCATCGACACAGATCGTTGCCAGGTCCATCTCGGCGTGCTCTCCGCGTTTGGTGTGCGAAAAAAGCAAGACCTGGCCGGCGCCTCGCACGAGTCGCTGAGCTTGCCGGACCACGTCGGCGGATGGGACTGCAATGACGGCGGCGTCGAAGCCGCGTCCGCGCGTGATGCGCTCGACCAGCGACTCGATCGAATCGTGGGTGCCCTTGGGATTTTTGCGAGCTGATAATGGCGCAGGGCCGTCGCTGGGCGAAGCCGGCTGGAAAAGGTGCCTTGCGCCGAAGGCCTTTGCCAAACGCAGCCTGGTTTCGAGGAGATCCGTCGCCAGCACTTTAATCCCTTGCAACGACAACAGCCGGGTAAACATCAAACCAATGGGCCCCTGCCCCGCCACCAGGACGGTGTCTTCCGGCAATAGCGCCAAACGTTTGACGGCCTTCAGCACGGTGTTGACCGGTTCGAGCATTGCGCCCTCGGCAAAAGAGTTGCCCGCCGGAATTTTGACAACGCCAGGGAGCACAAATGGCATCACCCGCACGTATTCGGCATAGCCCCCGCCGGCCGGTTCAAACCCGGCGGTGATGCCGGTCCGTTTGTACTGAGCGCATTGGGCAAAGGCGCGATGACGGCAGGCGTGACAGCCCAGGCAGGGAATGTGGTGATGAAGAGCTACTCGATCCCCTGCCCTGAATCCGCGCACCAACGCGCCCGTTTGAACAATCGTGCCGGCGGTTTCATGGCCAAAAACCCGCGGCGGAGGCACCGTGCCATAGTGGATTTTCTTGATGTCGGTGGGACAAACGCCGCACACAGCCACCCGAACCAGGATCTCCCCGGCGCGGATATGCGGGACCGGGAGCGTTTCGACGCGCAGGTCGTTCGGCCCGCGATAGACCACGGCGCGCATCGTTTTCGGAATTGTGAGCACGCGCAAGTCTAAGCAGGATAGAACGCCTCTGAACAGAACGCTTTGAACCAGGACTCAGGCTCGCACTCAAAGCTTTTAGGCTGACCTGCCCATTCAAAACCCAGCCTGGCCGCATGTAGAGCGTGGTGCGGCAGGATCAACCGGCGCCATTGCTCGGTTGTGAGTCGGTTCTCGACCAATGCCAGATACAAATCCTCATCTCCGCCGTAAAGCTTATCGCCCACAATGGGGTGCCCCAAATGCGCAAGATGAATTCGGATTTGATGTTTTCGTCCGGTCTGGGGAACAAGGTGGACGAGAGAAAAAATCTGATCTCGAAAAGCGAGGGCTTTCTGCGGCTCCGCCGGATTTCGCGTGCTGCAGGATGAAGGTACGACAATTGATTTCCGGAACACGCGTTCGACGCTAAACTCCGTCCGTGCCTCAGTTCCGTCCTCGCGAACGCAATCCTTAATGGCGACCCGGCTGAGTTCGTCTTTTCCCAAACGGGCTGTGATTGTTCCGGAAGGCGGGTTGATTTCACCATGAACAATCGCAACGTATTGCTTGGTCACCTGGCGCGTTTCCCATAAACGGCGTGCCTGGCGCGCGCTCTCTTCGTCCTTGGCAATCAGGGTAATTCCGCTCGTTTCTCGATCCAGGCGATTAATCAATTGCGGATGGCCGCCCCCGCCAAGATACAACCGCACCCGGCTGATCAGGCTCGAGTACTCATCGGTTTTGGTCGGATGACACACCAGGCCCGCTGGCTTATTGACCACGAGGAACTCCTCGTCTTCATGAATTATCTCAAACAGGTTCTCGGCCAGCACAGCGGATATGCTGGCACACCTGTGTGAGACGCTCCAGCCGCATCGGGTCCGGCGGTCAAGGGGCAGTGTCCGGTGTTTTCGGACGTTCCTGCGGGCAGAATGCCCGCGCGCCGGCGCGCGGATTTCCAATCCGCAGGGATCCGCGAACTGGATCTGATCCAAAAGAGAAACCGGCTCCAGCCCGTGTTCGCACGTCTCTGCGGGCCCGCGCGCCGGCGCGCGGACTTCCCAAGTCCGCAGAGAGCCACGAAGTGAGCCCGGTAAAGGTCAGGTTGTACGTCAACCGGTGTTCGGACGTTCCTGCGGGCAGAATGCCCGCGCGCCGGCGCGCGGATTTCCCAAGTCCGCAGAGATCCGCGAAGTGAGCCCGCTAAAGGTCAGGTTGTACGTCAACCGGTGATCGGACGTTGCTGCGGGCAGAATGCCCGCGCGCCGTACCTGCTTGCTTGTCATTCTGCGACTGGGCGGTATGCTCGAATTTGATGAAAGGGAAACTCATTTTGCCCTTGGCGTTGATGGTGGTTTTCGCGCTGTCACGTGTGCCTGGGATGCTGCCACAGAATTTCAGCGCTGCTTATGCGCTGTGCTTCTGCGCCGGGGTTTATTTTTCCGCCCGCATGGCGTGGTGGCTTCCCTTGAGCACGATGCTCCTCACGGATATCGCGCTGGACATCTATTATCTGCAACTGGGCTACGCCGTGTTCGATCTGCCGAAGGTGCAGTACCAGCTTATGAATTACGTGGCTTACGTCGTCTTGATCTGGCTCGGCCGCAGGTTCAACCCACGCGCGCATTTCCTTTCGTTGCTTGGCGGCGGGGTTCTCGGAGCCATGCTCTTTTACCTGATCACCAATACCGCTTCGTGGCTGTTCAATCCCTTTGGCAATCCGGAGTATACGCGTAACCTGCTCGGCTGGCTGACAGCTTTGACCAAAGGCACACATGGCTGGCCGGAAACGTGGCAGTTTTTCCGCAACACGCTGCTGAGTGGCGGGTTGTTTACCGGCCTCTTCGTGGGCGCCATGAAAATGCTCGAAGCGAGAGAATCTGCCCAGGAAAAGGAACCGGCCGAAGAAGCCGCCCCGGAGCCGGAGTCCCAGCCCGAGGAAGTACCCGACAAGTCCAGCACCTGACCATGGCACTTCGCCTTGGACCGCAACAGAGCGACGTCCGCAAGGCAAGCCGGGAAAAGGACTCGGATTTTTGGGCCCCGAAGTAAGCATGGGAACGAAGCGCCGACACTGCACTCTTTGATTGCAGCCTGCGCTGCCGGCGGGTACACCACTTCCCGCCGGCATGATCATACACAAGCTCATTGCACACCATCTCAAGCACAAGGATGATGCTTACTTTTATCAACTGCAGGCGGATGATGCCGTGCGCTGGATTGAGCAATGCGGAGTGCCGCTCGGGCCAAATACCCTCGCGCTGGACCTGGGCTGCGGTCATGGAGTGTTTGGGTCTCGGCTGGCCCGGCGTGGCTGTCAGGTCACCTTCGCGGACGAACGCAACCTGTTGCTCCCCGAACTGGCCACAGCACCTTTTCGAAAAACTAATCTCGACCAGGACGATATTGCCACGCTAGGCCAGTTCGATTTGGTCGTGTGCTCGAACGTGTTCGAGCATCTCTCCAAACCAGATCAGTTCCTCGATTCGGTTCACAAGATTCTTGCTCCGGGAGGCAAGCTGTACCTGAGCTGGACCAATTGGCTGTCGCCCTGGGGTGGACATGATTGGTCGCCGTTGCATTACCTTGGCCCGCGCAACGGCATGATGCTCTACGACAAGCTGCTCAAGAAATCGCGCAACCATACCATCTATCAAAATCTTTTTCCCACCTACATCGGGCGCACGCTGGCGCATATCCGCCGAAGTCCTCACTTGGTCATCCTCAAAGCGGCGCCGCGATATTACACGGAACTATCGCTTTTGATCCGCATCCCCATCGTGCGCGAATTCCTCGCCTGGAACTGCGCCCTGCTCATTGGCCGAAAAGATTGAGATGACCCACCGGCCTCGTAGCGCAGACTTTCCTGTCCAATGCCGCTAGGATTGGCTCATTTTTGACGCCAAGGGCGTCCATCATACCAGCCTGGGGCGGCTAGCCCCAGGACGCACCGCCAAAGTGTCATCCCGCAAGCGCCAAAGGCGCGGGCGCAGGACTTGTGAACAAAGAGCCTTCTTACTACGCTGGTACAAGTGACGTCTCGCATCATTACGGCCATGCCGGTGTACAATAACGCCGAATTTATTTTGCAGACCCTTGAGTCTCTGGCCCACCAGACCTTGCCACCCGACCGGGTCATCGTCTGCGACGACGGTTCGACCGACAAAAGCGAGGAGATCGTTCGTGGTTTTACCGGCCTGAAATGCGAGTGGGCTCCCAATCCACAGCGCCTGGGATTGTTCGGCAATTTTAATCGCTGCCTTGACTTTGCGGACCAGGGGGAATTCCTGCAGATTTTACACGCGGATGACACCCTCGAACCCGAGTTTTACAGGGTCATGACTGGCGTGCTCGAGGATAGCCCAGGGCTGGGAATGGCCTGGTGTTTGGACGAACGGATCGACGAACACGGCCAACGCCTCAGTATTTCCGGCAAACCCGACGGGCAAGCCGAGGTGCTGGACATGGACGAATTCCTCAAGCGCAAAGCCGAGATCGGCAACCAGGCCTTTGTGGCGACCTTGCTCAAAACCTCCCATCAACCGGCGCCCTGCCATTTCCCAACCGACATGCCGATCCTGGGCGACATGGTCTTCTGGCCGGCGTTTGGCAAGCATTGCAAAAAAATCGTTCACGTCCATCAACTGCTCG
>DASRFK010000296.1:0-9900 GCA_035651635.1 Verrucomicrobiia bacterium | reverse complement strand
GACCTGGGCTGGACCTGGTGTCCTGGCAACGCGCGCATAGACACTAACTCTGACAATATTCAGAGCGGCTATCTTTATCCGTACAACCGAAACGCCGCCATTTATCATTGTCCCGCCGACCGCTCGACCGTGGTTCTGCCGGACGGGACGCAAACGGGGTTGCTGCGCACGCGCAGCTACAACATGAGCGAGTCGATTAACGGGATCTCCTTTACCACCGGCGGGACTCTGGATGATTTGCCCACCTTTCGAAAGCTCACCCAGATCTCACAACCAACTCCTACGGACCTGTTCGTCTTTATCGACGTACACGAAGCCGGCATTCTCGATTCGCTTTTTGGCATCCCATGGCCCGGTTCTTATTTCCCCGACGACTGGTGGGACTTGCCCGCCAACCGTCACAGCCAGGGCTGTAATTTCTCGTTCGCCGATGGTCACACCGAACATTGGCGTTGGCGTGTTCCGAAGATCTTTCACCAACTCGGCCAGCCAGTCACCGATCCCCTCGAATTGTTGGACTACAAGCAAGTCCAGTCGCGCGTGCGACCAGCCGACCAAACAGGCATTTCGTCAATTCCCCCGGGTCCAACCTACTAATCGGATCAGCTTAAAGCGTGTTTTAAAAATACCGACCCGGGCGTGGAGTATGGGCTCGGAGTCCCGCCTTTAGGCTGCCTTTAGGCGGCCCGGCGCCAAAACCGCCTAAAGGCGGAACTCCAAACCGAAAACACGCTCTTAGGGTACATTCCGGGAGTCCAACACCTCTTCACTCAATTAGCACGACTGGCGTGATCGGCGAAGTCAATTCGTGGCACAGTAATAGCTCCTATGTAATTGGCCTGGGCTCGATTGGGCATGCGGATTTCACCTGCCTCATGGCAGGACACTTTGCCTTGTTTGAGTGAAACACGCGGGGAATGGCGCAAGATATGAGCTGGTGGAAGCATTTGAAGTTGAGGTCCAAGGATCCTCAGGTCCGCCTCAGGACATTGGAGACTTTCGATCTCGCCGAGGTCCCGGACCCGAAGGGTCTGGCCTTGGTCATCGATAGCCTCACGGACGAAGATACGCAGGTGCGCTGCGCGGCGGCCAAAGTTTTGGGAGCATCAAAGGATCCGGCCGCCGCCGAGTGGTTGGTGCCTCTTCTCTCCAGTGACTGTGGTCCACTGCGTCAGGCTGCGGCAGAGGCTTTGGGTCAGCTTGGCAATGCCGAGTCTATCGAGGCACTGAAACAAATGATGCAGTCGCCTAATCCTCAGGATCGGGCCAGCGCCGGGTCGGCGCTTCGAGCGCTGGGCTGGGTGCCTGCCGCACCTGAGGAACAAGCTTTGTATGAAGTTGCCATTGGCAACACAAGGGCCGCGGCGTTAAGGGGCGAGGCGGCCCTGGATCCGTTGGTTTCGGAGCTTCACCACGATACAAGTTTTGCCCGCCGTTCGGCCGCCGAAGCACTGGAAGGGGTCAAAGACCCGCGCCGGATTCAGCCGCTGATCGCGGCGGTTAACGATCAGGATCCCACCGTGCAAGTCTCGGCCATCCATGCCTTGTCAGACGCGGACGGACCCTTGGTGCAGAACACGCTGCTCAGGCGCCTGAGTCACCATGAGGCCTGCGTGCGCCAGGCGGCTGCGGAAGTTTTGGCCAAGCGCGATGATCCCGATCTTGTGCCCCACTTCTTAGGTCTGCTCCAGGATCCCAGTTTCGAAGTGCGACTGGCCGTGGTGAAGTACCTCGGCCGCTTTGCTCATCCCCAGATCACCCAGGGTCTGCTGCTGTTGTTGAGCGACAAAGACAGCGATGTCCGTTTGGCTGCCACCAAGGCGCTTGGGAGTTCCGGTGACCCAGTGGCAATCGAAGGACTGGTGCTTGCCCTGGTGGACGAGGAGCGAACGATTCGTCAGGCGGCCGAAGGAGCCCTCGATCAAATCAATCCGTGTTGGCCCCACTGCGAAGCATCGCAACGGGCGGCCACTCGGCTGGAGGCTTCGCTGGATTCCGCTCCTCCCTGGGTGCGGTCAGCGACCGTGCAATTGCTCGCTAAATTGCGCGCGGCGTCCGAGCAGATTCAAACCGTACCCTGAGGCGGATTATTTAATCGTCGTCTTCTTCTCCAATCGCCAGCCTGAGAGCGAAATTGGCGGCATTTAAGGTGCCGATTCCCGATGCCGGATCGTAGCCGGCGACTCCGCGGTAAAACAGGTTATCTGCCGTCGTGATGTCGTTGAACGGCGGGAAAGGACCATTGTAGGCTCCGTGCGCAGCCAGGCCGTAAAGGACCGGATTGAGCAAACCGATTCGCCCACGAATCGACTGGCCGATCACCGCGAAAATGCCGTTAAGCTGTGGCGCCACGAAGCTGGTGCCGCCAAAACCGTCTAGCCAGGTCCCCTGGAAATAGACCAGGTAACCGGTGTACGGATCGGCGTTCAGCGAGAGGTCGGGCACGTTGCGGCCCGGAAAGCCCGCCGGCAGATCGATTAAATCTTGCCCGCCGCTCAAATCTGGATAGTTGGGGTAGTAAATCACGCTCTGGCCCGGTTCGCTCCGTTTCACACCATGAGTTTTCTTCTGGTAGGGCGGTACCAGCCAGTTGAGGCTCACCCCGCCACCGCCGCCGACCGGGAAGTAATTTGTGTCATAGAACGCGGCTCCATAGTTTGCGGTAATGTAGTCCTGGAAATAGTCCCAGGCCCAGGGCCGGTCCTGCGGTACCACCACATCGCCATGCTTCAGGTGCAGGGTTGTCGCGAGGGTAACGCCACCGGCGGCGGTTATAAACGGAGACGAGCACGGATCGTCGACCGTCAGCGCATCCGTGAAGAAACCGAAAGGAAAAAACGCGTTCACGTCGTAAGCGCCCGCATCCCCAGTCGAGGAAAACAAAGTCATGCCCTGCGCGGCGGCTTCCATAAACACCTGGTTTTCCGCATCCGGGATGCCCGGGGTGGTGAGGATCTCGGGTAAACCCCAGCTCGTTGAAAGCGTGTCCACAGCATTGTCTACCACCGCTTGAACAAACACGTCGAGGAAACCTTGGTCGGTGTTCGGACCTTCATAGACAATGATCCGGGCCTGCGGCGCCAGCCCGCCTGATTGTTGCACGTCCAGCGTGGTCTCGTCCGCACCATCCGGCCCGGCACCGCCATCGACCGCTACCTCGGTGATGCGGTTCTTTTTCACCTTCAGGCCAATCTGATTCCAGTAGGTGTACGCGTCGGCTTGGTCGAAGGTTGCGAGCGTGGCGATGCCAATCGTGCGACCCCGGCCGTCGAGACCCGCTTTGTACAGCGGTTGGACCTGGTACAGGCGGGCCACATCGCCCACGGTAAACTGCCCAGGCACACCCGTTCCGGTCCCATTATTTGCGAGGGGGGCCTGCGTCCCTGTTTGGATGCTCAATGGCTCCTGGGCTCGCTTTTTATGTGTCGTGAACTTGGCCTTCGTGCTCAGACCTGCCACTGCCAGAACCGAAGCGCTGATTTCGTTTGGAATACTTGGGCTTGAGGTCGGCGCGTGGAATCTCTGGGCGGGAGCGGAAAATTCGTGGATGCTGATGCCAAAATAGCGGTTAAGCGCGTCAACGGTGGCCGTGGCCTTGATCAGCAATCGGTTGGCGGCGACATCGCTGACATGGATGCCGGCAGCCTCGAGCCGGGTCTGCACCTGCGCTACCTCGGCCACACTAGGGGCGTAAAGCGCTGTGAACTGGTCCACCGTGAGAAACTGGTGATATTGAGGGTCACCCGCAGTGACGGTGGAGTTTATGAATGCTTCCAACTTGTCCTGATCGTGGATTTTTAATGACAATGAAACGTTCATGACGTCCGAACCGGGCTTAAGACCCAGATCCGTCGCCGCTCGACTTGGGAGCGCCAGGAGCGCTGCGAATGATACAACCAGCACGGCGCGCACGGCCAGCGGTGTGCGCGAAGCCGTGTTCGCTTCAGGGTCCAAACAAAGGCGCCTATCTTGGGTGTTTTGGGTGTTTTTCATTTTTTGGTCGAGGCTTTACGTCGCCCGTTATTCGCTCTTTCCGTTTGCTGAAGCCTTACCCGACGCAAGCCAAAGTGACTCGGCGTCAAGCGGTGTTTTCAGCTGGGAACGATATGCATTTAACAGACCCACCCTTCAAAGTCAATAACTGTTTATCCGTTTGCCGATCCCGTTGTCGGTTCAGATCGTGCGCCTTCGTTACTGTTCTTTCGCGCTTGAGTCTCTCACAACTATGACCCGAAGTTCCCGCTTGCCGTTGGAAGATCTGGTGCTATTTCTCCTGCGCAATGAACTATAAGATTTCACGTCGAGCGGCGAGCCTGTCACCGTCCCTGACTTTGGCGATCGATTCGAAAGCCAAGCAGATGAAGGCCGAGGGCGTTGACGTGGTGGGATTTGGAGCAGGCGAGCCGGATTTTGACACCCCTCAACATATTAAAGACGCGGCCGCAAAAGCCTTGTCGGCCGGCTTTACGAAATATACACCGGCGGCGGGAATCCCCGAGTTGCGGCAGGCAATCGCGGATAAGCACAAGCGCGAGAACGGGCTAAGTTACCAGCCATCCCAAATTATTGTTTCCTGTGGCGGCAAGCATTCCTGTTTCAACGTGATCCTGGCCACGTGCGAAGAAGGCGACGAGGTGATCATCCCTTCGCCGTACTGGCTGAGCTACCCGGAAATGGTGAAGCTCGCGAGTGCTCGCCCGGTTATTGTCCCAACGACGGACAAAACGGAGTTTAAACTCACGCCCGAGGCGCTCCGGCAAGCGATCACACCGAAGACCAGGCTGCTCATCCTCAATTCGCCGAGCAACCCCACCGGGTCGGTCTATACACTCGAGGAAATAAAGGCTTTGGGAGACATTTGTGTCGAACGCGGCGTGTTGATCATGAGCGACGAAATTTACGAGCACCTGCTCTATGATGGCGCCGTTCACAGGAGCGTGGCTGGCTTTTCCCAGAGTCACTTCGAGCACACCATTATTGTCCATGGATTCGCCAAAGCGTGGAGCATGACGGGCTGGCGTCTCGGCTGGTGCGCCGCGCCGGAACCGATCGCCAAGGCCATCGACGCCGTCCAAAGTCATAGCACCAGCAATCCGACTTCTTTCGCGCAGAAAGGCGCCGTGGCGGCCCTGACCGGCCCGCAGGATCACTTGCCCGTGTGGCTGGCCGAGTTTAACCAACGCCGCACTTTTGCATGGAAATGGCTCAACCGCATCCCCGGCATTTCCTGCGTCAATGCGCGCGGCGCATTTTATCTGTTCCCGAATATTTCCAGAACCGGCTTAAAATCAACGGAATTCTGCGCGCGGTTGTTGGAAAGTGAAAAAGTGGCGGCTGTGCCCGGGATCGCTTTTGGGGCCGACGATTATATCCGGATCAGTTATGCCACGAGCATGGCGAATATCGAGAAAGGTCTGGAACGCATCGAGCGCTTCTGCCTTGGATTGAAAAAGTAGACTTCAGAGTCTGCCCAGGAGCATCGGCCTCCGCCTGCGTGTTGCATTTGTCGGAACTGGGAGCTCGATCCCCAGACGCCGGCGAGTCCAATTTTCGGATTTCGGTCTTCGGAGCCTTCGACCTTCGGCCTTCGGATTTTATTAGTCGGTCCGGGCCGGGTGCAACCCGAACTGGATCAGCTTCTCGCGCATGGTCAACCGGGAAACCCCGACCCAGCGCGCGGCTTTGGCCTGGTTGCCGTGTGCCAACTGGATTGCGCGGGCAAAAAGTTCACGCTCGCAGGCGACGATGAGCCGACTGTGGATGTCATCAAGCTCTCCCCGTTGAGCACAGGCTAGAAGCCCGTCGATGTACTGACCCAAGGTTTGAGACTGGGCCTCGGTCGGCGGGCCGGGCCGGGCGAACGCGGCCTGGACGTGGTCCAGGTTGATGGTAAACCCTTGCGCCAGCAGCAGCACTTTGCGCACGACGTTCTCGAGTTCGCGCACGTTTCCAGGCCATTGCTGGCCGCTGAGAAACTCGACCGCTTCCGGCTGAATTGAGGGATTTTCAACACCGAGTTCGGCGCCGTACTTGCTCAAAAAGAATTTCACCAGGCCGGGAATATCCTCTTTGCGCTCCCTCAAGGCGGGAAGCGAAATGACTACGACGCTTAGACGGTAGTAGAGGTCTTCGCGAAATTGCTGGTTCTTGAGCGCGGTCTCCAAATCCCGATGCGTCGCGGCGATCACCCGCACGTCCACCGGAATGGTTTCTTTGCCGCCCAACCTTTGCAGGCAGCGTTCTTGTAAAACGCGCAGCAACTTGACTTGCGTGCCGGGACTCATATCGCCAATCTCATCCAGGAAAATCGTCCCATGATCGGCTTGCTCGAACCGGCCGATTCGACGCATTTCAGCCCCCGTGAAAGCGCCCCGTTCATGGCCGAAAAGTTCGCTTTCCAGGAGCGTTTCGGGAATGGCGGCGCAATTAATCGCAATAAAAGGGGCGCGCGCGCGGTCGCTATGCTGATAAATGGCCCGCGCAATCAATTCCTTGCCCGTTCCAGTCTCGCCGCGTATCAGGATGTTTACGGGCTTGGAGGCCACGCGCCCAATTTCCTTGTAAATGGACTGCATGACCCGGCTATTGCCGATCATCGCGTCCCCCGACGGACCGGGCCCTCCCAATTCCACCGGTTCACTCATTAGCCGGCTGCTGGTCACGGCCTGCTCAACCAGTTCGATCAGCTCCGGCATTTCAAACGGTTTGACCAGGTAGTCATAGGCCCCGGACTTGGTGGCTTCGATGGCCGTCTCGGTTGTGCCGTGGGCTGTGATCAGGATGATGGGGAGCCGCGGACGAACCCGGTGTAATTCCCTGACCAGCTCAAGGCCATTCAAGCCCGGAAGCTTCATATCCGTGATTACCACGTCGAAAAGCTCGGTGCGGGCGCGTTCGAGTCCGTTGTCGCCGCGGTTTTCGATTTCCACCTGGTGACCTTCTTCGCTGAGCAACCGCCGGAGCGTCACGACGATTCCGGCGTCATCTTCAATCAATAATACTTTGGAGCGCGGATTCATTTGACGGAGAACTCATGCCCGTGGCAGGACGATACCGAAGGTCGTGCCGCGGTTCATTTGGGTTTGGTACTGAAGGACGCCGCCGTGTTTTTCCACGATGCGCGCCGCGATGGATAGCCCCAGCCCGGTTCCGGTATCTTTCGTCGTAAAGAACGGGTCAAAGAGGCGCTTCTCAACCTGGGGCGGGATGCCTTTGCCGCTGTCGACGACTTCCAGAATAACGACCTCGGCGGGCCCATCAGCCAGCCGTTTGGTCCCCGCGCGCGCGCGCAGGACAACGGTGCCCTGTCGGTTGATACTATCGGCGGCATTCTGGATGAGGTTGATCAGCACTTGCTGGATTTGCTGCGGGTCGATGCGAATGGTCGCCTCGGTGCCGGATTCCAGCAGTAACTGGATGTTTGATTTTTGCAATTCCGGAGCCAGAAGCGCCTGGACCTGCCGCAAGGGCTGTTCCGCGGGCATTGTGATGAGGTTAGGCTCAGACGGCCGTGCGAAAAGCAAAACTTCTTTCACGAGGCGTTCGAGCCGATTGATTTCGTTGCCGATGGCGTCCGCTTCGGCTCGTTCCGGAGCATCGGGCTGCAGATGCTTTTGCTGAATGAACAGCCAGGCCTTGATGGCCGTCAGGGGATTGCGGATCTCGTGCGCTACGCCGGCCGCGAGCATACCGAGCGAGGCTAATTTCTCCTGGCGATTCATCAGCGCCTGGTTTTCGACCAAGCGCACCCGCAGCGGCGCGATCAGCTCGCCGTAAATCACCACTGCCAGCCCGCCGCCCGCGGCCAGCAGCAGCGCCAGCGAAGCCGCCAGCACAAAGCGCAAGTAGCCGAGCGAGCGCTTCGAATCTGCGAGGAATGAATCCATCGACGCGCGATGAGCATCGGCCAAAACAAAGCCTTGCTTGAGCAGCTTCTGCGATTGGCGTTCAAAATCGGCAAAGTCCTCCAGCTTAATACCGGCCACGGCGCTGCTTTGAACGCGATGTTCCACTTCATGGGCCGCCGCAAGGTAGAAATCATAGTTAGTATTGATGACATCCAACAGGTGCCGCTCACGTTCGGTCGAGAGGACGGCTCGCTGCTCGTCAATCCACCGATCGAGTTCGTGGCTGGCGCTCTGGAAATGCGCCCAGGCGTTTGTATCGCGATATGCCCCAAAACGCAGAACCCAGTTATTGAGCTCCAAAATCGTCTCCTGAAGATGGTCGGCGATTTGAAAACTTTTGAGTTGAACGTCGGTCAAACGCTCGCGCAGATCTCCTCCTCGCCGCCACGCGTCTTGGGCCGTCCAGACGATAAGCGCCAGGATCCCGGCGATCGCCAGGATGAACGCCGCTAGTCTGAATTTGATGCCGACACTCGAAGTGGGATGTTCGAGCATGAGCTAATGGAAGCAGGAAATCAGCCGCGACGGGAGCGCTATTTTCTGCGTTTAAGCGCCGCGCGGTGGTTAGCAAGTTACCTCATGTGATAAGCCAATTATCTCTTTTCTGGATGGCCAAATGACTTCACCTGCGAAATCAGCCGAAATAAAGGGAAAGAGCTGAGCAATGGAGGTGGCATGCTTTCCGCTAGTGGTCACGATGCAGACTTTCGCCTCATTTTACAGAACGTCTGCTGGATGGTTCGAAGAATTTAGCGGCGACCCACCGCTCCCTGTGGCACGGCTCACGCCCGCGACCGGCCACAGGGTTTTTTTTTAATCCGACGCAGAATAGATCGCGCGCGCTGGGAGTGCCTGCGTCTCGCCGGAGGGAGTTCACCTTCCGGACCAACAGTGCGGCAGGGGCATCTGGCGCTTTCTGATTCGGCTCACGGAAGCTTCGCGCATCGGATCACCGGAAGGAAGCTGACGCTGCGGCTTCCGGGAGCGTCCAGTTGGGAAGAATATCTGTGTCGAGGGGGCCACGTTGCTGCGACAAGGTTAACTTCTGTGCGGCGAGTAATCCGATCATGGCGGCATTATCCGTGCAGAACGCAGGCTCCGCCAGTCGCAGCGAAAAGCCGGCTCTGGCGCACGCAGCGGTTAAAGACGAGCGCAGGGCGCGGTTACAGGCGACGCCACCTGAGGCAGTCACACAACGAACGCCGGCCCCTTGCGCCGCGCGTATGGTTTTAGTCACCAGCACCTCCACAATGGCCGCTTGGACGCTGGCGCAGAGATCGTGGATCTGCTTCTTTTGTTCCAACAGGCGAGGATGGTCGCGCAGGAAATAGCGAACGGCAGTTTTCAAACCACTGAAACTGAAATCGCTTCCCTGGTCATCGATCAGTGGTCTGGGAAAATTAAAGGCTGCCGGGTTGCCTTGCTCCGCCAGGCGGTCAATGGTTGGACCCGCCGGATAGGGCAGCCCCATGAGCTTTCCAACCTTGTCAAAGCATTCCCCGGCGGCATCGTCGAGAGTCGAGCCGAGCAATCGCGGTTTCCAGTCTTCCGAGACCGCGACGAGCATCGTATGGCCGCCACTGACGATCAGCGAGACGTTGGATTGGAACAGATCAAAACGCGCCGTCGCCGGGCTTCCACTCATCCACGGCGAATACAGGTGAGCTTCATGGTGGTGAATCCCGATGAAGGGCAGCCGCAACGCGTAAGCCAGGGCTTGAGCCGCTTTAAGTCCAACCATCAAAGCGCTGGGCAGACCAGGTCCCCGGGTGGCGCACACTGCGTCGAGGTGATCCACTGAGACCTGCGCGTCCGCCAAAGCGCGCCGGGCCACCGGCAGAAGGTTGCGCAGGTGCTCGCGGGCGGCCAGTTCCGGCACGACCCCGCCGTATTCCGCATGCAGCGCGACTTGAGAGGAGACAATGTTCGAGAGGACCCGGTTCTGGTCTACGACGGCGGCGCTCGTTTCGTCACAGGAGGTTTCGAAAGCAAG
>DASRFK010000295.1:0-3427 GCA_035651635.1 Verrucomicrobiia bacterium | reverse complement strand
TGGCTCGGGGCCGGTTGATGGTACTTTGGAGATTGCATCGATTGGATTGGAGGGCTCGGGCTGCGGCTCAATTTGAGCCAATTCCTGCTCGAGTTCACCGGTCGCCAGCTGCGCCAGCTGAAGTTTGATTTGCCGGCGCTTTCGCGCGAGCAATTCCCCGAGGTCGTTGGGCTGTGTCAGAATTGGTGCTGGCGTCGCCGGCTGTGGAAGCGAGGTGGTTTGGCATAGTTCAGGGATCTTTGGGGTCTCCGGTTGGGTCTTCTGCGGAAGGCTTCGAACGATCCACTTGCCGCCCATGGGTGGGAATGCTGAGTCGAGCAGCTCAGGT
This sequence comes from Verrucomicrobiia bacterium, assembly GCA_035651635.1. GTDB lineage: Bacteria > Verrucomicrobiota > Verrucomicrobiia > Limisphaerales > UBA8199 > JANXQE01. The sequence continues at coordinate 3,099 of DASRFK010000295.1, read as the reverse complement.
TCGATGGGCTCGTCCCAACCGGTATCAAACGGATAAATGAACTCCGGGGCGTACCGCATGGGGTTTTCGGTGCCATATTCGAGATCGAGTTCGAACGTGGTCGGACAACTCGGCGCCTGGTTTTCGAGAACCTCGGGCAGCGGCTCAGGAGGGCCATCTAGCCACAGAAATTCTGCAAGCATGACGCGTTCGGATCCACCGTGCGTTTTTACGCCCAGGCTTTTTTGGGCATCGATGCGCGCCGAAATTCTGCTCAAGAGCGGGCGAAATACTTTGTCCGTGTGGTTTTTGAGTTCGTCGATCGCCTGGTCGCGCTCCTGCTCCTGCTTGCGCCGCTTGGCAAGGTCATACCCCGGTCTGCATATAGGCCCTTTGAAATACACGAGCGACTGCTCGGGCGTTCGGGTGAGAATCATGCCCTTGTAGAGAGGAATATCGAGAGCGCTGGAGTCGAGCAGTTGGTGGCTACCATTTGCGTCCGGCACTGCCAGCACCTCAAAGTGAAATTCCCGAAGCAGGCCAAGTAGTTCGCGGTGGCCAACGCCGTCACCGGCAGTTTTCTTTTGCGCGTCCAGAGCGTGGACGGCATCGAGCAACGGCCGAATCCATTTGATGTTTTCTTTTTTCCAGGAAGCATCGGTGGCCAGCAGCAAGGGGAATTGCGACAGTGGATCGGGCAAACCAAGCTTGTGGCTGAGGACTCGGTCGTGCAGCAGGTTATCCTTCGCCGAAAGATTCAGATGACACGGGCCGCCGACGGGCAAAAACCGGCAGTCCAGGCTGCCGTGCGCGTGAGTGCCGACATTTTGGGGATGCTCCGTCCAGGAGAAGGCCAGCGCTTCGCGGAAAGTCCCGGCCAGAATGAGATCGACCTTGGCGTTGATGACCCGCGGCAGGAGCTGTTCGACGATTGCCTGCGCCTCGGAGAAGCAGAGAATGATGTGGATGAGATGGCGCCACAAATGGCGAACGAGGCGGCGCTTTTGGTCGGCTTGGGTGACATGGGGCGGTGCCTGCTTCCGGAGGTACTCGCTGGCCACTTCCAGATGGCCGCTGAGCTTGATGGGGTGCTGCTCACGAAGTTCGCCGCGATGGTTCTTTTTGCTGGGGAAGTAGGCGTCGAGGTTTCCGCCGGGTAGGATTTTTGTGTGCATAGGACCTGTTCGATGGTTGGGGCTTTATTGCTCTTGAGTTTTTATCGTCGGCGTGGGCGCCTCCTGTTGGCCGCCATCACGGATCGCCTTGGCCAGGTCAACTTGGATGTCTTGAACGTTCAGTGCGTGCAGGAGACGTAGGGCACGGCAGGCGTCCGCAAAAACGGGCAGCCCCCCCTTTATCTGCTCGAGCCACACGGCGGCGACTTCGCCCTTGCCCAGGCGACCGGCACGAGCGGCCATCAAAAGGCGCCGGTTGGTTTCCGGAGTCACCGGCACGCGAAGGTGCGGCGCTTTGGCGGGCATGGCTTGCGTGGCCCCGTTTCCGTGGGGGCTCTGGGTGGACAGTTGGTCAGGCTTGCGGATGGGGGCCAGGCCGGCGGATTCAAGCAGATGCGAAGCTATCTCGTCCGGCAAAATGCCAGTCACAAAAGCAATCCGTTGGATCATGCGGGCGGCGCGGGGTCCCGGCACCAGGTCGACAAAGGGGATCAGGGGAATGGCGCGCCGCGTTTCTGGAGAGTCATTGGGGTTCATAAAAAAGTTACGACGGTGTAAATGGCGATTGGGTTAATTCGCCTCCTGGTCGGCCGGAGTGAGCGGTTCAAAGGAAATGACGTATTCTTCCATGTCGATCTGCCAGGGAGAATTGGTGGACTTGATCTTGAGCAGGCGTTCCAGCGCCGCGATGATTGGGTGAGCCGCAGACTGAGGAGTGCTGCGGTCGAGGCTTGCGGGCGGCGCGGTGCCGCGTGCTTTGGCCAGGGCTTCCTTAACGGTCAACTCATTGCGCACGAATTCTCGAGCGACCGCGGGATCGGTCAGGATGGCTTTGATTTCGCTCGCGCGCGGAGCGGGCAGGCCTTGTTCGACGAGGAGTCGGCTGTACTGCTTGAGGGTCAGCTGAGGCGCATCCGGCAGCGCGTCAACGGTCACCTGCAGCCCGGCATCGACGAGCTCGATATATAAGCGGCCTTCCTTGCGAAGAATTTCGGCTACCAGCGGCTTGAGCTCTTGAACGATTGGGCTGCTGGGGCTTTGGTACTTATTAGAGAAATGTGGGTTCATAGGGTGGATGTAGGATGTGACGAAAAGACAATCCGCAGGACACCGCCAGGGCCCCGGAAAACGTATTCTTGATTGGGGGCTACGGAATCAAAGGACCAGCCATCGCAGGTGGTGCCGGTAGTCCAGAGGGGGGCGTGCTTCAGTAGCCGGCGCACGAGCAGGGCGGCCACCCTCTGCTCGGCCGAACTGCCGTCGTCTCTGGCCTTTTCGAGGGCGCCTTTCCATTTCAGCTGGTCGTTTATGAACTGCTGGCATATCTCAGGAGCTAGCAGCACGGCTTTGATTTCGCTGGCGCGGCAAGCGCGCAGGCCGCAAGACATTAACAGGCCGGCAAAAGTGGCCGGGTCTGCCTGGTAGCTGATGGCTAGCCAGCATAGTGCCCGGGCCCGGTTGCCCTCATCCTCGAAGTATTCGGCGATGAGCAGGCAGATCTTCCTGGTGAGTTCTTCGAGTTTCGTTAGTTTTAAGATGTCTGATTCCATATTTGTTATCTATTGGTTACAGTATAGGCCGTTGTCTTTTGCAAATTGGATGTTTCGATAAATACTATTTATCAGCTGCTGAGGCCTACAAGGCGCCCATTACTACCAGTATCGGGCTTGGGGGGTGTCTATTGTGTGATAAAGCGAGTTCGGAGCGATAAATGTGAAGAATTGTGATGGCGGTGCGTCGGGAGCTGTCGCCACCGCGTGTACGGGGCAGGGCAACCGCATCTAAATCCCTTGAAAAGAGCGCTCTGAGGTAGGGACATCGCGCTGCGATGTCCCCGCCCGCGTTTAGCGGGCGGAACGAATGCGAGAGGAGTTACGTTCACATCCAACGTTGCGCCGCTAACGCGGCGCGGACGGCGCAGCGCGCCATCCCTACCGCCAGAATT
>DASRFK010000294.1:0-11827 GCA_035651635.1 Verrucomicrobiia bacterium | reverse complement strand
CTGGTGCTCTTCATCCTGGGCAGGTTCTCGGCGACCTTTGCCCGGCTCGAGAATCAGCGGCTGCTGCGCCCCAGCGCCGGCTACATGCTCCTCAACGCCGTGCTGTGCGGCGTCACCGGCGCCGGCATTATCGCGGTCCAGGCCCGCTTTCCCACGGCCGACCTGTACGTCGCGCGGGCATTATGCTGCTTACTGGCCTTGGTTGCCCTCGAGACACTGATCTCGCTGATTCTAGAGATCTATCGTCCCCGGGTTAAAGGTAAGGTCGGCCGGCCCTTGTACGACAGTCGCCTGGTGGGATTGCTTGGTCAGCCGGAAGGGTTGATTACCACCGCCGCGCAAGCTATCGATTACCAGTTCGGTTTCAAAGTCTCCGAAACCTGGTTCTATCGCTTTTTCGAACGCGCCATCCTCTGGCTCGTGCCGCTGCAGATTTTGCTCCTCATCCTCTCGACCGGCCTGGTCATCATCGAGCCCGGCGAACAAGCTCTGCTGGAGCATTTCGGCAAACCGGTCGAAGGCAGGACCGTCCTGGGGCCCGGTGCGCATTTCAAATGGCCCTGGCCGATTGATAATATTTATCGGTATCGCACCGAACAGGTCCAAACCTTCACTGTGGGCGTCCCGGCCGACGCCGAAGAGGAAAAGGAGCCGGCGGTGCTTTGGACCGTTAAGCATACTCTCAAAGACGAAGAGAATTTCCTGGTGGCCAATCGGGAACCTGGACAGGCCGGTCCCACCAACCAACCGGCGACCCGGCGCACCCCGCCGGTCAGCGTTGTGACCGGCAGTATCCCCGTTCTGTATCAGATTACCAATGTCGTCGATTGGGCCTATCAAAACGAAGACGCCCCTTCCTTGCTCGAGGATCTCGGCACGCGCGAAATCGTCCGCTACCTCGCCGGCGCCGACCTCAATGAGTTAATGTCCAGCGGCCGCTTGGAAGCCGGTCAAACCCTGGCGCAGCGGATCCAAGCCGCTTCGGATGAACACCACTTGGGCGCCCGCATCATCGAAGTCGGGCTTCAAGATCTCCATCCGCCGGTCAAAGTCGCTTCCGATTACGAAAAGGTTGTCGCCGCCACTCAGCTTAAAGAAGCCAAAATCCTGGCGGCCCGGGCCGAAGAGATCAAAACCAACGCCTTGTCCGGCGCCCAGGCAACCACCCTGATCGATTCGGCTGAAGCCACGGCCGTTTCCACCAAGGTCGCCGCGGCCGCCCGCGCGGGGCTGTTTACCAACCAGATCCCCGCTTTCGAGGCTGCTCCAGCCGTGTATGCACAGCGCGCTTATTTTAAGACGTTTGTCCATTCAACGGCCAACGCGCGCAAGTACTTGATGCTCACTACCAACACCCACGACGTGATCGTGTTCGATCTCCAGGACTCCATCGCGCGCGACATCATCAACATGAAAGTGCCTGGCCCCACCAAGTAACCCAATTTACATGAAACGGAATCCCCTCATTCTGGCGATCGGCTTTCTGCTGATCCTTATCGTCGGCCTGCTCCTGTTTGTCTTTCAGGTCCGCAAATCCGAAGTCGTGGTGGTCACCAGGTTCGGCCGGCCGGACCGCGACATCTCGCAACCGGGACCGCACCTCAAATGGCCCTGGCCCATCGAGAGCGTTCATCGCTTCGACCAGCGCGTTCAAAACTTTGAAGACAAACTCACCGAGGGGTTAACCTCCGATAGTTTCAACGTCCTCTCGTCGGTTTTTGTGGGATGGGAGATCACCGATCCCAAAGCCTTTTTTCCGAAATTCGCCGCTGGTTCCGAACCGATTGCCGAGGCCGAGAAGATCTTGGACCGCATGCTCAGCAATGCTAAAGCAGCCGTGATCGCCAAACACGCGCTCTTCGATTTCCTGTCCCCAACCCCGGAAGGAAACAAGTTCGTCGATATCGAACATGAAATCCTCAGCGTCGTTCAAGCCCAGGTCCAGGCCAATAATTACGGCCTGAAAATCGATTTCCTCGGCCTCAAACGCCTCGGTCTGCCCGAGAACGTCACCGCCTCGGTGTTCGAGCGCATGCAAGCCGAACGCAAACGCCTCGCGGATAAATCGCAATTCGAAGGCGAAGCCGAAGCCCAAACCATTCGTGCCGAAGCCGAGCGCAAAGCGGCCGTCGTCCTGGCGGACGCCGGCGCCCAGGCCACCGCCATCCGCGGCAAAGGCGAGGCCGAAGCCGCCAAATCGCTCAGCGAATTCCAAAAAAATCCTCAACTCGCCAACTTCATCTTCGGGCTCAATGCCCTCGAGGATTCTCTTAAGGATAAGTCCACGCTGATTTTCGACCAACATACCCCGCCGTTTAATCTTTTTAACGGCGTCTCCACCAATCTGTTTAACAGGGCCCAATGAGCGATTTCGACGTCAAGCTCGACGAACCGCGTGGCAACTCGCCGCTGCCCCCCGAGCGTCCCCTGGACTCCGGCTCGGAGGCGCTCACCGAAGCCCTGCGCAGCAGCTTCTGGATCATCAAGCTCGTCATGTTCCTGCTGCTCATCGTCTTTCTTGGTTCCGGTTTCTTCACCGTCGAGCCCCAGGAACAGGCGATGATCATCCGCCTCGGCCGTCCGGTGGGCACGGGCCAAAAAGCCCTGCTGGGCCCGGGTTTCCACCTGTCTTTCCCGTATCCCATCGACGAGCACATCAAGGTGCCCATCTCGGCGATTCAAAAGGTGACTTCCACGGTGGGCTGGTACGCCACCACCCCCGAACAGGAACTGGCTGGGACTGAACCTGCCACCTTGCCCATTCAATATCCCCTCAAGCCGTTGGTCGATGGCTACGTTCTAACGGCCGATCGAAATATTATCCACACCCGCGCCACTTTGACTTACCACATTTCCGACCCGGTCACGTACGTCTTCAATTTCGCCAACGCTTCGAATACCGTCCAGAATGCCTTGGATAATGCCCTGGTTTACGCCGCCTCCACCTTCAATGTGGATGACATCCTGACCCGCGATGTGGCCGGGTTCAAAGAAGCTGTCCGCAAGCGCGTCGTCACCCTGGTCTCGCAGGAAAATCTCGGCGTTGACATCGAGGAATGCCTGATTCAAAGCAGGCCCGCGCGCCAGTTGCGCGACGCTTTTGACAGTGTTCTAAAAGCCGCCCTGACCCGACAGGCATTGCTCGAAGCCGCCCATAGCTCCGAGGCGCAGATCTCCAGCAAGGCCGGCGCGGACGCGCGTTCCTTGATCAGCCTCGCCGAGTCGGACCGTTCCCGGCTCGTCAACGAGGTGCGCAGCCAGGCGGATCGGTTTAACGATTTGCTCCCCAAATTCCAGCAGAGTCCTCAATTGTTCGTGCAACAACGCCTCACCGAAACGCTCGGCCGTGTCTTGACCAACGCCCAGGACAAAATCTTTCTCGCCGGCGGCGAGGCGGGCGGACCTTCAACTGGAAACCAGAAGGAATTGCGCGTACTGTTAAACCGGGAGCCGCCCAAGCAGAAGAGCGACGAAACCAAGCCATAATAAAATGCAAGTTACCTCTCTTTTAAGCCGCCGGGACTATCAGGAGCACGATCATGATGAATCGTGCAGTGTCTGCGGACAGGACCACGAACATGCGCCCGTGCGCCTGTGGCAAACCCTCATCGGCGTAGTCCTGGTGTTGAACGCCTTCATCGTCGATTGGTTCTTTAATAACGCGCAAACCGTTGCCAGTATTAGCGCCTTCCTCGGCGCCATCGCCCTGGGGGCTCCCATTGTCTGGACGGCGGCCAAAGATATCTATCGTGGGCTCCTCGGCATTAATGAGCTCGTCGCCATTGCTGTCCTCGCGGCTTTCGCTACCGGTGACTACAAGACTGCCGGCGTAGTCGCTTTCTTCATGCTCCTGGGCGAAATCATTGAGACTCGCACCGCCGAGGGCGCTCGGGCCTCGATTGAATCGCTTATCAAGCTCACGCCCACCAAGGCCCGCCGCATCACTCCAGCAGGTGAAGAAGAGGTCGCCGCCAAAGACCTCGCCGTCGGCGATGTCATCCGCATCCGTCCCGGTGATAACGTTGCCGCGGACGGCGTAATCCTCACCGGTCAGGGCTCGTTCAATCAGTCCACCATCACTGGCGAATCGCTCCCAGCCGATAAAAAGCCCGGGGACGAAGTATTTGCCGGCACCCAGAATCTTACCGGCGTCCTCGAAGTAAAGGTCAGCCGGGCCGGCCAGGATACCACGCTCGGCCGCGTGCGCGAACTGATCCTGGCGGCGGAAAAAACCAAGCTGCCGATCATGAAGATTGTGGACCAGTACATGAGCTTTTACACGCCGCTCGTCCTGGTGATCGCCGCGCTCGTCTGGGCCTTCACCCGCAGGCTCGATAACGTCATCTCCGTCATCATTTTCAGTTGTCCTTGCGCGTTCATTCTGGCCACTCCCACCGCCATGGTCGCCGCCCTCTCGGCTGCCGCCCGCTTGGGAATCCTCATTAAGAACGTCGCCGACATCGAATTGGCCGCCAAGATCAATGCCTTCATCTTCGACAAAACCGGCACGCTGACCACCGGCGAATTGGCTGTCAGCCGCTTGGCCCCGATCGGCGATACCAAGCCGGCCGAACTATTGCGCCTCGCCGCCTCCGCTGAAAAGTACAGTAACCATCCCACCGCCAAAGCTCTGGCTCAACTGGCCAAAGAAGCCGGTGTGCCCTTGGTTGAGCCAAAAGACTTTTCCGAAACCGCCGGACGCGGCATTAAAGCCCAGGTCAATGGCAACGCCGTCCTGGTCGGCCGTGCCCAGTGGCTGCGGGATAACGGAATCGACGGGGACTTTACCAAATCCGTCGATCTCAATGAAACCGAAGGGTGGAGCCTCATTTTCGTCGCCGAAGGCAAGCGGTGCATCGGTTGGGTCGGCCTGCAAGACCAAACCCGCGCCGAGGCGCGCGACTCGTTGGCCGAATTGAAGGAAAGCGGCGTGCGCCGAATCTCCATGGTCTCGGGCGATCGCCAACCCGTCGCCAATCGCGTCGCGCAAGAGATCGGCTGCGAAGAAGCCAAAGGCGAGTGCCTGCCGCAGAACAAGGTCGAATTTGTCAAAGCGGTCAAAGCCAAGGGTTACCAGGTCGCGGTGGTCGGCGACGGCGTCAATGACGCTCCCGCGCTGGCCGCGGGTGACATCGGCATCGCCATGGGCGCCGCGGGCAGCGAAGTCGCCATTCACAGCGCAACCATCGCGTTGATGAACAATGATTTGCGCCGCCTGCCCTTCCTGGTCAAGCTGTCCCGCAGCACTCGGGCCGTCATTAACCAGAATTTCCTCTTCGGCCTCGTCTTCATCATTGGTGGCATGACCCTGGCCGCGTTGGGCAAAGTCCCCCCGATCTTGGCCGCCGCCATGCATACCGGCGGGTCCTTGCTGGTGGTATTCAATAGCGCACGCCTCGTTCGCAAAGGCGAAGAACTCGAGCATTATCAGCCCCCTCAGCCCGCCCCCAAACCCTCGAACCCAGTTCCACCGTCCGCCACGCCGCCCCGTCGCGAGCTCGAACCCAAGCTCGCCGCCTGATCGCTCCCCCCCAAAACACCTAACCCTCGCATGCCTTTCACCCTACCCACCCAACCGCCCAGCGTTTCCGGCCAGCCCGCTGACGGAGAGGTGGTCATCTCGGTCCGCGGTTTGACCAAGATCTTCAAGGATTTTTGGGGCCGCTCAAAGGCGCGCGCTGTCGACAACGTCGATTTTGAGGTCCGGCGGGGAGAGGTCTTTGGTCTGCTCGGCCCCAATGGTTCGGGCAAGTCCACGACCGTAAAGCTGCTGCTTGGCCTACTTTACCCGACGAAAGGGTATATCGAAGTTTTCGGCCACTCTCCGCGTCACGTCGCCACCAAATCGAGAATCGGTTATCTGCCGGAGGAATCCTACCTTTATCGCTATCTCAACTCGCGCGAGACGCTCGATTTCTTCGGCAATCTCTTTGAGTTGCCAAGAAATGACCGGCACAAACGCGCGGAGCAACTCCTGGAGATGGTCGGCCTGAGCCAGGCGCACTTGCGCGCGGTGGGCGAGTTTTCCAAAGGCATGCAGCGCCGAATCGGTCTGGCGCAAGCCCTGATCAATGATCCGGATCTGGTGATTCTGGATGAACCAACCTCCGGCTTGGATCCCATCGGCTGCCGCGAAGTCAAAGACCTGATCCTCGCACTGGCGCGTCGCGGCAAAACCGTCATCCTCAGCAGCCACCTGCTGTCGGATGTCGAAGACGTTTGCAACCGGGTGGTCATCTATTACGGCGGAAAAATCCACGCGATGGGCACGCTCAGGGATCTCCTGGCGACGCCCGATTCAATCCGCATCACCACGCCGGCTCTGTCGCGCCAAACCATGGAACGCGTCCTCGAGATTATCCGTCAGGACGTCGCTTCCGACAAAGTTCAGATTGATACCCCCACTCAGAACCTCGAGGGTTATTTCTTAGACGTCGTCCAGAAGGCAAGGCACGCCGCCACTCAAACCTCGGGCGCAATGTCCGGCGCACGCGTGGCCGCCTATTTGCGCGGCGACGCCGAGGAAAAGCCGGCGGGGGACAAAATTCTGGAACGCCTGACCGCGGCAACACCCAGCCAGCCTGCGGCCGTCCCGGTGGTTCAAAAAGCTGCGGCTATTAACGAGAGCAAGCTCGACGCGCTGACTAAATCAAACGAGCCTGCCCCGGCGCCGGCCCAGCCCCAGCCCCCCGCCTCCGCGGAGGAGCTCCAGAAGGCCAACGAAAAACTCGCTTCACTCCTGGGTAAAACCAAGTGATGCTGCTTAGGATTGTTTACGGAATCAATCGCTCTCTCTTTTTCGCCCTGACTCAATGCAACGGTTGTTTGCCATCATCACCTTGACCTGGAAAGCGGCGTTTCGTTTCAAACTTTTCCTGGTCGTGGCCGTGCTGTTGCTGGCTTCGGTGGTTGGCTTGCCTTTGCTGATCAAGGATGACGGCACTGCGCGCGGGTTTACTCAGATTCTTCTCACCTACACGCTGAGCACTGTCACGGCTCTGCTCGGCCTGTCCACGCTCTGGCTGGCCTGTGGCACCCTGGCCCGCGATATCGAGGAGTGCCAGATGCAGGTGGTCGCGGTCAAACCAATCGCCCGCTGGCAGATTTGGCTCGGCAAATGGCTCGGGATTGTCTCGCTCAATGCCGCTCTGCTCTTGCTTTCGGGAGTCAGCATTTATGCGTTGCTGCAATGGCGGGCCAGTCGTTTGCCCGCGCAAGAGCAGCAGGTTCTTCGCAACGAAGTCCTGGTCGCCCGCGGTTCGGCCAAACCAGCCACTTACGACAAAGAAATCGATGCGGCCACCGAGCAGGCGCTGCAGGACCGCCTGAAAAAGACGCGCATCGATCAGGCCGATTTTAACCTGGTTCGCCAGCAGATTCGTGAGCAGATCAAGGCCAGGTATCAGCTCGTTCCGCCTAACTTCACTAAACGATGGGTGATTGATTTGGGACTCGCCAAAAATTACCTCCGCGATCAGCCGCTCTACTTGCGCGTCAAATTCAATTCCGCCGACCGAAGCACTTCCGGCACCTTCGACGGACTCTTTGCGGCGGGTGTTCCGCAGAAGACCGCCCTGTGGCGCAGCGAGGTCATGAGCCTGGCGCCGGACACCTTTCATGAATTCGCCATCGATCCAAACCTGTTCGACGAGAATGGCCAGCTTACGGTCGAATTCTACAACGGCAACAATACTGCCCTGCTCTTTCCTTTGGACGAAGGCATGGAAGTGCTCTATCGCGAGGGCGGCTTCGGACTGAATTTCCTTCGAGGGTTGGGCATTATCTTCTGCTGGATGGCCTTGCTGGCGGCGCTCGGCCTGGCGGCGGCTTCTTTCATGTCCTTCCCGGTAGCCGCTTTCTGTGCTGTAGGCATTCTGTCTCTCGTTTTTGCCAGCGGCACCATGGCGAATGCCGTTTCGGAAGGGACCATTGCCAACTACGACGCCGAAAAGGGCACCAAAGGTCACTCCCCGGCGGACATCGTGGTCATTCCCACCTTCCGAGCTGTGCTCAAGCTCATCGCGCTGGCCAGGGATTTTTCCCCCATCGACTCGCTCAGCACGGGGCGCAGCGTAACCTGGGAGCAACTGGGCTTGGCCTTCGCACAGATCGTGCTTTTGCTCAGTGGCGTTTTGGCCGCTTTTGGTATTTTCGTCTTCACCCGACGGGAACTGGCGACCGCGCAAGGAACGCAATGAACCCGCGGTTGAAAAAAATTCTTTTGCTGCTGCTCGCCGGGGTGCTGCTGGCTGGAGTTTTCCAGGTCGAAGAGTCGATGAACCTCGATCGCGATGCACTCGGCTTAACTCGCGTGCAACCGTTGGAAAACGCGCCACCGGTCCTGGCTTTTACCACGGTTGCCTTGGGCGGATTCCGGGGGCTCATCTCCAACATTCTCTGGATCCGGGCCACCGACCTGCAGGACAACGACAAGTACTTTGAAATGGCCCAACTGGCCGATTGGATTACCAAGCTCGAACCGCATTTCGTCCAGGTCTGGCTCGTCCAGGCCTGGAACATGGCCTATAACATCTCCGTTAAGTTCAAGGATTTCCCCGATCGTTGGCGTTGGGTCGAGCGCGGACTGGACCTGCTCCGGGACGATGGTTTGCGCTATAACCCGAATGAGACGCTCATCTATCGCGAGTTGGCCTGGTTCTTCCAGCACAAGATCGGCGCGAACATGGACGACGCCAACATGTACTATAAGCAGCAATGGGCTAACGAAATGGCCCAGGTTTTCGATAAGAAAACCCCCGACCTGGAGCCGTTAATTCATCCCCGCACGCCCGATGAGGAGCGCCGCGCCCGGCTCTTGCGCGAGAAGTATAAAATGGATCCTGAGTTCATGAAACAGGTTGACGAGCGTTATGGTCCCCTGGAATGGCGCCTGCCGGAGTCCCACGCCATTTACTGGGCCGCATTGGGCCTCAAAGAAGCGGAACTCAACCCGTCCAAGATTAAGCCTGACGATTTAATTACCCTGCGCCGCGTGATTTACCAGTCCATGCAGATGAGCTTTCAGCGCGGGCGCCTGGTGGCCAACCCTTTTCTGAAGTCGTTCGAGTTCGGCCCCAATCTCGACATCATTCCCAAAGTAAGCGCAGCCTACGAACAGGCTGCCCAGGAAGACGCGAAGAATCGCGATCACATTGAAAAAGCCCACAAAAACTTTTTGAAAGACGCCGTTTACTTCCTTTACGTCCATAACCGTATCGCCGACGCCGCCAAATGGTATCAATATCTGGGCACCAAATATCCCAACAACACCTTGCTGGACTACCAGACTAATTCGTTCCCACGCAACCTGACCCTTAACGAATACGCCGTGAGCCGCGTCGAAGAAGACGTCGGCGAAACCATGTCCCGCGACCGCATCAAAGCCATTATCGAAGGCCTCTTGACCGATGCCCTCACCAGCCTGTGCCTCGGTGATAACGAGCGCGCGGCGGGCTATAAATTACTGGCCCAGCAGGTCCACAACACCTACTCCAGCAAGACCAAGGCACGCGGCGAGGCTTTAGCCATTTCCCCTCTGGACGATATCCAGCGCGAGGTTGTCAATCGGCTGCTCGATCCGCAAAATGGCATGGTTCCGGAAATGCGCGCGGTGCTCCGCACCAAACTTAACCTTGGGCCCGAGCCACCCGCGGCCATCTCCTCGACCAATGCCGTGCCGGAGAGCGCGTCGAGCAAATGAAGTCTTCCGCGGAACGCCCTTTGCGCGTCGGGCTGATCTCCCTGGGCTGCGCCAAAAACCTGGTTGATTCCGAGGTCATGGTCGGCACGCTGCTTAAGGATGGCGTGGAAATCATTAATGACGCCGCGCAGGCCGACGTCCTGATCGTCAACACCTGTTCTTTTATCGATTCGGCTCAGGAGGAAAGCGTCGACACCATTCTCCAATCCGATGAGCTTCGACGGGTGCGCAATCAAAAGCAGGGCCTCATCGTCGCGGGCTGTTTGCCCCAACGTTTCCGCGAAGATCTGCCCAGGCTGTTGCCTGAAGTCGATGCTTTTATGGGCATCGATCAGGTGTCCCAGGTCACGCAAATCGTGCGCCAGACTCTTGACCGCCGCGCCGCCAAACTCCAGTCCGGCCAACCCGCGGGTACGGAAACGAAAGAGCCGCCGCGCGAAAAGACCAACATCATTGATCACCTCGCCAAACTGGAAACAAAAGCTGTCGAGCACCAACTCCCGCCCGCTGCCGCACCGCCCCTGCTTTCGGTCTCCCAGCGTCCCCAGTACATTCCCGATTACGCGACCCCGCGGTTCCGGTTAACCCCGCGCCATTTCGCCTACGTGAAGATCGCCGAGGGCTGCAACCATCCGTGCAGCTTTTGTATCATTCCGCGCATGCGCGGCTCGCACCGCAGCCGCACCCAATCGGATCTAGTTGCCGAGGCTCGGGCGTTGCTCGCCGACGGTGTCAAGGAACTCAATCTCATTTCCCAGGATTCCACCTATTACGGACTCGACCTGCGCCAGAATCACAGCCGGGCCATTGCCGACCCCGCTCGTTTCAACGCCGCCGTCAAGGCGTTGCCTAACGAGGCTTCCACCATCTGCACCCTCTTGCGCGAGCTCAATGCTTTGCCGGGCGAGTTCTGGATCCGTCTCCTCTACACTCATCCGGCCCATTGGACCGATGAGCTAATCCAAACCATCGCCGAATGTCCCAAAGTCGCGCGTTACGTCGATATGCCCCTCCAACACATTCATCAGAATATGCTGGAACGCATGCGCCGCGAAACCTCCCAGCAATACATCGTCGATCTCATCAACCGTATCCGCGCCGGCGTCCCGGGAATCGCCCTTCGCACCACCTTCATCGTCGGCTTTCCCGGCGAGACTCCAGAGTACTTCGAAACTCTGCTCCAGTTCATTCGCTCGGCGAAATTCGAACGCCTGGGTGTGTTCACTTTTTCGCAGGAGGAAGGCACACGCGCCGGCAAAATGGCCGGGCAGATTTCCCCGAAGATCAGAAAACAACGGCGCGCTCGCGCCATGGCCGTGCAACACGAGGTTGCGATCCAGGTCGCCCAATCCTTCGTCGGGCGCTGCCTCAATGTGCTCGTTGAGGGGGAGGCGAGCGCCAAGGACCTGAAAAACGCTCGGATTAGCTCGTGGGAACACGGGTTAATCCGCGGAGAAGATCGCACTGCCGCCAGGCTTAAGGGGCGATACTTGATTGCCCGCGGCGAGGCCGACGCGCCGGATATCGATGGTCGCGTCTACGTGCGCGGCGATTTGCCATTCGGCGATTTCGCCAAAGTTAAAATCGTCGGCCACACGGATTACGACCTCATTGCCGAACCCGCCTGAAGTCCCGTCAGGACGACGAGAGCAGCGTCATCGTCTCCGGCTTGCACGTTTCGGCGCTAGAGAAGGAATCACCACAGCCCGCCGCCGCTGAGCACGGTCGTTAAATCATCGCCGCGAGCCCTTCTCCACCTTGCCGCAACCGCTCCATTCGATTCCACATTTTTCATCTGCGGTCGCCCCGAATCTGCGGGTAAATCCACGGGTCTCCGCGTCCAGGCCCCTCGTGGCACGCGAACCACCACTGCGGGGCATCGAAATTCTCAATAATGATGACAAAACTATCAATTACCACTTGCATGCGCCGCATGGCACCATGGCGTCATGAATCAGAACACATCCAAAGTACTGGCCGGCCTCTGCTGTCACCGGTCGGTTCAAAAGGGACCCCCTCGGGTCGAAATGGGGTCCCTTTTGAAATTTCAAAACTCCCCACCTGTGGGATTTTGACTCAATGTTCCGACACCATTGTTCCTGACAATATTCGAACTTCGTGTTTTGC
>DASRFK010000293.1:0-13457 GCA_035651635.1 Verrucomicrobiia bacterium | reverse complement strand
AATAATCCGATTGCCAGAACCAGCCCGCATCAGTGTACACCCAGTGGCCGGAGTCGCAATACGGTCTCCAGCCGTGGTTGAGGGCCACGACGCGCGGCTGCCAGCACCACCCAACTCCGTCGAGTTGCACCCAGGTGCCATAAGGCGATAGGCCATCATAGAAATAACCCACTTCCGGCGGAGGGCTGCTCACATAGGTTGGCGCGGGTTCCGGGACAAGCGGTGCGGACACCGGCGCCGGCTCCGGCGGAGGTGCCTGCACGACCGGCGCGGCTGGAGCCGGCGTTGAAGGCGCGGGTTGACCGCGCAAAACCGAGTCCCGCCCGAGCATGGCAGTAATTACCGGCGAGGAAACGCCGATATCACGCAGATAGAGGATCTGATCGGCGCTCAACTCGAAAGTGCCGGTCGAGTTTTGGATGTAAGCCAGAATAACATCGTCGCTGGTGCCCGCCTCCGCAAGCCGAACGACCTCGGCCGCGGCCGGTGATACGGCTGGCGGCGCTGCGGGAGCAACCGCCGTAGCGCCGGGTGGCCCGTTATTTTCTGGCGCAACCGCCGGCGCGCTCATTGAGACCGGAGGCGGCGCTGCTGGGGGCGGCGTTTGAGCGTGCGCGCATCCGTTTA
Source organism: Verrucomicrobiia bacterium (assembly GCA_035651635.1). GTDB lineage: Bacteria > Verrucomicrobiota > Verrucomicrobiia > Limisphaerales > UBA8199 > JANXQE01. Next base: position 12,830 of record DASRFK010000293.1, on the reverse strand, counting down.
TCAAAAGCGGTAGCGCCATGGCCGCGAATAGACCCACCCATTTGTTCGTTTTCATAAGATTCTCAGTTTAGTTGTCCCGCTACTCGTTAGACCAAATAAGAAAAGGTTTATTCAGCCAACAGTTCACCATGAATTATGCACAGCGGGTGCGCCCGGCACCAGACGAAAAGCCTCTGCATTCAAGTGACTTGCACGGTCCCGCATCGATTGTGGTCGTACCGGAGGAGAGAGCCGGGGAGAGAAGGGTTTTCAGATGCACGGTTCATCGAAAACCCAGTTTTTCGGATTTCCCATCTGCGGTCGCCTCGAATCTGCGGGGAAGGCTTCGGATTCCCATCTGCGGTCGCCTCGAATCTGTGGGGAAGGCTTCGGATTTCCTATCTGCGGTCGCCCCGAATCTGTGGGGAAAGTCTCGGTTTCCGCGTCTGCGGTCCGCCGATTCTGTGGTCACCGGTGTGCCAACCGTTCGAGAAGCTTATTGTGAATTCCGCCAAAGCCGCCATTGCTAAACACAACCACCACGTCGCCACCTTGGGCCCGACTGAGAACGTGACCCACAATGGTCTCCACGTCCGGTAGATACGCGGCAGTTTTGGCCGCCCCTTTAAGTTCCCGCATCAGGCGTTCCGGATCGAGGCGTTGCTCGGGTGGGAGCAACTCGAGTCGCGCGACTTGCGCGACCACTACTTCGTCGGCATCAGCAAACGATTCCACCAACTCGGTCTGGAAAACGTTGCGCCGCGTGGTATTGCTGCGCGGCTCGAAAATCGCCCAGAGCTTCTGGTTCGGGTACTTGATCCGCAGGGCGCGCAAAGTCTCCCGGATGGCGGTGGGATGATGGCCGAAATCATCCACGACGGTCACGCCGCCAGCGATGCCGCGGACTTCCATTCGGCGCTTGATACCCTTGAAGGTGTCGAACGCCGCTTGAATCTGGTGGTTTTTCAAGCCGCAATGCTTGGCGCAGGCCACCACCGCAAGCGCATTGCGCACGTTAAGTTCGCCAACAAAGTTCGTGTGAAATTTAAAACTGGGTATTTCAAACTCGGTCGCGGTGGGACCGTACCGCAGATTAAACGCCTGGATGGAGTTGCCTTCACCTAATCCGAACCGTTTCACCGGACAGTGCGTTACGTTCAGTAACGAGGCGAGGTTTAGATCGTCGCCATTGCCGAGCAGCAGCCCGTTGCGCGGAATGAGGCGAATGAAATGGTTGAACGAGGTCTTGATTGCATCGAGATTCGGAAAAATGTCCGCATGATCGAACTCGAGGTTGTTAATGATGGCGACCTCGGGCAGGTAGTGCACAAATTTGCTGCGCTTGTCAAAAAAGGCAGTGTCGTATTCGTCGCCTTCGATGATGAACCATTCGCTGTCCGTGAAGCGCGCCCCCTGACCCAGGTTATTCGGGATCCCGCCGATCAGGTAACTGGGGTTGAGCCCGTTGTGTTCGAACACCCAGGTCAGCAGGGAGGTGGTGGTGGTCTTGCCATGGGTCCCGGCGACGACCAGCGAACGCTTGCCGCGAATAAAGAAATGTTTCAGCAACTCCGGCAGCGAGCAGTAAGGTAACTTGTGATCCAGAACATATTCGGCTTCCGGATTGCCTCGTGAAATCGCATTGCCAATCACCACCAGGTCTGGCCGGCGGCTCAGGTTCGGTTCCGCGTAGCCGGAAATCACTTCAATTTTTCGCTCGGCCAAAAAGGTCGACATAGGCGGATAGACATTTTGGTCCGAGCCAGTGACCTGAACGCCTTTTTCCCGCAGGGCCGCTGCCGCCGAAGCCATGGCCGTCCCGCAGATGCCGACGAAGTGGACGGAGCGAATTTGCGAAAACATCTACTCGATGATAGGCTGCGCACCCTGCGTGAAAAGAGAAAAGAACCCTCGCCGAATTGCGGTTGCTCTCACCATCGCGGGATCGGATAGCGGTGGGGGCGCGGGCCTCCAGGCGGACCTAAAAACTTTCGCCGCGCTCGGAGTCCATGGCACGACGGTAGTCACCGCGGTAACGGCGCAAAACCCGCGACGCGTCATGGCTGTCCAGCCGTGCAGTCCGTTGCTGGTGCGCAAACAATTAGCGGCGATTTTCGCAGAACTCCCTCCGACGGCTGTGAAGACCGGCATGCTTTATTCAGCGGCCAACATTGGGATCGTTGCCGACTTTCTCCGCAGCCGTCGCGTCCCTTTGATAGTGGATCCGGTAATGATCTCAACGAGTGGCGCACCATTGCTTGATCCTGACGCGATTAGGATTTTGGGAGATCGATTGTTGCCGCTGGCCATGCTCATTACACCCAATCTCGGTGAAGCGGCTGCGTTGCTTGGAACCAGGCTGCGTTCAGTCGAAGATTTGCGAAAAGCGGCCAAAGCATTGCACCGCCTTTACGACGTCGCCGTCCTGGTGAAAGGCGGCCATTTACGCGGCGTCCATCAGGCCGTAGACATCTTTTACGACGGAAAGGAGGAACTCCTGTTGTCCGCCTCGTTTGTGCGCGGCATTAAAACCCACGGTACGGGCTGTACTTATTCGGCTGCGATCACGGGGTATTTGGCGAAGGGGTTTTCGCTGAAAACTTCGGTGGCGAAAGCGAAGGAATTCGTAACGCAAGCCATCGCGCATTGTCGCGTCGCTGGTCGGCACGACGTGCTGAACTGTTTTTGGGCTGGAGCTCGAAGCTAGCTCTTTCGCAGCCACGATCAAATCGAGCGGCCGGAACGCCGCATTTATGCGGCAGCCTGCTCGACAGGCACCCGCACCTGGGTGGCTGCTGCCGCATAAATGCGGCGTTCCGGATCAGTAGCGGCTGGGCGTCGTGGTAGTCCAAACCGGAAAAACTACGTGCCAAAGCTTGAGGAAATTCGTATCACACTGTTGTGACTGTCGCGCGTCCCATTTATAATCTGACGCTGATCGGGTTTATGGGCAGCGGCAAGTCCGCCGTGGGAAGGTTGGTGGCCGATTCCCTTCACTTCACCTATCTCGATACCGACCAGGTGGTCGAATCCCGCGCGCACAAAACAATCCGAGAGATTTTTCAGCAGGACGGCGAACCCGCTTTTCGAGAATGGGAACGGGTAATCGTCGAAGAGCTGACGCATCGCAAAAAAACGGTGATCTCGACTGGAGGCGGGCTGCCGGCCCATCAGGCTAATCTAGACAGTCTCAAGACTCATTCGTTGGTCCTCTGCTTGTGGGCCTCGCCGGAAACAATCTACGAACGCGTGCGCGATCACGATCACCGGCCGCTCCTGGCTGGGGCGGACCCGCAAACAAAAATCCGCGAACTGCTTTCTGAGCGTGAGCCTTTTTATCGCCAGGCCGATGTGCTGGTAAACACCGAACGGCGGTCCGTGCGCGAGGTGGCCGTGCAAGTCATTCATCAATTTCATATGGCGCAGGCGGCGCATCGATGAAGGAACTCGTTCACCGACGCGCAAAGGAGCTTGGGTTTGATGAGTGTCGGATCACCTCGGCGGAGCCGCCGCAATCCGCCACGCGATTTCAGGATTGGCTGCAACAACAACACCACGGCGAGATGGCCTACTTGCAGCGCAATGCCGAGAAACGAGTTGCTCCACAAAAGGTCCTCTCCGAGGCAAAAAGTCTGATCTGTTTGGCGTCCAGCTATGCCACGGGCGAAGAGACGGTTTCGCACTCAACACTCCGTACTGCGCATTTCGGCATCGTGGCGCGGTACGCCCGGTATTCGGACTATCACGAGGTCTTAGGCGCACGCCTCAAGCAGTTGACGGATTTTGTGAATCAACTCGGAGGGGCCGGCACCCGTTCCCTTTGGTATGTCGACACCGGCCCCCTGCTCGAACGCGACCTGGCCCAACGGGCGGGGCTAGGCTTCATCGGCAAACACACAAACCTGATCAGCCGCCGCTTGGGCAATTGGATATTCCTGTCGGAAATCATCACGACCCTCAAACTCGAGCCCGACGAACCGGAAACGAATCGGTGCGGCTCATGCACTCGATGTATCGGTGCCTGCCCGACCGGAGCGATCACCGCCCCGTTCCAATTGGATGCGCGACTTTGCATTTCCTATCTCACGATTGAATTGAAAGGGGTCATTCCACCGGAATTGCGTCCGGCCATCGGTGCGCGGATTTATGGTTGCGACGATTGTTTGGCGGCGTGTCCCTGGAACCGATTTGCGCGACAAGGAAGCATTATGCGAGCTCATTCCCGGCCGGAACTGGGCACGCCGGAGCTCCTGGAACTGCTCTCCCTGGACGAAGCTGGATTCAAAGCGCGATTTGCCGGTACGCCGATGCTGCGCAGCAAACGTCGCGGCTTGTTGCGAAATGTCTGCGTCGCCCTGGGCAATGTTGGGAATGAAGCAGCGTTGCCCGCGCTCGAAAAGGCGGCTCAAGATCCCGAACCCCTAATCGCCGAGCACGCACGGTGGGCGATCGCGCAAATTCGTCAAAGAACCTCGGCCCAACGGGCCGACCGACCATAGCTCAGGGCTGAGGCCGAAGGCCGATGCCCTGGGTTACGCCATTTCAAAATCAACCGCGCCCTGAAAGGCCGCCACAGAACACCCACGACCCGCCGAACCGCTCGCGTGTTCTCTGTGGGCACGGGTCGCTTTCGGCCTCATTAATCGAATCATGTTTTGTTTCGAACCGATGTGTTGCCCCTTCAGGGCAACATCAAGTGTAACACGCTCTAACCCAGGCCATCGGCCTAGCGGCCTCAGGCCTGGGCTATGCTCGGTCGGCCCTCCAGGCCGAAGCAGCTACTTGATCAGGCTGCGGATTTGCTCGGCTGAGACGGAGACCTTCGGAGCGAAATGCGAGCTGGCCATGTATCTGAGTACGCTGTGGCGCATTTGGCGAGCGACCGGGTTTTGTTCCAGATTGTCTTCGAGATCGATGCTGCACACCATAACCTTGCCTTTGCTCACTTTTGCTTCGAACAAAAGGCCCAACCTGCGGTTGGTGACCCAATCGTCAATGACCTGAACGGTTGGGCTCAGTTCCGCCGGCAGTCCATCCAGAATCATCGCGCCGGCCCGGCTGACCAGATACCACCACTGCCAGTTGGTGTGATACTCGGTCGGGAATTCTGATAAAGCAGCGCCTTTCGGGTCGCACAGGATTCCCAAAGTGTGTGGCGCCTGTCGCCCGGTCCAGGCGGTGTTCCAGAAAATGCTCGAAAAGCCCAGGGCCACCGGACCATGGCGATCTCCTTTGACTCGATCGGGAGGAATCTCCAAGAGCACCTTGTCCCCCTGGTTTAATGCGCTGAGAGTCGTTTCATTCAGCTCGTGCACGATTCTAACGTCAGATGCAGGTGCGGACTCGATGGTTGTCGGATAAATCCAGACATCCCAATCATTCTCAAACGCGTCGCTGTGATCTTTAGGAGATGCTGACGCAATCCGAACCGCTAAGCTGTACTTGCCGGGCGCGCGTAGGCCGTTTAAAGGCGTGCTGACGGATCCGAGCGTAACGCCGTTACCCAACGGTATGGAACGTGAGGCCAATTGGCCGCGCCGCACCACTTTGCCGTTCTCAGTGCGCAAGGCCCACGTCACGGAAGCGTGTTCGAATGGCGCCGGCCCGAAGTGCGCAACCTCGACATCCGCCTCCAGTGCATCGCCGGTGGTGAAAACCCGCTGCTTGAGCCGGGCCAAAGGAACCGTGCTGTTGCAGAACCGTCGAAATTCCTGCGCGGTTACGTAACCCTTATCATCCCAAAACGGATCGAGCACGCCGACCAGCGCGGTGCCCTGCCCGGGAAAATCGTGCAGGTCGAGCAGTTCGAATCCTCCCATGCCCGGCGTCCGCAAGGCCGATTCAATTTCTTCCTTGTAGCACAAGGTCTGAAGCTTGCCCGACGCCAACAGGAACTGGTGAGCTTGATCGGCCATGTGATGCGCCGTTAATGTATCGCGGAAAATCTCGAAATTCTTTGGCTTTAGGTAACCGGTGTATTTAGGGATTTCGGCGAAGTTCGGATACACACACCATTCACCGATCTCGTGGCTGATGACCGGAACGGTGCGCTTTTGAATGAATTCGCGGTAATCAGTTGTGGTCTCCGGTGGCCGAGCATTAATCCGGGATTTCAGGCCCTGGCCCCAAGCTTGAATGCGAGGGTTCGGCGTAACCTGGAACTGATTTTCGGAGAGTTCCGGCCAACCGGACGCGCTGGTGTACAGGCGACGCGGATCAGTGGCTTTCCAATGCTCAACCCACTTGGCCAGGTATTGCGTATGATGCTCACCACCCGGTTCGTTGCCGTACGGCATGAGCAGAAATGAGGGGTGATTGCCATAGGCTTTGATAATCCGGTCCGCTTCGCGATACAACCATTGGTCGACCGGTTTGCCATCGCCAAGTGTCGTGGACATGTTGGCCCAGGAAGCAATTTCGACCTGGTAATAAAAACCCAGCTCATCAGCGGCATCGAATGCCGCCTCCGGCGGGCACCAGGAATGGAATCGGATTAGGTTCAATCCATGGGCTTTGGCAATGCGGATGATGCGGCGCCAGGAATCGAGGTCAGTGGGCGGATGCCCGGTCTTTGGGAAGATGCAGCATTCGAGCGTGCCGCGGATGAAAGTCTTTTGACCGTTGATCAGGAATTGAGTTCCCCGGGTCGAGATTTCGCGCGAGCCGTAGGCGAGGAGCTTCGAGTCGCCACTCGAAAGCTTCACCAGCAGTGGATGCAGTGTTGGGCTGAACTCATCCCAGAATTCGCGGGGTCCTTGAGGCAACAGACAACGGGTCTCCACTACCGCCCCCGTGGCAGACCATTGGACTGGGACCTCCCTTAGAAGCTGAGATGAGCGGCTGACTTGGTGCGGCATAGCGGGCCCAGACCACACCGAAAGTTTTCCTTGGCCATCGGTTCCGGCAACGTTTCCTATTACGGTCACCAGGCGAAATTCCCCATTCGAATCCGCAGGATAGAGCCGCACCTGATCGATCCAGACCGGTGGCGTCGCACGCAGTTCCATCCGGCCAACGATTCCATTCCAATTACCCTGGGTGTGATCCGAGATGCTGTGTGAATTGACTCCGATATCCACCACCAAGCCGTTATCGACCCGAATGGTGAGCCGGTGACGGCCGGGTGAAAGACCGGTGCCCAGATCATATTCGTGCTCTGTCGACAGGCTGTCGTTTGAACCTAGCGGTTTGTCGTCGAGCCAGACCCGGGTCTCCCAATGCGGCCGTTCCAGGTTCAGCACCACGCGTTTAGCACTCCAGGAGGCAGGAATCTCTATTTCTCGTTGGTACCAAGCGACCCCAGCGTAGCATTTAGCTGGCTGGAGCCAGAACGGAACTTTTACGTTTCCCGGCTGGCGATACTTGGCGTACTCCGGCGCGGTGAACCAGGATTTATCCACGATGTCACCGGTCCATTTGGTATCGACGGTTACATCGTCGCCGATGCCTTGAGCAGGAAGGGACCCGGGCAGGCTGAGTTCGCCGCTCAAGGTGCGGCTGCACCATTTTTGTTCGATACCGATGTTCGCCCGGTCCAGCTCGAAACGCCACCGCCCGGCAAGTGATAGATGGTCCGGTTCGGCGGCTGAGCTGAACCGCGGCAAGAAAAGAAAAGCTGTTGCAACCACGGATGAACACCGATGAACACGGATGAGGTCACGGAAAAGAGCCTGTAACGCCAACACCGGCGACACGAATTTTACGAAGGCACACGAATTAAGAAGGTATTTCAACCGTAGAAAACGCAGAGAAGAACCCGGAATGCAGTAATTGTTTGCCCGCAGATTCAGGGCGACAGCAGATAAAAAAGCGAAGGCTGGTCGTGCAACGGTTCTCGCCGAGATCGAAGCTCTCAAAACCCTCCCATCCGTGTTTATCCGTGTCCATCCGTGGTTAAAAAATCTCACAGCAGTTCGCTTTCGATTTGCAACCACGGATGAACACCGATGAACACGGATGAGGGCGCGGAAAAGAGCCTGTAACGCCAACACAGGCGACACGAATTTTACGAAGGCACACGAATTAAGAAGGTATTTCAACCGTAGAAAATGCAGAGAAGAACCCGGAATGCAGTAATTGTTTGCCCGCAGATTCAGGGCGACCGCAGATAAAAAGGCGATGGCTGGTCGTGCAACGGTTCTCGCCGAGATCGAAGCTCTCAAAACCCTCCCATCTGTGTCTATCCGTGTCCATCCGTGGTTAAAAGATCTCACAGCAGTTCGCTTTCGATTTGTTCAAGCGTTTTGCCTTTGGTTTCCGGAACGCATACTCGGACGAAGACGAAGCCAACAGCGCAAACGCCCGCATAAATCCAGAAGGTGTTCCCAGTGCCGATTTTTCGTTCCAAAATAGGGAACGTGTAAGTAAGGATGAAGCAGGCAATCCAGAGGGCGGACACGGCAACTGAAATTGCCGTTCCGCGGATGCGATTGGGGAAAATTTCCGAGATCAGCACCCAAGTGACGGGGGCCAAAGACATACTATAACAGCCGATTGCGGCGAGGGAGAACAGCAACACGGCCAGGCCTTTCAACTTCAGCAAATAGGCTGCGCCGATGAGCAGGTGCGAGATCGCAATGCCGGCGCAGCCAAAGAGCATGAGGCTGCGCCGCCCCCAGCCATCGACAGTGGTCAAAGCGACAAAAGTGAATGCCATATTCACGACGCCGGTAATCGCAATGAAGGCCAGGATCGTGTTCACGCCAAAGCCGGCGCTTTTGAAAATGTTTTCCGCATAATTAAACAGGACATTGATCCCGCTCCATTGTTGCAGCACCGCCAGCGCGCAGCCGATCAGCAGAATTCGAAAGAGCCTCGGGGAAAGCAGATCGCCCAGGCGCACGTGGGCCACTTCTTCGGCGGCGATGGTAGCCTGGATGTTGCGCGATTCGTCCTGGGCATAGGCTTCCGAGCCGATCCGCGCCAATACGCGCCGAGCTGAATCTTGTTGGCCATTCTTAAGTAACCATCGTGGGCTTTCGGGAACAAACAGGGCTGAGCAGAAAAATAAGAGCGACGGCGCCGCGACCAACGTAAACATCCAGCGCCAGCCGTACTGGCCGTTCCACGATTGCGCGATGAACTCAGGCGTCGCGCCCTCCGGCACCCGTTGGGCTACGACCATATTGAGCAACTGCGCGGCGAGGATACCGAAGACGATGGTCAACTGATTGAGCGTGACCAGTCGTCCCCGCAATTCGGCAGGGGCGACCTCGGCGATATAGAGAGGCGAGAGGTTTGAAGCCATGCCAATGGCGACTCCACCCAGAATCCGCCACGTCACGAATTGATTGAATGTCCCCGCCCAGCCGGTCGCGATCGAGGAGGCGCCAAACAGGAGTCCTGAGAAAACCAGCAGCTTCTTGCGACCAAATTTGTCGCTGCACGCGCCAGCAGCGAGTGAACCCAAAAGGCACCCGAGCAAAGCACAACTGTTGGCCCAACCGCTCAGGGTTGCCGGGTTGGTTAACCCAAACAGGCGCGCCAGGCTGTGCTGACTCCATTGAGCGGCGATTGCCACCAGGTTAAAGTGGGGCTCGAAAAACGGCTTGGCGCCGCCAATCACGACCCAGTCCCAGCCGAACAACAGGCCGCCCAAGGCGGCCACGGAGGAGATGGTCCAGACATAGCGTGAGTTGAATTTCACGGGTTTGGTGGAACTGGCCTTGCCGGTGTTCGGCTGGGTGATCATGAAGGCTGCGAGAGTTCGCGTTGAGGGACGACTGTCGATTGGCGCTGCCGCATAAATGCGGCGTTCCGGAGGCGGGTCGGAACGCCGCATTTATGCGGCAGGTCGTGGAAATTGGAGTTCATCTTTGGAAGCCCCTCACCCAGGCGTTGACAGTCAGATGCAATTGCGCCGGCAGGTGCGCAGGGTCCAATTTCAACACCGTCCGAAGTTCGCGAAATCCGGCGGCGTCTTTGCGCAAGCCGTACTGGCCCAAGCCCATCAAGTACCGACAATTGATTTCGTTGCGCCGGTCGAGATCATCGTCGAAAACCATGAACTCCGGCAAAGACACGGCGAAGTAATCGATTTCGACGTGGTCGCGAAGATGTTTTCGGCCAAAATCGATCAGCGTTTTAAAACGTTTCCTCGCTTTGGCGAGTTGGCCGAGCTTTTGCAGCGCCAGGCCTTGGTAAAAGATCGTTTCTGGATTCTGATCGTTGTAATAAACCGCTGGCGTAGGGGTTTTTATCCCCGTCGAGGCATCTCTCCAGAACTGCTTCGCCCGGGCCAGATCGCCCGCTCGCTCGCAAGCCACACCGAGCCAAAATAAAATTTGATTTTCCTGTGCCCCGTGCAACTTGCCTTCGCCAAGATTCTCCGGGTACGTCCTGGCGCGCTCGAGCAATTTGATCGCGTGTTGCGCGCTTTGTCTAGGGTCGCTAGGCGATGGCAGCGGTTCGCCTCCGTAAATTCGCGAGACCACCCTCGCTCCAGCGTTGGAAGATAGGATGACGTTCAGCGGTTCCACGAAACCTAATAACGTCTTGGCGATTTCCATCAGGCTGACCGCATACTGCCCCGTTACCTTGCCCTCTCCGCCCTCCCATGGATGAAACTTGCGATTCAGCAAGATCTGCAAGGCTTCCTCATGCAGCCCGAAGAAATTCAACAGCGTGACGAATTCAATCAACAGATCTTCCCTCGCGTTCACCAGATCCCGGTGCTTTCTCAGAAACTTTAGCCGCTTGGCGGGCGCGACTCCCGCTCGCTTTTTCAGCAGGTCCAGCTCGAACAAAACTCGAGCGTCAGTTTGGTCCAGGCGGAAAGCCCGTTCCATCGCTCGCAGCGCTTTGGCGGGATTGCCCTGTTTGTTGAAGTAAGCCAAGGCCAGATTTCGATGGGTCGTTGGCAAGGCCGGTTCGCTTCGCCGTGCTTGTTCCCAGCAAGCGGTTGCTTGGGTCACCTGGCGTTTGTCATACCAGAGGTTCCCGAGATAAAAGCTGGCGCGCGCATCCTTGGGATTGAATTGCAATGCCGTTTCGAGCGCCCGGATGCAATCCAGATTGTTGGGGAAACAGCACTCGGGTGATTGTTTGCTCGCCGCTTTGAAATATCGCACGGCGAGTGTAGCGTCTCCTGCCTGGCTGGCGTAGTAGCCCAGAAAATAAAACACCATTGGTCGGCCATTGGGGTTGCCGGCTTGGCTGGTATGACCAGGAGATCGGTCTGGAGTCCCGCCTTCAGACGGACAGGCGCAGGAATCTCGGGCGACTCCCGACGCTGCGTACGCAAGCGTATGAGGATCTGGCCGGCTAAAGCCGGGACTCCGAACAAAGCCCTCAAGCAAATCGATCGCCTCCGAGTACGAGCCGGCGTGCGCGTAATCGGCAGCGATCGACAAGTAGCTCTCGGCATTGCGCTCCATCAACTCGCTTCGCTTCTTTTGCTCTGCCTGGTCTCCGAGAATGCCCAGCTCGTTTCGGACCCCGAAATCCAAAGGGTCGCGCGTCAGCGCGGCGCGCGCGATTCGTGAGGATTCCTCGTGTCGACCGAGTTTGCGCAAGAGCATCGCTTGCAGGTGTGTGGCTTTTTGGTTCTCGGCATTCCGAGCGAGCGACGAGCCGACGAATTCCAGCGCTTTCGCAAATTCGCCGCGCGTGGTGGCCAGTTGAGCCAGTTGAAAAAAGGACGCCGCCTGCCAGGCCGCATTCCACGTTGCTTTGTAAAACGCATCGTACGCCTCGTCCGTCCGCCCAAGAAACCGAAGGCAAACCCCCAGGTTGTAATAGGCTTCGCCATCGCGAGGATTTGGGTTGTGCGCGGTTTGAGTTTTGAGGGCAGCGCGGAACAACGGTTCGGCTTTTGCGAATTGGCCTCGCCGTAGAAGCAACAATCCAAGCGCGTTGTTGTTGCGCGAGTCCCGAGAATCCCGGCGCAAGGCCTCGCGGTAGTAATCCTCCGGTTCGCAGGTGGCGTGCCGGTATTGTTCGAGATGCAACCCCGCGAGATACAATGCTTCGGTGCTCGGCAACTTCTCCGGTGCGGCGATCGGTTTGGCCGGCTCGGGAAGGGCCTCCTCTTGTTTGGGCTCCGGGCGGTAGCTGACCAGAAGTTCGTCCTTTTCGTTTCGGACACTAAGCTCCAGCTCCTGTGGCTTCATGCCTTTCGGCAAAGGCGCTTCACCAATGAACGCCCCTGCCGGCCCCAGATCAACCCGTTTGGTCCAAAGGCTTTTGCTACGATAGTTCAGTCGAAGCACCGCGCCCGGGCAAAGGGCCGTTGCGTACGCGCCGATTCGCGCTTTTCCCTTTTCAATCTCCAACGACACCGCCGCCTCGGTTGTCGCATTGCGCACATACCCAATCTTTTTGTAGGGCAGGAAGAACTGTCTGACCTCTTTATGTTCGAATGGTTCAAGCCAGGAAAAATCCGGCTGGTTATCGGCGAAGACGCCGCACATCAGCTCTGCGTACGGGCCGTCGGCATCGGTGAGATTCCGATCCCAGGCCTGGCCAAAATCGCCACTGCCCCAGACCCACTGCTTTTTGCCGGGAATAACGTGATGATCCGCCACGTGCAGAACGCCGGCTTGTTTCCCGTGGTCGTAACCGCCAACAAAATCGTAATTGGACTTTGCCGCCATGTAGGAAGTCGGCACGGGCAGATTTTTGTACCAGGAAATATCCACCCCGCCTGAGTAATCGACTTTGTAATACTCGCCGCGCGCGATCGGAAAGGCAGATACATCACGTTTGCCGTGGTCATAGACAGCCTGTACATCCGGCGGGAATACCGATTGGTACCGGTCGTTCACGTGCACCGCCGGGTTGGTCCACAAATGAAAGCTTTGGGGCAACGGCGTTGGATTGAACAAGCGAATATTGATTTCCAGCACTGCGCG
>DASRFK010000292.1:0-7370 GCA_035651635.1 Verrucomicrobiia bacterium | reverse complement strand
GGCTCGCGCAAAAGCACCGCCTACGCCGCTCAGCAAGTGGCGCAGGATGCCGCCCGCCAGGCTATGGCGCATGGCCTCAAAGAAATTGAGGTCCGGGTCAAAGGCCCCGGTTCCGGTCGTGAATCGGCGATCCGCGCCTTGCAGGCAATCGGCCTGGAAATCACGACCATCAAAGACGTCACTCCAGTCCCGCACAACGGCTGCCGCCCCCGGAAAAAGCGCCGCGTGTAAATCGTCAATCGTCAATCGTCAATCGTAAATTTCTATGGCTCGTTATACAGGTCCCCGCGTTCGTATCAGCCGCCGTTTCGGTGTACCGATTTTTGGCCCGACCAAATACCTCGAGCGCCGCAATTACGGCCCGGGTGTTCACGGCCCCAAATCGCGCCGCAAGCACACCGATTACGGGCTGGGCCTGATCGAAAAGCAGAAGCTGCGTTATTACTACGGCTTGCTCGAACGGCAGTTCCGTGGTGTGTATGAACGCGCGCTCAAGCGGCGCGGCGTTACCGGCGAACAGATGCTCCAGATTCTCGAAACGCGCCTGGACAACGTTTGCTACCACCTTGGTTTTGCCAATACCCGCGCCGCGGCTCGGCAGTTGGTCTCGCACGGCCATGTCCGGGTGAACGGGCGCAAGGTCAATGTTCCCTCGTATGGCCTGAAGGTGAACGACGCCATCGAGGTGAAGAATTCCAATGCGGCGCGGCAGTTAGCCACCAAGAATCTCGAAATCGCCGCCAGCCGCGCGGTGCCGGATTGGCTGTCACTGAATAAAGAAGCCCTGAAAGGTGTGGTGATGCGCATTCCGACCCGCGACGAGATCCAGCCGATTGCCAACGAGCAGGCGGTTGTCGAATTTTATTCCCGCTAAGTAAAACAAACCGGAGCCGAGGGTGGTCACACCCTTTGTTCCAAAACAATTATACGGACCGCGCCGGCCGGCGGGAATAACGCCGGCGTTGTCAGTTTAAAATTGTTGAAAGGAAAGTTATGCCAGTACGTCTAGGACGTTTCGAAATGCCCAAGCGGTTGACCAAAGAGGAAAATACCGCCACTGAAACCTACGCCAAGTTCATTGCCGAACCCTTTGAAACCGGTTACGGCCATACCGTCGGCAACTCGCTTCGGCGAGTGCTGCTCTCCTCGCTCGAAGGGGCGGCCATCAGCTCGATTAAGGTCGACGGTGCCATGCACGAGTTCGCCACCATCGACGGCGTCGTCGAGGATGTGACCGATATCGTGCTGAACCTGAAGAAGATTCTGTTCAAGTCACACAACCGCGAAGCGCAAACCCTCCTGCTCTCCGCCAACAAGGAAGGCGAAGTGACCGCCGCGGATATCCAGCTCAACCAGAATATTGAATTGGTCAACCCGACTCAGCACATTTGCACCCTCGACAAGAAGAAGAAATTCGAGATGGAGCTCGAAATCAAGGTCGGGCGCGGTTTTCTTCCCGGCGACGAGAACAAAAAGCCGAACCAGGCCATTGGCGTGGTGGCCATCGACTCGCTCTTTTCTCCCGTGACCCGGGTGCGCTACGCGGTGGAAAACGCGCGCGTAGGCCAGCGCACCGATTACGACCGTCTGATCCTGGAAGTCTGGACGGACGGACGGATCACGCCGGACGACGCGCTCACCCAGGCGTCCGCGATTCTGCAGCATCACCTCGATGTGTTCGTCGGCTACGACAAGAATGCCGTCGAGTTCGAAGAAGTGGTCGACAAGCAGGACGAAGAGAAGACCAAGCTTAAGAAGCTGCTGAACATGAGCGTCAACGAAATCGAATTGAGCGTCCGCGCGGCCAATTGCTTGAACAATGCCAACATCACGACGGTTGGCCAGTTGGCCATGAAGAGCGAGCAGGAGATGCTCAAGTACCGCAATTTCGGCAAGAAATCACTCAACGAAATCAAAGAGAAACTGGCCGCGCTCGGTCTCACCCTGGGTATGACCTTCGAGCCCGATCTGCTCGAAGCGCCCAAGGAAGAGGTGACCACGTTGACTCGGTGACAGGAACTTTATGCGACACCTCAAGCGAACCGCCAAGTTGGGCCGCACCGGTCAACACCGGAACGCGATGCTCGCCAACCTGGTGTGCAGTCTGATCAAACATAAACGCGTTACCACCAGCCTGGCCAAGGCCAAGGCCGCCCGTTCGGTGGCCGAAAAAATGGTGACGCTTGGCAAGCACGGCACCCTTCATGACCGCCGCCTCGCCGTCGCCCGGCTTCACCAGGAGGATGCCGTTAAAATCCTCTTTACCGAGATCGCTCCCGCCCAAAAAGAGCGGCGCGGCGGTTATACCCGCATCGTCAAGCTGGGCCAGCGCCAGGGCGATGCCGGGCAACTGGCCATCCTTGAATGGGTCGATATGCCTCTGCCCGAAGCGGCACCGGAAGAGGCCAAAGCGGCCGATGAGGCCAAGCCCGCAGCCGCAACGACGTAACCTGCCGGCTATTGCAGTTTCAACCACCCGCCTTTCGTAAGGAAGGCGGGTTTTTGCTTTTAACACCAGGCAACGTATCCGGGCAACTTCATGGCAGCTTGTTCCGCACTCAATTCACTCAGGTAATGGTTGGCCCCGAGTTTCGGGTGCCCAGATCAGAGCCACCATGCCAACCAGGTAAATCGCGCACATGAGCACAGCGACCATGCGGAAGGGAAACAATCCGCTCAACCACCCCAACAGCAACGGGAACGGGGCGGCCACATAGCGCACGGTGTTATAGCAGAAACCGACTCCGGTACCGCGCAACCGCGTCGGAAATATTTCGGGAAAATAAATGGAATATCCGGCAAAGACCGACAACGTCGCAAAGCCCATCAAAGGAAGCATCCAATAGACATCCGTGGCCGTCCTCAACGAATAAAAAACAAAGGACACCACCACCAGGCAGAGCACGAATGCCCCAAAAAATGCCCCACGCCGTCCGAACCGGGCCGCCGCCCAGGTAAAGGCGAACATGCCCAGCAACGCACCCGCGTCCTGAAGAAATGTCCCCGTGCTGCGCATTTCGTCGATGGTCCTTTGGAGTTCCTGGATATCCCCCGGAAAGATCTGTTCGATCAATTGGCGATTCAAAAAATATTGGTTCTTGGGGTCTGGTTTCTTTTCCAGAATTTGCGCCAGGTTTTTGGTTCCTTTCTTGAGCGGGACCGACGCGAACGCATGAGGATCATATAAATTGGCCTGCCGTATCAGCCCATTGAGTTCGGCAACCAATTCCCGGATCAGATCCGGTGGAACGTTTCCATTGGCTGGCGCCTGCGCGATTTTTGCCACCAATCCCGGAGAAAGTTTCTGTCTCAGCAATAAGACCGCGGCATTTGTGCTGGAGTTTAGCGTGGAACAAATCTCAGCGGGCCGAAGCAGGTCGGTGGGCTGCATGGGCTGGGCCTTAAAGGCGGTCGTGATGAGTTCCGGAGAAAAGAAAGCAATGCCCCATAGCCCGACCATTCCCGCCACGCCCAGGCATAGGCCAATCAACAGATTCTTGCGCCAGCGCGGATCGGCGAACAAATCCGCCAGCGACCCGACTGATTTGGCGCTTTCATTTCTGCCGGCCTCCGCCTTTGCGCGGCGCCAGGCCGAAGGTTCCTTGAGTATCAATACCATTGGCACGGCCATCAGCGCCGGGAAAATGCTCACGAACGACAGCACCTGCCAGCCACTGTAATGGCCCCAATAGTTCTCCAGTCCGGGGCTGATTTTCAGGCTGAGCGCCGAAGCCAGCATGTTGCCGCAAGCCGACAACGCCTGCATCGATCCTAAGGCCGCCGTGCGGAAACGGGCCGGCACGCTCTCGGCCACCAGTGTCGTTGCGGCGCCAAACATACCGCCTACCCCTAAACCGAAGATAAAGCGGTACACGAGGAATTCGACCCCGGTATGGGCGAAACCCGAAAGCCCCGAGAAAACCGAGTAGGCCAGCAAAGTGGCCACCATCGTTTTGACCCGGCCATAACGATCGCTCAATAACCCAAAGATAATTCCACCGGTTGCCCAACCGATCATGAGCAGGAAGGTGGCAAGAGTGCCCCAAAAGCGAACCTCCTTGTCCGTCGCGGCTGCGCCCAGCAATTCACGCAAAGCGGGCTCGCGCGAAAGAATAAAGATTCGCTGGCCCATGCAGTCAAATAGCCAGCCCGAAGCCGCCAAAATGACAACCAGCCAGTGATAAGTCGTAACCGGTTCGAGGGAAACGTTGGACAATTTCGAGGCCGGGGTGCCAGACAAAGCTGCGGCGGGGGTGGACGGTTTCATCTCGCCACATACTCCGTAACCCGCGCAGAACCTGTCAAGCCGCGCGCGCAGCACGAACCATCGTAGCGCAGACATTCTTGCCTGCCGTACCGCCGACTTTCAGTCGGCTGCGCGTAAGCTCGTTCCTGTTCAGGACGCCCATACCAACCCGGTCCTCCGGCAGGCTTCCGCCAAAGTCTTTATGAAATCGCGCCGGTCGACGTCACCCAGGAAAATGTCCTCACGCTGGTCACCACGGCTCATGATGTAATACATCGCTCCGGGTACTCCACTCAGACCTTGCGCGGCATGGGCCATTCACGGGAGCAACGGATCTGATTCTCAACCTTAAATGCTGGCCATGTCTACGGTCTGACTCCGCCGATGCGTACGGGGGTCGAATGCGCCAACCGATTGGAATTCTCCCTGTGAACCGAACGCAAAAAGCCCGCCCTCACCCCGGCCCTATCCCCCCAGGAGAGGGTGGAGCTTTCGCAGAGCAGTTTGGGTTCATGGTCGCAATACATCTGCATGCGCAAAAGAATTCTCCCCGTGAACTTCCCCACAGATTCAGGGCGACCGAAGATGAGAACACAGAGCCAGGATGAACGTTGGGGAGCCGTCCGAGGGGTTCACGTAAGCAGAACAGCGACGGGGATTAAGCGGAACTGCGTTTCGTGTCGACGTTTTTTCCCCAAAGCGTTTCTGCCTTTTTTGAAGTTTGGTTTTCGGCGCTAAGGGCGCCGGAAAACCAAACTTCAAAAAAAGGGGGGGTATTTTGGGGCTGTTACCCAGGGCGGCGCTCGTTGCTCGCTGGCCCTGGGCTACTTCTCGTCGTCCTTACAGGACTTCAGTTGGGCTCGCTGCGCTCGGTGGTTGGGGAACGGTTGTCGTAAGCCACTCCGGGCACTTGGCTCGGAACCAACAGAATGGCGGAAACCGGAGTCGCCTTCACGAACTTATCTGCCGTCACGGTTCTCCCGCAGGTTGCTACTCCCATCAGCAGGCGGAGCGTGAAAAAGCTTCCGAGCGACGGCTCCAGTTTCTGCTTCGACGTGGAATCGAACGGAAGGCGGACGTCACAAACATCGCGCTCCCCAACGAGGGCGTCAAGCTCTGGCTGAGCAACCAAGCCTCCAGCGGGCACATTCGACGTCACATGGAGGACCGTGAGCGGTTCGATTTGAATCGCGAACTGAGTTGCCGCCGCTCAACTCTTTACTTCCAACGGCAGTACCGCTCGGGCATTCTTGTGATTGAAGGACAATCGAAGGATTATGCGAGTTCTCATTGCTACGGCCACAGCCGGCACGGGCCATCTGGCCGCGGCCGCCGCGTTGGAAGAAGTTTGGCGCATTACGCGGCCGGAGGATCCGGTAAAAAAACTCGATCTGGTCGAGTTTTTCTCCCCGATCCATCGCAAGATCCACGCCGATGGCTACGTCAAGCTGGTTGAACACGCTCCCGAGATTTGGGGCATGCTCTTTGGAAAGACGGATAACCCGAAGGTAGCGCGCCGCTTGAGCGAGATAAAACGCGTGTTCCCGAGCAAATCCCGGCCACGGTTCGCCCGGTTCGTGAATGAATTCGCTCCCGATGCCGTACTCTGCACCCATTATGTCGCTTTGGATACGCTCGCAGAAATGCGTGCCAAAGCGGACGGGCGCAAGAAGCATCTTCAAGTCAGACACCCGCTAGTCGTGAGCGTGGTCACAGATTTTGAGGCGCATGCCCTTTGGATGGACCCGTGCGTCGATTTATATTGCGTGGCCGCCGAGGAGACAAGGGCGCGGTTGATCGCGCGGGGAGCCAAACCCGAGGCTGTGATTGCCACCGGCATACCAATCGCCGCGAAATTCTCGTCCAAACCGGTGGCGCGCGAAGTGCGCAAAAGGTTGGGTCTGCGGGACGATCAACCCACCATTCTCGTTTTAGGCGGCGGGTTTGGCATGGGGCCGGTGGCCGAGATTCTCCGGGAATTGGACAAGGTTGAAGTCGCATTCCAAACGGTGGTCGTGGCCGGGAGAAATGAGGAACTGCGGCGCGCTCTGGCCACTTGCGATCGGAAACATCCGACCCATGTGCTTGGCTTCGCTTCCAACATGCACGAGCTGATGTGCGTGGCGGATCTGATCATTACCAAGCCGGGCGGGTTGACCACCTCCGAAGCCCTCGCCATGGGCCGGCCGGTCCTGATTGTGAATCCAATCCCCGGACAGGAGGCGGCCAACAGCGACTTTCTGTTGGAACGCGGGGCCGCCGCGAAGGTGAACCGCGTCGAAGATTTACCCTATCGCCTGGCTCAGTTGTTTGGTTCCACTAAATTGACCCAAATGTCCCGCGCGGCAAAGAGCTTGGGACGTCCGGGCGCGGCGGTGGCCATATGCCAGGAAGTGGCCCGGCGCGCCGAACTGGTTGGCTGCTCGATTTGAGACGGATTGAGTCAATGAACGCGCCCAATTCTGAAACACGTTCCGTGGATCCCCTCATGGAAACGGAATGGGTTGTTTTCAAGGAATCCTCGATTCATGGTTTTGGCGGTTTTGCCAGACGCGATCTGCCTTCTGGCACGACCCTGGTGGAATATGTCGGGGAAAAAATCGATAAAGCCGAGTCCGCACGCCGTTGCGAAGCGAATAATGTCTTCATCTTCTCGCTAAACGACCAGTACGATATCGATGGCAACGTCATCTGGAATCCGGCCCGTTACCTCAATCACAGTTGTTCCCCAAATGCCGAAGCCCAATATGCCGACGACCATATTTGGCTCGTGGCTATCCGCGACATCAGGGCAGGGGAGGAGATCACTTTCAACTACGGATTCGATCTGGAGAATTACCGCGAGTATCCCTGCGAGTGCGGCTCACCCAATTGCGTCGGGTTTATGGTCGCCGAGGAGTTTTTTGACTATGTCCGAAAGCAGAATGCGGCGGAAGGAGTTTCCTCTTGAACGGGCGGGGTGCGATTAGATTAGAAGTGTCGGTCTTGGCTGGAAGCCGAAAAAAGCGGCAGAGGGCTGCCGCAGTCCAAAACGCAAGCGCGACACGGGCGCGGGCCTCGAGAACCGAAGGTTTTGGAGTGCGGCAGCCCTCTGCCGCTTTTCTGCCACTCAACACAGAATGAC
>DASRFK010000291.1:0-2247 GCA_035651635.1 Verrucomicrobiia bacterium | reverse complement strand
GTATGTTTGTCAAAATCGTGAATACTAGCCAGTAATATCCGTGCTCCAGTATTCCTTTTGAGAAGCACATGAACCCGTAGAGTGTGAGAAGACAAAGCAACTCCAGAAAGAAAACCCACCGCAAAGCCCGGGTGCGCCGTGCCTTCCTCCATGCTAATGCGCAAGCGGGCCAAACCAACAGTCCACTGCCATACAGGAGTATTGCCAACGGCAAAAAGGCAATGTCTCTCACAGTGCATCCTGCCTTAACGACCGTGGTCTGGCGCTCCGGAAGCAGGCCGGAGAAATGAAAGCAGCGCCTCAACCGGAGCCGCCAGCAGCAAGGGGCTAAGCATTTTCATGGCTCCCAGAATCTGAAATGAAAGATCATCCATATCAGGACCGACCATGCAATTAAATCTATGAAAAGCTGAGCCTTTATTGCGACACGATTCTGGTACATTACGCCGGCGAAAGCCAAGACTGACGCAATCAGAACGAAGCCGACCCACAGGGCAAAAGGACTAGCCGTGTCCAGGGCCTGGTGATGGTACTTGATGCATGGGAAGGCAGTGGCAAACAGGATAGGCACGCCCAACCACATCCCGCCATAGTGGCGCTTTCGATGTGGAACTTCAGTCCGCTCGCGCTCCAATCTGTCGAGCTGCTTGGCCAGGAAGATGAACGGGGCCATAGTCCGATTGCTTAACGCTGGCGGTCAGGCACTGCGCGAATCGGGCCTACAAATCGCAAGCAGGACGGAATCGCGCAGTTGCCTGCACTAGTCTGGTTAGCGAATAGGGTCATGGATACATTCTGCCATAGAATGTCAAAACGTTAAGCATGTCGCCCTCCCTCAGCTCCAACTTTGCGGCCTCGCGCCTGAACGACAGCTTCTGCCTGGGATCGTATGAAAACTTCTTACCGTCCTTACGAATCAACTCAACCATTGGTTCACGGTGACCGTAAGCGGCCCCAAAAGCAGCTGCGACCTTGCAAGCTTTTGCAATGTTGGATCCACGAGGAAAATAATACGTGCCGGGATGCTCAACATTACCGATTACTCGCACCTGAACAGTATTTTCACCGTGTTCACCAAAACCCTGCCATGAGGATTGTGCCGTAGCGCCCCGGCGCTGGCCAATAATCGGATCGTGCCGACAGGCGGAGAATCCCAACAGCAGGAGAACAGGAGCGGCACGTGCTAATCGTTTGAATTTCATTGGGGCACTCGCTAACGGGTCGGGTAAACGACCCCGCGACAGTGGTGCCAGGATTGCAGCTGTTGCGTGGTCGCGGGGTTCGTTTCAGTCCGATTGTTAGATCGTTGGATGTCCATCATGTGAAAGCTGCCGACGGGAACGAAAATAGAGAATGACCTGTAACAGAACGGCTAAGAAAAGGCCGTCAACAATACATATAACGCCCAAGTAAAACGAATCACCCCGGTTTGGATCAACGCCGAAGTGCGTGAGAATGGGATAGATAATCAGGGCAGGAAGGGAAACCACGCCAAGCAAAGTAGCCAACAAGCCATGATAAGCGGCGAACAACCTGCCTGCGCGGAGCGGTTCAAAGTCCGCACCGGATGCATTTTCAAAGAGCGCCCCAACGACAAGAAGGAACACAAGTGAAGCGGCTGCGAATAGGATGACTCGCAGCCAGAATACGCTTGGAAATACGAGGTGCTTCACGATCTAACTGTGATTATGCGACGGCCGGTTCGCATGTTGACCATCGGAACTCCACTCCGTCCTTATTCGTAAGCTGTTCATAATCAGCCGAACGTTTCAAAAATATACGACTGGCGGTCGCGTATTACAATTTTAAAAAGTGCTTGTCTTTTAGTCGTCATCGCAATCGAGCCGCTTGTCGCGGGCCTCGCGGACCACGAATACTGGCCCTTGAGCGCGAACTATGGATAATATCCAAGATAACCCTGCCAGCATTTTGGCTAAGAGGATGTTTTAGAATTCGGGTTGGAGTCTCGCCTTGAGGCGGTTTTGTCGCCGGGCCGCCTAAAGGCGGGACTCCGAACCCATACTCCCACGCCCGAGTCGGTATTTTTAAAACACGCTCTAAGAGCGTGTTTTTAGCATTTGGTTTGGAGTCACGCCTTGAGGCGGTTTTGACGCTGGGCCGCCTAAGAGCGTGTCTGAAAAGTGACTTGGGTTGAAACATCCGACTCTCTGATAAGTCGGCGAGGCATATGATAACTCGAGAAAAATGAAGAATTGTTTTGACAGTGGACGCGCGTTGATTTGGTCA
>DASRFK010000290.1:0-4508 GCA_035651635.1 Verrucomicrobiia bacterium | reverse complement strand
ACCAGCCCAGGACCTGGCCGGAATTGGATATGGCGATGTGGAATTATCACCCGCGCAGCAATACCAGGGGTGAGTTCTACCTCAACCCCTATACCAGAGGCTGGAGCGGACTTCCGTTTCGCCGTGAGCTGGACACCGCGGATTTCCCCGGCTTTTGCCGTTACATTGTCAGGTTCTGCTCTGATTCACGCCCGCAGAAGAATTATCAACCCGACGACAACAATCCTTTGGGCTATGGGTGGGGCTATCTTTCCTGGGAAGCGCAAGACGACAACATCCCCGAACGACCGACTGTCCGATTTGCACCCGGGTTCGCCCGCACAAACCTGGCCTTCAGCATCACGGCTTTCAGCCCGGCTCGTCAGCATGCCAATGCGCCAGCCGGCTTTGCCGCGGTTCAATGGCGCCTGGCGGAGATACGCGCTCCGGGCCTGGCCGGTTACCGGGAGGGAACTCCGTTTGGTTATGAGCTGACACCGCGTTGGCAAAGCGAGGAACTGACCCGGCGCGATTCCGTTTTCACCTTTCCTTCCATCGTCGAGCCGGGACACACCTATCGCGTTCGGGCCCGTTACAAAGATCTCAGCGGTCGTTGGAGTCACTGGTCGGAACCGGTGCAGTTTATCCCGAAATGAATACCGGCCCTCTCATAAGTGGTAGGGCGCGCCCGCTAGGCGCGCCGGCGCCGGGTGCCACCTGCCAGCCTTAACCTTGGATCTTTAAAAGTCAGTGCGCGCTGACTACGGCCTGGTTCAGCGCGCCATCGTGGTGAATCATGGCCGAAAGGATTCGCGCACCGACAAACCCGCGAATCGCTACAATTTGGTCTACGGTCAGATTGAACCGCGACATACTCCGATCAATAAAACTCAGCGTCTGCCTTTCGCCAGTGCCGCTGCTAACCAGTTTAATCACTGCCAGTACTTCCGGCGTGACTCGGACTGTTTTATAAGCCGCCCCCCCTGGCTGCAGGAGACGGACCTCGACGAGCCCGCGCGATGGTTTCGCAGGCCGGCCGGCATCGACCGGCGGAGCGGGTTCGGCCTTCGCCACCTCGGGCGCTTCCGTGCTCTGCGACTCCACTTGGGCTTGCGCGGCCATGGACGCAGGCCTGGCAGCGCCCCAGTCGCTCAAAAGCTCAGCCAGGCGCGCTTTCAAGTTGCTGGCCACTTGATTTGGCGGCGCCACCGGTTCTACCACGGCCGCCCAGCTACGTAATTCCTGGATCGTGCCACGCAAGCGGGCGACATCACTCTCCAGGATTTCCCCGATGCTGCGTTGGCGAGCGATCTCGTCCAACCACCGCTGCAGATCCATTCCTTGAGCCATCGCCTTGTTTGCCGGGTCCTTCAGCAAGGCGACCGATTGGGTCCGCACCGTTTCGACCTGGCGCGCTGCCACATCAAGCTTGGCCATCAACGTGGCCTTTTGGAGCTTGTTGGACGCGCCATCCAGCAACTCCAACACGGCGTCCAGATCCTTGATCGAAGTAGTCTTGCGTTTGGCCGCTTCCTCCAGGGAACCACCGACGGCAGCCCGCGTACTGGAAAACAATTCGCGCGCTTCCGCAACCACCTTGCCAACGTTGTGAACGTTCTGGTCATTGCCGGCCAGCGCACAGCCCTGCAGGGCGATGCACATTGTTACGATCAGAATTGATTTCATAGCGAGTGTGGTTGTTAAGATTGGCAGGTTTTCCCGGCGGAGCGGCGCTTTCAGGACGCCGCCCCGCACAGGACTTACGTCAGCGGCAGGAACCCGCCCTTCCCAACGCTTTGAATCAGCATCGAGATTTTCTCTGTGAATTTGGTCACCTCGGTGAGCGTGTTCCGAAATGCCTCCGAAGCGAGCACGAGCTGGTTGCAGTGTTCGGCGAACCCAATAGCGTCCGCTGATTGGCGCAGGCCCTCTGCTTGACGCAAGAGTTCGGTGCGAATGCGCGCCACGGTGCTCTTGGCATCGATCAGTTTCGCCAGCTCTCCCTCGATTCGAGGCCCAACCTCGCCGTAGATGGCGCGGGCGGAGGGCGTCACGTTCGGGTCGCTCGAGCTCTTGCGAGCCATGGCAACCGATTCGTTGAACTTCGCAATCAGCGCGTCCGCCTGTTTGACGATTTGGCCCTGCTCACCGAGGTCCTTAGTCCCCAGCTCGGTGATTTCGTCAGCTAGTTTACTGACTTTCGCTGCCTGGAGCGCCGGCGTTGAAGCCACCGCGTTGGTCATTGCATCCACCGCGGTTTCAATCCGGTGCTTGAGCCGTTGCAGGTCACCGGCGATTTGGCTCACCGGTGAGTTGGTGTCCACCGCCGGCGCATTAATGCCGCTATTGCCCGCCATGCGCTCCGGACTGGACGCCACAGTCTGCGTCGGCGGTGCGCCGTATGCTGTCGCGCCCACACCTACACTCGCCACCGCAACCCACGTAGCAACCACATCCTTGATGTTCTCCCGGCACTGGCGGAGCCAGCCGCGGGCCATTGTCAGATTGGGATTATTTCTCACAGGTAGTATTCTAGTTTTGTAGTCCAATTCTGTCAAATGATTGTTATTGCACTATACACTATCTGTCTAATAATATTCAGTTCTAATCGGTGGATGGTTCCAAAGCTGCTAATCCACAGCATATTATCAATATGAACGATCTTCAAAAAGCGCTGGATGAACTCCTCAGCTTGAGCGGGCCTGGAACAACCTGGGGCAACATCGAGCGCGCGAAATTAAAACGCCTGCGCGAGGCTATCGGACCCGCAACGGCGGTTTCGGAGATGCTCAACGTCTCGCTAGCCACCATCTACTCATGGGAGAAACAGGAGCAGCCCGACGTGCCAAGGCCCGCGCCGCCGCAACGTCAGCTCAGAAGGTTTTCCACCCTTATCGCGGACAAGCATTTTAGCTCGTTGTTGGATCGCCCCAAAAGCGAAACGCCGCAGCCCGTGCTCTATGATGTCCTGATGAAAATGCGCAGCTTGAAGGAAACGATGGAACGATGCGCCCTCGGCACCAGATTCTGGGTCCTGCGTTCAGGCCGGCCGTTTGTGGCGGGCAATGATCCAGCGGCTTTTGAGTTCATGGCGCGGTTTCTCAGGGAAAACAGTGCCGATTCGTATTTCGTATACCTGGATGCCGACCAGGACATCGGCATCGGAGCCAGGCACTCGCGCGCAAAGGAGTCCTTTGAGAGCTTAATGGAGAGGGTGACGGCCGCTCCCGACTCGACCGCGTTACTTAAAAAAATCCACGAGGTTCCAATTAAAGACCCTGTCGAGGCGTACAAGCTCGGCTTCACTGACACCTTCGTGAGCTACGCCATGGCCGAGTACGGTGCCGAAGGGCGGCGCAAGTTTCAGCGCGATTACGACGTCTGGTTGGAGTTCGTGTTCGATATCAGCAAAGACCCTCAAAATGAACAGAAGCAATTCATGTGGCTGGAGCTTCCCGCCGACGAAGCGGAGGCCTGGCGGTCGCGGCGCATTAAAATCCTGGAGAGCCGAGTAAAGAAACGGCGAGCCAAGGGCATCTGATTCAAACCTCAAGAGTTGCCGCGAAAATGCCCAAGAGGCGCATAAAATCAAAAGGCACTCAAATGAAGCTCTAATTTTTTGCGACCCTTGCGCTTTCACTATTGACACGCGGGCTGCGATCTCGATGGAGAGGCTGGGCAGTCTCGACTGTGTCTACTTCCTTGTTTGGCCGGCGCAGTGACCAAAACCGGTTGCCGAGCGGGTTTACTATTGATGGCGATTGGTTGGGTGTTTTGTTCTCCGGCTGGCGAGACCTCGGTTATCGCTTGGGGTACGGGCCAAGCTACGAACGTCCCGCCTGGACTTAGCAATATTGTGACAATCGCAGCTGGTTGGAACCACGTTCTTGCCCTTCGGGCAGACGGCACTGTGGTGGTTTGGGGAGATGTTACCCAGCCTGTTGTGACAACTAACCTGTCCAATGTTGTTGCGGTCGCTGGCGGTGCGTGGCACAGCTTAGCCCTGAGGGCCGACGGGACGGTAGTGGGCTGGGGGGCTAACGACTACGGACAAACCAATGTCCCCTCCGGGCTTTCCGATGTGGCCGCTGTGGCAGCGGGAGACACGCATAGCATTGTGCTGCGCCGCGATGGAAGCGTGAAAAATTGGGGTCTTTATTGGAACGGAAATACCCGTATGATGATGCCAACCCCATTATGGGCAACTAATATTGTGAGTCTCTCCGCCGGGCATGATCATGACATCATGCTGCGCGGCGATGGCTCGGTCTGTGTCTGGGGCTGGAACGGGTATGGGCAAACCAATGTGCCAGCCGGTCTGACCAACGTGGTAGCTGTCTCTGCCGGAGGCGACGACAATCTCGTCCTGACTGCAACAGGTGTTTTACTGTCATGGGGACGGGACAATTGGGGACAGACCAACGTTCCTTCAGCTCTCACGAATACAGCCGCGATAGCTTGCGGTCTTTCGCACAATTTGGCCTTGGGGCGGGATGGCCTGCTGACGGTGTGGGGGTGGAACCAAGGCG
>DASRFK010000289.1:0-8041 GCA_035651635.1 Verrucomicrobiia bacterium | reverse complement strand
GCAACCATGGCGAATCCGACCGCCAGCGAAAGCGGCAGGAACATTGCCCTGGCGGCGCCGACCATGAACAATGTGGGACTGAAGATCGCCAGGATGCAAAGCATGGCCAGCACCCGCGGAACGGTTGTCTCCGTCGTCGCGTCCAGGGCGGCGCGCCCGATGGAACGTCCGCGCGTCAAATGGGTGTGAATATTCTCAACGCAGACGGTCGCTTCGTCCACGAGGATGCCCACTGCCAATGCCAGGCCACCCAGTGTCATGATGTTGATCGTCTGGCGCGTCAGCCACAGTGCCAGGACTGAGCCGATCAAGGACAGCGGGATATTGATCACGACGATCAGCGCGCTGCGCCAATCTCGCAGGAACAACAATACCATCAAACCCGTCAGCACCGCGCCCAGTGCCCCTTCCAGCACCAGACCGCCAATCGCGCGCGTGACATACGGCGATTGATCAAACTCATAGGCGACTTTCACGTCGCTGGGCAACGCGCTTTGAAATTTTGGCAGGTTTGCCTTGACCAGGTTCACCACCGAGAGCGTCGAGGCGGTCGAGCGTTTGGTCACCGGGATGTACACCGTGCGCCGGCCGTTAACGAGCGCGTAACTGGTTACGATATCCGAGCCATCGACCACCGACCCTACATCCCTGACGAAAACCGTGGGAAATACTCCCACCCGGATCGGCACCGCTTCGAGGTCTTTGACGTTCCGCGCAACCGCGTTGAGCGGCACCATCGGATATTTCCCGTTGATGGGCAGATTGCCCGAAGGGCTAATCAGGTTGGCCGCCGTGATCGCGTTAACCACTTCGTCCGGCGACATCTTCAGCGACCGGAGCCGCTCCGGGTTCAGATTAACCAAAATGCTACGAGCGCTGCCACCGAAGGGGGGAGGCGCCGAGACGCCGGGCAAGGTCGCAAACAGCGGTCGGACCTTGTTCAAAGCCAGGTCCTGCATTTCCCCGACTGTGCGGCTGGTGCTGTAAAAGACCAGGTTTCCCACCGGCACGCTGCCCGCGTCGAAGCGCATGACAAAGGGCGGCACCGTACCGGGCGGCATAAACGCGCGGGCCCGGTTTACATAGGCCACGGTTTCCGACATGGCCTGCGACATGTCGGTTCCAGGATGGAACTGCAGCTTCAGCAAGGCTGCGCCCTGAATGGACTTCGACTCGACATGCTCGATTCCCGTGAGGTACAGAAAATGGTACTCGTAATAGTAAGTGAGGTAACCCTCCATCTGGGCCGGGTCCATTCCGCCGTACGGCTGAGCCACGTAAATGGTCGGAATCCCGAGCGTCGGAAAAATATCGCGCGGCATTTCTTTCAGTGCCACCAAAGCACCGAGCACACCCGCAATAGCCAGCACGACTATCGTGAGCGGGCGCCGCAGAGCCAATCGGACGAAGTTCATGGCTTCACAAACAATCTCTTATTGCGATCACGCCCAATGTCCCATCCGGGTCATGTTCATTCCGCCGCTTCCAACACCACCTCAGCGTGCAATTCTTTGATGTGCTCCCGAAGTATGTCCAGGACCTTTCGCCCCTCGCGTGTGAGGCGGTAATCCCGGCGCGCCCGTTTTCCAGCCCCTGCCTCAGCCTGACCCTTCAGCCAGCCGAGGCGCTCCATCCGGTGCAGCAGCGGGTATAATGTTCCGGCGCTGATCTCGTAGCCATGCCGCCGCAGTTCCAGGATCACCCACTGGCCATGCAACGGTTTCTCGCCGGCGTGGTGCAGAATGTGCGCTTTCCAAAAACTGAGCAAAATCTCCCGTTCGAGCGCTCTCATTATCATTATCGATGGCCGATATTGGTTATCGTTATACCTCAAGTATCGTTCGTCAAGGCCGGAAGCGCCGCTCGCTGTTCAGCCCTCGGCCCGTGGACAGACGGCCTGTTGGCCGGCGCTGGCGGTTTACCTGGTACCGCTGACTATAAATATTGCGGCCCTCAAGGCCTGAACGCACAATTCAGGCATGCGTCCGTTCCAGATCATCTTTAATCCGACCAGCGCGGCGGAGTTGGCGCGCATGCCCAAGGAACTCCAACTGCAAATCCTGGGCGAGTTTCGCGGCTTGCCGCTGCAAATCATGCACACTGAGATGGACGCGTTCGGCAAACTCGAACGGGCCGGGCGCACGCTTCACCGGTTCCGGGTCGGCGATTACCGGGTGTACTTCGAGCGGCACGAACTGGGTTTGGTCGTCCATCGCATCCTCAATCGTCACACACTCAAGGACTTCTTCTTCCGCTCCGGACTAAAAATGCAGGAAGACGAAGCTTTGCAGCAGAACCCCAAGTTCTGGGAGCTAATCGAGGCCGCGAAGGTCGCCAGTCACTAACTGCACTCTACCTGTGGAACCAGAACCACGCGAAGCCAACGACCAGGGCCAGCGCTACCAGCCACCAGAACCAGTGGACTCCTCGCGGAACCGGCCCCTTGTCTTCTAACTCACGTTTGACGAACTCGTTATAATCGAAAGACTCCTCCGGCAGATCCAACCCATCCGACTGCGCGCGTTCAGACCACCCGGTCTGCTCATCTGAGCCGCATTCAGGACAGACTTGCGCGCCCGGCTTCAGTTCCGCCCCGCAATTCGGACATTCTTCTCTCAAGGTAAAGCTCTATCAGGGCGTCTTCGTGCGATTTGCCAGCCGCGGCGCCCGGGCATAGCGTCGAAATTGTCATCGAGCCCCGCTCGATTAACCCATACCCGCATACTCCTCGTCGACCTTCAAGTCCAGCCCCATGAGAATGTAATCATGCGTGATGGCCTGCATATCCTTGACGTAGTTCTCCAGGCGAACAAGGTTGCTGAATCCCAGCAGTGCGAACATTTTGACTGCCGCTTCCTGGTCACCAATAAACTCGGCTTCGACCTTTTCAAGCCCCAGGGTGCGTGCCAAAGCCACGATTTCCGCCACCAGCGCGCGGGCCAATCCGCGGCCGCGGAATTGCGGCAGAACGAGCACGCTGACCCGGCCGATGTGGCGTTTCCACCCGCCCAACTGCTGGTGTAAGGTGGCCACGCCGGCTATCTTCCCGCCCAGGATTGCCAACACCGGCAAATTGCGGCCCAGGTCAATGTTGCGGCACCAATCCCGGATCACGTCCAGCTCGGTCACGCGGTGTTTGATGAACATGCGTTCCGCCGCGGGAACGGCGAGAAAAAAATCGTGGAACTTCTTCTCATCTTCCTTGCGCAAGGGACGGAATTGGCAAGACTCGCCGTCCTTGAGACGAATGTCCTTTGGATACTGCTGGAGTTCGAGTTCTATCGACATAGGTTGTTGGGTTCCCCTTGATTTTGGCGGAAAGCCACACAAAAAGCAAGCCGCCCGTTTGGCGGTTTTGGTCAGATTTGGTCAGATTCCGTCGGTCACATTCTTCTTGCCTGTGTCCCGGGCGTAGCGTAAAAAGCCCCGAGCAATCCCTGCATTCTTTGATGTCCGCACCGTTTGCGCGATAACAACAGCTCTTCGATGTCCAAAACGCGCCGCACCAAGCTCATTCTCAAGAATTTCCAATCTCCCGGCGACATCGTGATGCTCACGGCCGCGGTGCGGGATTTGCACAAATCCTATCCGCGGCGTTTCGTCACGGACGTCCGCACGCCCTGTCCCCATTTGTGGGAAAACAATCCGTACTTAACTCCGCTCGAGGAGAAGGATCCCTCAGTGCGTGTGCTCCAATGCGACTACCCGCTGATCCACAGCAGTAACAGCTTGCCGGTCCATTTCCTTGAAGGCTTCATCGAATTCCTCAATCAGCGACTCCGTTTGGACATACATCTCTCCGCCTTCAAAGGCGACCTCCATATTTCTGCCCTCGAAAAGTCGTGGATTTCCCAGGTCCGTGAGATCCTGGGACGGGACCTGCCCTTCTGGATTGTGGTCGCCGGAGGCAAGCAGGATTACACCATTAAGTGGTGGGATTACCATCGCTTCCAGCAGGTTGTAAATCATTTCCAGGGCAAAATCCTGTTTGTTCAAATCGGAGAACAAGGACACCGTCATCCTCCGCTGCAAGGTGTCCTGGATTTGCGCGGCAAAACGGATTTGCGTCAATTGGTGCGCCTGATGTATCACGCTCAGGGCGTATTGTGTCCCGTCACCCTGGCGATGCACCTGGCCGCCGCCGTCGAAGTCAAAGGCGGACAACCCAAGAACCGCCCCTGTGTTGTTGTAGCCGGCGGCCGGGAACCGCCGCATTGGGAAGCTTACCCTCATCATCAATTCATTCATACGGCCGGCGCTTTGCTTTGCTGCGATAACGGAGGATGCTGGAAATCCCGGACCGTTCCGTTGGGCGATGGGGATTCCAAGGATGAGCCGGAAAACCTCTGTGTCGATGTAATCGGCCGGTTGCCTCGCTGCATGGACATGATCACGCCGCAGCACGTCATCCAACGCATCGACCTTTATTTCCAGGGAGGCGCCATCAAGTACCTGAGCCGCGATCAGTGGCGCACCGTCGAAGCTGCGTGCCCGCAAATCCGTGGTTCGACACTGCCCAGCCTCGAATCCGCCCCGGCTTGAATTGCCGACACCTATGTCCGTAGCCAGTCCAGCCGCAACGCAGAAGCGCACCAAAACGCCCGTGGCCAGAGGCACCTTCGCCTTTTCTAGCCCGTATGACGTCTGCTGGCTGGCCCATTATTACGGGCTGCACTTTACCAATCTGTTCGGAGCCAAGGTTATCCGCGAACAGGATTTCCTGCTGAAGCTCAAAGCCTCCAAGCGGCTGCCCGAGCTGATGATTATGGGCAACTTGGTTGTTGAACGTGCCGCCATGGTGTCGATTTGCCGTGAGTTGGCTATCAATGTGGTGCACACCGAAGACGGCTTTTTTCCCCATTATTCAACCATGCACGCGGATCCTCTGGGTTTTTGCTGGGAATCGTCGCTGCCCCGGCTCGTATTCCGAGAATGCCTGGGCATTCAACGCGTGCGCGCTCGGGGTGCTCGAGAACGCTGGCTTGCGTTCCATCCAAAAGCGCTACCGGGCAATGTTCGGGCGCCGTTCGTTTTTTGGCCCCTGCAGTTGATCGGCGACCAAGTCAACCTGTGGGACCTCAAAGTCAAAGATTGGACGCGCCTGATTGCCCACTTCCGTGCCTGTCTAGGCGAGCAATACCAGCTGGTGATTAAAGAGCATCCGCGCAGCAAAGAAAACGATAACACCGGTGTTCGCGAGTTGGTGCAGCGCCTGCCCAATACGGTCCTGGTACCCAGAGAGGCGGACCTGAAAAGCCTTTTGAGCGGCTGCTGCGCGGTGGCCGGGGCAAACTCTACCGTGCTTTACGAGGCGCGCCTCATGTTTCACAAACCGGCTTATTCGTATGCCCGCGGCTGGTTCACTAATCATTCGGAGCTATTCATCCCGGTTCCGCGGCGGGAACCTCGACCGCTCAACCGGCTGGATTGGCTCGAGGAGAATCGCCGGCTCCGAACCGAACGCCTGGATGATTACACTGACTGGTTTTTGTCGCACCTGCTGGCGCGCCAAATTCCACTGGAGTTAGCCGAGCTTGATCCGAAACGTCTAAAACGCGCAGTGCATCGGCTCAGCTATGAGTCCTTTGTGAAGTACGGCGAAGAGGTTTTCCTCGATGCCCTCGAAGATTGGCCGGAAACCGCTTAGCACGTGTTTTAAAATACCGGCTTCGGGCGTGGGCGCCTGGGTTTGGAGTCCCGCCTTCAGGCGGTTTCGGCGCCGGGCCACCTAAAGGCCGCCTAAAGGCGGGACTCCTAACCGCTTTCTAAAACAGGCTCTTAGCTTAGCTGCTTAGGTTCGCCACTCGCCTGGCCCTCTCAAACGCCATGCGCTTACCATAGCCTGACGAAGCGGTGATCCTTTAGCCGCTCAGGAATCCTGTCGGGAAAAAACCGCAGCTCCAGGCTCGTCCGGTCTGATGTCATGCTCGAGGAGACATGCGTTCGATGCAAAATGTCCCCAGCAAACAGCAACGCATCGCCCGGGGCTAGTGAAGGTTGCCAAAATTCCGAGGCGGAAAAAGTGGCACGCACGGAGTCGTCCACCAACTCAGCAGGCTTCAACAGTCTGTGCAGCGACCGGGTGACGAACTCGAGGCCCGGAGCATCCACACCGCAGCTGTCCAGCGTGATCCAGCTCGTAATCATGGGCAAAATTGCTTCCGGAACACTGGTGTCCAGCCCCGGCGCCGTAAAATCATAAGCCAACGCTCCGTCCTGATGCCAGCCATGCGGCGCGTGCGCACGCGGCTAGCGGCCCGGTGCGTACTGGCGTCGAATCCATGCTTCGTCCAGATCACATATAGGCTGGGCATTCAAGCTCGACCGAACTCGCTCATGAAATTCCGGACCTAGTGCGTGTGCGAACTGGTGCAGGTCTGACAGCTTCAGCGCTGAGAGCACCGTCACCGAGGATGCGGTCGGCGCTGCTTTCTCGCCGGGTGGGATGATTTTGGCAAGTGCCGCCGCATTATCAAAGCCGCCGGCCGAACCCAGAGCGCGGTAAAGGGCTTCAACCTGGGCTTTGCAGGAATTCAATTCCGCTTTTCCAAGGGCCGAAGCAACGCAGGCGATTCCACTGCCAGGATCAGGCGAGTGCAAACTCATTGACCTCAAGACCAGACATCCGGACCGCTCGTCCGATCATTCACACAGCGCCAGTCCTGGTAGCCCAGTCCCTCAGCTGGACCACAGCTCGACCTTAAAAACCATAAACGCAGCCTGTTCCGCCCCTCTACTCTATTTGTAACGCTTGGGTTTGGCGCCACCTTTCGGTTTACCTCCATGTTTGGGCTTCGTCGGATATTTTGGTTTTCCACCGTGCTTCGGCTTGCCGCCGCCTTTTGGTTTCGCTCCGCCTTTGGGCTTGCCGCCACCTTTTCCTCCTCCGCCGGAGGATTTCGGCCATTCCACGCGGACTTCGACCCGCCGGTTCTTTGGATCTCGCGTGCCAGGATCCGGATCATGTTTGGCCGGCGGCTCCCCTTTCGCCGGTTTCATCTCACCCTTGCTCTCAACCTTGATCCGACTGGCATTGACCCCTTTCTCTTTTGCCAGAAAATCGCGGACCGCTGTGGCACGGGCTAAACCGAGTTTCTGGTTGTACTGTTCGGAACCGACGGTATCGGTGTTGCCGGTGCACAAGACGGAAGCCTGCGGTTCTTTTGCCAGTCGCGCCCTCAACGCAGTGAGCGCCGGGATGTGTTTGGCCGGTATGTTCGTCTTATCGAACTCAAATTCGTCGATGTCCAACGTGGTACAACCGCCACCTCCGCCTTTGCCCGACCCGGACCCTTTCCCGGAGCCCTTGCCGGATCCTTTACCCTTCTTCTTGCCCTTCCCTGAGCTAGCCGAGCTGTAGGAACTCTCCGAACTAGCCGAGCTGCAAGAGCTCTTGGAGCTCTCGGAACTGCCGGAACTCGATGATTCAGCGGAACTGGATGAACAGCTGGAGCCGGAGCTGCCCGAGCTCTCCGAGCTATAGGAGCTTTCGGAACTGCCGGAGCTCTCAGAACTACACGAACTCGAGCTTTCGGAACTGGCCGAGCTATCCGAACTCCCGGAGCTGCTCGATTTGCACGAGCTCTCTGAGCTCGTTGAACTTTGTGAGCTGCCGGAGCCACTGGAGGTACACGAACTGCCGGAGCTTGCTGAACTCCCAGAGCTTGCTGAACTACACGAACTGGCTGAGCTGCCCGAGCTGGCTGAGCTGCCCGAGCTGGCTGAGCTGCCCGAGCTGGCTGAGCTGCCCGAGCTGGTTGAGCTGCCCGAGCTGGTTGAGCTGCCCGAGCTGGTTGAGCTTTGCGAACAACTGGAGTTGCTGGAGACGCCCGAGCTGGACGACCGGCCGGAGCTGCAAGAGCTTTTCGAGGTGCCCGAGCTATAAGAGCTCGCCGACCCAGTCGAACTTTGCGACCCGCCTGAGCTCTGTGAACCTTTTGAACTCGCAGAACTGTATGAGCCGCCGGAGGTGCTCGAACTGGCTGAAGCTCCCGAGCTGCCCGAGCCGGAGCCGCCGCCACTGCCGGAGCCGCCGCCACTG
>DASRFK010000288.1:0-12754 GCA_035651635.1 Verrucomicrobiia bacterium | reverse complement strand
CCCGACTGAGGACGGACCTGAAAGTCCACATGCCTGTGAGTCGAACCGCCAAAGGCGCTGATTGCGTCGTCGTGACCTCGCGATCTGGCCGAGGCCGCGAATTCGATTCCGATCTCCTGCACCACCTCGCGGCTCTGCATTTAGGGGGATTCAGTGGCAGTTAAAAATGGCAGGGCGTCCTAAGCATTATAGATAAGTACACGTGATACTTTTTGAATAAATAGCATATTACTAATGATCCACTGCCACGAGCTTGAGAGACCTTCGCCCGACTCCTCATGTCTGGTTGGAGTGAATATCATTAAGAGTACGACTCAAACCCAGCCCGGAATTCCGCATCAAGTGCAGCAACTCTTTAAATAGTCCGTGGATGCGCTCTTGTTGCGATCGATTAAGAGCTTTGGTCATAAGCACCTGCGATACCCGATGACGTGATGATAATGGCGATTCAACGAAGTATAAGCATTTTCTTCAGACGAAAGCTCGGAGCAAGACGCTTGCCGAGGCTGTAGGATTTGTAGACTCGAAACCTGCAACCTGATCAAACTTCGACAACACCGCAGCACTATCGGGGTCGGGTTGGAGGTGGGTTCCAGTCCAGATGCCAGTAAAGGTCCCAAAGATCCTCGAGCTTCACCGATTGCACATGCCCATCAGCCATCCCCATGTCCACCGAACCCGGCAGCTTCTGCCTTATATCAAAACTGCGTGGCGCGTTCGAAGCATTGCCGCCATGTCTTGCGATTGTGCAGCGGGTCATGCCGGTCTGCAGGCTGCCGTTGTAAAGGTCGGTGCAGGGGAGGTCTGCTTCTAAAGGCCAAACGTCCACCCACATCGCGTCCACGAAGACCGGGGTCTGTGAAGGCTTTTGAATCATGGACTGCTTGCTCATCATGTATTCAGGATGCGCGGTTGCTCCGAACATGACCGTGTCGTAGAGCCATCCGTTTAATGCGTAACTTCCAGGGACAGCGTTGGTGACGATGTCTGCCGGGCTTCTTCCGCTGCCCCAGACCCACGTGCGGTCGGCTGCTCCCCACACGTCGTGTGGAGGAACGGGCAAAGGGGTCGGAGTCGTTGGGCAGATAAAGATCTGCCGCGCCTTTGCGTAATATTCCGAACCCATCCAAAGAATGTGAGGCTCATTGGCGTGAGCATAGGCTGCATGTGATCCGGAGTCCGTCGCATACATGTAACTGGCAAGGGTCAACTGGCGAACGTTGTTTTTGCACCGGGTTTCCTGCGACTTTCGTTTTGCCGAGGACAAGGCCGGGAGAACCAGGGAGGCCAAGATCCCAATAATAGCGACCACCACCAAAAGTTCTACCAGGGTGAATCCGTTGTAGCATCTCGATCCGTGGTTTGATCGCCGTCTGCCCATGCCTGGTTTAGACCATAACACCCCAGGAATGTCACTAATAAATCCTCTTCAAATGAAAAAGCAGCACTGAACTTGCCATGACCACCCGGGTCGGGAGTTTCGGCTCCGACTCAAATCCAAACCTCGAATACCAAACACTGCAATACGCTGGCGGATCGACCTTCTACAATTGTAAAGGTTGGACCTCTCGCACGGCCCGGAATATGCCGAACGATTCTGGTCAACGACCCCGCGGGGATCGTTGGAGTTAGATTGTTAAGCATTTCGTCTGCCTGCGGTGGTGATTCCATGCGCCATCAGAAACGCTAGGGCGGTCTCAAAATAATCGGACGAAATCCACACCGCGGAATAAACATCGCTCTCGTTGATGTGCAATGACAGCAAACGCCAATTCTTATCCCGATTCACACGATCAAATTCTTCAAACTTCTCCTTGGTTCGGCCAGAACGCACTTCAATCAGGGCTCCCGTCGGCGGCCGCCAGAAAATATAGCGGGTCAAATGTTCCGGTGAACATTCGCTGTAAACAGGAACAAGCCCCAGATTCCGGCAAAAATCCACCCCCGCCTGAGTCAGGTCGCGGGACAACCAGCGAGTGAATGTGTGCTGCCTCAGAAGCTCAAACTCCCCCGCGAGTAATTTGGATGGGATATACGTGGTCGGTGTTTCCATAATTAATGTGAGTTGGTGCTCCACACCAAGCTAACCGACCGCGGCACTCACTGCCACCCGAAAGGGACAGATTCACCCACCGCTGCTCGGTCGAGAGCCGGGCTGGGCGGCGTCATTGTGCGACTCCGCTCGCGTTTTGAACTGCTTCCCGCGGGGCGTTTACTCATCAACACTGCTCGCGGAAGTCTTGTGGACTAGATCACATTGTATGAGTATGAGGCGTTAGCAATCGGCAAGTTGGCGGGTGCAGCCCTCGACGTATTCGAAAGGGAGCCCTACTAACCTCAGGCACCGGGCAGTGATTTGCGTCAACTTCCAAACGTGATTATGACCCCCAATATTGGCAGCAGCACGCGGCAGGCTTGCGATGGCATGGCCAAACGTGCCCTCCGGAATATTAAGCTTGCCGCAAAGGAGAAGTGTGCCGAAATGATCTCCTGAATTGGGAGGTAGTCCGGCACGCGCGAAGCGGCTGGCCTAAGCCAAATTCTCTCGGGTTATCGGCTAGCAGCAACTCCAATCAGTTACCGTCCAGCCTGTGCGCCCCGATCACGAAATCCTGACCCGGTTTTAAGGGTAGCTTGAGCCATGATTTGCTTCGTTCGCCGACCCGGTAATTTGAATCGAGCCTTTTGGCCACCACGGCCTCAAGACGATGGAGTTTCACGGCTTGTATGATCTGGCTCAGAGTGCCGGGAAGGGATTGCGACAACAAAACGCCGGAATTGCCTACCACCTTCTCCAACAAGGACCGGCGTTCCTGCAAAGGTACATCCTTAAGATCCTTTCCGTTCAGCTGCAACAGGTCGAAAGCGAAATAAGCCAGCGACCAACCGGATGGCAATGAACTGCGGTTTTGGAGCATCTGAAAAGACGGCCGACCCTGTTCGTCCACCGCGACCGCCTCGCCGTCCAGGATAAATGAGTCTTCTTTGATTCGCGAAACGCTTGTCGCGATGCGGGAGAACTTTTTTGTGAAATCGTTTCCCCGACGAGAATACAGTCGAACGTTATCGCCGTGCTTAAGAAATTTCCCGGTTTCTGACTCTGGTTGGCGGGCCTGTTAAACGTTGCCGCCGTTTGACATGTCATTGTTTGGATGTACGTTCCACGCACTATGTCGATGTGCAACCAAGTGGTGCAGAAAAATGCCGGCGGTTTCGCCGCCTGCCCCGCCGCGGCTGCCATTTTTTCGAATCCCTCCGTAGCCGCATTTATTATTAAGCTCCTGAACGCCGCCCCGGTATGGTCGGCATGCGGGCAGAGCGAACGAAAATAATTTAAATCCTGTTTTCTTCCGCCCTGCCCCCGAAAAAGGTGCAGGGTTTTTTGTTTCCCTTGAAACCGAGACCTCAATCATGAACGCGGTTAGAGAAACCGAAACGGCGCTGGCACCCGATTCCGTCCGTTTGGTGCGAAATCCCAAGCTGGGCATTTTGTTTGCCTTGAGCTTTTGCCATCTGCTCAACGACTCCATGCAGGCGTTGCTTCCGGCCATCTATCCGCTGCTCAAGCAATCGTTTAGCTTGAGTTTCACCCAGATCGGCCTGATCACACTGACCTTTCAGATGGTCGGCTCGGTATTTCAGCCTGTTATTGGATTTTATACGGACCGGCATCCCAAACCCTATTCGCTCGTTGTAGGCATGGGGATCACTTTGGCTGGACTTGTCGCACTCGCGCTCGCACCAAGTTACTATGCTGTGCTGGCGGCAGCGGCGATGGTAGGTTTCGGTTCGGCCATCTTTCATCCGGAATCTTCCCGTATGGCGCGGATGGCTTCTGGAGGAAGCCACGGATTTGCACAGTCTTTGTTCCAAGTTGGCGGCAATGCGGGCAGTTCCCTCGGGCCATTACTCGCAGCTGGCATCATTACCCGTTACGGGCGGCAACATATCCTTTGGTTCACATTGCTCGCACTCGCCGGCATGTTCATCCTTGCGCGCGTGGGCTCGTGGTACCGTCGACACCTGGCAGAGCGACGTGCCAACAATACTGCCGAGGTTCATCACCATCCGGTCGCGCTGGCACAAGTGCCATTCTTGCTCGGCATCCTGCTCTGCTTGATGTTCTCCAAGTTTTTCTATCTCGCCTCGATGACGAATTATTACACGTTTTATCTTATCCAACGGTTTGGCCTTACCGTACCTCAGTCGCAGATTTACCTGTTTGTGTTCTTATTTGCCGTTGCGGCGGGGACAATTGCCGGTGGCCCCATCGGCGACCGGATCGGACGGAAACCGGTCATCTGGATTTCCATTCTGGGCATGGCGCCATTTGCGTTGTTTTTGCCACATGCAAATCTTATGGGGACCGCTGTTTTAAGTATCATCAACGGGTTGATCCTTGCTTCAGCCTTTCCCGCGATTCTCGTCTATGCCACCGAATTGTTGCCCGGGAAGGTCGGCACCATCTCCGGTCTATTTTTTGGTTTTGCGTTCGGCTTAGCGGGCATCGCTTCGGCTGTGCTGGGAAAGCTGGCGGACGCCACGAGCATCCTTTATGTGGTCAAAGTCTGTTCGTTCCTTCCATTGATTGGCCTGCTCACGGTCTTTCTTCCCGAGTTAAAAACGCATGAAGGCTGATTTGCCTGTTGCCGGGGAAAGAAAAGCGGATGGAGCTGGTCTAAGAGCGTGTTTTAGAATTCGGTTTGGAGTCCCGCCTTTAGGCGGTTTTGGCGCCGGGCCGCCTGAAGGCGGGACTCCGAACCCCATATGCCCACGGCCAAGTCGTTACTTTTAAAACACGCTCTAAGCATGAGAGCAGACGGTTTGGTGCAATTGTTCGAGAGTCGTCCATTCCTGGCCGTTCCAGTTCACGAACTGGCGTTCATCTTCGCAAATCGGACAACCTCTGGGCGGTTTAACGGCGGGCGCGTATTGAGTGCCACAGGCTGTGCAAATCCAGCAGGTCATTGCCTCGTTCCTCGTTCTACCTCGACCACCGGATGTCCATTCCCGGTCACCCAAAAGTGGTGTCGTTCCAGCCCCAGTTCCCCGCCTCTACGTCGGTGAAATTGAGGTAAACACGGTCGGAGGCAATCCCGAGTGAGTCTTTCAGCAACTTGCAGATTTGCTGCGAAAGCTTGCGATTTGTATCACCGTTTAGCCCACCGATACTGCGGATGTCCACAAACGCGGCGTCACCCGCTTTGGCTGACATCAACACGGCCGAGTGGCTCGCGGTAATCATCACATATTGTT
Organism: Verrucomicrobiia bacterium; assembly: GCA_035651635.1. Classification (GTDB taxonomy): domain Bacteria; phylum Verrucomicrobiota; class Verrucomicrobiia; order Limisphaerales; family UBA8199; genus JANXQE01. Next base: position 7,498 of record DASRFK010000288.1, on the reverse strand, counting down.
CCGGTTTTCCGATGGTGCCGGCCACGGCTTTTGAGAGCGCTGCCAATAGTGGTTTTTCCTTCTCCTCCGGCAGAGGAACCGTTGTTTCGAGTTTCAGCAATGGCATACAGGACGTTTACACCCGGACCGCGCTGCCCTCAAGCGATGAAAACGGCGGGACATGTGGGCGCGTTTGTGCGTTATTGATTACATGAACAAAGAGCAAGTCCCGGATATTCCGGTGGTAACCAGGTTTGTTCGCCAGGTCATCGGGTGCGACTGCCCGGATGAAGTCTTTCGGCAAATTGAGGTTCAGCGCGGCAGTTCTGCCGTCAGAGCCTGCTCAGCCGATTGTGAACTGCGCATCGGTGGTCGGTTGCTCCTTGTGATCACGTCGGAACCTGTGGCGGGACTTGCTCCGCATTTAGCCGAAGTGGTCGCCGAAGGCAAACGAGCCAGGGACGAACGCAAATTCAACCGATTCCGATTGGTGGTGCAGACCGGGCAGCCTGCTGAGGAGAGCGAGAAGCTCTTCCTGGCATTTGAATCTGTTTCCGACAAGGACGAGCGAACGCATCTTCATGTTCTAGGAAATACCGAGGTTCCAAACTTCTTTGCGTGATGCATCTCAAGTCGATCCAAGTCGAGGGCTACGCTGGAGTTAAATCGTACGAGACGCGCCGTCGATTCATCTGGAAGGAACACACCATTGAGGTGGATGAAGTCCTCGACCGCTGGTACCAGGTCGGAAGCAAATCGGAGTATAAGCCCGGTTGGTTGTGCGCACACCTGCGCATGCGCGGCATTCTCTCACTCCTTGTTGCCGCTCTTTGGCTGGGTCCGGCCCTGGCGGGAGCGGGCCCTGAATTACCATCCACTCCAGCAGGCAAGGTGCTTGCCGGTTACCTCGAAGCTCTGAATTCCGGTAACAAGGATAAGCTTGAAGCATTCGTCAAGGCGCATCGACCGGACCGGCCTGACGCTCTCGATCGCATGCTCGACCTCCGGTGGAACACGGGCGGGTTCGATCTGTATTCAGTCGAATCCTCACAGGCGCTGAGTATTCAGGCGGTTTTGCGTGAGCGCGAAGGCAACGGCAGGTATAACCGCATGTCGGTGACCGTGAGCGATGGGGAGCCGGCGGTGATCACCAAGATTAGTCTGATTGTGATTCCCGAACCTCCCGGCGCGCCAGTTCCCGAGCGACTCACCCGACCGGAGGCCGTCGCGGCGTGGGAAGCCGAAATCGACAAAGCCGCTTCTAATGGGAAGTTCTCAGGCGTGTGGGCTTGGGCCAAAGATGGCAAGGTGATCACGGCGGGCGCCAGGGGCAAAGCCGATCGCGAGACAGGAATCGACAACACGCTCAACACGCGGTTCCGCATCGGTTCGATGAACAAAATGTTCACGGCGGTCGTGACCCTTCAGTTGGTGGAATCTGGCAAACTGTCGCTGGACGATACAATCGGGAAGATCCTGCCTGATTATCCGAACGCCCATGTGGCGTCCAAGGTAAAGGTCCGGCACCTGTTGTCGCACACGGGCGGCACGGGTGACATTTTCGGTCCGGAGTTCGAGGCGCATCGGCTCGAATTGAAGACACTTCAGGATTACGTGAAGCTGTACGGTGAGCGCGACCTCAAGTTCGAGCCTGGCACCAAGTGGGAATACTCCAATTACGGATTCCTGCTGCTCGGCGTGCTGATCGAGAAGGTCTCGGGGAGGTCGTACTACGACGTCGTCGCCGAGAACGTCTACAAAGCCGCCGGCATGACCGACTCGGGGTCCGAGCCGGAAAGCGTGGGGGTCGCCAACCGAAGCAAAGGCTACCTGAGGGATCAGTTTGAAATGGTTTCCAACGAATCGACGCTGCCCTGGCGAGGAACCTCGGCAGGCGGCGGTTGCACGACCGCGGCCGATCTGATGAAGTTTGCCGACGCGCTAATGTCGAACAAACTATTGAAGGCCGAGACGCTCGCCGAGGCCACGCGTCCGCAATTCACTACGGGCGCCTACGGCTTCGGATTCCAGATCGGACAGCCCGACGAGCCGCGGACCTACGGCCACGGAGGCAGCGCTCCGGGAATGAACGCGATTCTTCGCGTGTATCCGGAGTCGGGCCAGTCAGTGATCGTGCTGTGCAATCTGGACAGTCCTTCGGCTTCGCGCCTGGGAGATTGGCTCCACGCCCGCATGCCACTCAAGTAGTTGCCACAACGGGATGCAGCGGTGGAGAAAACTCCCAAGGTCACTAGCACGGTTGCTTTGGTCAATATGTTCATAAATTCAAATCGCCAACATTCGTCGGTAGCGGGGTGTTTGGTCTTTGTTGAAAAACTGTCCCGAATGCGGGGGTTGACGGTGACACCATTTTGGTGTCTATTATAGGTATGACGTCTATCACGTCCAAAGAATTACACGAGCAAACAGGCGCATTGTTGGACCGAGTGAAACAGGGGCAGCGCTTCCGGGTGTTACGGGGAGGGGAAGCTGACGCTTTGTTGGTGCCTGCCAATGAGCAGGTGGACCCGACTTGGGATGAGCTTATGGCGGATGTGCGAAAAGCGCGGGCGCAAGGCCATTCGTGCCAACCAAACCCCATTTTGGCGGAAAGAAGGAAGCGTCATTATGCCGCTCGTCTACGCCGATAGCTCCGTATTGTTCGCCTGGTTTCACCCACGTGATGAGTTTTCAGCCGCGGTGGATGCCGCCGTGCAGAAGCACTCTCCGGATTTCGTTTACTGGCCATTTCTCCGGTTTGAGTTGCGCCACAACCTCAGACTGACGCGTGTCGATTCCCACGGCGAAGTTGCTTGGCGCGCCTTAAGGGCGGCTGAGAAAACAACGTCCCGCCTGCGTTGGCAGACGGAGTTGACGGCGGACAAGATGTTGGATGCGGCGGAAGAACTCAGTGCGGACAAATCGAGCGGCTTTGATTGTGGCAGCGCCGATTATTTGCATGTTGCCGCAGCTCGTCGTCTGAGTTTATTGAACGAGATAGATGAATTCTGGACGTGCGATGCCGCTCAGGCAGCTCTGGCAAAGGCTGCAAATTTGAAAACTCGACTGTTTGAATACAAACGTCCTTCCAAAAAGTAGGGCAGTGAGCGGGTCGTTTTCTTTCGGATCCTGTTGTGAAATTAGCTGTGCACCCATGCCTCACGAGCCGCACAATCCGGGAATCGGTTTCCTGAAGGGTCGCTCAGCCGACTAAACGTCGGCGATACAGCGTGATTAAAAGTTTGCGCACGAGGGGATTCCAGGCTGGGCAGGGCAGCACGGCGTGATTAAACTCGGAGCTGAAAGTACGGACATGCATTTCCCCGTGAAACCTCGCCGTTTTTATTCTTTGCCGCTCGGCTGTATGGTCTTTTTGATTGTTCAGGTGTTTGCTGCGAATGGGGCTCCCGTGTTTACGCTGCGCCCAGCCGGCAACCTGGGTTTTGATATCCTCGCGGATGGCACAGTCGTTGCCCCGATCCGCTTAGCGGCTGAAAGCGCGATTCAAGCGGACACTGTATTAACTAATGAGTCTGGGATACAGCTCTCAGGCCTTCACACAAAAGATCCTCTGGCCGTCGCTTTTGCCCCGGATGATTTCGTCAACCTCACGCTGCCGGCGGGAGTTACAAACGCGCCAACGACTTGGGAACCTGTGGTCCGGTTTAAATTAACCGTGCGCTCCTTTGATACCAACCGCTGGCTGGCCATGTTCCCGGACGGGCCCGCGCCGTTTCATTTCCTGGTTTGCTCGATGCCCACGGCGCAAGTATGGCATCAACGGGGCTGGCTCAATGCCACACCTTATTCGGATCCCTTTCCCTTGTTGCAGGACGTCCACGTCGGCTCTCCGGAAATCTCCTGTCTGTGGAACAGGAACTGGAGCTATCTTTGTCCGCTCGGAGCTCATCCGATCCCGATGATTGGGCTTTGGGACCCGCCAGGCGGCTTGTATGTTGGGTACGATTTCCAGGGAGCGCGGGCTTCCGATCAGTCCGAACGCTACATTTCAACCGGGTATTGTTGGAGTCAGGGAACCCTCACTAATTTCATCGCGCTCGCCTACCCTTATGGGGGCCTCCGTTACGGCCAACAGGTTTACCCCCATGGCGGCGAGGTCCTTGCTTCATGGTTCACCCTCGAAATAGACACCGCCTTGCCGTCCACCGAAGATCCAAACGAGCGTTTCCAAGCGCGCCTATTCGAGCGCTACACCAATAGCCTTCCAACCGTTCCGGCGATGAACGACCTGGCATGGATTCCCGGCCAGGCGCGGCTTAGCGATTTCGCCGGCCCCATCGGGATGAGCTTGTTTGGTCCGGGAGGCGAGACCACGTTTTACCCGGCGGGGACAGTGCTGCTTCAGTCCTGGCAAGGACATCAGGAAATGCCGATTGATACGGCGGTGAGCAAAGGGGACTTGGCCACACTGAACTATGCGCGCGCTCAGATGGAATCGTTGCTCACCAACTATGCTCAAACTTTTACAGTGGGCGGAGACCAGTGCCTGTACTGGCGGAAGCCGCTCTCGGGCGAGTGGCTGACCAATTGGGGAGGAGCCCCGGTGACGACAATTCACAATTCCGAGGGCTGGTATCCGGCGCGGGTCCTGGTTGAGCTTTACCGGTACGACCGCAACCGTGGCCAGGTCAAACCCGGCTACCTTGAAGCCATCGACGAGCTGTTTAATTGGGCCAAACATTATGTCTGGACCCGCAACGAGTTCGCCGATGTGCCTTCTTCACCCTTCGCCATCGGTGCAACCTTGAACGCTGCGTTCCTGATGGATTACTACTTCACCTTCCGCGACGATGCCTCGCGGGCAACCAACGCGGTGCTCGCTCTGCGCTTGGCCGACCATGTCATCTGGCGCTATGTCCATCCCTGGGCCATGGATTCCGATCGCTTTGACGGCGCACTGGAGAGCGCTTTCCTGATCGAACCAAATAGCGGGCGTGATTGGGCCGGCTTGGGCTGCGCCAATGAGGTGAATTGGACCATCGACGCCATGACCCAGGTTTATGTGCACACCGGGGATCCGCGAATGCGTTATTATTTGCGCGGCATCCTCCAGCGTTGGCCCGTTCTCTACCAGCCGAACTATGAAGCCTCCCTCGCCGGCTATAACACCAGCGAGGCTCTCACGGAAGGTTTGGGCGTTTTCGATGGCTCTGGACCTGGGCGAGGCGATCGATACCCGTATGGTTTCAGTCCGTCCCTCCCGCTCAACGAACCAGTCGGCGCCTCGTCAATGCGCGTCGTTGCCGGCGCAAAGGCTTGCATCGCTTTCGATAAAAATGGGACGGCGTGGGATGTTGCCGATTACCGCACCGGCGGCTACGGCTCATGCTCGTTCCGGATCGTTTCAAACCTCCCCGGGCCATTCGACGTCAGTTTTTCCTACCCTTTCGTGGACATTTCTCAGTTATCAGTGACTCGTGTGCGTAATGGTAAAACTCAGACGCTCGCCAGCCCGAATGTCGTCCGGCCCCCACAATCCCCAAGCTCGCTTTACCTGTCGCAAGTGCAGAATGGAGATGTGATTTCCATTGGCACAGTGCCCGTCATCGCCCCGATCATTGCGCCCGATAATTCTTTGGTCTTCACTGAAACCAACTCCCAGGCGCAGACCAATGGTTTCTTTACAACGCTCCCTCTGAACCAAGACTACCTCTTGCCTCAAGACTGGACTGATCTTAGCTCGTTTGCAGGGCTCATCCCGGGCGAACGATGGGATTACGGCGTGCCGTACTGGCAAAGCTTGCATGCGGCCACCAATGTGACCGCACTCAGCGCACCTGGCGCTACTGTGATTTTGGTGGCCTATTCGCCTCCCCAGACCGAAACGCTCACACGCTCGCCCGTCCTGGTTTTGAACGACGGCACGCGGGCACCGCTGAGCGGACACCCTGCGCTGGCTTGGCGTGCCTGGCCGATCATCTTCAATCAGAAGGTGCTCCTGGATTATCTTGCGCTGCCGGCCGGCCGGTCTTTGGCTCAAGTGGATCCCAATGGAACCAAAGTTATGGCCGCCACAGCCTTCAGTGGGAGTCCGATTGACTGGCAGCCCTTTGAAGACGCCCTCACGAACGCCTCCGCAATTTTTATTCAAGAGGAAACTCAGGCGCTGCAATTGCTCGCGCTTCAACAGAGCTATGCCCAGTTGCCGGTCGGCCGGATCGCTTTGCTGCCCTTGAGCACCGCCGGCGCCGGCGCAAACTTTGCCGCCGCCACAGGTCTGCGCGACAAATGGGACGTTCTCACTGAGTCCCAGTTCGTCGACATCAACCGATTCAACGCTACTCGCTACCCGCTCGCGTTCTATCTCGGAAGCGAGAACTACGTTAAAACTGTCGTGACCAGCGGTGATGGCAAGGCGGCCATCACGAAATATCTAGCGGGGGGCGGCACGCTTGTCGTTTTGGCTACGGGACCTTTTCCTTTCTACTATGGGTACGGTCCATCCGATCAACCCGGCCCGGCCGACCCGTTATTGCCGGCCCTGGGAATGCCCTTCCAGGGATTCGAGCAGGCGCCTCCCGGCGTCTTCATGCAGCGATATACCAATCAAACCATCCTGCAATCCGTGCCGGTACAGTTTGCTTTTCCGCCCGGGGACCAGCGTCTTCGCGCCGTCACCGGGTCGGCCGTAAGTTCCTTGAATCGATACGTTCCTTTCATCAAGGCGATTGATGCTGACCGGAATTACTACGGCGATGCCGCCGTTTTTATGGCTTTCGGTAGCGGACCTGCCAAGGGCGGCAAGGTGCTCTACGTGTGGGACACGCTGCTTTCCGGCCCGCAAGGCCAGTCCATCATGGCAGATACAGTCAGTTGGATCCTCGATGCGGCGCTGCAGCCTCCACAACCCAAATTTGATTCACTGATGATTGTGGACTCCACCCACGTGGCATTTCATTTCTCCGCGGCGGCGAACCTGGACTATCTCCTGCAGCTTCGGGATAGTTTGAGTTCTGGCGCGTGGTCAACACTGCAGGATTTCTCCAGTGCGCCCACAAACCGCTCTTTTTGGGTCACGAATAACGTCAGTGGGACGCAATCGCGATTTTATCGACTTGTCGTAGGTCCGTGATCCGCCAAATCCATTTGTGAGCAATCCGCGTCGGTCTTAAGAAGTTTGTGAAGCATATCAGTTTCTTCGTAATTGCAGGGGGAAGGCCAAATGCCGCAAAAGCCTCTGCGATGCTTCTGAAAGGCGCTCCCCAATGCCTTAGGGCAGTCGAACCGCCGACAATCACGACGATTAAGCCTCGCCGCTGGTGCAGGCGTCCCTGGTTTTTGCGGGAAATGAGCTTCTTAGAGCGTATTTTAAAACATCGGCTTGGGCGTGGGCACCTGGGCTTGGAGTCCCGCCTTCAGGCGGTTTTGGCGCCGGGCCGCCTAAAGGCTAATGCCTTTCGGTAATTCAGCTGACCTAGCGTTGGATAGCCGTGCCCAGCCGCACCGAGATTTAGATTAGGTAGGCAATTTTTGCCTGGTACTTTTAGAAAAGGTGCTT
>DASRFK010000287.1:0-11247 GCA_035651635.1 Verrucomicrobiia bacterium | reverse complement strand
AGTCTGGAATATGGTTCTTGCACCTATGGTTAGTCTCGCCGAGACACCACCGACTGGAAAGCCGGATGCGGGAAATCCGCCCGTCCGGTTTGGAGGGAGGGGTGGCGCGAAAGCGCCATCCCTACCCCTATCGGCGCGCGGGCATTCTGCCCGCAGCAATGTCCGAACACCTGCTGACTGCAAACCTATTATTCGCCGGGTTCAGTCCCAAGATCTCTGCGGATTAAAAATCCGCGCGCCGATCCGAGTCGTGGTAGTCCCGTCCGGTATGGTCCGACGGGTTGTCCGTACTCTCTCAGACTTGCGCGCCGGCACCTCGACCGCTCATGCTGGTGCTGCTTTGAGGGATTCGGTCGAATTGCAGTTCCGATATCCGTACGAGGAATTCATGGACCACGTGCGGGCCATGAAAACCGTGCGGCAATGGCAGGACACTCAGCGATTCGGCCACGTAGGCGCGTCGCAAGACAGCCGTTCCAATACGGCGCGCGTGGTGGATTATTTTTCCGATTCCTACCCGGACTCGAAGGAAGCCCTGGGCAAAGCCGAACTGTTTCTTTCGATTTACGATTACCTGGCTCGCAATGCCGCGTTTTTCTCCAGAAAAGGTTTGCTCGAGCAACTCGAACAAGGACTGTTGGAGGCCGACTCGGCGTTGCTGCGGGCGGTGCACTTTATGTTTAGTCTCGGCGCGGTCCCGGAACGAATCAATCCCAGGAAAGTCGTGAACCTGGCGCGGTGTTTTAAGGACCTGGCTCCCCCGGCATGAAGCGGGCGCGGCTTAGGGCAAGGCAAACGCCACCAGGCTGTCGCTTTGGACTTCTTCGGTAACTTTGGCGTGTCCGCCTGCGGCAATGACAAGGTATTGTTTGCCCTCGGCACGAGTTTGGTAAGTCATCGGTGTGGCGGCACCGCTGGCGGGTAGCGGCGCTTTCCAGAGTTCTTTGCCGCTCTCGATATCAAGCGCCCGGATAAAGGGGTCAATCGTGCCGGCGATGAAGATCAATCCACCCGCCGTGATAATGGGTCCACCCAGGCTGATCGATCCCGGCGGCACCGGTGGGTGGCTGCCGCCGAAATCCTGCATCGAGCCCAGCGGGACCTGCCACCGGATTTTGCCTTCGGCCAGATCTACCGCCGTGAGAAGGCCCCATGGCGGCGGTCCACACGGCAAACCCGAAGCTGCTTGCAGAAAGTTACGGAACAAACCGTAAGGCGCCCCGTCCTGCTCGGTGTATTCTCCCTTCTCGACCCGGCCCTTTCGGCCGTCGAACTCCGTCCGCGCAATCAACCTGACTTTGGCCGGCAGATTATTGACGTTGGCCACCAGCAGGCTTCGTTGAGGATCGAAGGCGTAACCACTCCAATTAAGTCCCCCGACATTTCCCGGAACCACCAAGGTGCCATTCAAACTGGGTGGCGTGAAAACGCCTTCATTGCGCAAAGACCGCAAGCGTTCGCGGCAGTCGTCGCACTCGGTGTCGTTCACCGCCCAGGCTTGCTCCGCCGATAGTTTCTGCGGCACCAGCGCCGGCGGGGCGGAGGGGAACGGTTGCGTCGGCCACGCGCTTTCGCCCGGCACATCGCTTGGAGGAACCGGCCGCTCCTCGACTGGAAACACCGGCACTCCAGTCTCTCGATTTAACACATACAAAAAACCGGTCTTGTTGCCCTGCACGACGACCGGCACTTGTTTGCCCGCGCGGCTGAGCGTGGCCAACAGCGGCGGAGAAGCGCAGTCGTAATCCCAAAGATCGTGATGGACCAGTTGAAAACCCCAAGCTAATTCGCCCGTTTGGGCGTGAAGCGCGACAATCGAGTTGGCCCATCGATCGTCTCCCGGGCGCAAACCGCCGTAGTAGTCGGGGCTGGCGCTCCCGGTCGGGACAAACACCAGATGGCGTTCGGGATCCACCGCGATGATCGACCAGCCATTGGCCGCACCCGTCCGCCAGGGCGGGTTGCCTGAATCATCGGAACGGTTCGGCGGGAGAGGATCCCAACTCCAACGGAGCGCGCCGCTCCGGGCGTCGAAGGCGCGAACGACCCCGCTGGGCATGTCCACCCGCGAGTTATCGTCAATGGCTGATCCCACGATCACCAGGTCGTCAATAACGGCCGGCGGTGAAGTCATGTGGTATTGCCCAGGAATATAACGCGGCACATCACGCAAGCTCACCTCTCCATCGCTGCCAAAATCCGCGCATGGTTTGCCGGTTTCGGCGTCTACCGCCACGAGCCGGGCGTCGAGTGTCGCTTCAAAAATACGGCGGCGCCCCCGACGGCTCGAGCCGCCTGAAGCCGCCGAGGAATCGACCCAGGTTGCCGCACCGCGATTGATCAGGCCGTCCCCATAGTTCCAAGCACGCTGGATCTTCGGATCATAGCTCCAGAGCTGCCGGCCGGTTTCCGGGTCAAGCGCAACAATGCGATTGAAGGGGGTGGTTATGTATAACCGGTGGTCGGCCAGGATCGGCGTCGTCTCGAAGCCGCTTCGCTTCATACTGCCTTTGCCGTCGGATATGTCGCCGGTGTGAAACACCCAGACCGGTTTCAACCGGGCAACATTGTCGCGGTTAATCTGGCGAAGCGGCGAATAGCGCATGCCGCCCGGATCACGGCCGTAACAGGGCCAGTCATCTCCCGCATCCTGCGACCAGACTGAGAAAGAGGCCAGAACCTCGAGGCCAAAGAATGCTGCCGTGCCGAGCGCGACCGCGCGCCGGGCCTTGCCTGGTGGGAGTGACATGCCTGCAAGTTGCCCCGGGCGCAAGGCGCCGGCAAGCTGTCTTGTGACCTCGGAAACTTGAGCGCCGCCAGTCTGATCCCCTGCCCTGTCATCCGTAATTTTCCTAACACCGAATCAGTACTGCCCCGAGTTGTCTTGACCTGGTACCGCGACTAGGATCGAGCAGCGTGAAAACAGAAACTTGCTCCACCGGCGCAGACGAAATGTTTTTCGCCCAACTCGAAGACTTTTGTCGCATGGTGCAGCAGGAGTTTGTCGCCCGGTTCAATGAGGTCAGTGAAATCCCCGGCTCGAACGCTCGCGCCCTTTCTTTCGCGGAAACGCTGATCCTTTGCCCGACTCGCGAAGCGGCGCAGACCTGGATTCACCGGGAATTACCCGCTGCCTTGAGTTTTGTCCTGGCGATCCAGGGCATGCAGCGTCAGCTGCAGATCGGCGCCCTCAAGCTACCCACCGAGGTTCCGCGCTTCCAAACCAAGTTTTACCTCCTGGCCGTCACCGTACGGGAGTACCTGGAATCCTTGCAGCTGGAGACGGCTTAGACCGTTGTCACGCCGGCGCGGCCTCGCCGACCTGGAACCGAACGAAACGCCGGATGGTGATTTCGTCTCCCAGTTGTTTGGCCACCGAGCCGACGTGTTCTTTCACCGACACCTCGGAATTCTTTTTCACGAACCCCTGGTCCACCAGGCAATAGGTCTGATAAAACTTTTCGAGTTTGCCTTCGACTATTTTGGCCATCGCGTGTGGCGGCTTGTTCTTGACCTGGTCGGCCGCAATTTCCTTTTCTTTAGCCACCACTTCGGCGGGCACTTGTTCGCGTGTGACAGCGAACGGATGCCCAGCGGCGATCTGCAATGTGATATCCTTCACCAACTGTTTGAACTCTTCGGCCGCTACCGTCGTTTCCTTGCCGGCGCCGACTTCCACCAGCACGCCGACTTTCCCGCCAGTGTGGATGTAGGCAGCCACCATGCCATTGCTCGTAACTTCCATACGGGCGTGGCGGGGGATTTGGATGTTCTCACGGATCTTGGCAACCAGGGCCACGCGGTCCGCCTCGAAATCGGCTTTAGGATCGGCGGCGAGCCGCTTAGCGACATCGTCGGCGAACGCCTTGAAGCTGTCGTTGCGAGCGACAAAATCTGTTTGGCAATTGACTTCGACCAGCACTCCCAGGCGGCCGTCGGGAGCCACATATCGGGCGACCACTCCCTCACGGGCTTCGCGCGTGCCTTTGGTCGTGGCGGTCGCCGCGCCTTTTTTGCGCAGGATATCCACCGCGGCACTTAGGTCGCCATTGGCTTCACTGAGAGCCTTTTTGCAGTCCATCATTCCGGCGCCGGTCATTTCGCGCAGTTTTGCCACCGCCGCAGCAGTAATTTCAGCCATAGAAAAGTTTTAAGTTTAAAGTTGTTAAGCGTTGTCTGTTTTGGAGCGGCGCAGGGGGATGGTCAGATTCTTTGCAACCCCGCTGCGGCCCGGCCAATCTGTCGAAGGTCGACCTTAGACGGCGGGAGCGGGAGCCGCTGGTTGGACGGCTGCCGCCTCGGCCATGATGGATCCTTCAGGGCCGGGCACCGCAGCCGGCGCGGCGGGCGCCGTTTCTTCGGCCGTTTTGCGCCGGGCGTACTTGGCCTCATACTCAGCGTGGGCCTGGGTGATGATCTGGCCAATCGTCGCCAGGATCATCCGCACCGAGCGAATCGCGTCATCGTTGCCGGCGACAGGAAAATCGACCAGGTCAGGATCGCAGTTGGTATCAACGATCGCCACCACCGGGATTTTCAACCGGCGCGCTTCCGCGACGGCGTTATGCTCGCGCTTGATATCCACGACAAACATGGCCCCGGGCAGTTTGTCCATGGTCCGGATGCCGTCGAAGAATTTGACCAGGCGGGCGGCTTCGCGGCGGATCATCGACTGCTCCTGCTTGACGTAATTGTTGATCGTCCCGTCGGATTCCATCTTTTCGATTTGCTTGAGCCGCCCAATCGAGCGCTTGATGGTGGCAAAATTAGTGAGCGTGCCGCCCAGCCAGCGTTCCGTGACAAAGTACTGACCGCATTCCTTGGCCGTTTCCTTGACCGCCTGTTGCGCCTGCTTTTTGGTACCGACAAACAGCACCTTGCCGCCTCTGCGCACGGTGTCGCCTAAGAAGTTACAAGCCGCTTCCAGCTGGGTGAGGGTCTTGCTGAGGTCGATGATATGGATGCCATTGCGGGCATCGAAGATGAAAGGCTTCATCTTCGGGTTCCAACGTTTGGTCTGGTGTCCAAAATGAACACCCGCATCCAACAATTCCTTTACGCCGATACTAATCACAGATTTTCCTTTGGTTGAAAGCTCGTTCTCGAGACGAACCATCCCGCGGAAGGACGGGATTGTTTACGATGTTATTATGGCCGCCCGGATCGTTCGAGCCGGGAAGTTATGGCCGTTAGTCTGTTGCGAGTTGCAACAAGCAAACCCGCAAAAGGGCTTTGAAGACTAGCAGAACCGGGGCCAGCCGCAACTGGTATTTAAGGATCCGTGAGGCCGGTTGCCATGCTGCCGCCTCCGCCGGGGCCGCTGGTGTCCGCCGTGGGAAACCAAAAGCGCAAGCTCCGCTCCAGGGCATCGGCTTGCTTCGGCTTGACGGTTTCCAGGTGAAGATCGCCAAAAACCAGGTGGCCTCGCCCATTGTGGCGCGTCGACAGCACTCGAGTCGCCATTGAAGGACCAACCTGGCCGGAATAGTCATCGCGCGCCAGGTCAGCCTCCATGAACAGTAAGGTACGCGCCGGCGTAAGAAATCTTGACGAATCGCTTTCATGGCAGAGCCCGCAGTTCATGGCACAGCTGTAATCACGCGGATGCAGCGAATTGCCAAAAATCGGCGCCGTGGGGGTCGCGGGCAAATGAGCGTTGGACGCCAGCGCAATCTTATCGGTTGGGCATAGATACACCGGCGGACTTTTAAGATAGGGGAACAGCTGGCCGGAGGTCAGGTCGCCGGGTTTGGTGGCCAGCCAATTGAGGAAATAAGGCATGCGGCCACGGTTATCCAGCGAGTAAGTCGCCGAGCCCAGCGTCAATTGGCGCAGGTTGTTCTTGCAGGCGGTTGCCCGGCCGGCTTCCTTGGCTCGTCCCAGGACCGGCAGGAGCAGGGCCGCCAGAACTGCGAAGATAGCAATGACGACGAGTAATTCGATGAGCGTAAAGGCGCGAGGTGAACCGACCCAAGCCACGTTGTGCTCGCGTCCTATTCTTCCAAATCGATTGATTGCCATAGACCCAAATGCAATGCAGCGGGCGGACTTGATCGGGTGTGCTTGAGACAAATCTCCCTCGATCCTCCCTCAAAGTCAAATTCGTGCGCGAATCCCCAAACCGTCGCGATCCTGCCGAGTTTAACGTCGGGACGGCCTTTGCCGACGGGGAAGACTGAAGACGCGAAACCGCCTGCGGCTTGTCAAAGCTGATTCTGTTCATTACTGTGAGCCCATGGTAAGAAACTGTTTCTGTTGGATGCTGATCGCGTGTGGGGTGAGTTGTTCTCAGGCGATCGGCGCCACGATTCAGCTCAAGGACAAAGCCGCGGTCGTCGGAACGGTGCTCGCCGAGAAGCGTGACCAGGTGGCTGTCGACATCGGTTACACCGTCCTGGTCATCCCCAAGAATCAGATCGTAAAAATCTCACGCGACAAAGAATCGGCCCCGGAGCCGCCGGCTCATGGCAAGCCCCTCGCAGAAGCGGATACGAAAATCGAGCCGCCGATTCTCGAGAGCAAAGCGGGTTTTTATTCCGGATCCAACCGGGCCCTCGCCACGCGCTCCGTGCGTGATCTGGTCAACCAAATCGGCGAAGCCGTCGTCCAAGTGCGCACGCCCAGTGGTTTGGGTTCCGGCTTCATCATCAATGAAGGCGGATTCCTGATGACGAATTTCCACGTCATCGAGGGGGAGACACAAATCTCCGTAGAAGTGTACCATCAAACGGGCGGAGAACTGGAACGCCGTAGTTACAAACAGGTCCGCATCATCGCGATTAATAAATTCGGCGATATGGCTTTGCTGAAAATCGATGATCGCGATGCGCCTAAATTCAAATTCGTCCTGCTCGGCAGCGCCGATGCCCTGTCGGTCGGTGATGGGGTATTCGCCATCGGCAGCCCGCTCGGCCTCGAGCGTACGGTGACCGAGGGGATCCTCAGCACCAAGACCCGTCAAATGGCCGGCGAGCTTTTTCTCCAAACGACCGCCCAAATCAATCCCGGCAACAGCGGCGGCCCGCTTTTCAATATGCGCGGAGAAGTCGTCGGCGTCACCAACATGAAAATCACATTTGGCGAGGGGCTCGGGTTTGCCATCCCCATTGAGTCGGTGAAGTTCTTCCTGGATCACCGCGAAGCCTTCGCTTACTCGAACGACAACCCCAGCAACGCGTATCGGTACTTGGAGCCGCCCAGCCGCACTCGCAAAGCTTCACTCGAGTAATGACCGGCTGTCTCGGCACGAGGAGCACGAGGACAAGCCGTTTGACTTTTTGAAGGCTAAGGGGTACTGGATTTGGCCTGAATAGTGCTGCTGTCCCATGGCAGTTTACGAATCACCGCTCGATATACTTATTGTTAGAGGCAAGCTGAATGAGACCTGACTCCGCCGCAATGCGGCTTCGATTGACGTTCCTCCTTTTCGCGCTGGCGCTGGTCCATTCGGCTTTGGCCGTTATTCCACCCCCAGAACGACTTCTGCCGGACGACACCCTTTTGCTGGTCACCGTCCCGGACTTTGCCAGGCTGCGTGCCGCCTGGGAGAAGATGCCTCAAAAGCGTTTTTGGGAGGACTCGGCTATGAGACCATTCCGGGAGAACTTCGTGTCCAAATGGAAGGAGCAGTTCGTCCAGCCGCTGGAACGCGAACTGGAAATCAAAGCTGAGGATTACACGGGTCTCTTTCAGGGGCAGGTCACCCTGGCTTTGACGCAGGATGGCTTCGAGCAAGAAGGCCAGGCGGCCGGCTTGCTGCTCCTGGTCGACACCAAAGATAAGAGCAGTCAGCTCAAAAAGAATCTGGCGGCGCTGCGCAAAAAATGGGTAGACGGCGGCAAGGTACTTAAAGCCACCAAAATTCGTGATCACGAGTTCACGATCTTAACCGTCTCAAGTAATGATATGCCGAAAACCCTCCGGAGATTCTTTCCCAAAGGCTCCGAAGTGCATGAGCTCGGCGAAGAGAACAACAAACCGGAAACGCCAAGCGATGAATTAGTCATCGGTCAGGTCGATACGCTGCTGGTAGTGAGCACCTCGGTCAAAGCGGTCGAAAAAGTCGTCGCGCGCCTAACCGGCGGGTCCGTGCCGCCGCTGGCGGAGGTCGCGGCCTACCAGGCCGATCATGCCGCCCTATTCCGGGAATCGCCGCTTTACGGATGGGTGAACCTCAAGGTATTGGTCGATACCTTGTCGCGCAAGCTGGGCCAACGCAAGGAAAGCGAAGATGCACCCAACCCCTTCGACGTTAAACCGCAGAAAGTTCTCGGCGCCTTGGGCCTGAACGGGCTGAAGACCCTGGCCTTCTGCTATCAGCCTTCCAATGAGGGTTCGATGGTCCAGGTGTTTGTGGGAGTGCCCGAGTCCAGCCGGCAAGGCCTGTTCAAAATCCTCGCGGGTGAACCGCGGGACCCGCATCCTCCCGCATTCGTTCCGGCAGATGTACTTAAATTCCAACGCTGGCGTATCGACGGACAGAGAACATGGGAAACGCTGCAAAAAACGATCACCGATATTTCCCCTCAGTGGCTTAATGGCATCAATTTTTTGCTGGAGACCGCCAACACCGCCGCCAAAGAAAAGAACCCTGGCTTCGATGTTAAGAAAAACCTCATCGGTAATTTAGGCGACGACCTGATCAGCTATGAAAGAGTTCCGACGGGCAAAGGCGCCGACGCGCTCAATCCGTCGCCTTCCCTGTTTTTGCTGGGCTCGCCCAACGCAGAAGTCTTTGCGGCTTCGTTGAAAAGTATCCTCGTTTTTGCCCAACAATCCGCCGGAGCCCCCGAGGAGCGGGAGTTCCTTGGCCGCAAAATTTACACCGTCTCGGTAAAGTCGGTGATGGTGCCGCTGGGGGCCAGTGGTGGTTCCATGGCCCCGCGCAGTCTCAGCTATGCCGCCAGCGGCGGCTACGTTGCGTTTTCCACCGACCCGGCCATGCTGGAGGAATACTTGCGCAGCAGTGAAAGCCAACGCAAATCGCTCAAAGACAGCCCCGGCTTGACGGATGCGACCCAAAAGGTGCTCGGCCCCAATTCCAGCTTATTTGGTTACGAAAACCAGGTTGAAACCATGCGGGCGGTGTTCGAAGCACTGCGCAAAAATAGCAGCCCAAGCAGCCCCTCCTCGCCCGGCTCCGCCGCCAATCTCTTGCAAAGCGGAGTCAATGTTCCGGCCACAATCCAAGGCTTCAAGGATCTCATGGACTTCTCGCTCCTGCCAAATTTCGACACGGTCTCGAAGTATTTCGGTTTTTCCGTTTACGGAGGCGGGGCGAATGTCGATGGCCTTTCCTTCAAGCTGTTTATCCCGAATCCCTCCGGGCTCAACAATTGACCTAAAACGACAGCTCCGCCCGGCTTAAGTCCATGTTGGTTCACTTACTCAAATCCAAGCTCCATCGGGCCCGGGTAACCGGCGCCAACCTTCAGTATGAGGGCAGCATGAGCATCGATCGCGACTTGATGGACAAGGTCGGTCTGCTGCCGTACGAGCGAATTCTTTGCAGCAATATGGCCAACGGTGCCCGGTTCGAAACCTACGCGATTCCCGCTCAACGCGGAACGGGCGAAATCATTCTGAACGGCGCCGCGGCGCACCTGGGCAAACCTGGGGACCAGTTGACCATCATGAGCTTCACTGAAGTGCAAGCCAATGAGGCGAAGTTTTGGAAGCCGCACGTGATCGTGCTCGGAGAAAATAACGCCATCGTCAACGAGCGCGGACTTTAGCTTAGCTTAGCTAACGCGGGAGATCGGCCCGGCGGAAAATCAGCGGGAGTTTTAGCGATCCTCGAATCGAGCTTTGGCTTGGGCGGAGGCGCGCCGCCGCGCCATGAACTGGCTGACTACGGAACGCACCATGGGCGCATATTGCCGATAGAGCCGAACGCCCATCAAAACCGTGGCTAAACCGCCCTTCACACCAGGGGACCGCGGCGGCGCAGCGGACTTGCGATTCGTAAACAGTCTTATCACCGGAATCGCCAATGGTGCAGCTAGCATTAGCCAGGGGCCAAAGCTGCGAACACGGTCAATCTTTTGAAAAAACCCCGCGCCGTACTGCCGCAGATTTTCCATTTCCGCTTTGAGAGCTTCGCGGTATAGCTCGCTTTCGGTGACTAAAGCCCGCTTTCGCGCTTCGAGCTCGCTTATTTTAGAGACTCCAGCCACAGCCGATCTTTTTTGACTTGATCAATGCTTTCAGCAAATGGTTCCCGTTTCAGTCCGGCTTTGAGTCCGAACCAGGCGCCCGCCGCGCCGCAGAAATATAAAACCGCCAGCGCGGCCGCAACATACACCCGGACGCCCTCCGGGAAGAGTAAAATAATTACGGCGGTGAGAAGCAGAATTCCCATTACGCCAAGCAACAGGACGGCGATGGACCAAATCAACATCTGCCGCAGCCGCCAACGCTCTTCCTGCCATTCGATGGCCAAAAGCTCCACGCGAGTGCTCAAAGTTCTGGCCGCGATACTGCCCAGGCGCCCGACCAGATTGCCCAGCCCCTCAGATTGATGGTTGTTCTGTACCATCACTTTCGTCGCATGAGAGCGCCGACAAGCAAACCGACGCCAAAGGCAATTCCCAATGACTCGTAGGGATGTTCCCGAACGTAGTGGTCCGTCGCCCGGGCGCTCGACAGCGCCCGCGATTGCAACTCGCGTTGGGTGTCCCTGGCCACTTCGAGGGCGGCGGACAACCGTTCGCGTGCGGCGCGGCCGCGTTCGCTTAAATCACGCGCCCCCGCCCTGAGAAGTTCCTCCCCATCGTGAACCACGGCCTTTAAATCTCGCAGGAGCTTCTCTGTGGAGGCCTCGACTTCTTCGGCAGATTTTTTGTCCATAGAATATCCCAATGTTACGGACGAACCTGGAATAGCATAATTCACGCAAAGGTTAGCGGAAATCGCCGGCCTGTCGGTATGGGGTATTTTACCCGCGGGAGTTGATCGGCAGAAGAGCGGCAGAGGACTGCCGCAGTCCAAGACGCAAGCGCGACACGGCCGGGGGCCTCGAGAACCGAAGGTTTTGGACTGCGGCAGCCCTCTGCCGCTTTTTTCGGCTTCCAGCCACGACCGACACTTTTAATCGCACCCTTCTGAGGAGGGTGGACGAGATAAAAGTGGGATTTATCGGGCGCGCGAAGCCCAGAAATCTTCGAAGCGGCCGGAAAGGATGCAGCAGCGCAGAGCGATGATCGCGTTGGCTCCGCGCACTGACCAACGCATTCCGGATTGTTTGAG
>DASRFK010000286.1:0-38527 GCA_035651635.1 Verrucomicrobiia bacterium | reverse complement strand
TCGCATCGTCACTGCCGGTCAATATGCGCCGGCCATCCGGGGAAACAGCCACAGAGGTAATCGCTTTGGTGTGCCCCTTCAGGGAAAGAAGTTGCCGATTGGCCGTGGGCTCCCACACCTTGGCGGTCCCGTCGTCACTGCCCGTAACCATCCGTTGACCGTCGGGGGAAATGGCCACCCCCCAAATCGCGCGAAGGTGGCCTTTGAGCGTCAGCAGTTCCCGGCCGCTGGCGGCCTCCCACACTTTGGCCGTCTTATCGTTGCTGCCGGTAAGTACCCACTGGCCGTCGGGGGAAAAGGCCACACTGAGAACCATATCGTTATGCCCCTTGAACGTCAGTTCTTCCTTGCCATTGGTCGGTTCCCATACTTTGGCCGTCTGATCGTAACTGCCGGTCGCAATTCGCCGGCCGTCCGGGGAAAAGGCCACGGAAGTAATCCCGCTCGTATGCCCCGCAAACGTGAGCAGTACCCGCCCGCTGGACGCATCCCACACCTTGGCCGCCCCACCATAATCGCCCGTGACCATCCGCTGGCCGTCCGGGGAAAAAGCCACGCAAGTAATTGTATCGCGATGCCCGGTTAGCGTGAGCAATTCCCGTCCGCTACTCACCTCCCACACCTTGGCCGTGTGATCCCCGCTGCCGGTCACGATCCGGCGGCCATCGGAGGAAAAGGCCACTGACGTAACCGCGCTGGTATGGCCTTTCAGAGTGAGCTGTTCCCGCCCGCTATTCGCCTCCCACACCTTGGCCGTCCGATCGTTGCTGCCGGTGACAATCCATTGGCCATCGGGGGAAAAGGCCACACTATCAATCCAATAGCCATGCCCTTTCAGCGTGAGAAGTTCCCGGCCACTGCTCGCCTCCCAGATCTTGGCCGTGTGATCATAACTGCCGGTGACAATCCGCCGGCCGTCCGGGGAGAAGGCCACCGAGCTCACGCGATCCTGGTGGCCGCGGAGGGTTGTTAAAGCTTGGTGGCTTTGCCCTTGCCAGTAGTACCATTCAAAACCACGGTCCGGAGACGAGCGGGTGTCTGCCAGCAGTTCCCGTAGTCGGCCCAGGTGGTTTTGTTCCCAGGCATTTTGGGCCAGGTTCATATCGGCCACATAAAGCAGGCGGCGGGCTTCAGTTTCGCGAGCTTCAGCTCGATGGCGCTCTTCGTCGGCGATTCGATGCTGGGTCAGTTCAGCGGCGTGAGCTTTGCGTTCGCGCAGGAATGACCAACTGGAGAAGCCCAAACCGGCGATCACGGCCAAGGACACGGCACTGCCTGTTGCAAAAAGCAGTTTGTTGCGTCTCACCATTTTTTGGAACCGATAGCCATTGCTGGGCGGCCTCGCTACGACAGGTTCGTTTTGAAGGTACCGTGTCAGATCCGCCGCCAACCCGTTAGCCGTCTCGTACCGGCGCACTCGGTCCTTCTCCAGGCACTTCATGATAACCCAGTCAAGGTCACCCCTGAGCAGGTGAATGAGCTTCGGGGCATCGCAGGAGCGCCGTTTGGCGGTGGTGGTCAGATCCTGATCCTTGAGCGTTGCCAAACGCGTGCTCGGACGCATTGGCTCCTGCTCGCGAATGGTTTTGCGCATCGCATCGATACCGGCGGCCATCAACTCTTTCGCGTCGAATGGGGTGCTGCCAGCCAGCAGCTCGTAAAGCAATACCCCCAGGCTGTAAATGTCGCTGCGCGTATCAATGTCCAACCCGCTCATCTCCGCCTGCTCCGGGCTCATGTAGGCAGGCGTGCCGATAAACTGGTGCAACTGGGTATAAACGGTGGCGTCGGTCAGCCGGCCTTCGGTGGCCTTGGCGATGCCGAAATCAATAACTTTGGGCACCGGCACATTGTCGCGGAGGGTGACCAGGACGTTAGAGGGCTTGATGTCTCTATGAATGATCCCTTTTTGGTGAGCGTGCTGAATCGCCTGGCAGACCTTGAGAAAGAGGTCGATCCGTTCATTGGCGCTCAGGTTCGCCTGGTCGCAGTATTCAGTAAGGTGGACTCCGCGCACCAATTCCATCACGAAGTAGGGCCGGCCGGACTCGGTTGTGCCGGCATCGAACACTTTGGCGATGTTGGGATGGTCCATCATCGCCAAGGCCTGGCGCTCGGCTTCGAAGCGGGCGACTACCGCCTTGGTGTCCATGCCCAGCTTGATGATCTTCAGCGCGACGCGGCGGCGAATCGGTTCGATCTGCTCGGCGACATAAACCACCCCGCAGCCGCCTTCGCCCACTTTCTCCAGCAACTTGTAGCGGCCAAGCGTCTGCCCCAAGGCTTCGTCGGGCATATCCGTCAGCTCGAGCTTGATCGTAGCCCGTGCGTGCGGGGCTGAAAGGGCTTCTTCACGGGGCGGTTCTGGCTTGGCGTTGCGGTTCGGTTCGTTCATCTAAAGTATTAAGCGCACCTGGGAGAACTAACCACATCAGACACGAGAATCAGTTAAAGCGCAACTCGTGCCTTGATGCCTTATGCAGTATAGAGGCGTCCGCGAACATCATACCCGTGGTGGATTCCGCCATCGGCTCGGGATAGATTCAGCGCACTCCAGTCGTAGAGCCTTCGCGCTTTCGGCGCTTTCGGCCCGCTGGCTTGCGCCCCAAGCCCGGGCGACTACACTTGCCCGGCATGTCCTGGAAAGTGCTGATCACCGCTCGCACGCTCAGCGAGGTGGGTCAGTCTGCCCTGGCGCTGTTGCGAGAGGCGGGTTGCGAGCTGACCCTGCCGCCCAGGTTCGGACCCTATGGAGCCGAAGAACTGCTGCCGCTGTTGCGAGGTCATCAGGCGGTTTTGGCCAGTATGGACAAGTTCACCGCCGAAGTGCTGGCCTCACCCGAAACGGCGCAGCTCAAAATTATTTCACGTTGGGGCGTCGGCTATGATGCCATTGATATTCCGGCAGCCAGTGGGCAGGGCGTGGTCGTTGCCTATACACCGGGCTTACTGAACGAAACCGTAGCCGATTTCGCCTTCGCGCTCCTGCTGAGCATGGCCCGCCGGGTGCACTTGGGTCACGCCTCCATGAGCCAGGGCAAATGGGAGGCGGTCTGGGGCACGGATGTGTTTGGCAAGACCCTGGGTATTCTCGGCTACGGCAGGATTGGCCAGGCGATGGCGAGACGTGCGACGGGCTTCAACATGCGGCTGCTGGCTCATGACATCCGATTCGAGCCCAACAACGGGGAACCACGGATTAATTACGTTTCACTTGATGAGCTTCTTGCCGAGAGCGACTTCCTGTCGCTGCACGCGGCGCTGACCGGCGAAAATCGGGGCCTGATCGGTGAGGCGCAATTGCGGCGAATGAAACCCACGGCATACTTGATCAACACCGCCCGGGGGGCGTTGGTCGAGGAAAGGGCCCTGGCGCGCGCCTTGATGGAGAAGTGGATCGCCGGGGCGGCGCTGGACACCTTTACGGTCGAGCCACTGCCGGCCACCCATCCGTTGCGCAGCGCTCCGAATCTCCTGCTCACCCCGCACTTGGCCTCCTTCGCACGCGAAACGGGAGAACGTGTGAGTCTGTGCGCGGCCCAAGCAATTGTGGATTTGATGCAGGGCCGCAAACCACACTTCGTAGTGGACCCGTCGGTCTATGACTCGCCCAGGCTTAGAGCGTGGCGGAAATGAATTCTCGGGAAATCAAGCTGACCTTGCATGAAAAACAATGTTGTCCGCGCCAAGCTGAATCAGGGGCTTCCCAGCCTCGGCACCTGGCTGACTTTACCCGATCCTTTTGCAGCCCGGATGATGGCCCGCGTGGGATTCGACTGGCTGACGGTCGAATTGGAGCACACGCCGACCAATCTGGAAACGGCGGCCACCATTTTCGCGATTATCTCGGCCAGCGGTTCCGTGCCCTTGGTACGTGTGCCTTGGAACACGGGCGAAAACATTAAGCGCGTTCTGGACACGGGAGCCTGGGGGATTGTGGTGCCGATGGTCAACTCACGCGCGGAGGCCGAAGCCGCCGTAGCGGCCGCCCGCTACGCGCCGCGCGGGAACCGTTCGATTGGGGGGCAGCTACACGCCGTCAATTTTGAAACCGATCCGGCTACTTATTACGCCCGCGCCAACGACGAAATCCTGGTCGTTCTTATGGCCGAACACGTCGAGGCCATCGAAGAGGCGGATGAAATCCTAAGCGTTCCCGGAATTGACGTGGTGTTCATTGGGCCAAACGATCTGCACCACTCGCTGGGCAAACCACCCAGTTTTGAAAGCGATGACCCGGCATTTACGGATGCTCTCGCGCACGTTCTGAAGATGGCCCGAAAACACGGAGTGGCACCGGGGATACACGTTGCGGACGCCGCAGCAGCTCAGCGACGCCTGGCTGAAGGGTTCCAGTTCATTGCCGTCGCCAGCGAAGCGGGAATGATGCTGAGCAAAGCCCAAGAAGTGGCCAAGGCCCTCGGGCTATCGGCAACCCAAGCGCCGGTGACGAAATACTAACCCTGCTTCAGATTCAGTTGCCGGTTGCGTTCTTGGCCTCCGGTTGCTCCTGTTGGCTAGAGGAAAACGCTGGCGCGAAATTAACGCACCGACGATGTGCGAATCACAGATGCCCAATGGAGAAGCCTGTCCGAGATGGTCTAAATGGCTGGGTGCGCGGAAAGCTGGACCATGCAAGAGCGTCGAGCTTTTACAATGGCTTCAAAACTATTTTGGGCGCATTCTAATCGCGATATGACCAACGAATCTATGAAGTGCCAGAAGTGCGGCGGGAACACGGTCCAGGGCTTTGTGCCGGATCGCACTTATGGAGGTATACTTGTCGAGGGCTGGTATGAGGGCCAACCGAAGAAATCTTTTTGGACCCAGACTAAAGAGCCATCCATACAGGGTCTGCCTATTGGGACCTTCCGCTGTGAGAAATGTGGTTATCTGGAGTTCTACGCAGATCAGAAGTTCACGGCCCAATGAACGCCGCGATATAACAGGCAAAGAACTGCTTGATAACCATCGAGGATTCGATCCGTCATTAAAAATATTCAACGTCGACTAGCTTGGAAGGTCCTTGGTCAATTTAAAGACATCGCCCGCCTCAACACAAAATCTACGGCTCCCAGTCCACGATGATGGTCAACGCCATTTTGGCTGCTCTCGTTCGGCCTTAATGCGCAGAGTTATTCTATTGGCTGGTAGTATCCAATGGATCCACAGGCCCTTCGGGCGGTTTTGGCGCGGGGCCGCCTAAAGGCGGGACTCCAAACCGAATTTTCTAAACCGCCCTTGGAATGTGGCAAGGAGTGAAGGCACGCGGTCGATTGCTGGTAAAACTTGAAATTGGCGCGCCCTGAATTACATGTTCAAAATGCTAACCAAAGTGCTTCCAATTCTGGCCATCATGGTGGCCATCGGCGCTCGCAGTGAGATCGTTTTCAAACCGATCGAATACAAACAGGCCGACACGGTGCTGGAGGGGCTGTCAGTTTACGATGACGCCCTCCAGGGCAAGCGGCCCGCTGTGCTGGTTGTTCACCAGTGGAAGGGATTAGGCGATTACGAGAAAAAGCGGGCGCAGATGCTGGCTCAACTTGGCTACAACGTCTTCGCCGTAGACATCTACGGAAAGGGCATTCGGCCCCGAACCCCGCAGGAAGCCGGAGCCGAAGCTGGAAAATACAAGAATGACCGCGCCCTGCTACGGGCACGAGTCCTTGCCGGTCTGGATGTGCTGATGAACCACGAACTTACCGACCCCAAACGGGTCGCGGCTATTGGTTATTGTTTTGGGGGCACGACGGTTCTGGAATTGGCACGGAGTGGCGCTCAAATTAGCGGGGTGGTTAGCTTCCATGGCGGTCTCGGCACGCCCAATCCGAGCGAGGCCAAGAACATCAAAGCCAAGGTCCTGGCGTTGCATGGAGCCGACGACCCCAATGTTCCCCCGAAAGAAGTCACCGCCTTCGAGGAAGAGATGCGCCAGGGCGGAGTAGATTGGCAACTGGTTGCCTATGGCGGCGCGGTCCACGCTTTCACCGACTGGAACGCGGGCAACGACAATTCCAAAGGTGCAGCCTATAACCAGAAGGCTGACCAACGATCGTGGGAGGCGATGAAGCAGTTCTTCGCCGAGCTTTTCAAATGAGACGGCCTCACTGTTTAAGGCACCGTGCCAGGAAATCGCGAACCGGCGCATCAGAAATTTCAATCGAGTAGACTCAAGGCAGCTTCACCAGCCGGAAGAACGCGCTGGTTTGGCCGGGTAGAGACCAATTCGGGATGAAGAGCTGCCTCGAGGAGCCCAGGATGACGGCGTTCGAGAGGTCCACCTGACTCCAGGCCGGCGCGGCCAGGCTCGGGCTCGAGCGCAGGATGTAGCCCGTGTCCGGCAGTCCCCAGCTCAACAGGAGACCCGCCGTCGAGGCAATGGAAATGCCGGCGGGCGCTGCGGCCGGCTTTACCCATTGCCAACTGACGCCGGTAGGATGCTGGTTGAGGTCCGGGCCTGGAAACGTCTCGTCGATGGCTGCTGCTCCGGGCGTGCCGGAAATCTTGATGCGACTAAAGGTGGTCGATTGGCCGACCTGTGAGGCGTCGTTGGCCTGGTTGCCAAAATAGGCAGTCACTTTGGCGCCGAATGCCGCTTTAGCTGCCGCCGCGTCGGGGAAGCTCAACTGCGTCGTGGTTCCATCGGGCGCATTGAGAGAAATGGCCGTGTCACTAGTGAACGTGACCGTCCAGGTACCCAGTGGCCCGGTGGTGCAATTGACCTGTCCCAATGTGCCGTCCGCATACAGGAAACTATTATCCGCCGGTTGGCCGATCTTGTATCTCAGCCAGGCGCTGGCCGAGCCGTCCGCGTGACTCTGAATATCGAGCATTACTACGGTGGGCTCGTCGTAATCCGGGTCAGTGAGCCCGGTGGAATTGGGAACCAGGAACATGTGCGCCTGGAAACCGAGGTAGCCCTGGGCTGGGAAATCAGAAATCGTCAGCGAATACGAAACCGGTGCCGCGCTGCCGACCCAGCCGTAGTCATTCGCGGTCGTATCCGTAGCGATATTCTGCCGGTCGTACAATCCCGGGCCGGAGACAATTCTCAAGCCCGACGATGCCACAGCCGGCTTGATCGCCAGCGTAGGCGGTGGGGCGGCAGTCACGGGGGTGAAATTTGCGGCGCTAACGGTACTGCCCGAAGGGGTGGTCACTGTAATCGGGCCGGAGCTTGCACCGACGGGGACCACGGCAGTGATCTGCGTTGATGAATCGACTGTGAACGTGGCGCTCACGCCGTTGAACAACACCGCCGTTGTCCCGATAAAATTATTTCCGGTGATAACAATTGAAGTCCCTACCGTCCCGCCGGCGGGAATGCCCGCGATCACCGGCGCCGGGGGCAAAGCGGGGGACAAGGTGAGCAGCGTCAACGAGAGGGCTGGCAGCGTGTAAGAAAAACCGGCAGCCGCGCCATTGAAACTCGAAGCGGCAATGTCCTGCGCTTGGGCGGCCGCATTGTCGCGGGCCGCGTTATCCTGCGCTGTGCCATAAGAGAGCACCGCGGCTCCGGCTTGAGGCATAAAGCCGTTGATGGAGATCTGGGCAGTAAGGCTGTTGTCGTTTGGATCTTTATTAATGAGCAGAAGCGAAAGGTTGCCGTTGACCCGCTTGGCCGCATAGGCCGCGACGAGCGGGTTGTCGCTGGCAACACGCACAATCGTATCGCCGGACGAGGCGAACTGGTGCATTAGTTTCGCGGCGTAAAAGGTTGGGTGGCGGGTGTTCAAGCCGTTGACCATGCCGAAGTCGCCGTAATCTCTCCAACCGTATAGCGCAGGATCAAAACTCCCGTCCTTTTCCGTTCCGTTTCGGAAATCCCACCAAAGGAATCCATTAAATTCGGTCAACATCAATTGACCCAGGCTGTCAGCGTAATAAAGGCCATTGACGAGGCTGGTGGACTGTTTGCCTTGCAGACCGGAGTCGCTGTTATTCTCGGTGCAGAGCAGCTCGATGGACTGGCCGCCCGCGCCAAAGTAGGCCGTAATCTGCCCGCGCAAGTCCGCGGCGTCATTGGCCCATCCGCTTGCCGTTTGCAGGAGCGTCGCGTCGTTGTCGGGAGAGGGTTGGCCCGCCTCGGTATCCTCGGGATAGCGGTGATAAACCAGGAAATCCGGAGCAACACCCAGGCCTTTGAGCGTGGCCAGCATGACCGGAGTCCAGCCATAGTGCGTCTGGCCCGTCAGCGCATTGACGGCGGGGTGGTCTTTGTAATTGTCCCAGGAAGGGGTATCCTCGCCGATAACGACCGGGACGCCGATTTTGATGGTCGGATCGACGGCCTTCATTTGCTGGATATAATCTTTGGCGCGCACGGCGTACGTATAAGGATCATGCGGGTTGGCATTGTTGTCCTTTTCCCAGAAGCCATAATTCTCGTTGCCGATTTCCCAATACTTAAACCCGTAGTTGTTATTTACGTTGCAGAATTTCACCCAGGCGGCCGCTTCCTGGGGCGTGCCGCTGCCATAGTTCACCGTAATGACGGCCTGGGCGCCCGCGCCCGCTGTGACTGAAGCGAAGGTGGTTGTATCCGCGTGATTGGCGTCCCAATGATAGTCGTCGCTTTCAGCGCCCCCGGGGTAGCGGAGAATTTGACAGCCCATTTCACTGAGTAACGAGACCGTCTCCGGTGCGCCCAGGTTTGCGTCCCAGGTCGCCACGTTGACCCCGAACCAACGGGCGTCGACCGTGCGGACGGCGAGGTTGGCGTCGAGGTTCAGGTGAACGATGCCGGGGGCCACGGTGGGCGTAAAATTCGTGGCACTGGCAGCCGTGCCGCCGGGAGTGGTCACCGTGATCAGCCCGGCCGTCGCACCCACGGGGACTACCGCCGTGATTTGGGTTGGGGAATCGACCGTGAAGCTGGCGGTCGTGCCGTTGAACTTGACCGCCGTCGCGCCGCTGAAGTTATTGCCGGTGATAATAACGGAGGTTCCAACCACGCCCCCAGCGGGAATGGAGTTAATCACCGGGGCCGGCGGCGGGGCTCCTGCCGCAGTCACTACCAGGTTTAATGGCGCGTTGACCGATCGGTTCACAGTAATCCAAAGGCGCTGGTTGGCGGTATCCAGGGTCGCGAGGTAATCGACATCGGGCGTCGACAAACCCGCTCCGACCGAAATCGAACCCGGCAATTGGCCGAGAGTGTAGTTGTTCACGACAAACATCGGATGATCCAACGAGTCGCCTGCCGCCGGTGTCAGGGTGGCATTCACGGCATTGCCCAGGGCCACGACTTCCCAGGTTGAATAGACGGGATTATATCCGGCAGGTGTGTAGGTAACTGTCGCAGAGGAGGCGTTTCCTACCCCGGCGGGCCCGCTGGTTTTGAGAGTGCCAACCGCGGCGGAAAGACTGGCGCGAGCGGCATTCTCCATTTGCGTGACCATTTGGCCCACTGTCCCGGCCTTATAGCCTCCCGAATGGGTTCCGAGCACAACGAAAACGGAATAGGCCGAGAGCATCCCATCGGCCCTGGCGCCGCCCAAAGCCTGGCCCAGAGGATCGGTGGAGTGCTGCGAATATTCGCGCTGGCTCAGCGGATTATTCTGAGCGTCCCTGGAGCCCCAATTGTCAAAACCACCTGGCCGCCCCCAATTGCTTCCCCAGGTAAGTCGTTTGCTGCCGGTCGGTCCATTGGCGGGCATGACATAGTTGAGGATTTGGTAGGACCAATTCTCATCATCAATCATCGGGCCATTGGGGGCCTGCATGCCCCGGTTGTCCACGATGGGACTGGTCCGTGAGTCGCTGCCCTGGTCCTGGACGCTGATGGGAACCGTCGCCACATGGCCCATCTCCGCATCGACCTGGCTGGGATCGGTCCATTGCATCGCGTAAGGAATGGTATTGGGTTCATCGTACCGCCAACCGGAGGCGCGTGTGACCTGCTCCGGGGCCGAGGCCAGCGTGGCGAATTTGTAAGTGTCCCCAAAGGACCCGCCGCCGACTGTTGCGCCCAAGCCGCCATCATAGGCTACATCGCCGTAAGGTGAGCGCGTGTCGGCTGCCAGATTGCCGGCCGTGGCCCGCGCGTCCTGGCTGATGGCGAAAATCGGATGAGAACGGCCGTCCGCGAAAAACCACTGAATGGTGGTGGGAACTGTCTGGCCATCGATTTTGTAGGCGGGCATGTCGTAGGAGACAATCGCGTGATGAGCTCCCGCCAGCAGCACCGTCGTGGTGCCCGGAGTTGTATGAGACGAATTGTCTCCGCCGTACGCGGTGTGATTTTGCACATAACCGTCACCCATATGGCCGTTGTCACCGGTTCCGGTGCACACCCGGTCGGCACCATTTACACGGTAGGTGAGTTGCCTCAGATAGCCTGCCCCTTCCGGCCGCTGATCCACCATGACGGCCTTGCGCGGCTGGCCTGCGGCATCGGTCCATTGAACCAGACGCGCCGCCAGGCCATTGTCGGAAACCACACTGCCAACCGAAAGTCCTGCTCCTCCTCCGCCCCCGCCACCCCCACCGCCCGCGGCGGCTGTCAGCGTAATGTCGTCGATAAAGAAGGGCGACGCGCTCAAGTCGGTCGGGCTGTTGTTTTGAATCCAGAAACCGTCGAAATTGGGTTGCGCGGCAATTCCCAGGGCGGTCATCGAAATGGTGTATTGTTTCCAGGAATTTGCGGGAGCTGCTCCCAAATCCACCGCCGTTTGGGCATTGCCGTTGACCGTGGCCTGCAAAGACAGAGGCTGGCCCCCCGCGGCGCCACCATTGACCCAGAACGTCAGAGTTGAATAAGCGGCCGTCGTGAGCGGAGTCGGGGCGTGGACGCGAAACGCTTCCCAAGCCTTGGCGCTAACCTTAATGGAGGCCGCGCCCGAATGCACCGGAGTGGCATTGGCCAGGTCCACGGTGGCCCAACTCCAGTCCTCAAGCCCGTTCTGGAGGGCGTCGGTATAGACCGGCAAATCCTGCGCGCACAGGGTCAAGGCCAGCGGCGCCAAAAGACCGAAGACAAGCCCGGTGCCGAGGCGAAGATTGATTCTAATCATAAACATTACTTTCAATGAGTTCCTGCTGATCTAAGAAGAAAGAGCCGCCGGGGATTACATGGATTCTTTGTGGTATTGCCGCGATGCGGCAGTTTCGTATTCACGTCTCGGGATTCCGCATATTTATTGCCGCACATCTGTGGTGGCAAGCGCCTTGGGTTTTTGTTAGGGTAATTCCGGTCCAACATTGCCAAAACGGGCGCCAAGCCCAACGTGCTTGCGCCCGCATTCGCCGATGAAAGAACCTGAGTCATTTGAAACGCAGCGGTTTGGGGGAGGCCAGTTCAACACGACGCATTGGAGCGTGGTGTTGCGGGCGGGCGAATCACGCGACTCCAGCAGTCAAGAGGCTCTCGAGGCTCTGTGCAAAACCTACTGGAGGCCGCTCTACGTGTTCGTTCGCCGTCAAGGGCACTCGGAGGAAGATGCGCGGGATCTTACCCAAAAATTTTTTGCGGTTTTGCTCGAACGAAAGGATCTGGGCGGCATGGATCCGCGCAAAGGAAAGTTCCGGACGTTCCTCTTGACGGCACTGACCCATTTTTTGTCGAACGAGCGCGATTACGCCAGGGCAGCCAAGCGGGGTGGCGGCCGGGAATTGATCCCGCTGGATGAGCTGGAAACCGAGCGTGGAGCGCCGACACCGCCCGCGCCACAGCTCAGCCCCGACCGGTTGTTCGACCAGCGTTGGGCCATGACGATTCTGGAACGGGCTCTCGAGCAACTCCGGCTGGAGCAGGCTCAAGCGGGCAAGGCTGAACAATTCGAGCAGTTGCGATGCTATTTGACCGAGGACCCTGACGAAGGGGAGTACGCGGCGGTAGCGGAGCGCCTGGGGATCAACACTCAAGCCCTTGCGGTGCGAGTCCACCGGATGCGCCACCGCTTTCGCGAACTGGTGCGCGCCGAGGTCGCTCAAACAGTGGCCAGCCCTCTCGAACTGGACCAGGAAATGCAACACTTGTTCGAGGCGCTGTCGGATTCTGCGTAATTTTGCGCCGGCATTTCTTCTAATTCAGATGGAAAGCGATTGCGGCATGAGGACCCACGAACGGACGTGTACCAAATGCGGCCGGCCTATCGCCGCGGAGCGCCTGGGCGGCCTGTGCGGCCGTTGCCTGGGGCGGCTGGGTTTCGCTGCCGTTGTCGATGAGACACCGGATGAGAATCCCTCGGCTGGCCCGCGGCCTCCTCGCTTTGGGCAGTACGAACTGCTCGAAGAAATCGGACGCGGGGGCATGGGGGTGGTCTACAAAGCCAGGCAGTTGAATCTCAATCGGCTGGTCGCCGTGAAAATGGTTCTGCAGGGCCCCTTTTCGAGCACGGAATTTGTGCAGCGTTTTCGACTGGAAGCTCAGGCCGCTGCGGCGCTTCACCACCCGAACATCGTCGCGGTCTACGAGGTAGGGGAGCACCAGGGACAAAACTACTTTTCAATGGAATACCTTCCCGGTCAGAGCTTGGCCGAGTTGGCACGCGAAAAGCCGCTTTCGGCCGAACAAGCCGCCGGTCATCTAAAGATCATTGCCGAGGCGATGCATTATGCCCACGGCGAGGGTGTGCTGCATCGGGATCTGAAGCCTTCCAACGTACTCATCGACATGTGGAACGCACCGAGGATTTTGGATTTCGGGCTGGCCAAGCTACTGGAAACCGATACCCAACTGACCCTCAATGGCCAGGCGTTCGGTTCTCCGAATTACATGGCTCCCGAACAAACCGGCGAGACAAGGTTTGGACCTGCCGGCCTGCAGGCCGATGTTTATTCCCTGGGCGCCATCTTGTACTACCTGTTGACCGGCCGGCCACCTTTCCGAGGGGAAACCATTCAGGCAGTGTTGGCTCAGGTCCAAGGCGCCGAACCGGTTCCCCCGCGCCGGCTCAATCCGAGTGTGCCGGCGGACCTGCAGACGATCTGTCTCAAGTGCTTGCAGAAGGAGCCTGCGCGCCGCTACGCAACAGCCGAGGAACTCGCGCAAGACCTTGGCCGATTTCTCGCTCACCAGCCAATCCTGGCTCAGCCTGTAAGCGCGGCCCGCCACGCCTGGTTATGGTGCTGCCGTCATCCTGTCCCTGCCCTCCTTTCCGGACTGTTGCTGGCCACGGTGTTTTTGGGCTTGGCTGGCATCGTTTGGGAATGGCGGCGGGCCGAACTTCACGCCCAGGGTGAGACCCGCCAGCGTCAATTCGCTGAGGCTGCCGTCGAACAGACTCGCAAGAACCTCTACGCGGCCGATGTCAGCCTGGCCTCGCAGGCGCTCCAGCGCGGCGAGTACGGCCTGGCGCGCCGAACCCTTTTTGCCCTGCAACCCAAATCCGGCGAAATCGACTGGCGCGGTTTTGAATGGCGCTATCTTTGGGCCAGGTGCCACGGGGACCAGTTGGCCACCATGTCCGGCCATAATTGGATCGTCACGTGCCTGGCCTTTTCACCCGACAACCAATGGCTGGCTTCCGGGAGCCAGGATGGCACGGCCAAGATTTGGAATCCCGCCCGCCAAGCCCTGATCACCACCCTGCCGACCACGGCCGGAGCGGTGTGGTCCATCGGCTTTACGCCCGACGGCGCCTCGCTGATGACCGCCGGCAATCTTGGCGGTGTGAAATTCTGGGCCACTAATGGCTGGACCATCACCGCCAGTTTTCCAGGACAGATGGCCAGCCTGGCCAGGACGAACCCCTGGGTCGCAATTTCAGAATCCAACCCTTTCTACCGGGAAGCGCTGGGTAAGGTTAGTCTCTGGAACTATCGGACCGGCAATAAGCTCATGGAATTTCAGGAGCCGGGACGGACCTTGGCATTATCTCCCGACGCCACCTTGCTGGCGGTGGCCGGCCCAACCTCAGGAGTCATTCTGTGGGACACACAGTCCGGAGCGCTCGTGCGAAGGTTGCCGACCCGCAACTCGGTTTGGTCCTTGACCTTCTCTCCCGCCGGCGATCGGTTGATCACGGCCGGTTGGTCCGCCGAACCGTTGGTTTGGGACGTGCGGGGTACGGCCGCTCCGGCCGGCCTTCAGGGCCACTCCCGCACGGTTTGGTCGGCGGCCTTTTCGACCGACGGCGCTTCGATCCTGACGGTGAGTTCAGACGAGACAATTCGCACGTGGGATGCTCAAACCCTCTCGCAAAAGGGGATCCTGCGTGGTCACGAGAGCGAAGTCTGGTGCCTGGCAATGGCCCCGGATGGACGCACGCTGGCTAGCGGCGGCAAAGATAAGACCGTGCGTCTTTGGCCGGCGAACCCGCCGGCGCTCCCCGCGGAGCTTCCAAACACGAGCGCAAATCGCCCGCTCTTTTCTCCGGATGGCCAACAACTTGTGACCTTGAATGTCCAACCGGGTGAGGCGACTTGCGAGCTTTGGGACATCACCGGCCATCAGAGATTGGCGGCTTGCCCCGGGGCCACGGCGCTTGGGTTTAGTGCGGATGGCACACGCGTCATCTCCCTGAATACCGCCACTGCCAGTGTTGAGTCCTGGTCTCAAAGCGGCCGGAGCGTGGTTGCGAAGCTTGAAAAAACAAACCCGGGCGCGGACTCATTTGTCCGCGTGGGCCTTTCTGGGGATGGTGGCTGGCTTTTTGCAATAGATTCAGCCGGAACCGCTCGGTTGTGGCAGGTTTCGAATGGGCAGCAGGTGGCTTCGGTAACCGGGCCCGAGCCTCCGATCCGCGCCGCCGTCCTGAGCGCAGGGGGAAAGTATTTGGCCGCCGGCCTGGAACGGGAAAACATCGTCCATCTGTACACCCCGCGGCTGGGCAAAGAACTGCGCCTGAAAGGCCACCAGGATTTTGTCGACGGACTGGCTTTTGCACCGGACGGTGAAACCCTGGCTTCCGGCAGTGTGGATGGGACCATTCGTTTATGGGAATGTGCCACCGGCCGCGAGTTGGCTTTGCTGCCGGGGCACCTTGAAGAAACCACTGACGTCGCCTTTTCACCCGACGGACGGACTCTTGCCTCCCTGGCGCATGGCGAGTCGCTCAAGCTTTGGCACCTGCCCAGTTTGCGAGAAGTCGTTTCGCTTGGCGTACCCGATGCCGGCGATTTTCTACAGTTCTCCCCTGATGGCCGCCGGTTGAGCCTGACCACCACGCGCAATTCGGTGCGCTTCCTGGACGCACCGCGGGACTGAGGCCAGAAGTGGCCCCAATGCCACCAGGTTTTCAAGGAGGGGGCGCGTGACTTTACTGCCGCAATGCCAAAGGCGTTATTCATGCCAGCCCAGGGCGCCGGCCTGGGACAATCGGCAGACCATGGCAAACTTTCCTGTAATCCTGGTTCACTTTTTCTTCTCAGATATATGAACAGTAATGAACCGCAAACCCGAACCCACAACCAAGCAACCAAAGGATCATTCACATGTCGGACAAAAATGAATACACGCAGCTCCTGGCGGGTGCGTTTCAGCGGCTCAAAGGCGCCAAAGACACTTCGTATCGATTCATCATTTGTGATGCCAAACCACATGTCGGTGTCATGGTAGCCAAGCAAATCACCGCCAAACACAAGGAAGACCTCACCAAGGCCACCGGCGGCAAACGCTTTTTGGCTTCAGGCGAGTGCCGGTTTGAAGACGGCCATTTCGTGTTTATTCCCGAAACTCCGGTTGCCGGGCTGGCGCGCAAAGTGCAGGCCGCAGTTCAGTTCCACACCGGCAAAAAATATGAAATTCAGATGGGGTCAGAGCGGTCGGATGACGCCGCTGCGGGGCAACCGTCGGACCAACCGGCCGCCGCCGCCGAGGCGAGCAAGCCTGAACCGGCGGCTGTTTCGGGCGGAACACTAGCCATCCGAGCCTCAGTGGGACAGGGCGGTAAAAACAGCCCGGCGGATGTGAGCGCGGTCCAGAACGCTCTAAACGCCAAAGTCAACGCCGGTCTGAAAGTAGACGGTAAATGCGATTCGAAAATGATTGCCGCCATTCAAGATTTTCAAAAGGCAATGGGCATGCCTAAACCGGACGGCCGAATCGACCCCGGCAGAGGGACGGCCCGCGCCCTGTCGCGTCCCGGTCCGCTGCCGCCGGCCCCGGCTGCCCCGCAGGCAGTGGAAGCTCCCAAATTGGGGCGGCCGGAACTGGGGAAGGCGTCCTCGGTTTGGCACAACATGCGCGCCGTCATTGATACCAATCTCGAACAGGTTAAGAAAGCGGCCACGGCCCACTACGCCCATGAAGATCCAAACCTGGCCCGTGAAGTTCAGCAAAACCTGGGAAAACTGGACGGGATCAAAGGAAAATTTGATCACCGGATTGCCGATTCGCTCGCCAAAGCCCACGCGGCAAAAGATGAAGCCTCGCGCAAAGCGGAATTGAAAAAAGCCAAAGGCATCCTGGCGGAATATATCAATCACGTGAAATCTGAGCCGTTAATTGCCCACGTGGATTCCAATCCGTGGTTGAAGATAAACCTTCGAAAAACACTCGTGGATACGATTACCCACATGGCGCAGGCCATCGGCTAACTGACACTTATTGAATCAAAACGCCGAGCCCCTGCGGTTTCGGCGCAAAACCCAACGCGAACGCAAAAATAGAAAGAGTAGCAAATATGACGGATGACGATCAAAACGACTCAACGAGTCTGTGCAGCCTGGCGGACAACTGGGCACAAGGCCTGGGAGTTTCGGTACAAAACTTCGTCCAGGGCACCAGCGATCCAGGCACCAGTGACCCGGGCAGCAGCGATCCCGGCACGAGTGACCCCGGCGCCTTTGGCCCGCCCCTGGCCCCTGCGCCCGCAGCCAACAGCGCGGGAGCGGCGGTAGATGCCGGTTCGGCAGACTATCAGCAGGGATATCAGGACGGGCTGAGTGGCGGGGATGAAAACCCCAGCCCGCGGGCGGGCGATGCCCTGGAACAATATTCCCGAGGCTACGCCGAAGGTCACGAGGAGTTCAGCCGAAAAAATTCTTCGGACCCCGGCCCCAATTCGTCAGAAGGTCCGCCTCTTACTTTGGACCAAAAGTACCGAGCGGCAGTCCAAAACGAGGACTGGCAACAAGCCGCCGAGTTTCTAAACGGCTTTAGCCGCGAAGACATCCAAAGCAGGCTCTCCGAATTGACGCCAGACATGGTTGCCAGCTTACACCAGGGCGCACTGGACAACCCGCGTCTGGGATCGAACTCCCAGGTCGCTCAGATGACCCGCAACCCAGACGATGATCGGCTCGACGCCAACCTGCAGGACGACCCCAATACCGTGTTCGCAGGTGAGCATTTTAAAATCAAAATGCTCGACGGATTTACCACCGGCGAAGTGCTGGGGGTCGGCTCGTTTCTCTTCGCGATCTGGGACATCGATAATAATCGATTGGCCAACTACGAGTTTGACGAAGTCATCGTGACGTTTGGCGCGCCCATTTCGGATTGTGGCGAAGGAGATTGGAGTGAAACCTTCACTACCTCAAAGCCGATGCAGGTCGATCAGTTTGCAGGCACCGCCCGGCTAGCCGAAGCGTCGGCCGCCCTGGTGGGTGTTTGGAACCTTCACATCGCCGCCGCCGGCGTGGCTGTGAGCGTCCCGACTGTCTTTAACAAGAGCTTTGGCGTCGACACTGGGACCGGCCCGTTTGTGCTGACCCCCGGTTCCGTCAAAGTATTTAAAGGCTGAGGTCAGCCCGTCGGCGACAAACCGCAACACCGGGCTTGGGTTCATCCAGGCCCAACCGCCCGGTCCCATGAATTCCGATTTGACCTTGTGCACCTCGATTTCCTTCTGAATCTGATGGAGCTTTGCAGCTGCGAGCCGAACGCTGAACATGCCGAAGGAAACTCTGTCGCCTGATTTCCTTTGCCAGAAAAGGGCTTTCGACTATACCGAGTCAAAATGAACTGCAAAAGCACCTCAACAATTGCAACCGTGCTTCTCATTGCCGGTCTGAATTGGTCTGCGCCAGCACAACAAACTTCCACAACCCAGGAACCTCAACATTTTGAAGCGATAATAAAAGTCACCGCCAAAATCGATTATCTGCTCTTTCTGCCTGAAGGTTATGGAAAGACCAAACAACGTTGGCCGCTCATGTTGTTTCTGCATGGATCGGGCGAGTCGGGTACCAACCTGGACAAGGTCAAGGCCCACGGTCCGCCCAAGATTGTCGATTCAAAGGCGGACTTTCCCTTCATCCTCGTATCGCCGCAAAGCCCAGGCAGAGGTTGGAATCCGGACACGCTCAATGCTTTACTGGACCGCATCATTCGAAAGTATCGCGTGGACAAGGACCGTGTTTATCTGACGGGGCTGAGCATGGGCGGCTATGGGACGTGGGCCCTGGCGGCCGAACACCCGGAGAAATTTGCGGCCATCGTGCCGATCTGCGGTGGTGGTAATCCAGCAGACGCGAAGAAGCTCGCTAAGTTACCAATTTGGGTGTTCCACGGAGCAAAAGACCAGACGGTGCCAGTGGAACGATCCAAAGAAATGGTCGAGGCGATAGAGAATGCCGGGGGCGACGTTAAGCTGACCATTTACCCTGAAGCGGGCCACGATTCCTGGACCGAAACGTACAATAACCCGCAGCTCTATTCGTGGCTTCTGGAGCACAGGCGCAGACAATGATTTCCCCGCACCAGGACGTTTGAGCGATCGACGTGGTTTTTCTATCGTTGTTCGTGGGTGGTCCTGGGCATGCGAAGGCCATCAATGAGTTGGTTAACATCTCTCCCTGGCCGCCAGTTGTATACTCCCCCACAGCAGTGGTACCGTAGAGGGGCGCTATGAAGGATGAGGAAGAGAAAACAGGAGCACAGAGCGAATCGCCGCACGCAAGGATCGGTGAAGACAAACAGGCCACCGAGTACCTTGCGAACGAGCGCACATTCTTAGCCTGGGTGAGGACCAGCATTGCGGTCATCAGCCTTGGCTTTGTGGTGACAAAGTTCAGCGTCTGGCTGCGTGAATTGGCGCTGCATCTGAACCCGAACGGGAGAATTGAGCGAACCGGGGCTTCGCTCCCGATCGGCATCACCCTGATGGCTTTGGGTGGCGTGCTGGTCCTGCTGGCGGCGAGACGCTACTGGGTGGTGAATCAAAGCATTGTGCGTGGAAAGGTAAGCGCCGATCACGGGCTCGTAATTCTCGTTAC
The DNA here is from genome assembly GCA_035651635.1 of Verrucomicrobiia bacterium. Classification (GTDB taxonomy): domain Bacteria; phylum Verrucomicrobiota; class Verrucomicrobiia; order Limisphaerales; family UBA8199; genus JANXQE01. Next base: position 19,420 of record DASRFK010000286.1, on the reverse strand, counting down.
CGTCATGGTCACGATGCTCTCCTTGGCAATGATAATTTACATGCTGCTCACTGCGCAGAAGCCTTAATTTCGAAGGAATGAGGTTGGCTTCACCTGCCCTAAATTGAATCCGCTTTCACGAGATTGCGTTCGATCCAAAATCGGAGCATTTTAATTTCATGCACAACTCCACCACGTCCGGTTTTCGCGCCCTGGTGGTCACAGGACTGGCCCTTTGCCCTCTGATTACGCCTGTGCGCGGTGCGGATACCGACATCATCATCAATGAGATCATGTACCATCCCCCGCTCCAGCTTGATGATTTGCAGTATATCGAGCTGTTCAATCGAGGTGACGCCACGGTTGATTTATCCGGGTGGTCGTTCACCAAAGGAATCCAATTTGAATTCCCGCCCGGGGCTCACCTCGCCGCGGGAGCCTATGTGGTAATCTGCCGCAACACTAAGACGTTTGTGTCCAATTACGGCACCGACATCCCCGTGCTGGGCGATTTTTCCGGCCGGCTCAGTCACCGTGGCGAGAAGCTCGAGCTCTGCAACGCGGCGCAGACAGTGATTGAGGCGGTTAGATACTCCGACCACGCCCCCTGGCCCATCGCCCCCGACGGCCACTCCGCCTCGCTGGAGCGCATCTGTCCCTTCGCCTCCGGCCAAGACCCGGGGAATTGGGCCGGTTCTCTGCTCCCGGCCGTCGAACGGCCCGCCGGCTCTCCCGGGCGACGAAATGACAATTTTTCGTCCAAAACGGTGCCGTTCGTCGAGAGCGTCACCTTCAAACCTCCCCCGCCGGGCACGCAAGCCACGGTCACCGCCCAGGTGAGGGATTCGCAGCGAGTCAAAGCCGTCACCTTGCTTTGGCGAGTTGCCACCAGCGGCAAGCAGACCGCCGAGACGGCGGTGCCGATGGAACGCATCGCCGGTGATGATAAGACGGGGACTTATCAGGCTTCCCTCGCGGGACAGCCGGCCGGGACGCTGGTCCGCTTGCGGGTCAAAGCCGAGAATGAGTCAGGCGCTGTGCGCTTCAATCCTTCGCCAAACGAACCGCAGCCCTGCTATTCCTACTCAACGATGGCCAATACAAATACCGCGCGCATCGCCTTCGCCTACGTTGTCAATGTGTCTCGTCCGCAAGGGCAGAGCCGAGTGGAGGTCTGGAATGGCCGTCGATTTGAGGTGTTGGCTTCACCGACTCGAGGCAATGGTGCGTTCGTCTATGCTCCGCCGGATGGCGGCGAGGTCCAGACCTTTGATTACGTATCGATCCGCCCGCGGAAAGGCGGATTCAAAGTCAAATTTGGAAAAGACCACTTCAAGGAGATGAGCGGCATCAACGTCATTTTTGAAGGGCCACCGCGTTGGGTCCTCTCCGAGCCGATGGCCTATGAGCTTTACCATTTGGCGGGCAACCCCGCCTGCCAGGCCGAGCATGTGCGCGTTTGGATGGACGGCCGTCCTATGGGGTACCAGTTGTTGATTGAGCAGCCCAACAAGGGGTTTCTGAGCCGCAACCAGCGCGACAACAGCGGTTCCCTCTACAAAGTGACGTACATGGCGGAGGGCCTGCGCGGACAGCACATAAAAAAGACCCGCCGCGCGACGGCACACGACGACTTGGTCTCGTTGTACGAGGGGTTGACCCGTAGTTCCGGCGTCGAACAATGGGACTTTATCCAAAAGAATTTCAACGTCGATGAATTCATCAATTACTATGCGGTGAACATGTGCATCCAAAACTGGGATGGATTCTTCAATAACTACTATCTGTACCACGACTCCGCCAACACCGGCAAATGGGAGATGTATCCTTGGGACGAAGACAAAACCTGGGGTGAGTACGACGGCTGCTCGCCGGAATATGACTGGTACGAGATGCCCTTGACTTTCGGCATGGGTAGTCGGCAAAGCTTTGGTTTCGGAGGCTTTGGCGGGTTCGGAGGCTGGATGCGGCCGCCGGGATGGTTCTCGGGACCGCTGCTCGCAAACCGTGAGTTTCGAAAGGCCTTTCTGGCGCGGCTAAACGAGATTTGCACCACGGTTTTTACCGAAGAGAAGATGATCCCGCTAATTAACGCGATGGAGAAACGGCTAACGCCCGAAGTGCCCATCCGGGCGGAGTTGTTCGGCGAAACCAGCCAATCGGCGCTGCAGCAATTTCACCACGAGATCCAGTCCTTGCGCAACCAGGTGAAGTACCGCCGCCAGTTTATTCTCCGGCAAATTCCCAAGGACCCCGCCAACCGATAGGCGCAGGTGGACCTGTGGTTACACCCCCGCAGCAATCGGCCGATCTACGCTCTGCAGGAGGCCAAAGCTTCGATGCAATCCAAACCCTTTTCAACTTTTGCCATGAGAAGCGACATATCGTCTGCCCCGAGGTTCAGCCGTTTGAGAGCGGCACGAGCTTGGGGCTCATCTTGCCAGGACCGCTGCTCCCCATCAAGGATTGCGTGGGCAATTACGTCGGCGATACGAACAATGACCGCTAACTTGGGGAACGGTTGGGAGTCCCAGGAATCATGATGGAGGATGATGGCGGTGGCCATCTCGGAAGGTAATTTCCAGCGAGCGAGTAGAAGGCCGCCCAGATTGGCGTGATTGATGCCGAAGGCAAGCCGCTCGGCGTGAGCGAGCGACGCTCCGAAATCCTTGAACTCTTGCTGCAGCTGCCGGTAGCGTGAACGCTCTGCCGAGGCAAACAGAAGTTTGCCGATGTCGTGGAGGAGCCCGGCGGTGAAGGCGACTTCTTTTGGTTCGCCAATGGTTTCGGCAACCTCGGATGCAGCAAATGCCGTGAGCGCAGAGTGCTGCCAGAGCCGATCGACGTCGACCCCGTCATGAACGCCCGGCAACGTGGTTGCGCTGCTGGCGAGCAGGGTTGCGACAATGCAATAGACCTCGTAGAGGCCCAGGCGGGTAAAGGCTTCGAACACGTTTGTGGCGGGCTCCTCGCTGGCGAAGAACGCGCTATTACAACGTTTAAGGATTTGGGCAGTCAAAGCCGGCTCGTAACTAATCAACCGAAGAATCTCGTCGATGTCCCGATCCTCGTCTTTAAACATTGAAAGCAACTGTACGATCAAGGAAGGAGCGGGAAGCAAATTGGAGATCGAGTCGAGATACTGATTTTTCGCAGTCATATTATTCTTCTCAATCCGGATCATTCGTTCCAGGGATTCACCCGCACGTCGACGAAGAGCACCACTTGACCCGCACGAAAGATCATCCGCTCCAAACTGCCGCCCGGGAGCTTTGGGGTGGAAAAGTCGGAGGTTTGCGTTACACGCGGCGGATCCAACCGGCAATCCAAGCCGGCATCGCATAAATTCGACTTGAAGTTCCCGGTGACAATGTTGAGCAGTTCGCCCACCGCGTCGTTGATTTCGTTGGAATCAATGATCTGCTTTGGCTCCAATCCGAGAATGCGCGCGGCGACCTCCGCGGCCGAAGCGGGGCTCAAGCGCAAGTAAACCAGGCCCGCCGCCCGTCCGAAAAAGCTGATTGTTCCGAGCAGGTGTTGCCCCTCGAGTACAAAGTCTCCGAACCGATCGACGCTTTCCAGTTTTAGGCCTAGCATCGTGTGAAACGTCTTAACCAATGCCTGAGCCAGCGGAGTGCCCATGGCAAGCATGAGCGCGCAGGTCAAGCCACTTCGCATCAGGGCTTCGTCTACCGTCTCGATGTCATAATCCGCTGCGGTTTTGGCCGTGGGATTGGCTGCTCGCAACAAGCGTTTTGTCAGCGCCGCGTCTTTGGAAATGAGCCGCGCGACCTCTTCCAGGTCGGCATCCTGTCGGGACACGATTTGGGTGAGGCGCAGAACACTTTCCGGCACTGGCTCCAGGCCATACCGTCGGGCCAATTCCTGATAATTAACGGCTTGTGGCATAATCGGTATGGCTGGCTACGCGGCAGAGGCAGCCGGCGCTTTGAGCTGAAGGGAAATGATTCGGCTCACTTTCTCCACGAGCTGGTCCTCCTTAAACGGCTTGACCAGGTAATCCTGGACGCCGATCTGAGAGATCTTCAGAACGTTGTCGCGCCCTGATTCGGCAGTGAGCATAATCACCGGAATGTCCTTTAGGTCCGCATTTTCCTTAAGTTTGGTCAGCATCGTCATTCCGTCCATTACGGGCATAGTGATGTCCAGGATGATCAGGTCTGGCTTTTCACGGCCTGCGACGATCAAACCTTCCTCGCCATTACCCGCTTGGCAAAGCGTGCAATCATGCAAGCGGAATGCTTTTTGGATGATCATGCGGATGGTTCGGCTGTCATCGACTGTAAGTATCTTGGTGCTCATATGGATAGGCTTTCAATGGCGCGAATTTAGGTGGATCGTTTCATCAGAATTTCGAGCAGGATGGGTTCCGTCTCGCAAATGATACTGAGCAGACGGCACTCTGAGCCTAAGGCCGGTTCGGCACTAAGGTTTTGACCGCGCACAATCGAGGGAATGGTTAATACGCACGGAACTCCGGTGTCGCATAGACGAGACTTCACAGCGCCGACGATCATGTTGCTCAATTCGCCGATGACGTCGTTGACCATTTCGTGGCCATCCAGCTCCGCTTCGGCCAAACCCAACATCCGGCTGGCCAGGGTACGCGCGAACGGCTCCCGCACATAAACGTAAACGACGCCGTTGGCGTCGCCGATAAAGCCGACCGAACCAACGACGAGCATTTCGCCGCCGCCACGAAAATCCCGCACCGCGGCTGACCGCGCGTTTATGTTGAACATGGTGCTAAAGACTTCTCTCGCGCTGTTCTTGATGAATTCACGTACTTGGTCGATGGGTTGTGGCGTGGTTGTATTCATTTTGTTTTAGACCGCGTTGTAGCGACGGCTCACTTGCAAGTAACGCGAGGCCGCGATGGGACCAAAATCGTTAAGCGTCTTCGGCGTTAGACCAAGACGTTCGGCGACCTCCGGGCAGATGCTGAGGTCGACATTATGACCGTCCAGCCCGGCTTCGATGCGTTTTGCAACCTGGTCGGCCAAGTAAGTTAGGTCGCAAATGACATCCAGTCCTTGCTCGGGGTTGTGGTGGTAGATAATCCCCTGGACGACGCGAGGCGGCAGTTTCCAGTGTTGCGCAATGAGGCCGCCGAGCTCTCCATGGTGCACCTTGAGAAGCAGTGATTCGGCTTCCAGTTGGCAGAGGTGATCAACTTCCTGCGCTTGACCGATAAAACCCAGAATTTCGGGGCTCAAGAAACGTCCCATCACCAGTTTCCCGATATCGTGCAAGAGGGCCGCCGTGAAAGCCTCAGGCGGCACTTCCTCCTGGCAAAACGCAGGAGCGGTCTCAGCCGCCACGGCTGCTGCCACGGAATGCCGCCAAAGGGCTCCCTCGTCCAGGCCGTACGCGGGAACACGGGCTTGCAGGAAAGGCTTGGCCCCGGACGCGACGGCCAGGGCCAGTACCTTCGCGGTGCCCATCCGGGTCACGGCCTCCTTCACGGTGCCCACCGGCAGAGCGCTGGCACTGGCGGCGGAATTGGCGGCGCGCAGGAGCTTCACCGTGAGGGCCTGGTCAAATGCGATCAACTCGGCCACATCGTTGATGTCGCAATTGGCGTGGCCCACGATCTCCGCCAAACGCACCGTGCTGGCAGGGAGCGGAGCCAATTCGTTGGCCTGCTCGATGAGCCGGTCCAGGTCAATCATATGCTCCCCTTGTTCATGCCGGTTTCACTCGGTAGCAGGTCGTTTTGTCAAACACCACCCGCTCAAAGGCGTCATCGAGGTTGAACGTGGTTTCGGTTCCTCCCAGCAACAGATAACCTCCGGGTCGCAGCAGACGGCGAATTTTGGCGAGAATTGTCTTTTTCGACTCAACCGAGAAATAGATCAAAACATTGCGCAAAAACACTATGTCCAGCGGCGGCAGCCAGGGCCAGTCCTTCACGAGATTCACCTCGCTGAAGATCACGCGTCGCCGAAGGTCCTCCGAGATCTCCCACTCGGTTCCCCGCGGCGAAAAATACTTTACCAGCAGTCTCGCGGGCAGGCCGCGATTGACTTCGAGTTGACTGAACCGGCCGGCTCGCGCTCGGTCCAGGACCTCGGCGCATAGATCGGTGGCAATGAATTTAAAGTCCCAGGCGAATAGCTCGGGGAAGTGTTCCTGGATCAACATGAGGAAGCTGTAGGGCTCCTGACCCGTAGAGGCAGCGCCGCACCAGACATTGAGTTGGCGTTCAGACCCCTGGCGGGCCAACAGCTGGGGCAGGATACATTTCCGCAGCGCTTCGAACGGGTGGATGTCCCGGAAAAATGACGTCTCATTCGTGGTCATCGCGTCCACAACTTTTCGATGCAGGCCGTTTTGCGGTCCGTTTTGAAGCTGGGCCAGCAGGTCATCGAGTGAACCAAAGTTCTCTTTGCGCGCCAGGGTGTGCAACCGCGCCTCGACGAGGTATTCCTTGCCCGGTTCCAGTACGATCGCAGCCTGCTCTCGAACCAATCGGCGGACATAGTCGAAATCAGCGGTGTTCACAGTGTTTTAGCGAAAGGGCCCTGGGGTGAGACTCGGCCGATTGAAAGCTTCAACGGACAGGGCGCCCGGCTTAACTCGACGATTTATTTCATCAGCCAACTCGCGCAAGGGCAGGACCTTGTCCGCCAACCCCGCCTGGCTCACGGCGCCGGGCATGCCCCACACAACACTGGTGCTTTCATCCTGGACCAGCACCTGGCCGCCCGCTTCACGGATGCTTTCACAACCGCGCAATCCGTCCTGGCCCATACCCGTGAGCACCACCGCGAGGGAACACGAACCGTATACGTGCGCCACCGAACGAAACAGCACATCCACTGCGGGACGACAGGAATTCTCCGGCGGACCCTGGTGTGTGCGCAGTCGAACCCCCTCCCCACCCTGCTGGACTTCCATGTGCAAACCACCAGGAGCGATCCACACTTGTGAGGGTTCCAGCAGAGCGCCCGCTTCGCCTTCCCGCGTCAAGTGACCTGAGATGCTGGTGAGGCGTTCCGCCAGCAGCCGGGTAAAGAGCGGCGGCATGTGCTGCACCAGCACGACTGGCACGGGGAGGTCGCGGGCGAGCAGGGGCAGCAGCGTTGACAGCGCGGCGGGTCCACCGGTGGAAACGCCGATGGTCACGATTTCAACTCGGGCGGGCACTGCGCCCCTGGGCTGACAAATCCCGCGGGCAAGGATACCCTCTGAAAAGGTGGGGCTGGCGGACTGTCGGCATAACCCTTTGATTTTCGGGATGAGTTCCTCGCGAATCCGCTGGACAGCCACGGCAACGCTGCCGACGTTCGACGGTTTGGTCACATAGTCACTCGCCCCGAGCGCCAGTGCGTCGAGCGTGCTGGCAGCGCCACGCTCGGTCAGCGTGCTGAACATAACCACCGGCAATTTGGGATGGCTCTTGCGGATTTCGGCCAAGGTCTGAAGCCCATCCATCACGGGCATTTCCACGTCGAGAGTCACCAGATCCGGGTTGACCTGCGCAATCTTGGCCAGACCGATCTGGCCGTTTGCAGCCGTTCCCGCCACCTCGATCTCCGGATCCTGGGAGAGGCAATCGGCCACCAAACGGCGAATGACGACCGCATCGTCCACAATGAGCACTCTGATTTTACTCATGGCAGTCCACTTCGAGCAAAGCGAGTTTCCCGAGCAGCATCTCTTTGGTGAAGGGCTTCATGAGGTAGTCATCGGCCCCAACCGCCAGCGCCAGGGCGACGCATTCGATGAGGGTCTCGGAGGTGACCATAAGAATCCGCATGCCGCTGAAGCGAGGGTCAGCCCGCACTTTGCGCACCAGTTCGATGCCGTTTAAACCCGGCATATTCCAGTCCACCAGAAGTCGATCGATTTGCTCGCCGCCAGCTAACCGATTGAGAACGTCTTGGCCGGAACTGGAAGCGCTAACTTCGGTGTTCGGATCGTCGGCGAAAGAGTTCAGCACGGCCAGACGAACAACCGCATCGTCGTCTACTATGAGCACACGCGTTTTTCGCATAAATTCAGGTGATCCCTAAAAGCGATAGCTTCTCGAGAAGCAGTTCTTTAGTGAAGGGTTTCATGAGGTATTCATTGGCACCGGCGGCCAAAGCCTGCTGGAGTTGGTTCATGGAAGTCTCAGTGGTGACCATCATGATGCGGACGCTGCTGAGCAGGGCGTTGGCGCGAACGGCACAAACGAGTTCGTATCCGTTCATCACCGGCATGTTCCAGTCCACGAGCATCAAATCGGTCTCCTCGCCCTGGTTCAGCCGGGCAAGGGCTTCACGACCGTCGCCCGCTTCAGCGACCTGGAAGCCAACTTCCCTCAGGGCTTTGCCCAGGATCATTCGCATGGATTTGGAATCGTCGACCACGAGCGCGCGCATATATGATTCAGAGCTGATTCAGCCTTGTCTCGAACCGGGTAGCCCGGTAGGCAGGAGCTGGGGTTGTTGGTTGGCTCAGACCTCGATGGGTCTAAACGGCCCCCCGACCAGCGCCGCCGGACCGACTTCGGCTGACGTCGGCGCGTGGTTCGGGAGGAACGGTTGCATATACGTTGGGTGCGACCCCGGCCCGCGAGAACGGCTGGGGGCCTGAGCCCTCTTACTGGTTGGCCAGCTTCTGCAGTGCGGCTGCCATCTTCGCAAGTTCGGCCGAGGCCTTTTGCGTATCGTTGGCGCCGGTGGTTGTGCTCTTCGCCGCTTGGGCCACACCCGTGATGTTTTGGGCGATCTCGGAACTGCCCTTGGCCGCTTCAGCCACGTTGCGGCTGATTTCGTTGGTCGTGGCGGTTTGCTCCTCCACCGCGCTGGCGATGGTGTTCTGGTAGTCGTTGATCTTGTTGATCACCGTGCTGATCTCAGCGATTGCCGTGACGGCACTCTTCGTGTCGGCTTGGATCGCCTCGATTTTCTGGCTGATGTCTTCGGTGGCCTTGGCGGTTTCCTTGGCCAATTCCTTGACTTCGTTGGCAACGACGGCGAAACCCTTCCCCGCCTCGCCCGCGCGGGCCGCTTCGATGGTGGCATTAAGCGCGAGCAAATTGGTCTGCTGGGCAATGGAAGTAATCACCTTGATGACTTTGCCGATCTCGGCGCTGCTTTCACCCAGTTTGGTGACCGTGGCATTGGTCGTCTCGGCGGCCTTGACTGCGACGGCGGCGACCTTTGCGGCGTCCTGCGCATTTTTAGCAATCTCCTTGATGCTGGCGCTCATTTCTTCCGTGCCGGTGGCCACGGTTTGGACGTTCTTGCTCACTTGCTCGGCCGCGGCCGAAACCACCCCTGCCTGGGTGGCGGTCTCTTCCGCGTTGCTTACCATCTGTTGGCTGCTGGCGGCCAATTCTTCGGAGGCCGCACTGAGACCTTGCGCGTTTTGGGTCACGCCGGCGAAGGTGACTTTGAGGGCTTCTTCCTGACGCACCGCTGCGGTGACATCGGTTGCGTACTTCACGACTTTGAACGGACGCCCGTTGAGGTCAAAGATTGGATTATAGGAAGCCTGGATCCAAACTTCCTTGCCGCCTTTGCCGATGCGTTTGAACCGATCGGCCCTGAAGGTTCCATCGTTGAGGTCCCGCCAGAACTGCTTGTACTCCGCGCTGGCGCGATAGGACGGCTCCACGAACATGCTGTGGTGCTTGCCTTTGATTTCCTCGAGCCGATAGCCAAGCGTTGTGAGGAAATTGTCGTTGGCGGTAATGACGGTGCCGTCCAGGTCGAACTCGATCACCGCCTGGGCTTTGCTGATCGCCGCTAACTGGCCCTCGTAATCAGCGTTCTTCAGTTTTGTGGCAGTAACATTGATGGCAAATTTGACGACCTTGAAGGGTCGGCCGTTGAGATCGAAAATGGGGTTATAGGAGGCTTGGATCCAGACTTCCTTGCCGCCTTTGCCAATTCGCTTGTATTCCGCAGCCTGGAATTTTCCGTCGCGAAGTTCCCGCCAGAATTGCTTGTACTCAGCGCTGGCCCGGTAAGCGGGTTCGATAAACATGCTGTGATGCTGGCCCTTAATCTCCTCGAGCGAATAACCCAGCGCCGTGAGGAAACCTTCGTTGGCGGTGATGACGGTGCCGTCCAAGTTGAACTCGATCACCGCCTGGGCTTTGTTGATGGCCGCAATCTGTCCCTGGTAATCCGCGTTCTGAAGCTTGGTAGCGGTTACATCCGTGGCGAATTTGACGACCTTAAAAGGTTTGCCATCGGCGTCGAAAATGGGGTTGTAAGAAGCTTGAATCCAGACTTCCTTGCCGCCTTTGCCAATTCGCTTGTATTCGGCCGCCTGGAACTTGCCCTCATTCAGATCGCGCCAAAATTGCTTATACTCTGCGCTCGAGCGGTAGGACGGTTCAACAAACATGCTGTGATGTTTGCCTTGGATTTCCTCCAGCGAATACCCCAGTACCGTAAGGAAGTTCTCGTTGGCGGTGATGACGGTGCCCTCCAGGGTGAACTCGATGGTGGCTTGGGCTTTGTTGATGGCATCGAGCTTGGCACGCATTTCAAGTACGTCCGCATTCAGATTGGATTCGCCTGTCGGCAGGCTGGTGTGGCCGTTCGCGCGCGAGCGCGAGCCATTTTTTTTGAGGAGCGGGGCGGTGGTTTGCATAATATTAGTGTGACGTAGAGGGCATGTTTTGTTTGATGGCCAGGTGTTCACGGTTTGGGGTGCGAGTCATCCCGCGATCGCCATCACCTGACCGTGCTGATGGAGCGGGACATCGGAGGCATTCGAGATGGCTGGCGGAAGCCAGGCCAAGGGGCCAAATGGGTTGCCCTGACAGGGCATCGCCAACTATCGGTGGCGGCGGGAGTTTGGAAAAAAACCGGGGCATGAGGTTCAGTTCCGCTTCAGTTGGGACTGGGTATAGCTGGCTGGTAAACTAACCGTGCGTTCGGTATCAAGGATCAGCAAGAGACGCTCCTTGAGTTTATAAACCCCGGTGACCAATTCGCGGGCCACGCCCTTGAGAGCTTCGGGCGGGCGCTCATAAACTTCGTCCTGGATTTCCACCACGTCGCCAATTTCATCCACGAGCAAGCTCACGGCCCCGTCATCAGTCCTCACCACGACGTTCATTGGGAGTTGACCTTCCGGCCGCGCTGGAAGTTCGAGCCGGCGGCGCAGGTCGATGGCAGTGACAATCTGACCACGCAGGTTGATCAGACCTTGGACCATCGTCGGGGCCAGTGGCACGCGGGTCATTTCTTGATAGCGAATGACTTCCTGTACCTTCAGTACCTCGACACCGAGGAACAGACCATTAAGAAAGAAAGTTGAGTACTGTTTGCTGTCAATCATGCGATGAGGGGGTTGAGACGGTTACGCGGCGGCTTTATTAGTGGCGACGTCGGAGTAAAAGAACGGATCGGCGGCACGGATGACCGCCTGGACATCGAGCAGGTCGGTGACTTTTTCCTGGAGGACTACGGAGCCGAAGATACCGTTGCCATGCGAGTGACGTTTGACGGTGATGGCCTCCTGCACGATGTCATTGATGCGGCCCACGACCAGGCCGACGCTCCGGCCTTGCTCGGAGTAGACCACGACTTGCATCAGTTCCGTTTCCGCCGAGTCGTCGGTCACCGACGGAACGTGCTTTGAGATCCGTATGAGAGGCAGTATCTGGCCGCGGTAGCGCACGACTTCCTGCGCGCCGGAGTGTTCGATCGATGTTCTGGGGAATTCCTCCAGGCGGGCAACCATCGACAGGGGAATCGCCATGCGACTGCCTTTACCGGAATCAAAGAGGAGCAACGTCTGGCACGTGCTGCTCGGTTTGCGCGCCTGCGAGGCCTTATCCAGGAGCGAGCGATCCCTGGCTTCGGCAACTACGCTCGCGCCTTGAGCCAGGCCCATCACATCGAGAATCAGCGCTACGCGCCCGTCGCCCATGATGGTTGCGCCAGCAAACGAGGCGACCCCTTTTAGTTGTTTGCCCAGCGGCTTGACGACGATTTCCTCGGTATCATTGATTTCGTCCACGACCAGCCCAAAGGGATGGCCATCGGCCTGCAGCACGACAATGTTGACCGCATCGGCGGTGCCCTGCTTGCTATTTGAGGCATTTGTCTGCAGCGCGGCGCCGCCCGCTTCTCCAAGCGCATCCGGATTGCGCTCAGGTTCCAGTTTCAATTCCTTATTCAGATAGACGAGCGAGAGCAACTGGCCCCGCAGCCGGTACACCGGCGCGCTATGGATAAACTCAATTTGCTTTCGAGCCTGGTCTCCTTCGAGTCGCACCAGTTCCAACAAGCTCACCTGCGGAATAGCGAAGCGATCGCCACCGCTGGTGACGATGAGAGCTGGGATGATGGCCAGGGTTAATGGGATTTTGATCTTAAGCGTCGTGCCTTCACCGGGCTGGCTTTGCAGGTCCACGGTGCCGCCGATCTTTTCGATGTTGGTCTTGACCACGTCCATGCCAACGCCCCGGCCGGATACATTGGTGACCTTGTCCGCGGTCGAGAAGCCCGGCAGGAAAATGAGATGAATCGCCTCATGGTCGCTCAGCCGGGCGGCTTGTTCGGCGGTGATCAATCCGCGTTGCAACGCCTTTTGCTTCACCCGCTCATAATCAATCCCGCCCCCGTCGTCAGAGATTTCGATGTTGACCTGTCCGCCCTCGTGGTAAGCCCGCATCTTCAGACACCCTTCCTCGGGTTTGTTACGGGCGGCGCGCACCTCAGGCTTCTCAATACCGTGATCGACCGAGTTGCGAACAATGTGCGTCAGGGGATCTTTGATGGCCTCGATGATGGTTTTGTCCAATTCAGTTTCCTTGCCCAGCATCTCAATGCGGACCTGTTTGCCGCACGCGGTGGCGAGATCACGCACCACGCGGGGCAGTTTGCTCCAGACGTTGCCGATGGGCTGCATCCTCGTCTTCATCACGCTGCCCTGCAATTCGGTCGTGATGAGATTAAGCCGTTGCGAGGTTGCCAGGAAGGCGCTGTCTGCCCGGTGGGTGGTAAACTGGAGAACCTGGTTGCGAGCAAGCACTAGTTCGCCCACAAGGTTCATCAGTTTGTCCAGCAATCCAACGTCCACGCGAATTGTGCTGTCGGAGACTCCGGAATTCCGGCTCTCGCCGGGTTCATGAACCGCCGGAGCGGACTCGACGGCCGATGCAGGAGAGCCAGGGGCCAGAGGCGGGCTGGCTTTATGCGCGGGAAGTGCCGCAATTTCCACCGCTGGTGCGACATTGACAATGGGGGGGGCGCTTGCAGCGCTCTCTGTGGCTGGCGCTTGGTCCGGCGAAGTGCCTTTCGCGGGCTCAACCGGGGTGCCGGAGGCGGGCGAAGGAATGGGAACCGATTCAGTGCCTTGGCCTTCGTTCAACCGAGTCAAAAGACCAATCAGACTCGTGAAGTCCCGATCCCCTGGCTGACCGGTGGCCTCAATCTGGCCAAGCATAAACCGAACGGCGTCTACCATCGCGAGCAGAGCGCTGGTTAAAGCCGGATTGAGCGTAATGACGCCGTCACGGAGTTTGCTGAGCAAATTTTCACCGACGTGGGCCACCGCTTCCAGTTTCCCAAAGCCAAGAAAACCACTGCTGCCTTTGAGCGTATGGATCGTCCGAAAGATGCTGGCCAGTGTGTCCTTCGCGCGCGGGTCTTTTTCCAAAACGACCAGGTCCCGGTCCAGGCGGTCCAAATTCTCGTAACTCTCAACAAGGAATTCTTTGGCGATTTCGTCCATAGCGTGGGTGTTTGGTGGATTGTTTACCTCAGCAAGAAAGCAGACCCCGGTCTTGTTCGACCCGGACCCGCGTGTTTTCGCACTCGGAGGCGGCACTCATTGCGACAATGAACTCGTTCATGCTCAGGTGACATCGGTTTTATGTGGCGAAGGTTTAGAAGGGAAAAACACCATCTTTTGCGCGAAGAAAAACCCCTGAGTGGCGCCAATTAGACGGTGAAAACCTAACCGTTTCCGCCCTTTAGTTTTTTATAGGTCCGCCGATAAAAACGCCTAACGTGATCAGTTAGCGCTGGAAGAACAAAGAAATGGGCGTTGAAACCCAAGCGGACCCGCACAGCAATTCTATCAACTCTATATGTGGCCTGCTAATCAGTATCGAACCTACCTGCAAACCTTCACTCTCACCGCTCCTCCCGGACGCGTTGTGCTATTGCTGTACGAACGCGCTTTGCGGCATTTGGAAGCAGCAAAGACTGGCTTCGCCTTGGACGACCCGGCCGAACTGAACATGACGGTTAACAATAATCTTCAGAAAGCCCAGGAGATAATCAGGGAACTGGAGCGCGGGCTGGATTTCGATCAGGGTGGAGAGCTGGCCCTCACCTTGAGCCACCTTTACGACTACTTTGATGAAAGACTTCAAACCAGCAATCTTACAAAAACACCCGGTGGAATTGACGAGGTGAGCGGGCTGGTTACTGAACTGCGCAATAGCTGGGATCAGATGCTGCGCAGTCCCCATGCCGCCTAAAATGGCCTTTAGCAGGACGGTGCTCTGCGACCCGCTATTTGAATCACCTGGAGATGCTCGTCCGGGGTGCCCTCAGCCAGCGCCCGCTGAGGCTTGGCGTATGATCTCGAGACCTTTGAGTTCCCGGACGTGGATGGGATTCAAACCGCTAAACTCAAACCCTTGGTCACCCGTTCACCGAAGTCAAGCCGCGGTGATGCCCTCACGAATGGCGTAGCGCACTAGTTCGGCCGTGCTCGAGCAGAGCAGTTTTTTCATAAGACGCGACCGATAAGCTTCAACGGATTTCATGCTGAGTGCCAGGTGTTCAGCGATTTCTTTGTTGCGACAGCCCTGGGCGACAAGTTCGAGCAACTTTTTATCACGTTCCGACAGGACCGGTTTGGATGGTTCAGGCTCCTCGGCCAACTTCCGGCGGTACTCTTCCAGGATACCCGCACTCACGCCCGGGCTAAGATAAAGCTTACCTGACAGGACGACCTCAATTGCTCGCACAACTTCATCCGCCGAGGTCTGTTTGCAGATGTAGCCGCAGGCACCGGCCTCCAAAGCCTCATCCACCAGCGAGCGGGCTTCGTCAGCGGAAAAGACAACCACTTTTGTCGAGGGTTGCATATCCAGGGCGCGCCGAGTCGCTTCGATGCCCGACATATCCGGCAGGTGCACGTCCATCACGACCAGATCAGGAGTTGAAGTTGCCATAAACTCCAACGCGGTTGCGCCGGTGGACGCCTCGCCCACCACCTTAAGGTTCGGGTATTGAGCCATCGCCAGGCGCAATCCACTGCGCAAGACGGCATGATCATCAACTAAAAGTACTTTGATATCTTTCATTTTGATTTCATTCGGCTAATGAAGCGAGCTTCGGTTCTTGGTGCCAGACAGGTCCAGAGTCTTCCGGACTAACCTGGCCAAGGTTACAGGATCGTAGGGTTTGGCCAGAAACATGAATTCCTGGTCGAGGGCATTGGGCTTCACGAGTTCCTCGCTGTAGCCACTCGAGATGACAATTCTTAGATCGGGCTTTTCTGCCTTTAACTGGCCCGCCAGATCGAGGCCGGTCCCGGTTTCCGGCATCACCATATCGGTTAGCAACAAGTCGACGTTGGCATGGTGATTCCTCCATTCGATCAATGCCTCGGGCGCGTTTCCCGCCTCCAGCACCGCATAGCCGAGCTTGCGCAGGCACAATGCAGCCATGCGGCGTAGCGAAATGTCATCTTCCACCAGCAGGACCGTTTCGGAACCGCCATGCACCTCCTGCTCCTCTGCCGGGCCCGTGGTGGGTTCGAATTCGACCTGCAGAGCGGGAAGGTAAACGCGAAAAGTGCTGCCCTGGCCCACCACACTCTCCACTTCGGTCCAACCCTCGTGCTGCTTCACAATCCCATAAACGGTCGCCAACCCCAGCCCCGTTCCTTTGCCAACTTCCTTCGTGGTAAAGAACGGCTCGAACATTCGTTTCAAAACTGCTTCATCCATTCCGCAGCCGGTGTCTTTTACTTCCAAGCACACAAAACTGCCCGTGCGCCCGCCGGCGTGACGGTTAAGGGAATTCTCCTGAATCTCCTCGACAGTCGTTTTAAGATGTAACCTCCCTCCCTGGGGCATGGCGTCGCGTGCGTTCACGCAAAGGTTCATGATCACCTGCTCCAGCATCCCGATATCGGCCTTGATGTAAGTGCCGGTGGGGGCAGCCGTGAAATCAATATCGATGTTTTCACTCAGAAGGCGTCGCAACATCTTCAGAAGCCCTTTCATCACCGCGTTGCAATCCAGTGGCTCAAATCGAGCGACTTGCCGCCGGCTGAATAACAAAAGCTGTCGTGTCAAATTGGCGGCCCGCATCGCTTCGCTCTCCACTTCCTTAAGGGATTCCTTCATGCCGTCGGTCAACTGCGGACTTTGCCTCAGCAAACCGAGGTGCAGAAGAATGGCCGCCAGAATGTTGTTGAAATCATGCGCCACCCCGCCGGCCAAATGCCCAATGGCCTCCATCTTCTGTGCCTGACGAAACTGGTCTTCAAGTTGCTTGCGTTCGGTGATGTCCTCGGCCAGACCCGCCACACGGTAAAACTCGCCTCGGTCATTGCGAACCCTGAAGCTGCGATCGTGTATCCAGCGCTCCTTGCCATCGGGACGCAGGATCCGATACTCCGTATCGTACTCTTCCCCCTGCGCTTGTCGTGCCAGGGCGGCCAGCACGCGATCGCGGTCCTGCGCATGGACTGGTTCGAGGAAGGAGCTCGGCCGCTCATATAGGCTTTGGCAGGACCGTCCCCAGATCTGCTCGTACGCTGGGCTCACGTAAAAGATTTCCGTCGAGTCTTTGTTAGCGATCCAAAACACCTTATCCATGTTTTCCGTCAACTGCCGAAATTTTTCCTCGCTCTCGCGCAGGCTATCCTCCGCCAATTTTCGCTCTGTTAAGTCGACGAACAAGGCAAGCAAATGAGGCTCACCTGCATAGTTAAAGGGAATCATTTGCGCACAAACCCAGGTCGCTTTCCCAAATCCGCTCGTGACATAAACCTCCGAGGTTTGTGGCAGATCTGTTCGAAGAGCTTCTTCCGCTGTGGTCAACAGGCCCGATTTTTGCCAGGAGGCCAACTGACGAAAGTTTTGGCTGGCCAGTTGTTCAGGTGTCGTCCCAACAATCCGTCCGGCGGCCGCATTAGCGGAAATTGCCTCCCCGGTCTTTCGATAAGTGATAATGCCGATCGGTGAGCTTTCGAGCAGCGTTTGGGCGTAGCTCAACGTGGCCAACACTTGCTTTTCCGCCTTTTTGCGCTCGGTGGTCTCGACGACAATCACGCCGATATTCTCAACCACCGAATCCTTTCCAACGATGGGGAAGAGTGACTCCATCCAGCAGCGCTCGGTGCCGGGCTGGCTGGCTGTCTCACCGACAATCTCAATGTCCAGAACCGCCTCCCCCGTCGCAATGACCTTTTTAAACAGCGGCTCAACCTTCGGCGCAAGCCGCGGCAAGACTTCTCGAACCGTCTTGCCCAGATGCTTCTGAGCAGCAAATCCGTTTATCGAAGCCAGCGTATCGTTGATTTGAACAAAACGCAGGTCCCTGTCCAGCAAGGCCAATCCAGCGGTGGCCCCTTTAAAGAATGAATTCAACTGCTTTTCTCGCAGTGCGAGCGCCGCCTCGATTTGCTTACGTTCGGTGATGTCCTCGCCGATGCTGGCAAACCCGATGATCTTGCCATATCCATCTCGTAAGAAAGTGTTATTCCAAGCTACCTCGCGCCTGATGCCGGCACGCGTAACAATCGCGTTCTCAAAGTGCGGCACCGCACTTCCAGTGCTCATGGATTGAATCACTGCCTTCACGCGCGCCGACTCATCGGGCGGAATAAAGAGTTCCAGCCAATCCTTGCCAATTATCTCCTCGGACGACCAGCCTGCTAATTGCAGGAGAAAATGATTAGCAAAACAGATTTTGCCGCCCGCATCGAGCATCACCGCACATAAACGCACGTTCTCCATCATTTCGCCAAAACGCCACGCAGCATCGCGCAGGCCTGACATATCCTGGTGACGCAACTTAAGATCGCGAGCGACAGAGAGCATCATCTGCCGGCCTTCCCATTCGAACAGCTGCGCTTTAACCTCGACCTGAATCCGACGTCCCGACTTGCTCAGCAGTTGGGTCTCGAAGGTAAAGGTGCGCCCCGTAAGCAACTCTCGCTCCCGAAGCGCAAGTTTCTCGGCGTCCATCTGAGGGTCAATATCCAATGGCGACTTCTGCCGCAACTCCTCCTCCGAATACCCTAGCCAGTCACACGCTGTTTGGTTCACTTCGCAGAATTTCGCCACCGGCCCGCCATGGCTGAAGGGCCGGAGGAAAATGGCATCGCCGAGGCATTCGAACAGGCGACCGTATTTCATTTTTTTCCTACATGACGTATTCACAGATACAATTACGTCCGGCACCAGGTGAACGGACGCGGCTTGACCGCTCCGATAGCGTGATCTCTCCGGGTGGAATACGGGATCGGCACAAAAGGGACGTTTTCTGACAATTCGCTTTTCATCACCACGAGCCCCACGCACGACTTCGAAACTCATGCCCAACTCGTTAACACCGATGCTAATAAGGATCTTGCCAAGGGCTACTCCCATTTTGCACAAGTTTAACCACCGATTGGCCTCGCTATGGTCACCTGGTCTCCCCCCTCATTGCTCCTTCCACAGGCTTTGAGAGCAGCTCTAGACGCGGATTAACGCACGTCGGACGGCCTGCTTTCTGTGCAATTATTCGCAAGCGCGTCCTAGCATTCCATTTGGAGTTCCGCCTTTAGGCGGCCCCGCGCCCAAACCGCCTAAAGGCGGGACTCCAAACTCAGGTGTCCACGCTCTAAGCCGAGGTTTTAAGACACCCTCGAAGAGCGTGTTTTAGAATTCGGTTTGGCGTTCCGCCCTCAGAGCGTGTTTTAAAGATACCGACCCGGGCGTGGGAGTCTGGGTTCGGAGTCCCACCTTTAGGCGGTCCAGCGCCAAAACTGCCTAAAAGCGCCACCCCAAATCGAATTCTAAAACCCGCTCTCAGCGGTTTCAGCGCGCGGCCGCCTAAAGGCGGGACTCCAAACCCATACGCCAACGTCTAAGTCGGTATTTTCCAAATACGCTCTAAATCCAAAACTCGAAATCAGACCGAAACCAAGAAAGCCCGTATCTAAGAGCGTGTTTTAAAATCTCGCCCTAGGCGTGGGAGTCTGGGCTAGGAGTCCCGCCTTTAGGCGGCCTGGCGCCAAAACCGCCTAAAAGCGCCACTCCAAATCGAATTCTAAAACGCGCTCTCAGCGGTTTCAACGCGCGGCCGCCTAAAGGCGGGACTCCAAACCCAATACGCCAACGTCTAAGCCGGTATTTTCCAAATAAGCTCTAAATTCGAAACTCGAAAATAAGACCGAATCCAAGAAAGCCCATATCTAAGAGCGTGTTTTAAAATCTCGCCCT
>DASRFK010000285.1:0-12695 GCA_035651635.1 Verrucomicrobiia bacterium | reverse complement strand
CCACCTCAAAACTTCCAGTCCGCTTACTCCAGGCATGCGCAGATCCAGGAGAATCAAGCCGGGCATAATCCCGTTGAAAACGCCGTCAGTGAGTTGCCGCAGATGATTTAGCGCGCTCTGGCCGTCGTGGACTGCTTCGACAGGGTTGCCGACGTCAACTTCGTGAAACGCGAGCTGAAGCAGACAACAATAGTCCACATCGTCATCAATGATTAAAATGCTCTGATCTTCGCGCACGTAATGACCCGCGTTTGCCGTTTTTACCCTCCTGCCTCCCTGTAAGGAAGATCACCCGCCTCAGACTTAAGGCACCTGAGGTATGTACCCCATAGCTGCATGGGCATTTGGCCCCTAATTTCCTGGTCCTTGTGGCGACATCCGAACAGGCTTTATTTCTCGTCGTCGAGGATGACGAGGACCACGTCTTGCTGATCCGGCGTGCCTTTTCCAAAAGCAACGTCGTGAACCCGGTCCAGGTTGTGCGCAGCGGCGAGGAAGCTATTGCCTACCTTCGGGGCACCGGCCGGTACGCCAACCGCCCGGAGTTCCCACTACCTTCACTGATGCTGCTGGATCTGAAGCTCATCGGACTGGACGGCTTTGAAGTGCTCAAGTGGGTTCGCGCACAGCCGGAACTAAGTTCGTTGCGGATTGTGGTTCTCACCTCCTCCAGCGACATCCGGGATGTCAACCTTGCTTATCAGCTCGGCGCAAACTCCTTCCTGGTAAAGCCCGTCGATTTCGACGACTTTTTGCGAGTCGCACAGGCGCTTCAAGGGTATTGGCTCTGGACAGACAAAGCGCCGGAAGTCGAGCGGCCGCCGCGGCAAAAGCCACCTAAAACGCGGTCAGGCGAGGAGTCTTAGGGCACCCGGAGCTAGGGTTTCGACCCGCACGTCGCAAGTCGTCAAGCCACAGTAGTAGAACGCATTCCGAAGACTCAATGGGTTTTACACCCCATATCGGGTCTCACCCCATATAGTCGATGATAGGTGCATCTTAACGTGTCGCTGCCCCGAGCTAAACATATCGCCCCCGCTTGGAATTACGCACAAGGATTGCACACTTTTTCCCCTCAAGAAACTCGAGCATTATGATGAAAAAAGAAGCCATCTCCGCCCTATCTGCTGAGCCAGGGTTGCAGAAGACTCAACGCTCCGATCCGGCGGCCGGCGCCTCGCCCGGCGGCCGCGGCAAAATAAGAACTTCCCGCGTGAAGCCTGAGCCGGATGGCGGCAATGGCAAGGGGACCAACGGCTCGAAGACGAGCGAGCCAGGCTCAGGACAATCGATCGACACAAATCGCATCCTCTCCGCCCTGATTGAACTGAAGAAAGGGGACTTTGGCGCGCGGCTTCCCGTAGGCTGGACCGGCATCGCGGGAAAAGTGGCTGACACCTTCAACGACCTGGCCGAAATGATGGCGCTTTCCACCGCCGAACTCAGCCGCATCAGCCGCGTCGTCGGCCAGGAGGGACGAATTCAGGAGCGCCTTTCGGTCGGCCACGTTACGGGTGCCTGGTCGGAGCGCGTCAACTCCGTCAATACCTTGATCGATTGTTTGGCGCACCCGGTTAGCGAAACTGCGCGCGTCATTGGCGCCGTCGCCAAAGGCGATTTGTCCCAAAGCATGGCGCTGGAAATTGACGGCCGCAAACTCGAAGGCGAATTCCTCCGAACCGCTAAAACGGTCAATACGATGGTGAACCAGTTGGGCGCCTTCGCTTCGGAAGTCAACCGGGTGGCGCGCGAAGTCGGCACGGAAGGAAAACTGGGCGGGCAGGCCAAAGTAAAGGGTGTAGCCGGCACTTGGAAAGATTTGACCGATAACGTCAATTTGATGGCCTCAAACCTGACGTCGCAGGTGCGTAACATCGCCACGGTGACCACTGCCGTGGCCAATGGCGACCTCACCAAGAAAATTACCGTGGACGTCCGCGGCGAGTTCCTCGAACTCAAGGACACCATTAACACGATGGTGGACCAGCTGCGTTCGTTCGCTTCGGAAGTGACCCGTGTGGCGCGCGAAGTCGGCACGGAAGGCAAACTCGGTGGGCAGGCCAAAGTCGAAGGCGTATCCGGCACTTGGAAAGACCTGACCGACAATGTGAATTTCATGGCCGGCAATCTTACTTCGCAAGTGCGTAACATCGCCGCCGTAACGACTGCTGTGGCCAATGGCGACTTGTCTAAGAAGATCACCGTCGACGTCAAAGGCGAAATCCTGGAACTCAAGAACACCATCAACACGATGGTCGACCAGCTCTCGTCCTTCGCGGCGGAAGTTACCCGAGTCGCGCGCGAGGTCGGCACCGAAGGCAAGCTGGGCGGGCAAGCGGAGGTCAAAGGCGTGGCCGGCACCTGGAAGGATCTGACGGACTCGGTCAACTCGATGGCCGGCAACCTCACCGCCCAGGTCCGCAATATCGCCGAAGTCACCACTGCCGTCGCCAACGGCGACCTGTCGAAGAAGATCACCGTCGACGTCAAAGGCGAAATTCTGCAGCTCAAGGACACTATCAATACGATGGTGGATCAACTGCGCTCGTTTGCCTCGGAGGTGACCCGCGTGGCTCGCGAAGTCGGTACCGAAGGCAAACTGGGCGGACAGGCGGACGTCAAAGGCGTGGCCGGCACCTGGAAGGATCTCACGGACAATGTCAATTTCATGGCCAGCAACCTGACGGTGCAGCTGCGCGACGTTTCTAAAGTCGCCACCGCCATCGCCAATGGCGACCTGACCCAGAAAATCACCGTCGATGTGCGCGGCGAGATTCTCCAGATCAAGAACGTGATCAACACGATGGTGGACCAGCTTTCGTCCTTTGCGGCGGAGGTGACCCGCGTGGCGCGCGAAGTCGGCACCGAAGGCAAACTGGGCGGGCAGGCCGAAGTCAAAGGCGTGGCCGGCACCTGGAAAGACCTGACCGATAATGTCAATTTCATGGCGGGTAATCTCACTTCCCAGGTGCGTAATATTGCCGAAGTCACCACCGCGGTGGCGAATGGCAACTTGTCCAAGAAAATCACGGTCAATGTTCGTGGTGAGATCCTCGAGCTTAAAAACACGATCAACACCATGGTGGATCAGCTCTCGTCCTTCGCCGCGGAGGTGACGCGTGTCGCGCGCGAGGTCGGCACCGAAGGCAAACTGGGCGGACAGGCTGAAGTCAAAGGCGTGGCCGGAACTTGGAAGGATCTGACGGACTCGGTCAACTCGATGGCCGGTAACCTCACGGCCCAAGTCCGCAATATCGCCGAGGTCACTACTGCGGTCGCCAATGGCGACCTGTCCAAGAAGATCACCGTCGACGTTAAAGGGGAAATCCTCGAACTCAAAAACACCATTAACACGATGGTGGATCAACTGCGTTCGTTCGCCTCGGAAGTGACCCGCGTCGCCCGCGAAGTCGGCACCGAAGGTAAACTGGGCGGCCAGGCCGAAGTCAAAGGCGTGGCCGGCACCTGGAAGGATCTGACGGACTCGGTCAATTCCATGGCCGGCAATCTCACCGCGCAGGTCCGCAACATCGCCGACGTAACGACGGCCGTCGCCAACGGCGACCTGTCGAAGAAAATCACGGTCGACGTCAAAGGCGAGATTCTCCAACTCAAGGACACGATCAATACGATGGTGGACCAACTGCGCTCCTTTGCCGCCGAGGTGACGCGCGTGGCCCGCGAGGTGGGCACCGAAGGCAAGCTCGGTGGCCAGGCACAGGTGCGTGGTGTGGCCGGGACGTGGAAGGATCTGACCGACTCGGTTAATTCCATGGCTTCCAACCTCACCGCCCAGGTTCGGAACATCGCTGAAGTAACGACCGCCGTAGCCAATGGAGACTTGTCGAAGAAAATCACGGTCGATGTGCGCGGCGAAATCCTGCAACTCAAGGACACCATTAATACCATGGTGGACCAGCTCTCCTCCTTCGCCGCAGAGGTAACACGCGTGGCCCGCGAAGTCGGCACCGAAGGAAAACTGGGTGGACAAGCCGAGGTCAAAGGGGTCGCCGGCACGTGGAAAGATCTTACCGATTCCGTCAATTCCATGGCCTCGAACCTGACCGGCCAGGTGCGCAATATCGCCGCGGTGACCACTGCCGTGGCCAACGGCGACCTCTCCAAGAAGATCACCGTTGATGTCAAAGGCGAAATTCTTGAATTGAAAAATACCGTCAACACGATGGTGGATCAGCTCTCCTCTTTTGCCGCCGAAGTGACGCGCGTGGCGCGCGAAGTCGGCACCGAGGGCAAGCTGGGCGGCCAGGCTGAAGTCAAAGGCGTCGCCGGCACGTGGAAAGATTTGACCGATTCGGTCAACTCGATGGCCTCGAACCTGACCGGGCAAGTGCGCAACATTGCGGCCGTGACCACGGCGGTGGCCAACGGCGACCTGTCGAAGAAAATCACCGTCGATGTCAAAGGTGAGATCCTCGAATTGAAGGACACCATTAACACCATGGTGGACCAACTGCGCTCGTTCGCCTCGGAAGTGACGCGCGTCGCCCGCGAAGTCGGGAGCGAAGGCAAGCTCGGCGGGCAGGCGGACGTACGCGGTTTAGCGGGGGTGTGGAAGGACCTGACCGACAACGTTAATTTCATGGCGTCCAACCTGACGACCCAGGTGCGTAACATTGCCGCCGTAACTACGGCGGTGGCGAATGGCGATCTGACCAAGAAAATCACCGTCGATGTTAAGGGCGAAATCCTCGAACTGAAGAACACGGTCAACATCATGGTCGACCAGCTCTCGTCGTTTGCTGATGAAGTGACCCGCGTGGCGCGCGAGGTGGGCACCGAAGGCAAACTCGGGGGCCAGGCCCAAGTCCGAGGTGTGTCCGGAACCTGGAAGGACCTGACCGACAATGTGAATTTCATGGCGTCCAACCTGACCAACCAGGTGCGCGGCATCGCCAAAGTCGTGACCGCGGTCGCCAATGGCGATTTGAAACGCAAACTGCTGGTCGAAGCCAAGGGAGAAATCGCCGAGCTCGCCGATACGATTAATAGTATGATTGAAACGCTGGCGACGTTTGCCGATCAGGTCACGACGGTTGCCCGCGAAGTGGGTGTCGAAGGCAAATTGGGCGGCCAGGCCAGCGTTCCCGGCGCGGCCGGCACCTGGAAGGACCTCACCGATAATGTGAATCAGCTCGCCGCCAACCTCACGACGCAGGTGCGCGCGATTGCCGACGTCGCTACCGCGGTCACAAAAGGTGACCTAACCCGCTCGATCCAGGTCGACGCGAGCGGCGAGGTGGCTGCCCTCAAGGACAACATCAATGAGATGATTCGTAACCTGAAGGACACCACCATCAAGAACAACGACCAGGACTGGCTCAAGACCAACCTGGCCAAGTTCACCCGGATGCTGCAGGGCCAAAAAGACATGCTTACCGTCGGCAAGCTTATCCTTTCGGAGCTCGCTCCGGTGGTGTCGGCGCAACATGGTGTGTTTTATGTCATGGAAATGCCCAAAGAAGAGCAGGCAGAGGACCATGATCATTCCAATGAACCTTTCCTGAAATTACTGGCCAGTTATGCCTTCCGCTCGCGCAAGAACGTTGGCAACAAGTTCTCGCTCGGGGAGGGGCTGGTCGGCCAGGCGGCGCTGGAGAAGGAGCGTATCCTGATCACCAACGCCCCCGACGATTACGTGCAAATCATCTCGGGATTGGGGCAGGCTAAACCCACCAACATCATCGTCCTGCCGGTCTTGTTCGAAGGCCAGGTCAAAGCGGTCATGGAGCTTTCATCCTTCGAACAATTCAGTCCGATTCACCAGGCGTTTCTCGATCAGCTCGTCGAGTCGATCGGCATCGTGCTCAACACGATTGAGGCCAATACCCGGACTGAAAACCTCCTTAAACAGTCCCAGTCGCTGGCCAAAGAACTGCAGAGCCGCCAGGAGGAATTGCAGCAAACCAACCTCGAGTTGCAGGACAAAGCCAAACTGCTGGCCGAACAAAACGCCGAGGTCGAACGCAAGAATTCCGAAGTCGAGCAAGCCCGCCAGGCCCTGGAAGAGAAAGCCGAGCAATTGGCGCTCACCTCGAAGTACAAGTCAGAGTTCCTTGCCAACATGTCCCATGAGTTGCGCACTCCGCTCAACAGCTTGCTGATCCTGGCCGATCAGCTGGCCCTCAATCCTGAGGGCAACCTCCTGCCTAAACAAATCGAATTCGCCAGGACCATCCACGCCTCCGGCAACGACCTGCTCAGCCTGATCAACGACATTCTTGACCTCTCGAAGATCGAATCCGGGACGGTCACAGTCGATATTGCCGCGTTGCGTTTCCATGACCTGCACGATTATGTGGAGCGGACTTTCCGCCACGTGGCCGAGGCCAAGGGCCTGGACTTCAAGATCGACATGGATCCGGAGATGCCGGGAAATATGTTCACCGATTCGCAGCGATTAGAGCAGGTGATTCGAAATCTGTTGTCCAACGCCTTTAAGTTCACCGAGCGCGGCCAGGTGGTGCTGAGCATGGCCCAGGTAACCGAAGGCTGGAACCCGGAAAACGAGATCCTCAACCACGCCCGTTCAGTCATTGCCTTCTCCGTCAGCGACACCGGCATCGGGATCCCGCCGGAAAAGCAGCAAATTATCTTTGAAGCTTTCCAGCAAGCCGACGGCAGCACGAGCCGGAAGTATGGCGGCACAGGCCTGGGCCTGGCCATCTCGCGTGAGATCGCGCGGCTGCTCGGCGGTGAAATCCGCCTGGCCAGCGCGCTGGGACAGGGCAGCACCTTCACCCTGTTCCTGCCGCAGACCCATGTGCCGATGCGCACAGTGCGCAAGGAGACCACCATGCACCGGCCCATCTCGGTGCCACTGGATCGGCAATCACTCGGTGAACCAACGTCACCAGAATCCGCCGAACCCGTTGAACTCGTGCTCGAGGACGACCGGGGTAATATCGGGCCTGAGGACAAACTGCTTCTGATTATCGAAGATGACCCCAATTACGCTCGGGTGTTGCTCGAAATGGCGCATGAAAAAGGTTTCAAAGGCATCGTCGCCCAGCGAGGCGCCGCGGCGCTGACCATGGTGCGGGATCTCAAGCCGGCCGCCGTCACCCTGGATCTGCATCTGCCCGACCTGGACGGTTGGCGGGTGCTTGATCGCCTGAAAGTGGATTTAGCCACACGCCATATTCCGGTCCATATCATCAGTGTCGAACAAGATCCTGCGCCCTCGCTCAGCCAGGGGGCCCTGGGCTTCGTTACGAAGTCCGAGACGCGTGAGTCTTTGCAGCAGGCCTTCGAGCAGTTGAAGGATTTCATCGATCGGCCGGTTAAAAACCTGCTGGTGGTCGAGGATGACGAAATTCAAACCATGAGCATCCGCGAACTGATTGGCAATGGAGACGTCAAGACGACGGTGGTCACGTCCGGCAAGGACGCGCTGGCCGCGATCGCGGGACAGCATTTTGACTGCATGGTGCTGGATCTGGGCCTGCCGGACATGACCGGCACGGAGTTATTGGAACAGATTAAGAACTCCGCCGGGTCGCGTTCGCTGCCCGTCATCATCTATACCGCCCGCGAGCTGCTTGAGGAAGAATCGCACAAGCTTGAAAACCTGGCGGAATTGATTCTCATTAAAGACGCCCGTTCGCCCGAACGGCTGCTGGACGAAACGGCGCTGGTGCTGCACCGCAACGTTTCGCGGCTGCCTGAGCGGCAGCGCAAAATGCTCGAGAACCTTCATCAGGGAGTTCTGGAGGGCAGGAAGGTGTTGCTAGTCGACGACGATATCCGAAATATCTTCGCCATGACCAGTGTGCTGGAGCGCTTCAAGATGCGCGTCATCTCCGCCGAGAACGGCAAGGACGCCATCCAGTTGTTGATGGATCAAGCCGATATCGATATCGTGCTGATGGACATCATGCTTCCCACTATGGACGGCTACACGACCATCCGGGCTATTCGCGAGATTGGCGATTTCCGCGATTTACCCATCATCGCCGTGACTGCCAAAGCGATGAAAGGCGACCGCGAAAAGTGCATCGCCGCCGGTGCCTCAGACTACCTGTGCAAACCGGTCGAGCCCGAACAGTTGCGCTCGACATTGCGCCTGTGGCTGCACCGTTGACCCCGTTTATTATGGACTCAAAGCCCATTCTGGCCGAGGAGGCGCGGCCCGCTCGAGCCGGCTCCGGTTCGCTGAATGGGTCAAGCCACGGCGCGCCCGATCTCAAGACGAGCATTCTGCTCGTCGATGATCGGGCGGATAAACTGCTGGCGCTGGAGGCCGTCCTGAATACGTTGGGACAAAATCTGGTCCAGGCCCGCTCGGGCAAGGAAGCGCTTCGCCATTTGCTCAAGCAGGACTTCGCCGTCATCCTGCTGGATGTCTCCATGCCCTCGATGGACGGCTTCGAAACCGCCTCGCTCATTCGGCAAAGGCCGCGCTCGGAGCATACGCCCATCATTTTTATCACCTCGATTGGGAATTCCGAGAATCACATTTCGCGCGGCTACTCGTTGGGAGCCGTGGACTATCTCCTTACGCCGATCGTCCCGGAAGTGCTCCGAGCCAAGGTGTCGGTGTTTGTCGAGCTTCACCGGCAGACCGAGCTCGGCAAAATCCAGGCCGAACAATTGCGCCGGCTTGAAGAGTCCCGGTATCAACGCGAGTTGGCGGAGGTCGCGGACCGGCTGGAAGTCGAAACCCGGCGCAACCGTTTTTTCACGCTCGCTCTGGATATGCTGGGCATCGCGGATTTTAACGGGCGGCTGCTCCAATTAAATCGCTCCTGGGAAATCGTGCTGGGGTACTCGGAAGCAGAGTTGAAAAAATTTTCGGGCATCGACCTGGTCCACCCGGAGGAGCGGGCGGAAATGGTGGAAAAAATGGAAGCTCTGCGGACTGGTTCGGCCGCCGCGCAATTCGAGGGCCGGTACCGCCATCGGGACGGTTCCTATCGCTGGCTGCTTTGGAGCGCCGTTCCATTCCCGGCGGAGAATCTGATCTACGTATTCGCGCGGGACATCACTCCCCGCAAAGAGGCCGAGGCCAAGGTCGCGCACTTGAACCATGAGTTGGAACAGCGCTTGAACGCCTTGACTGCGATCAACAGCGAACTCGAGGCTTTCAACTACTCGATTGCCCATGATCTGCGCACCCCGTTGCGTTCCATGAGCGGCTTCGCCAAAGCGCTCCTCGAAGATGAGAGCGCCAATCTCACCCCGCTGGGGCTCGAGTACGCTACGCGCATTGCTCGTTCGGCCAATTACATGGATAACCTGCTGCTGGACATGCTGGCTTATAGCCGGCTGGCTGGCGCGGAAATGGCTCCCGAAACCTTCACGCTCGAAGAGCCCATCTCCGAGTTGCTCAGCCTCGTTGAAAAGGAAATTCGCGACCGCAAGGTCAAAGTCGAGGTGTGTTCGCCGCTCGGCACAGTCTTTGCCCATCTTCCCACGTTCAAGCAGATCCTGACTAACCTGATCAGCAACGGCGTCAAATTTCTTTCACCCGACCGGCCTCCCGAACTGAAGATTTTTACGACGCGCCTGCCGGGCTTCATCCGGCTGTGGGTCCAGGATAACGGGATTGGCATCGCTCGCGAGCATCACGACAAAATCTTCGGGTTGTTCCAGCGTTTGCACGACAGCCAGGCTTATCCGGGCACCGGAATCGGCCTGGCGTTGGTGCGCAAAGGCGCCGAGCGCATGGGCGGGCGCGTCGGCGTTGAATCTGAACCCGGGCAAGGCAGCCGTTTTTGGGTTGATCTCCCGACCGGTCCTCTTTCAGGCGATGGAAACTAGAATTTTGCACGTTGAAGATAATGCCGATGACGTATTGCTGGTAGCCATGGCCTTCCGCAAAGCGGGCGTGGGGATCAAGCTGGACGTGGCGACCGACGGGGATAAGGCCGTTCACGCATTGTCCGGGTGCCCCCCCAATCCGCTGCCGGCCTGCGTCTTGTTGGACATCAAGCTGCCAAGCAAGTCGGGTTTGGAGGTGTTGAGCTGGATCCGACAAAACCCTTCAACCAAGCGTCTCCCGGTGATCATGCTCACCTCCTCGTTGTTGCCGACCGACGTCAATCAGGCGTATGACTTGGGCGCCAATTCGTATTTGATCAAGCCGCCGAATCTCGATGCTTTGATCGAATTAGTCAAAACTCTCGATCTTTATTGGCTGCGCACCAACACGCCACCCGGTCCCGCCGTTTGACGAGCGATTTGGCATTACCATTTGGTCGAACAGCACAGGCCGAATCGAGCGATTTTCTTCCTTCAGTATCCGTTTATCGGTGTGAATCCGGGGTCTCAAATGCAACTTACGCCAGGATTCCCTTCACGACTTGTCCGTGAACGTCGGTCAGCCGGAAATCCCGCCCCTGGAATCGGAAGGTGAGTTTCTCGTGGTTGAATCCGAGCAGGTGCAGAATCGTGGCTTGGAGGTCGTGAACATGGACTTTGTCTTTGGTAACCGCGAAGCCCAGTTCGTCGGTCTCGCCGTACGCAATGCCTGGTCGGGTGCCACCGCCGGCCAGGAATACTGAAAAACAATCGGGGTAGTGATCGCGACCAAGGGTCTTGGCGCTGGCCGTGCGGCCTTCGCGGAACGGAGTGCGGCCGAACTCACCGCCCCATACGACCAGTGTTTCGTCCAGGAGTCCGCGCTGGCGTAAATCCCGGATCAGCGCGGCTACGGGACGATCCATTCGCGCGCATTTTTGTGTGAGACCGCCTCGAATATCTTCGCGGTCATTGGTGCCATGGAAATCCCAACCCCAATCAAATAATTGGACGAACCGGACGCCCTTTTCGACCAACCGTCGCGCCAGCAGGCAATTGTTGGCGAAGCTTGGCTCACCCGGTTTGGCGCCATACGCTTCAAGCATGGACTGCGATTCGCGGGAGATGTCCATCACCTCGGGCACCGAAATCTGCATGCGGTAGGCCAGTTCGTACTGCGCGATGCGGGTTACGGTCTCGGGATTGCCCAATTCGGCGGCTTGTTCTTCGTTCAGGTCCCGCAAAGCGTCCAGTGTTTCTCTCCGCAACCGGCGATCCATCCCGGGAGGATCGGAGGCGTACAGGACGGGATCACCCTTCGAGCGGCATTGAACGCCTTGAAAAACGGAAGGCAAAAAGCCGCTGCCCCAGGCACTTGGCCCCGCGCTGGGCTGCGTGCCGCTCGAGATCAGCACAACAAAGCCGGGAAGGTTCTCATTTTCGGTTCCGAGCCCATAGGTGACCCACGAGCCCATCGACGGGCGCCCTTGCCTGGCCGACCCGGTAAAGAGCAGCAATTCGGCGGGTGTATGGTTGAACTGGTCGGTGTTCATCGAACGAATCAAACACAGTTCGTCAGCCACGTCCGCCAGGCGCGGAATAGCATCCGACATCCAGATCCCGCTCTCACCGTGTTTGGTGAATTGTCGCGGCGTACCCATCAGTTTTGGCACTCCCGTGGTAAAGGCAAAACGTTTGCCTTTGAGAAACTCGTCCGGACAAGGCTTGTCGTTCCATTCGACCAGCGCCGGTTTGTAGTCGAAGAGATCGAGGTGGGGCGGACCGCCGGACATATGCAGGTAGATCACTCGCTTGGCTTTTGGCGCATAATGCGGGCTGCGCGGTGCCAGCGGATTGAGCACGCGGCCGGCTGCCGTGGCCGATTCGGCCAGGCTGGCAAAAGCGATTGCTCCAAGGCAAAACCTGCCGGCGCTTTGCAGGAAACTGCGCCGCGTCACTTGCTGCAAGAATTCGAGTTTAGGATCCATAGGTGGTTTTTGTTGCCGGCAAATTCATGGGCGCATCAACATTTCATCAAGGTTGAGCAGCACGTTGCCGACGACCGTCCACGCAGCCAGGGCGATCACATCTTCGCCTTGAGGCGCAGGCCCCAGTGGTTCGGTGGCCATTCTTCTGGCCTGTTCGGGTTGCGCGCGGTACTGCGCCTCGGCTTCCGAATAGAGCCTCACCAGCCGCTCGAGCTCGCTCTGGCGCGGCCGACGCGTGAGGCACCATCGGAACCCATAGGTTGCTTTGTCAGCCGTCGAGCCGGAAGTGTGGGCCATTCGCCGGCCCAAAGCCTGGGCTGCCTCGACGTAAACAGGGTCGTTTAGCGTCACCAATGCTTGCAGCGGAGTGTTGCTGCGGGTCCGACGTAACGCGCAGACTTCGCGGTTGGGCGCATCGAACGTTGCCAGCGAAGCATAAGGATTGGTTCGTCGCCATTCCACGTACAGCGCGCGGCGATAACGGTCTTGTCCTTCGCTGGTTTTCCAATCCAGCGAGCCGCCAAACGCGGCGGTAAGTTCGAGTGATGGTTGGGGCGGTCGCACCGGGGGGCCGTACAGTTTGTGGCTCAACAAGCCGCTCGCGCAAAGAGCCTGGTCCCGCACTTGTTCGGCGGTGAGGCGAAACCGCGGACCCCGGGCCAGCAGCCGGTTTTCCGGATCGCGCTCGATCAGTTCGGGTGTGGTGCGTGAGGATTGACAGTAGGCTGACGACGTGACCATTAACTTCAGCAGGGCCTTAATATTCCAACCGCTGGCCATAAACTCACTTGCGAGCCAGTCCAACAGTTCCGGGTGAGTCGGTAATTCGCCCTGGGAGCCAAAATCTTCGCTCGTGCGAACGATTCCCAGCCCAAAGATTTGCTCCCAAAACCGATTCACGATCACGCGCGCGGTCAGTGGGTTTTCTTCATCCACCAACCAATGGGC
>DASRFK010000284.1:0-60837 GCA_035651635.1 Verrucomicrobiia bacterium | reverse complement strand
CTCGATTACCCCCTGGCCTTCTTCCTCGATCTTTGCTGTTATCCGACGCTGGCGGTCGTGCCGCGCCAGGCGATCGAGCGCTTCGGCGATGCCTGGGTTACCCATCTGCCGCTGCCATGCAGCGGCCCCTTCCAATTGGTCGCCTGGCGCCTCAATGATAAAGTGCGCCTGAGGAAGAACCCATTTTATTGGGACGCGAGCAACACCCGGAGCGAGTTGCTGGATTTGCTGCCGGTGGCTTCTCCCAACACCGCTCTTAATTTATACGAAACCGGCATTGCCGATGTCGTGTGGGACAAGGACCTCGTTCCGGTGGAACTGATGGACGAACTCGTGAAGCGCCCGGATTTCCACAGCTTCAGTTTTCTGGGGACTTTTTTTTACCGGTTTAATGTCACGCGCAAACCGCTGGATGATCTCCGGGTGCGCCGCGCCTTTGCCCTGGCAACAGACAAAGACCAGATCATCCGCAAGCTCACCTTTGGTGGGGAAAGGGCGGCTTCGCACTTCGTTCCCGACGGCGTGGCCAATTACCAGTCTCCACCAGGGCCGGGATATGAGCCGCAAGAGGCTCGCCGGCTGCTGGCCGAAGCGGGATTTCCCGAGGGCAGAGGTTTTCCGCGGTTGCAATACATGTACTTCTCGGCGGCGGGCGGTGGCGCCAAAATACAAGAAAAGATCGCCGTCGAGCTTCAGGCCATGTGGCGGCGAGAGTTGGGTGTGGAAATTGGGCTGCGGCAAATCGAACGCAAGATCTTCTACAGTGCCCAATCGCATCTGGATTATGATTTGTCGGCCTCGAGTTGGGTGGGCGATTACAACGACGCCAACACCTTTCTCGATATGTTCGAGGGTAACAGCGGGAATAACCGCACCGGCTGGAAGAATCCCGGTTATGACGCCCTGATCACGAAAGCTAACCGGCAGACCGATTTGTCGCGGAGAGCAGAAATGTTCCAACAGGCTGAGCGGCTTCTGGTCAGCGAGGAGATGCCAATCGTTCCGATGTACTTCTACGCCGGATTCATGTATTTCAATGACCGTCGAATCAAGGGGATTTATCCCAACCTCCTCGACGAGCACCCGTTGCAGGATATTGCCCGGATCGAAAGGACTTCGCCCTAAGCTCATGTACTTCTTGCGTCGCCTGGTCCTGCTGCCGGCTTTGCTGCTGCTGATTAGCTTTCTGGCATTTGTGCTGGTACGACTTGCGCCCGGGGGCCCTTTCGATCGAGAGCGCAAGCCCGCGTCGCCGGAAATCGAGCGCCAGCTCCAGGCCAAATATCACCTGGATGAATCCTGGTGGAGACAGTATGGCAGATTCCTGCGCGACCTCGCCCACGGCGATTTCGGAGTGTCGCTGCAATATCGCAATCACACCGTTAATGACATTATCAGGCAGGCATTGCCGGTTTCAGCCACCCTGGGATTGCTGGCGTTTGGTTTGGCCATGGGGCTGGGTCTGCCGGTTGGCTATTTCACGGCGGTGCGTCGTGGACATTGGGAAGATTACGCCGGG
This sequence comes from Verrucomicrobiia bacterium, assembly GCA_035651635.1. GTDB lineage: Bacteria > Verrucomicrobiota > Verrucomicrobiia > Limisphaerales > UBA8199 > JANXQE01. The sequence goes on along the minus strand of DASRFK010000284.1, from coordinate 59,318 downwards.
AGTTTCCTGGCGATTCTGGCGGTGTGCGTTCCGAGTTTCGTCATCGCGCCGTTGTTGGTGATGGGGTTGGCCATTCATTGGCGGCTATTTCCGGTAGCGTTATGGGGCTCACCGATCCAGGCGGTGTTGCCGGTTGCGGCTCTGGGGCTCTACTTTTCGGGCCGAATAGCCCGCTTGCTGCGGGAAGGCATGCTCGACGTTTTGCCGTTGGAATTCATCACCGCGGCGCGCGCCAAGGGCTTGAGTGAGACTGCGGTCTTGCTCAAGCACGCCTTGCCAGTGGCAATGCTGCCGGTGGTTTCTTACTGCGGTCCTTTGCTGGCTGACTTGCTCACCGGTTCCTTCGTCATCGAAACAATCTTTCAGCTCCCGGGCATTGGCGCGTTTTTCGTCAACGGCTCGCTTAACCGCGATTACACGCTGGTGGTTGGGCTGGTACTTTTGTACGCCACGCTGCTGGTGGTGCTGAACCTGGTTGTCGACTTCGTTTACGTGCTGCTCGATCCACGGGTCAAGTATGAGTGAGCTTGTCTCGACCGAAGCGGCCGCGCCACACGCCACGCCCAATCAGAGGGCCTGGGCCCGGTTCAAACGCAACCGGCTGGCACTGGGAAGCCTGCTCTTTGTCGCCGCGCTGGCGCTGCTGCTGGTGGCATGGCCGTTTTGCCTTCGCCTCGTCGGCCCGTCTGGCCTGGCAGGCGCGCGCTGGACCGAGCGATTCCAACCCGACCGGCTCTCCGACGATCAGTTCCAAAAACCGGGTATCGCGCACTGGTTCGGCACGGACGTGCATGGACGAGATCTGTTCGCCCGGGTGCTGGCCGGTGGCCGGGTCTCACTGCTGGTCGGGTTGGTCGGCACTGGCGTTAGCCTGGTGATCGGCGTGCTCTGGGGCGCCGTGGCCGGTTACGCGGGCGGCCGAACCGATACCCTTCTCATGCGCGCGGTGGACATTCTCTACTCGTTGCCCTCGATTATCTTTGTGATCGTGCTCATAACCACGTTGGAAAGCGTTTTGAGAGGGGCGCTGCAAGCGGCGGCGCTGCCGTCGTGGGAGGACAATGCTCGGTTATTATTGTTAGTCGTTGGGCTGGGCTCCGTGTCGTGGCTGAACATGGCGCGGATCGTGCGCGGCCAGGTCTTGTCCCTTCGACAGCGGCCGTTTGTCGAGGCGAGTCGCGCTCTGGGCGCCGGGCCGATTCGGATCCTGGCAAAGCACATCATTCCTCATACGCTGGGAGTGGTGATCGTTTACCTGACACTGACTGTGCCGGCCATCATCCTGTATGAATCGTTCCTCAGTTATCTTGGGTTGGGTATCCAGCCGCCAATGGCTAGTTGGGGCTCATTGATCGCGGAAGGCGCCGACCAGATCAATCCGATTAGGGTCTATTGGTGGTTGATCGTGTTTCCGGGAGTGTTCCTGGTCGCCACTTTGCTTGCCTTGAATTTCGTGGGCGACGGTCTCCGGGATGCCTGGGATATCAGGGGTGACTGAGGCGGCGGACTTTTCAAGTCCGCAGGGATCGCCGGACCGGGTCGGGCGAAAGGGAAAAGGTCCGGCGCCAGGGGGTTCTCGGTCGTTGCTGCGGGCAGAATGCCCGCGCGCCGGCGCGCGGACTTCCCAAGTCCGCAGCGACCCCGAAGTCGGTCGGGCGAAGGGTCAGGTTTGACGTCAGCAGGTGATCGGACGTTCCTGCGGGCAGGATGCCCGCGCCCCGGCGCGCGGACTTCCCAAGTCCGCAGAGATCGCCGAAACCAGGTCAGGCGAAAAGGAAGGCCCGACGCCGCGTGGTTATTTGCTGTTGCTGCGGGTAGAATACCCGCGCGCCGGCGCAACTCTCCGATTGCGTGCCGCGCCGCATGAGCTAACAATCCGAGCGGATGAATCAGTATCGAGACTTGCTCGTGAGACAGGCCACCCTGGGCACCCTTTTGCTCTTCTGGGGCCTTTCGGCAATGAGCCAGGTCGAGGTGTGGCTCACCAGCCCTCACGAGTCCGCCCGCTTTGAACGACAACCGGCCCGACTGGCCTTTAGCAACGCGGCTCCGGGCCAAAACACGATTGAAATCAAGGAGGACCAGCAATTCCAGACGATCGACGGTTTCGGCTTTTGTCTGACCGGCGGCAGCGCAATGCACGTTCAACACATGAGTCCTGCTGCCCGCACGGCGTTGTTGGAAGAGCTTTTCTCCACGAAGGGCACCGGCATCGGCTCCAGTTATCTTAGAGTTACCATCGGTGCGTCCGATTTAGACGATCACCCCTATTCTTATGACGATTTGCCGCCGGGCCAAAGCGATCCTGAGCTGAAGCAGTTCAGCCTGCAACCGGACCGGCGCGATGTCCTGCCGGTCCTGAAACAAATCGTGGCGATTAACCCGGCACTGAAAATCCTCGGCTCGCCCTGGTCGCCTCCGGCCTGGATGAAAACCAACCAGGACACCGTCGGCGGCAGCCTGGACCCGAGGTACTACAGCGCCTACGCCAATTACTTTGTCAAATATATCCAGGCCATGCACGCAGAGGGAATTCCCATCGATGCCATTACCGTCCAGAATGAACCGTTGAATCCGCGAAACAATCCCAGCCTGTTAATGCTGGCGACCGAACAGAAAGAGTTCATAAAACATCACCTTGGTCCCGCCTTCCGCGCGGCTGGGATCCAAACCAAGATCCTCCTTTACGATCACAATGCCGATCACCCCGAGTATCCGTTGTCGATTCTAGCGGACCCCGAAGCGCGCCAGTTTGTCGATGGCTCCGCCTTCCATTTGTACCGTGGGCCGATCGACGCTTTGGGCAAGGTCCACGAGGCCTACCCCGACAAAAACCTGTATTTCACCGAACAGTGGGTCGGCGCGCCCGGCAACCTCGCAGGCGATCTGGATTGGCACGTCAACACGCTCATTATCGGCGCGAGCAAGAATTGGTGCCGAACGGTTCTGGAATGGAACCTGGCGTCGAATCCCCAACTCACACCGCACACGGATCGGGGCGGCTGTGATCGATGTCTGGGGGCAGTCACCATCGATGGAGACAAAGTCACACGCAACCCTGCATACTACATCGTCGCGCATGCCGCGAAGTTCGTGCGGCCTGGGTCTGTACGGGTGGGCTCCAATCATCTGGATTCGCTTTCAAACGTGGCGTTCCGTTCGCCGGAAGGCAAAACGGTGCTCGTTGTCGTGAATACCAGCCAGGCTCAGCAGCAGTTTGAGATCGGTTGGCGCGGCCAACGCTGCCGCTCGACTTTGCCGCAGCACGCGGTGGGAACCTACGTTTGGTAGGCTCCGTCGGGCGGGTGCAGGTCACCTACTGGACTTGCAGCACGTTCCGGGCTAGTAATCCCTCATCTCATGATTAACACCCCAATTGATCTTCGAACCCGCGCGTATCAAGCCATGGTTGAGGCCGGTTTTAAACCTGATTTTGCTCCCGAGGCGCTGCAGGCCGTCGACGCTGCGAAGCAGCAATCACCACCACCCGCTGACACGAAACTTCAGGACCTGCGCCAGCTATTGTGGTCCTCGATTGACAACGATACCTCGCGCGACCTCGACCAAATCGAATATGTCGAGAACCTCCCCGACGGCTCAAGTCGCCTGCTGGTTGGGATTGCGGATGTGGATTGGGCCGCTCCCAAATCGGGAGTTCTGGATTCCCACGCGCAAATGGAAACCACCTCGGTATACACCGGGGTAAGCACCTTTCCGATGTTACCGCTGGGTCTTTCGACCGACCTGACTTCCTTGGTTGAAGGGCAGGATCGCCGGGCGATGGTCGTCGAATTGCGCGTGCTCGCTACCGGCGAAGTGACCGACCACAGAGTTTATCCGGCCCTGGTGCTGAACCGCGCCAAGCTGGCCTACAGTTCCACGGGTGCCTGGCTTGAAGGGCACGGGCCGATGCCATCGGCAGTTCAGGCCGTCCCAGGAATGGAACGGCAGTTGCGCCAGCAAGTGGCTCTCTCGGGCCAATTGCGTGCTTTGCGCAAAAAACAGGGCGCGCTCACCTTCGGCTCAATCGAGGCGACCCCGGTGATGCAAAACGGAGAAGTCAAAGACCTGGCAGTGAGCTCCCAGAATGTGGCCCAGGACATCATCGAAAGCTTTATGGTGGCAGCCAACGTCGCCATGGCTCGGTACCTCACCGAACAAGGCGCCCTGTCACTCCGGCGCATTGTCCGGACACCTCGTCGGTGGGACCGTATCCAGGCAATCGCCGCTCAGCTTGGAACGACTCTTCCGCCCGTCCCCGATTCGCGTGCACTCTCTGACTTTTTGGAACAACGCAAAGCGGCCGACCCGCTCCATTTCCCCGATCTCTCGCTCTCTATCGTTAAGCTCCTCGGACCCGGCGAGTACGTTGTCGGCCAACCGGGCGAAAAAGCAGAAGGCCATTTCGGGCTGGCGGTGGTTGATTACACCCATTCGACCGCGCCAAACCGGCGTTACGCCGACCTCGTGACGCAGCGCTTGTTGAAAGACGTGTCGGGCCACGGCACCGCGACCTATTCCGCGGCTGAATTAACTCAAATCGCCGCCCACTGCACTGAACGCGAGGACGCCGCCCGGAAAGTGGAGCGACTGATGCGAAAGGTAATTGCCGCCAGCGTGATGCGCCAACACCTTGGCGAGCTTTTCGAGGGGCTGGTCACGGGCGCCTCTCCTAAAGGAACTTACGTCCGACTTTTCAAGTTTCCCGCCGAAGGACGGCTCGTTCGCGGGGCGCAGGGCATCGACGTCGGTGACCGTGTCCGTGTGCGCTTGCTCTCCGTTGACGTAAGCAAAGGCTTCATCGACTTCGAGCGCGCTTGAAATTCAAGGCGCCTGGCTGCCTCTGAAGGTCTGTCCACCTGCGGCTTTACAAAAGTTTTACATTCCTTTGACGCGCCGGTGACAACTTCCCGCTGTTTTCGGGCAGGTTGCCGGCATGAAAACCAAATTCTATTTCATGTCGGCCATCGTCCTGCTGAACCTGGCCGGCATTTACAATCCGACTGCGCACGCGTGCGGGCTTCCCGAGCTCTCACTTGAGACGCTGGCGAAACAAGCCGTTTCCGGCGACCAAACCGTCTCCGCCGCGGCGGTCGCGCGGCTTCGGGCCAGAGGACCGGCTGGATTGGATGCTCTCCTCGCGGCAAATGCGGCCATAATCTCCCGGCGCGAGTCTCGCGTCGGCGTGGTCGGGGTTCCAGAGGAAGGCCTCGCGTGGATGCGGTTGAAAAGTGCTCTGGATACGGTCGGCGGGCAATGTGACTGTTACGCTTCGCGCCTGTACTGGTATACCGACTTCGACGCCGCCAAAGATGCGGCGAGGACTAGCGGCAAGCCCATTCTTTCACTCCGGCTCCTGGGCAAACTCAACGAGGAATACAGTTGCGCCAACAGCCGTTTCTTCCGGACCACTTTGTATCCTAACGCGGAGGTATCACAATATCTGCGCGAGCACTTTATTCTGCACTGGCAGTCGGTGCGGCCCGTGCCGAAAATCACCATCGACTTTGGCGATGGCCGCAGAATCGAGCGCACCATCACCGGCAACAGCGCTCACTATATTTTAGATCCGGATGGTGAGTTGGTCGACGCGTTGCCCGGGCTGTACGGTCCCAAAGCCTTTCTGACGCAGTTAAAAGAGATCGAGCGAGTGGCGCTGGCCTGTTCCGGGCTTTCGCCCGCTCAAAAGCGGCAATGCCTGGTGGCATATCATTCGCAACGCCGCGATGCCGCAGCAATAGCCTGGAACGCGGACCTGGCTCGGCTGGGGGAACCGCCCAGGCCTTTGCCACTGCCAAACGTGACGCCCTCCGGCAACGGAGTCCCCACGGCCAGCACGGCCGGACGATTGGCTTTCTCCAAACGAGCGGTCGAAGCGCCGTTGCTTAAGTCCACTCAACCGCCCGGAACGGAGCCGCCACCAGGTAAGGCGTCTCTTTCGGATGAGTTGTGGGCCAGGATCGCGGCGCTCCACGCGGGCGAGGCGCGCCTGGATGCGCCGTCTCTCACCGTCGTGGCGGATAAGCTCCCCACCGCTTTTGAAGCTTCGCAACTAGCCACCTCCAAAAATCTCGTGGAAAATCCCGCGCTGCGGACCCTGCGCAACCTGCAACGATCCATTGCCGAAGATACCGTGCGGAACGAGTACCGTTTGCATGCGCAAATCCATCAGTGGTTCACCCAGAACCAGGCGCCCACGAACCTGGAGGCTTTCAACGCCAAAGTTTACGCGGAATTATTTCTCATGCCGGCCTTCGACCCGTGGCTGGGCTTGGCGCCCGCCGACGTCTTCTCCGCGTTGCCCCACGATGGATTGGAGCAACCGGTGACCGCTCCCGGGGGCACTTCCAAAGCCCTGTCGAAGAACTAGCTCGTTACAATTCTTTTACAATTCATTTACTACGCGATGACACAATTTGAGCGAAGATAAGGAAAGTGATCCTATGAAAACCAAGCACATCGTCGTTCTGATGACCGGCATCACGGCACTCGCGGCGGCCGGGTTTATGGGTGCAGGCCGCGAGCGGCAGTTGGTGGTTCATGAATGGGGCACCTTCACTTCTCTGCAGGGTAGTGATGGTGTGCCGCTGAAGTGGAACCCGCTTGCGAGCTCACGGCTGCCGGCCTTTGTTTACAATTGGATGCGCCCCGGCTTCGGACGGCGGCCAACCGGAATGCTGTCGCTCGGCAACAAAGGCGCCCTGGTCACCTTGCAACGAATGGAAACTCCGGTCGTCTATTTTTACACACCCGAACAAATCAAAATTGATCTCACGGTCCGGTTTCCGAACGGTGGAATTACCGAGTGGTACCCGCAGGCCGCCGACGTCGGGCCCAGTGTTTACCCCCTCAACCCGGTGATTGCCGGATTGGATTCCGGCCTGCACCAATGTGGAGTTGCTCCGACCTTCACGCTCGCCTCGGTTTTTCAGCCTCGAACCCAAAAGGAAAGTCTGATTCGCTGGACTGACCTGAACATAATCACCTCTGACGCTCACTTCCATCGCTCCCCCAGGCTCCTGGCCGATTCTTCCGGCAGTCACTACTACGCAGCGCGCGAGACGGATTCCGCCCTGATTGAGCTGCCGCAATCAGGCGGTACCAACGAAATTGAAAAATTCCTCTTTTACCGTGGTGTCGGAAATTTTGTCGCCCCGCTTCGCGTGGCAATGCCGGATGAGAGGACCGTTCTGCTGTCGAACACGGGAACCGAACCGCTGTCCTATCTCTTCATTCTTGGGATTCAAGGTGAGCGCGGCGACTTCGTATCGCTGGAGCGGCTCGGGCCCGGCCGGCAGACCAATGCGTCCCTCGAACTGAAGAACCAGGGCCGGTCACTTAAGACCTTGCGCAAACAGATTCAATCCGCCATGGCCCAAGCCTTGTCGGCGGAGGGGTTATATCCGCGCGAAGCGGCAGCCATGGTAAAAACGTGGGACAATTCCTGGTTCACCGAACCTGGCGTCCGCGTTCTTTACATGCTTCCCCGGGCGTGGACCGATCAGACCCTTCCTATGAGCATCGATCCCAAACCGAAAGAACTTGTCCGCGTGATGGTGGGCCGCGCTGAGTTGATCACCGCACGGACCGAAAAAGACCTGGCAAACGAACTGGCTCAAGCCGGACGAGATCACGCCGCCGCGACGGACAGGCTCAGGACGAGCATGGCGGAGCTGGGACGTTTTGCCGAGCCGGCATTCAACCGGGCACTGGCTCGCGCCGACCTCCAACCATCTGACCGGGATCGGCTTATAAGCTGGTTTTACCAGGAACGTCGCAGCTCGGTACATTAAAGCCGTCGGCTTTAGGTTCGCTTGCTCAGAAGGCGACCAGGACGCTGGACGAAACGATGAGGAACATAGATGATCATGCAACGCCATGAAAAAAGTGGCTGTGGTCTTTGTCCTGGCGGTGATCGCGCCGAGCCTGGTCTTGGCGTGGCTGGCGGTGCGTTCGCTGCGCGACCAGCAGTATGCGTTGGAGCGCCAACGATTCCTGCTGTACCAAGGCGTTGCCGACGGTTTGGCCAAAGAAGCCGCCGCATCGCTCACGGATAAGGAGCACGAATTTGTCGCCCGGGTCCAGACCATGCTGGCGGCCGCTAATCCTCGTCAGCTTGCCACTGACTTCGACCAGCGCCTGCGAGCCGCCTGGCCGATGGCACGCGTTGGCTGCGCCGCCACTTTGACGGGCGAAATCCTCTCACCCTCGCCTCACGGTCCGCCGGAATCGCGAGTGTTCCTGGCCGACAACGCCAAGTTTCTGGGCAATCGCGAAACGGTCGAAGTCTTTTGGAACTACGGAAAAGACGATAAATTCGCGAATAATTCTACGCAGAGCTTTGCCCAAAATGATTCCTCGAAGGGTCCTGGTATTTCTCCTGAAGAAAATGGGGAGTCGATTAACAATGCCTACGCGAAGAAGCTTGGCAAGGTTCCCCGCAACGTCGTGCCACAGCAACAAGCAGCCGCGCCGACCAAAGAAGACATCTTGGGACAACAATATTCGAAGCTCACTTCGGCTGAGGCGGAGTTCCGTCAATTGATCGGCGAAGAAACCGAGGGCACGCTCGCCCGTTTTCTCGACAATAAACTCAATGTCCTATGCTGGTACCGGCCGCCGCGCGACACGAATGTCGTTTTCGTCGCACAACTCTCGCTGGCCCAGATTAAAAACCAACTCCAGTCAATCGTGACGGAACTGGACCCGGCTTTGCGCCCGGACATTGCGGTGGCGGTATTGGATGATTCGGCCAGGCCGGTGGCTCTGTCTCGCCCGGAGTTCCAAGCTAATTGGAAACGACCGGTCGTCTCCACCGAGATCGGCGAAGCCTTGCCCCATTGGGAATTGGCGGTTTACCTGCTCGATCCTACAAAACTTACCCGTTCAGCCGAACTGCTGAAATTAACTCTGGGCCTGTTGATCGCTCTGCTGCTGCTCTCGATTGGCGTCGGCAGCTGGCTAATTGTTAATGACCTTAAACGCCAGCTCGCTTTGGCGCGGCAAAAGACCGATTTTGTGAGCAATGTTTCCCACGAGCTCAAAACTCCGCTGACCTCGATCCGGATGTTTGCGGAGTTGCTCGCCGAAGGCCGCGTTGCCGATCCCGGCAAACGTCAGTCTTATCTCAACATCATCACGGCCGAGAGTTCGCGTCTGACCCGTTTGATCAATAACGTCCTGGATTTTTCCCGAATGGAACGCGGCGAAAAGAAATACGAAATGCGGCGATTAGACCTGATCGCTCTAATGCGGGAAACCGCTGAAAACTACCGGCCGCACCTGGAGGCGGCCGGGTTCGCCTTGGAATGCGAGTTCCCGCAAACCATGCTGGAAGTCACCGGCGACCACGATGCGCTGGCGCAAGTCACGGTCAATTTGCTGTCCAACGCGGAGAAGTACTCCGGATCGCAGAAAAGCATTTGCCTGCGGATCGAAGAGAAAGCCGAACCCTTGCGGCACGTTGAAGTGCAGGTGCTGGATCGCGGTCCGGGCGTGCCGCGCAATTGCGAAGAGAGAATCTTCGAGAAGTTCTACCGTGCCCACGACTCGCTGAGCAGCGGCATCCAGGGGTCCGGCCTGGGCCTGACCTTGGCCCGTCAAATCGCCCGGGCGCACGGCGGCGAGGTGGCCTATCGCCCGCGCGAAGGAGGGGGCAGTTGCTTTGTGCTGCGTCTGCCGTTGGTGCTTTCGCAAACATGAATCAGAAAATCCTGATCGTCGAGGATGACCCGCATATCCTTCTGGGACTGGAAGAAGTCCTCAGGAGTGAGTGTTTTGACGTGGCAGCCTGCAACCGCGGCGACCACGCCTTGCAGGCTTTTAACAAGCATCACCCCGCCCTGGTTATCCTGGACGTAATGCTTCCCGGCATGAGCGGCTACGATGTTTGCCGGGCGCTGCGCTCCAGAAAAATCACTACTCCCATACTCATGCTGACCGCCAAGGGCCAGGAAATTGACAAAGTCGTCGGATTAGACCTTGGCGCTGATGATTATGTGACCAAGCCATTTGGAGTTCGCGAGCTCCTGGCCCGAATCCATGCGTTGCTCAGGCGGACTGCTGGCCCAAGCAAGGTAAATTCCGAAGCTTGCTTTAAAATTGGCCTGGTGACGATCAACACCAAGACCTTCGAAGCGACCCGTGGAAAAATCACCGAAAAACTCACGGCAAAGGAATTGAAACTGTTGCAATTGTTCCATGCGCATCCAGGTGAAGTTCTGTCCAGGGACCGTTTGTTGAGTGAAGTATGGGGTTATAATTACTATGGGACGACGCGAACTCTTGACCAGGTGGTCGTGCAATTGCGCAAAAAGCTTGGGGATAATGGCGCCGAACCGCGCCACCTGCTGACCGTTCACGGCATCGGGTACAAACTGGCCAGTTGAGGCCGGTCAAAACCACAGCTGGTTTCAACCTTAGGCGACCGACCCGGTTTTGGTCATGACGGTCCATCCGTGGTTTTTCCCACTCCCCCGGAAGCCCCTTATTCAAGAAAAACATTGTGTTGCGAGAACAAACTCATAGCTTCCGATGAGTTGATGAAAACTTTCGCGGAACTCAATTTCCCCGGCCGGCTAATCGCCGTAGAAGGGCTGGATGGCTCAGGAAAATCGACCCAAATCTATTTGCTCAAGCGCTGGCTGGAATTGCAGGGCTTGAAGGTTTATTTCAGCGAATGGAATTCCTCGGAACTGGTCAAAGCGGCCACCAGCAAGGGTAAAAAACGCGAGCTGCTCACCCCGACTACCTTCAGCCTCATTCACGCCACCGACTTTGCCGACCGCTACGAGCGGCACCTGGTGCCGTTGTTGCGGGCTGGGTATCTGGTTCTCTGCGACCGCTATATTTTCACCGCTTTCGCCCGCGACGTCGTGCGGGGCTGCCCGCCGGAATGGGTGCGCGGCCTTTACCAGTTTGCCGCTCTGCCGGACCTAACCTTCTTCTTCAAAGCGGATCTGGGGGTATCCTTGCAGCGCATCCTGGACGGGCGCCCGCAACTCAAGTATTTCGAAGCCGGCATGGATTTGCGATTGTCCACCGATCCGTATGAGAGTTTCCGCATCTTCCAGGGGCGGATGCTCGAACAGTACCTGGCCATGAGCACCGAGTTCAATTTCCTGGTGATGGATGCTAATGAGCTTGTCGAGAAACAGCAGGCCCTGGTTCGCGAACTGGTGGCCCATAAGCTGAATTTGGACGAGTTCCGCCGGGCCGAACGTCCACTGCCTCCCCCGGCAGCTCCGCCTCGCAAGGCCGTGAGTGCCCTCCCGAGAACCGACAAGGTCGAGGAGGCGATCCAGTGAAGCGCGTCGCCCAAAACCATATTGTCGTTCCGCACCGCACGCCGCGCCGCTTTTACGGCCATGGCATTCCCAAAGTGGAGCTGGACCGGTTGGCGGGCCGGCTCATCGTCGTCGAGGGCGCCGACGGTTCCGGCCGCTCGACCCAGATTGCCCAGTTGGTTCAATGGCTCGAAGGTTGCGGCCACGGCACCACCCAGGTCGGCCTGAAACGATCGAGCCTGGTCAGCGAAGAACTCGAACAAGCCCAACAAGGGAATATCCTCAGCCGGACCACCCTGAGCCTGTTTTACGCGACGGATTTCGCCGATCAGTTGGAAAATATCATTCTGCCGGCGCTCAAAGCGGGGTTCATCGTTCTGGCGGATCGCTATATCTACACTTTAATGGCGCGTGACATGGTCCGCGGCATGGATCAAGCCTGGCTCAAGAACCTCTACGGCATCGCCCTGGAACCCGATGCGGTTTTTTACCTGAACGTGCCGCCGGAGGAACTCGTGCAGCGCAGCTTCGCAAAAAACACCGCCCTGGATTATTGGGAAAGCGGGATGGACCTCGGCCTTTCGCGCGACATGTTTGACAGCTTTCTTAAATATCAAACCGCGATGCAACAGACCTTTCGCGAGCTCCAATCCACCTACGAATTTACCATCGTTGACGGCAATCGCTCGGTCGACGCAATCAACACCGAGTTACGCAAGAAAATCGGCGCCGTCCTCACCGGGAAGTGAGTCATAAAACTGTAACTTGATTCCGGCTCAAATTCTGGTTGGATATTTTTATGGCCGAAGCGAGCAGCAAAGCCGAATATGTCGTCGGGGTCGACCTGGGCGGCACCAAAATCCTCTCGGGCGTGTTCGATCATTCACTGGAGTGTGTCGGCACTGCCAAGCTCAGCACCAAATCCCAGCGCGGCGTCGACAAAGTGGTCGAGCGCATCGCCCGCTCAGCGCAGGACGCGGTCGACGAAGCCGACCTCACGTTCAAGCAGATCGCCGGCGTCGGCATTGGCGCTCCGGGCGCCGTCGATTTTGATTCCGGCACCGTCATCTTCGCGCCCAATCTCGAAGGTTGGAAAGAGATCCCGCTCAAAAAAGAGCTGGAAAAGATTCTCGGCGTGCCGGTGTTTGTCGAAAACGATTGCAACATCTCGGCCCTGGGCGTTTATGTGGCCGAACTCAAATCCAAACCGCGCAGCATGGTCGGCATTTTCGTCGGAACGGGCATCGGCGGCGGACTGATAGTAGACGGCGAACTTTACAGCGGCTTTGGGCACACGGCCGGCGAAATTGGCCATATGGTCCTGGAAATCAGCGGCCCCAAATGCGGCTGCGGAAATAAGGGATGTTTCGAAGCCCTCGCCAGCCGGACCGCCATCTTCCAACAAATCAAGGCGGGCATTAAAGACGGCCAAAAAACGCTCCTGACTGAGATGTTGGGTGATGACTTGGCCGACCTGCGCAGCGGCGACCTGCGCAAAGCCATCCGTCGTGGTGATAAATTCGTGGATCGCATTATCGAAGGCGCCGCCGAGTACATCGGCATTGCCACCGCCAACCTGGTCAACGTGCTCAACCCTGAGGTCGTCGTCCTGGGCGGCGGCGTCATCGAAGCGCTTGCCGACGAGATGATGAGCGTCATCATCGAGACCACGCAGGATTACGCCATGCCCGGCGCCCTGAAAGGCGTCGAGATCGTCGCCTCCAGGCTCGGCGACAACGCCGGCATCACCGGCGCCGCCGTGCTGGCCAGGAAAGAAACGAAATAGGTCAGCGTCTCGGCCCAATTGGGGGTTTGGAGTCCCGCCTTCAGGCGGTTTCGGCGCCGGGCCGCCTAAAGGCGGGACTCCAAACGATTTCTAAAATAGGCTTTTAGTTAGTGGCATTGGACTGGAAGTCCGTGGGCCACGCGGGTGGTCTTGCCCGCAAAGATGCCGCGAAAGAACGCCAGAAAAGGCAAAGGTGGATCGCAGTTCAGACTTTAGCTACGAAGAGCCAATCGCTAGCCTGAGCTATGGCTTTGACGAGGCATTGCTGGAAATGCGGGACGGAGTACAAGTTACCGGGCGGACCCGGTCGCTCAGAGACATGCCCGACCTGCCGCTCTGACCTGAAGGTCTGCTTGAACTGTGTGAGCTACGATCCTCGCGTGGCGTACCAATGCAGAGATAGAAGAGCAGACGAAGTCGCCGAGAAACACGTCGCCAATTACTGCGAATACTTCGACATGGCCCGGCGAGAGTTTGTTGTGCCGAAGAACGATAACCCTCGAGAAGACAAAGCGAGAGAGAATTTGAAGAAGCTTTTCGGGGATTGAGAGTTCCGCCTCGGGTTCGGCGTCCCGGCTTTTAGCCGGGATGATCCTAAAACCGCAGATCGCGGGCGAATCCAGCGCGATTGAATTTCTCCCGTCGCACCGCCTGAAGGCGGGACTCCTAACGCACTTCTCAATTCTCCGGAGCGTCCAGGGTTTCCAACTCGAGGCGCAGGGCGTGGAGTGAGAGCTGGATATCGCGTATGAAGGCAACCAGCGAGCCAATCAGCGCCGCGAGGCAACAGATAAACAGCACGATGATGAGCAACCCGGCCTCCGTCCGGCTAAGGGCGCTGAGAAACAGGACGATGATCAAAACTGCGGCCAAAAGCAGGCTTAGGGCGGCCATGATGATCGAACCGCGGATGACGCGGGCGCGCCGATAAAGAATGCCGACCTGGCCCGAGAGGCGCCAGCGCTCGGTCTGGCCGGCCTCGCGCAACTCGCGGCCGAGGGCGCGGGACCGGTCCACGGCTCGCCCGAAGCGATTGGTCAGAGTCAGCAGGAGCAAGCCGACACCGGAGATGAGAATGACGGGGCCGACGGCGACCTGAAGCACGGGGATGAGGTCGTGCACTGGAAAGGATGTCATGGGCGAAGGCTAACCTGACGGCGGGTCGGATCAATGTGAATTGAATCGCCGCGGGGAAAGACGCATAATAAGTTGCAGACGACGTATGAAACAATCAGCGGACATCCGAAAAGTTTTGCAGAGCTGGCCGTATGATCCGGAGAAAGATGCCCGTCTGACAGAAGGTGAAGATGGCCGGGAAATTCTCCAGGTTCGCACCCCGGTTGGAATAGAACAATACGAATTGGACGGTCGGCCGGATGGGGTCAGGCCGCATGGGTGCGAATCGGCGTTGGAATACCACCTGCAACGGCTGGAATCGGCCGAGGCGGGAGGACGGAGCGGAGACTTCAAACTAGGGCAGCGTGAGTGCAACGAATTGTTCAGCGAAGGCACACTCTATTATTTTCGCTACGTGAGGCTGTTCCAGCTGAAGGATTGGGAACGAACGGTGCGCGACACCAGCCGCAATCTGCGGGTATTTGATTTCATTCATCGGTACGCCAAGCGGCCTGAAGACCAGCAGTTCCTGGAGAAATGGCGGCCGTACATTATTCGAGTCAACACGAGCGCGGCGGCGATGTTGGAGCTGGAAAGGCAGGCCTACGATAAAGCGCTGAAAATCGCCACTGCAGGGATCGAGCAAATTGAGGGTTTGGAGGAACTGGAAGACGAGACATTTCAATTCGAGCGCAACCGTTCGGTCACGGCCCTGCGGGAGCTGGCTTCACAAATCCAGCGTAACCGGCCGCTGTCGGAACTGGAGCAACTGGAGCATCAGTTGCGGCGGGCGATCGAGCGGCAGGAATTCGAGCGGGCGGCGCAGTTGCGGGACAGGATTCGGGCGCTGCGCAAACAGCAGGTTTGCTAACGAACTCAGTTTAACGAAAGATCTTCGGGCATCTGGGCCAGCAATCGGTATTGCCCGCCCTTGAGGCGCAGGATCTTCTGCCAGAGCTGGTCCGGGCTGGTCTCGAAGACCAGGTCGAGCGAGGCCGGGTGGGTGAGCCAGGCATCCCGCTTGAGCTCGTCTTCCAACTGGCCGGGGCTCCAGCCCGCATAGCCGGCAAACATTTTCACCCGTTGCGTCGAGGAGAACGATTCGGCCAATTCGATCAGCGCGTCCAGGGAATGGCCAAGGCTTAAGTTCGGCAGGACATTGGCATCCGGAATAAACGAATCTGTCAGCAGGTAGCTCAAAGCGGAAGGTTGAACGGGTCCGCCCAGGAACAAAGGCGAAGCCTTGAGCGGTTCGGGCAAATCGGCAACGATCATCTCCCCGGCGTTGCTGCCGGCGGAACGGTTGAGGACCAGGCCGAAAGCACCTTCGGGATCGTGCTGACAAATCAACACGACCGTGCGCTGAAAGAACGAGCCTCGCAGCTGGCCGCTATCCAAGAGCAACTGGCCTTTCAAGAACTGTTGGCTGGACGCCATTCGTAGTCGGGCATCTGGACTGCCCTGAAATCAATCTGGAGCAAAAACAGCGCATGTCAAAGGTTTGCGTTAGAGCGTGTTTTTTAAAATTCGGTTTGGAGTCCCGCCTTTAGGCGGCCCGGCGCCAAAACCGCCTGAAGGCGGGACTCCAAACCCGGGTACCAGGCCTAAGCCCATGTTTTAAAACACGCTCTTAGACCAAGTCGCCCAGTTTCTCATCGAGCAGGTGGGCGGCGCTGATCAGGCCCAGATGGGTAAAGGCCTGAGGAAAATTGCCAAGCTGCTCGCCAGCCAGGCCCAATTCCTCCGAATAAAGGCCCAGGTGATTGGCGTACCCGAGGGTTTTTTCGAAATGTAATCGGGCCAGTTTGAGATCTCCCCCGCGCGCCAGGCACTCTACATTCCAAAAGGAACACATGGAGAAGGTGCCCTCGCCGCCGGGGAACCCGGTGTCGGCGCCTTGGATGATATTATAGCGGTAAACGAGCGAATCCTCGACCAGGTTGCGGTTGATGAAGGCAAGAGTCGAGCGCCAGCGCGGATCGCTGGGGCCGATGAACTTGACCAGGGGCATCAATAAGGCCGAAGCGTCAACGGTCTTGCTGCCCTTGAACTGGACGAACGTTTGCAAATCGCGATCCCAAAACGTCTCGTAAACATCGCGGTAAATTTGATCCCGGATCTGCAACCAGCGCAGCATGGGGGCGGGAAACGACCTTTTTTGCGCCAGGCGAATACCGCGGTCGAGCGCCACCCAGCACATGACCCGCGAATAGAGAAATTCATGCGCGCCGCCTCGAACTTCCCAAATGCCTTCGTCCGGCCGTTGCCAGTTTTCGCAAACCCAATCAATCAAGCGGGTCAGGTTCAGCCAGAAATCATAGGAAATCGGCTCGCCGAATTTGTTGTACAGGTAAACCGAATCCATTAACTCACCGTAGATATCGAGCTGAAGCTGATCGTGCGCGCCGTTGCCGATCCGGACCGGGCGTGATCGGCGATAGCCCTCGAAGTGCGGCAGAATGTTTTCCTGAAGATTTTGGCGGCCATCAACGGCATACATAACCTGCAAAGGCATGTGGTCCTTGAGTTCGGCGCAACGGGCCTCGATCCAACGCATAAATGCCGTGGCTTCTTCGGTATACCCGAGGCGCATCAGGGCATACATCGTGAAAGAGGCATCCCGGATCCAGGTATATCGGTAATCCCAATTGCGTACCCCGCCAATTTCTTCCGGCAGCCCAAAGGTGGCGGAAGCGACCACCGAACCATGCCGGGCCGAAGTTAACAATTTAAGCGTGAGCGCCGAACGATTCACCATGTTGCGCCAACGCCCGCGGTACTGGGAACGCTGAATCCAATTGCGCCAGAAATCCATCGTCTCTTTAAACGCCTTCACGGCGTAGTCGGGTGCGGCCGAAGGCGATTCGCCTTTCTGACTGGCATCTTCCAAAATGAAGGTGGCTTTTTCGCCCGAACGCAGTTTGAACTCGGCGAGCGCATCGCCGTTAACCACCCGCAACGGGACCTCGCTGCGCAGGCGCAACGCGGTTTTATCCGGGCCGTCACTGATAAAAATCACTTCGCGAGATTTCTTATGAACGCGATGCGTGGCCCTGCCGTAATCAAAGCGGGGCGCGCAGACCATGCGAAAAGGCACATCGCCGCGAATACACTTGGCGCGACGGATGAGGCCGTGGGAATGGCCCAGGCCGGCGATGGGCATGAAGTCCGATACCTCGGCCATGCCGGCTTCAGCCAGGAAATGAGTCAGCAAGACATTGGAATCGGGGAGATAAAGTTGTTTATGGGTCGGTTTGCTGATGACGGGCGCCAATGAAAAGGAGCCGCCCCGCCGAGAATCGAGCAGGGCGCAGAAAATCGACGGGGAGTCAAATTGCGGCAGACACATGAAATCGATCGACCCGTCCATGCCCACCAGCGCAATGGTCTCCAAATCTCCAATCAGACCGTAGCTCTCAATTGGTTTGTATTTCAGCGGTGGCATGAGCTCCAGCCCAGGATTAAGTTAGGTGGCCGCCAACTGCCGGGCAAATTGTTTGCCTGCTCGAGCCTGGGGTAAAACACCCCAGGGCAGGCTCCTTCCGCTTTGGTGAATTCACTGAGAATGTTGGACCGCTCTGATCCTGAGAATCGATGACCAAGTCCACTCTCATCAACACCGCGGCTTGAGCCCGGTGAATGGCGTCCGACGAATGGAAGCCGTTTCAAACGGCTTAAATGCGTGCCACTACAATGCACCGCGCTGAAGCACGGTGTTAATGACAGGCCGAGGCTCGCATCGAATGTTCCGAGTCCCGGGGTTGCATTACGATGACACAGCCACTCAGCGGGTTTTCTCTTGCCTCAATCAAGTGTGACGGGGATGCTGGAGCTGTCGGATGAGCCCAAAGCCCCTACCCCCTCGCCCTGCGCCGTCGAATCGGGAAACGGCCTTCACGCTGATTGAACTACTCGTGGTGATCGCCATTATTGCGATCCTGGCTGCGCTGCTATTGCCGGCCTTATCCCGAGCCAAAGAAGGTGCAAATCGGGTCAAATGCCTCAACAATCTTAAGGAACTGCAGTTGGCGGTGCAGTTGTATATGGACCAAAACCGTGGTCTATTTCCGCCTCGTAGCGACGTGGTCCGCTGGCCCACGGAATTGTTGGAGATTTATCGAAACACGAACCTGCTGGCTTGTCCGACCGACCTGAAACGTGGCGTCCCGCCCGCCAATCTGGGAGCAACCAGCCCAAAGTATTTTGCCGACAATTCCCTGCGCAGCTACATGATGAACGGCTGGAACGATTACTTCCCGGCCGCCATTGCGAGCAACCCGCGGCAGGAATTCTCGATGAAAGAAACGAGTATCGTCAAACCATCGGAAACCGTTGTTTGGGGCGAGAAACGGCATGACGCCCAGGATTATTGGATGGATCTGTTCGACACGGGAGACAACCTCACCGACAAAATCCAGCACGGCACCCATTCCAACTACCTGACCCCGACCCGCTCAGGGGGAGCGAACTTCGGCTGCGCGGATGGCAGCGTGCGATTCCTCAAATTTGGACGTTCGGTCAATCCATTGAATTGGTGGTGCGTGCGGGATCCGGATCGGCTCAAGTACGCGCTGCCGCTTGCCAGCTTGCAGCCGTAGATCACCGTTTCAACCGCGTTTGACCAGTTCGGGATAGTTGAGTTCCAGCGTCTGGTAAAACAGTTCCGGGTGCTGTTTCTCCCAACCGGCCACTGCGGAATCCAGCGCCGTCAACACGTACTGGATTTGCTGGCGCCCAGGAGTGCAGAAACGGCAGCCGTATCTGCGATAAAGCTCAACCACATCATGCGACGGATGCTGCATCTGGGGCGTATCGCGGCACGTGTCCGCCCAGAAATCCTCGCGTGCGATCAGAATCGAGGCTGGACCGATAGGTTCGGTTCTTCCTTCGCCGGCCGGGTCGTCTGCATAAACCATATGACGAATCTCCTGGTTACGGTGCGATGGTAGTCCAGCTAGCATACACCAGGATTTCGAGGATTCAAGGGGGTCGGCGCGCGGGCATCCTGCCCGCAGCAACCAACGACAACCAGTTGATGCCAAACCTGACCCTTCACCGGAACCGCTTCGTGCATCGCTGCGGACTTGGGAAGTCCGCGCGCCGGAGCGCGGGCATTCTGCCCGCAGGAACGTCCGATCACCTACTGACGCCAAACCTAGCGCTTCGCCGGAACCACTTCGTGAATCGCTGCGGACTTCAGAAGTCCGCGCGCCGGAGCGCGGGCACCCGAAGCTTGCTAAAGGAATCCCGAAACCGGGCGCTGCTCCACTGCCAATCAGCAGGTAAGCGCGCCAGGCCGGCCTTCACGGGATTGTTTTCGATGTAGTGAGCCACACGCTGCTCATGGTCGCTGTCGCGCATGTACGTATCCCAATAGTCATCCGCCCAGAAGCTCGTTCCTTGCCGCTGCAACAAGCGATTTGCCTCGCGCGCGGTGTGAGCTTTCCAACTCTTTACAAATTCGGACATTGGCACGGTCGTGACCTCAACGAGGACGTGCACGTGGTTTGGCATAAGGCACCATGCTTTCAGCTGATACCGCGCTTCATCAAACCAGCGAAGGGCTTTCTCACAGATGCCAGCGATCTCAGGATCTCGCAGCCACGATTCTCCGCGGCCTTTGTCCAGATAAGCTTCAATGACTTTGCGACGCTCGCGATTGTTCTCGATTTTCAATAAGGCAGCCCATTCAGAACGAAGGACCCGGGGGAAAGCATCCCTCAAATGGAAGGTGATAAACTGAGTTAATTCAGGGGAGTCCCGGTGTGGAAGGTAGCCACGCTCATGCCAGCCGCGGAATCCCGCCTTTTTATCGCCAGGCTTCGCCAAGCCATCCCAAACGCATTTACCCGAAACCAACTTGCCGAGACCAGGGTTGTAAGGCGGAGAGGGCAGGCGTCGTTTGAGGTCGGCCATGTGCCAATCATGGCCACATCGGCATAGCTAATCAATTAAATAGAACGGATAAGCATTATGAAAGGAGCGGGGCGCGAGCATTCTGGGCCGGAGCGCGGGCATTTTGCCCGCAGGAAACGTCCGATCACCTGCTGACGCCAAACCTGGCGCTTCGCCAGCCACAGTTCGGGGGTCGCTGCGGACTTGGGAAGTCCGCGCGCCGGAGCGCGGGCATTTTGCCCGCAGGAACGTCCGATCACCTGCTGACGTCAAACCTGGCGCTTCGCCAGCCACAGTTCGGGGGTCGCTGCGGACCTGGGAAGTCCGCGCGCCGGAGCGCGGGCATTCTGCCCGCAGGAACATCCGGTCACCTGCTGACGCCAAACCTGGCGCTTCGCCCGACCCGGTTCGGGGATCGCTGCGGACTTGGGAAGTCCGCGCGCCGGAGCGCGGGCATTTTGCCCGCAGGAACGTACGATCAGCTACTGACGCCAAACCTGGCGCTTCGCCAGCCACAGTTCGGGGGTCGCTGCGGACTTGGGAAGTCCGCGCGCCGGGCTATTGGACGGCCACCGTGGCTGGGACGGCGGCCTTATAGGGCTCGATTCCATCAATGCGATGATGATGGCGTTGGCCGTGCACCTCGAATTCGACCTCGTCGCCCACTTTGTGATTGAGGAGCGCTTGAGCCATGGGAGAGAGATAACTGACGATACCTTTGTCCGGGTCGGAATCCCAAGCGCCGAGGATGGTGAATTGTTCCGGCAGATTGGCTTCGAGATCGGTGGCGCGGACGATCGTTCCGATACTGACGGTATCCGTGCGGGCGTTGGCAAAATCGGTTCCGCGCGCGCGAACCAACTGCGTTTCGAGTTCAGACTTCTGCTTCATGAGCAGTTTTTGCATTTCTTTGGCGGCTTTGTACTCGTGATTCTCGCGCAAGTCGCCATAGCTGCGCGCGATGGCGATCTCCTTCGAGTTGGCCGGAATTTTTTTCTCAACCATCTCGCGGTACTCGTTCTTGCGGCGTTCGAGACTTTCCCACGAGACGATCAAGTGAGTTTCCTGCTTGGACTGCTCGCCCGAAATGAGCGATTGGATGGCGGGATAGCTTTTGACAATGCGCGCCAGCAGCGAGCGTTTGTCCATATCATCGAACGAGGGCGAAAGCTGCAAGGCGCGGGTCAAATCCTTGATGACCTCGAGGTCAGCCGAACCAATCAACTCGACCAGCAATTCCTGGTCGTCCAGGATGAAGTCGCGGAGGCGATTGGAGCGGCGTTCGTTAAACTGGTCGCGTTCCATGGCGGTGAGCATGGCGCGGAAGACTTCGGGTCCGAGGATATCGGCGTAGGAATCATTGCGTTCTTTGGCGAGCCAAAGAAGCAATTCACTGCTGGCCGTATGCTGGCTGATCAGACGGGCCAGGGTTTCCTTGAGCTGATCCATCTTGCCTTCGTGGATGAGCAGACTGGCAAACTCCCGGCAAAGCTTGGCTGAAACCGTATTGAGCGTGTTGCGGAGGACTTCAGTCCAGTGCTCCGGGTTGGCAGCTTTGAAAGATTCCAGGGCGCGCCGGTGCTTGGCGGCTGGGAGCTGCTCCATGAGCGGCCCGAGCTTCAAGTCCTGGGACCAGATGGCACTGGCTTCCAATTCTCCGGGCGTCGGGGCCAGACCGGCCATCTCGCGTAAGTCGTCGCGGGCAAACATGGCTTCCAGGGCCACCGCCGGCTGGGTGCGTTGGTAACTGGGGATCTCCGCGTTAAAAGCGGTAATGACTTCGGTGGCCGCGGCGGTTTTATCGGCCAGGTCAGCCGAGCTTTTGAGGAATTCGCCCGCCACGAGCAAGCGCGCCTTGAGGCCCTTGGCGGCGCGAAAGTCACTGAGCAACCGGTCCTGGAGGGACACTTCTTTGACCTGGTAAACGATGGGCTCGGTTTTCTTCAACGGGACTTGAAAATGACCGTCCTTCTTGAGCTCGCGTTTGGCGGCTTCCCACCATTTTTTCCAATCATCGCGAATGACATCGGGCACGAGCGCCTGTTGGATCTGGTCGGTGGTCGCCTTGCCGCCATAACTGTTGAGGACCAATTTAACCAATTCAAGGTGATTGGTGGCGGCCATCTGACGCAAGCCTTCCAGGTCCGCGGCTTTGCGCGCGAGAATATGATCCTTGGCAATGGGTTTAAGCGACTCGGCGGCAAAGGCCAGGTCCATGGTATGACCGGGCTTATTCGTGAAATCGATGGTGAAACGGGCAAAGACGGTATCCACGGTGCGGATTTTGCCAAAGCCCCAGCTGCGGTGCATGCAGAAGCCACTGTTGGTCAACTCGACCAGCGCGTCGATGTGACGCCGGTCCAGCTTGCCGGCCGTCGCCATTTTCTCGAATTCTTCTCTCATAAGGTATCTTATCGCTCGCGCCCCACCCGCGGAATAGCTTTATTAAAGATTGTGAGCGGGGAAAAACCAAGAGAAATTGCGGTTGAGGTTCTGGGACGCCGGGGGGCGAGGGAATTCACCGAAGACCTGCTGGAGCAGGCCTTGGGGCAGGCGCAATTGAACAGTGCTGACCGTGGTCTGTGCCAGGAATTGGTTTATGGGGTGACCCGGTGGCAAGCTACCTTGGATTTTTTGATTGGGCGCAAGACCGGCGAGCGGAAACAAAGAGCCGCGTTGCAGGACCTGCTGCGGTTGGGCCTGTACCAAATCTTCTGGCTCGAACGGATTCCCAATCATGCGGCCGTAAATGTGACCGTGGAGCTGGCCAAGCGCCGCGGGTTTGGACCGCAAGCGGGGTTCATCAATGCGGTACTGCGCGGGTATCTGCGCGAGTTCGAGGCCACGCGGGAGCTGCTGAATGACCTCAAGAACAACCAACCGGCCCTCGGCTACTCACATCCTGAATGGCTGGTCAGGCGATGGCAGGAGCGCTGGGGCCCGGAGAACACGGCAAAACTGCTAGCCTGGAACAACACCCCTCCGCCGACCTTCGCCCGAATCAACACGCTCAAGATCGCCGCGGAAAAGCTGCTGCCGATTTGGCGCGATGAAAATGTCGAGTACGACTTTGTTGGACGCGATTGGTTTGCGGACAACCTGGTATTCGAGCTCAAGTCGCATCCGCCGCTGCGCAGGCTATCCAGTTTTCAACAAGGTTTCTTTTACATTCAGGACCCGAGCACGCTGCTGGCGGTGCATGAGCTCGATCCGAAGCCGGGAGAAAAGGTGCTCGACCTGTGCGCGGCCCCTGGCGGGAAGCTGACCTATATCGCTCAGCTTATGGCCAACCAGGGCCAGTTAGTGGCGCACGACACCAGCCCCGAACGCCTGCAACTCATCGAGCAAAACTGCGCCCGACTCGGAGCCCTTATAGTGCGGAATGCGGAGTGCGGAGTGCGGAATGCAGCGCAGCCTGCCATTCCGAATTCGTCCGCCAATCCGCATTCTTCCCCAGTTCCGCACTCCGCACTCGGCACTCCGCACTTGTTCGACCGGGTCTTGGTCGACGCGCCCTGTTCGAATACGGGTGTAATGCGCCGACGGATCGATCTGCGCTGGCGGATTTCTCCGGCAGAGATGGATCGATTGAAGAAAACCCAGCTGGAGTTACTCCACCAGGCTGCCGGCTTAGTCCGGCCAGGAGGAACCCTGGTTTACAGCACGTGCAGTTTGGAGCCGGAGGAAAACCGGCAGGTGATTAACAGGCTGTTGGCAGAAAATCCGTGGCTCACGTTGGAGAGTGAACGGGAATTAGCCCCTTGCAACGACGCGACGGACGGCGCATATGTGGCCCGGCTAAGACGAGCGTAGGGCGGCCCCCAGGGTTGCTGCACAGGTCCTCGGTGCTGTGCTCCCTCACCGAGCTGAGCAAAGCTCTCGATTACTCGTTAGGTTCGCAGCGACACAGCGGCGGCCCGGCAAAATCAATGGCTGTGCGCGGCGCGCAAAATCTGGGCGGCCTGAACCGCGTTCGGATCCCCGCTGGCCGCCGCGTTTGCCAGGTTTCGTTGGAGGGCGATCATTTGTTGGCGAGCCGCCTCAGCTTGTTGTGCATTGAGCTGAGCCTGTTGGACCGCCAACATCGTTCGAACTGCTTTTTCGTATTCGCGCTGGCGGAAAGCAGCGTCGGCTTCCGCCATGGCTTGCTTGGGATCTCCGCTAAATTGGGAGGTATCAAAAACAGGACCGGAGGGAGCTGCGGGCGTTGCGTCCGCCTGAGGCGCTTCGGCAGGAGCAGCGTTGGTTTGCTCGGTTTCAGTTTGAGCAACAGGCGCAGGAGCCGGCTGCTTCTTGGAACAGGCAGCAATGGAGACAGCCAATGCAAGCGCGGTGACAAAGGGCACTATCGAGCTTTTCAACATACTATACCTCCGCGGGTTGATGCACCCCCAGTCAATTATTTTCCAAGCCGTGCGGATGAGCTGGATTGCACCAAACTTGATTCGGGAGCGCGGCAGGGTTCATGGTACTCCCGTGAGCGGGGGAGGGGGCTCCAGCGTATTTATCCGTGTACCATTGGACCAATCTGATCTTCTCAGTGCTACCGGAGACCAAGCCTACAGTGGCGCCCTTGCCGTGACGCCCGGAAATGCCTTCGTCTGGATAACTCGAACAATCGTTGAAGTAGAAGGGCGTCTGCTCATCCGTTTCCCATTGAATAATGGATTGAGAAGGGAACTGGCTGATCTTATAGCTGCCGTGGCCCGCTACGCCGTCTTTTCCCGCGAGATGACCGTAACCGCAAATTGCCCCGTTCCATACATAGCTGGTGAACAGGATGTTTCGCTGATAAAACTTGCTGTCGGGCTTGTCGGCCGGGCACAAAAGAATTTTCTCAGTTTTGATGTAAGGGAACAACTCGCCCAGGCGCGCAAAGTTGATCTGGTTTGATTGCTGCATGGTGAAGGTCAGCGGAGTGGTGGCGCCGTTGTAAATTGGAAGGTTCTTTGCATGAGCCCAAGAATCGGAATCGGTGCCCCAGCCACACCCCGGCATAATATCATTCTGATCCGTGGCGTACATCGTCATCCCCAACATCAACTGGCGATTGTTGTTCAGATCCGTGGTTTCCTGCGCGCGGTTCTTGGCTTGCGAAAGCGCAGGCAGAAGCATCGCTGCCAGGATCGCGATGATCGCGATGACGACCAGCAGTTCAATCAAGGTAAAGGCACATTTCTGGGCGGGAGAGTTTGGGCGGGTTTTCATGGTTCTCAGGTCTTATTTAACGAAGTTAACAATTTGTCACTTTAATGTCAATAGAAGGCGTTCAGGCGCCGCGGAGGGAAAACGGAATTAGCAGGGAGATCGGCTGCGGATCCACCTGCGGGCCAACCGCAGTCTGAGGTAAAGCGGGCTGGGCACACGCCTGCCATATACCCCGGAAGGGACCCAAAGGAAACTGTGCGTCTCGCCGCACAGGAGAGCACAGGAGCCGGGCCGTCGCCCGCGATGTCTCGGCCCAACGGGCCGACCGAAATAGCCCAACTCAGGCCTGAGGCCAGACGGGCCCATTGCCTTGGGTTGCATAGGAGCGATGAAACAGTGTTCGCTAAGCGCGCTATTGCGGCAGCGCACGGGGTGGGGGCGCTTTGACAAATGAGGTTGGCCGCAAATAGATGGGCTGCAAATTCTCGCCGGGAATGAATTCGCTATGCAGCATGGCCATTTTCGCGAGCGTGACGGCCCGCGGCCAAACATTCTTTGCCTGGGGAAACCACCGGTCTAACTCAGGGCCGACTATCGTCTGACCTTTGGCGCAGCATTCCGAAACGCCGTTTGGGGAGGCGAGGCGCAGCGGTTCGAGTTCACGCCAACCGATGGAAGTCAGGTCGTAGATGGCCAGGTAAAACTCTCCCCGCTGAGCATCGATTGCCACCGCGACCGTTCCCCGCAACCCGTCGGTTTGTGCCTGCGCGGCGATGCACTCTGCGCTGCTTAGCCCGGCCAATTTGACTCCGCGCGCCAACTGCCAGCCTTGGGCTAGCGCAATCGCCGCCCGAATCCCGTTATAGGAGCCGGGGCCGAGTCCGATTGCCAGCCGATCGATCTGCTCCCGCTCCAACGCCGCGTGGCGCAGCGCCTGATCAATGAGGGTCAGGGGCGTACTGGCTGGGCCGCTTTGCACAGCTTCATGCTCGATCCAGCCGTCGTGCGCCCCGGCGGCTTGCACAATGGCGACGCTCCGTTGCGCCGAAGAAAACTCAAGCGCCAATATCTTCATAAGAGATGCGCCGTTCCGTTTCGCCCAAAACTTCAATCTCGACCCATCGCAACGCGGCCTGATGGGCGGTCGAGTAGCGGGGAATGGCGCCGTCCACAGCTTCGAGCAACGTTCCCGCGCTCCCCGGTTTTTTGATGAACCAGCGTTCGGCCCATTCGATCACCGTCACTCCATTTGGATGCAAATATTCTTCCAGTCCGGCGGCCAAAACCAGCTGCGGAGTTTCCAGGCGATAAAGGTCCAGATGAAACAGGGGCAAGCGGCCGCCGGGATAGGAGTTAATCAAGGCGAAAGTGGGCGACTGGACCCGCGCGGTGATGCCGAGGCCGCGAGCGAGTCCTTTCACGAGTTGCGTTTTGCCCGCGCCCAGATCGCCGCAGAGTGCGATCACCAGCCCGAAGGCGACCGTACGGCCCCAAGCTTCTCCCAGCGTTTCGGTTTCGGAGGGACTATGCGAAATGCTCGTAACCATGAACCGTCAGCTCTCGGATTCCTTGTTTATCCCGAATGACAATGCCTGGGTTGGGCGTGATCTTGCCGATGCAACTTAAACGCACCCGCGGGAACCGCTCTTTCCAACCGTCCAAAAGAGCGACTGCGTCTCGACTCGCCACAGTGAAAAGCAGCTCAAAATCTTCCCCATCCGTGAGCGCGGCCAAAAGCGGGGTTTTGGCCGCCGACGAAGTTTTGGCGGCGCGGCGTGCTTCTTTGCTAATCGGTATAGCCGAAGCGAGCAACTCGGCCCCCACCCCGCCGGCTTCGAGGAGGTGGGGCAAATCGCCGGCGAGGCCGTCGCTCAAATCAATCATGGCGTGAATCGAGAAGTGCTGAGCCAGCCATTGGGCCTCGCGAACGCGCGGCTCGAAGCGGAAATGCTTTTGCGCTCGTGAGCCGCCCAGTTCACCGGTGACGAACACCGCGTCGGCCGGCCTGGCGCCAGACCGGAGCACGGCTTTGCCTCGACCGACCCAGCCCAGTAAGGAGACGGAAATGAGCAACCGCTCGGGGTTGGTAGTGACCTCGCCTCCAACCACCGCGACCTCAAATTGGCGCGCGAGTGAACTGATCCCCTGATAAATACGGTCCAAGAATTCAGGCTCAAAGTTGGTCGGCAAAGCCAAAGTGATGAGTGCGGCGGTGGGTGTTCCGGCCATGGCGGCGATATCGCTTAGGCAACGGCCGAGGGATTTGCGTCCGATATCCTCAGGCGCGTCGGAGGCCAGAAAATGGATCCCCTCGACCACCGCGTCAGTCTTGAATAACAGGACGCGATCGCTCAGCCCAAAGTCCAGCACGGCACAGTCGTCGCCCGATCCTATGACCACTGAAGAGTTGAGAGGCAACGATCGGGTGAGCCGCTGGATCAGTTCAAACTCCTTCATTTAATGCGGGTCGGCGGGCCTAGAGTGGAATAAAGGATGACGAAGTTCATGGCGTTGAACATGGCATGGGCAGTAATGGGCGCCCACAAGTTATCCGTGCGTTCATAAAGCCAGATCAGGGCCAGAGCCAGAACCGTCAAAGGCACAAAGGTCACCAGGTTCTGATGCACGGCGGCAAAGAGCAGCGCTGTGCCCCAGCAGGCCAGGCGCGGGAAACCCGCTTGCTTAATGGCGGGATAAAGAATCCCACGAAAGAGCATTTCCTCGGCCGCGGGCGCCAGCACGACGGTGATCGCGCCCAAAGCCAAACGGTTGAACCACGTCACCGCCATTTCCAAGGTCTGCACGCTTTCCTGTTCCTGGGGTTGGAGATGGAGTTGAGGCAGGTGGAGCATCACCTGAGCGGAGAGCCATTGCAATCCCATGCCGATAGGCAAAAACACACAAGCCACAATAATCCCCAGAATGAACGCGCGACGGCGGTCATGGCGAAATCCAAATGCCTCGTGCCACGTGAGGCGCTGTTCTTGCAGAAAATGGGGAATCAAAATCAAGGTGGCGCCCTGCAAACTCAGAGCCGCCACCACCATGAAGCTGATGGATGGTTTAAGCGCCTCGGCCGAGTGGGGCTGGGCCAGCACACCGAAAGCGAAGCCGGCATAAAATAGCACCACGGATACGATCAATCGGAAGATCCAATTGTCCGGAGTCCAAGGACGATAAGCGAACAGGAATGAAATAGCCAGGCAGCCCAACGCCGCCTTCATCATGCGGTAGAGGCGCAAGTCCTCCTCCCGCCCAAGGGCCACGTGATGGAGCATCGCCGCCAGGAGCGACCCGCAGACAAAGCAAGCGGCTACGCACAGGAGCAACCGCACGACGGCGAAGAGGTTCCAAGCTCGGGCGGTTAACATCGGCGCAAAGTACAGCAGGCCTGCCGGGGTGACGAGTAAATCCAATTTTGCGCTTTCGGAACCTTGGAACTATGGTGCCGGATGAACCACGATCCGGCCACGTCGGCGGCAGCGCCTAAAAACCGGCTGGCGCTCGAAAAGTCGCCGTACCTCTTGCAGCATCAGTTCAACCCGGTCGATTGGCACGCCTGGGGCGAAGAGGCTTTTGCCGCCGCCCGGAAGCTGGACCGGCCGATCTTCCTGAGTATTGGCTATTCGACCTGTCATTGGTGCCATGTGATGGAGCGGGAATCGTTCGAAAATGAGGCCGTGGCAAAGTTCCTGAATGCGCATTTTGTCAGCATCAAGGTGGACCGAGAGGAAAGGCCCGATGTGGACCGGATTTATATGACCTTCGTGCAGGCGACCACGGGGCAAGGGGGCTGGCCTTTGAGCGCGTTTCTGACTCCGGAGCGGAAGCCATTTTTCGGGGGCACATACTTTCCTCCAGCCAGCCAATATGGCCGGCCGGGCTTTCTGCAGTTGCTGCGGCAAATTCATGAACTCTGGTCCACCCGGCGAAAGGATATTGCCGATTCGGCCGGCGACATTCATTCGCGAATGCAACAAGCGTTGGCGGCGGCGCAAGACTCTCCGGCAGCCGGTTTATCGCCTGAGACCGTGAAACGGGCCGGCGCTCTGTTCAAACAAAGTTATGACCCTCGTCATGGCGGCTTCGGCGGCGCTCCCAAATTTCCCCAGCCCAGCCAACCGCAATTCCTGCTGCGTTATGCCCGGCGCTTTCAGGATGAAGAAGCCGTCCGGATGGTGCTCCATACCTGCGAGCGGATGGCCGCCGGCGGGATTCATGACCAACTCGCAGGCGGCTTTGCCCGGTATTCCGTCGATGCCCAATGGTTGGTGCCGCATTTCGAGAAAATGCTTTATGACAACGCCCAACTCGCGCAGTTGTACCTGGATGCTTTCCTGGTGGGTGGCGACACCCGGCATGCCGAGGTCGTCCGCGACATTCTCGATTACGTGCTGAGCGACATGACGCATCCGGAAGGCGGATTCTATTCCGCTGAGGATGCCGATAGCGAAGGGCATGAAGGGAAATTCTATTGCTGGACGCGCCAGGAGCTGTCCAGCCTTCTTGCGCCCGAAGAATTCAACGTGGCGACACGTTACTTCGGGATAACCGAGCAGGGAAACTTTGTGGATCACAGCCATCCCCAGCCCCTGACGAACCAGAACGTCCTGAGCATCGCCGACCCGCAGCTTGCGGCCGCTGACGCGGCATGGCTCGCGTCGGCGAAGAGCAAAATGTCCAACGCGCGGGCAAAACGCGTGCGGCCCCACCTGGACGATAAGATCCTGGCGTCCTGGAATGGACTAATGCTCGGGGCGATGGCGCGTGCCTCGGTGGTATTGGGGGAGGACCGATACCTGGCTGCCGCAGAGCAGAACCTCGCCTTTCTGCGGGGCAAACTCTGGGATGAGCAGCACCAGGTTCTATATCATCGGTGGCGCGACGGCCAACGGGATGCGGTGCAACTGCTCGAAGGCTACGCTTTTCTGCTTTCCGGCGTGGTCGAACTCTACGAGGCGACGCTGGAGCAAAAGCACCTGGAATTTGCCCTGGCTTTGGCCGGCGCAACGCTGGATCGGTTTTTCGACTCAGCTCGGGGCGGTTTCTGGCAGACCGCCCCGGGAGCCGAGGACCTTATCCTCAGAATAAAAGAGGATTACGATGGCGCCCAACCGTCCGGCAACTCGGTCGTGTGCCTGGCCTTGCTGAAGCTCGGCCGCATTGCGGGCAGAACGGATCTGCTCGAAGCCGCCGAAAAAACCCTCCGCCTGTTTTCCGCGAGGCTTGAACAGTTTCCCCAGGCAGTGCCCTTTCTGCTGCAAGCCCTGGACTTTTCACTCGATGAGCCGAAGCGCGCGGTTTGTTCGGGCGATCCGGCGCAAGCTGACACGCGGCGGCTGTTGCAGTCCATTCATTCAGTCTATCAGCCAAACAAAGTCGTTTTGGGAAACGCGGGTCCGGTTGAACCGTTTGCCAAGACGCTGCCCGCCACCGGCGGCGCGACGGTGTACGTTTGCACCGGCACGGCCTGCCAGGCCCCCACCAAGGACGTTGAGCGGATCAAAAACCTCATTTCATAGTTTTGGCCCTTCAGATGTAATACATCTTCTCTTTCTCGGAACCTTCTTCGAGCAGTTTCTGAAAAGTCACGGCGTCGGCGGCGCGTTCGAGGCTCTCTTTCAAGCGTTGCCAGGCCCTCCGCAATTCCGGGGGGCATTCCGGGTCGTTCAACGCGGGAGTGTCAAAGACTGCGCCATTGACCGCGCGCAAAACGTCACCCAGAGTGATTTCTCCCGGTGCCTTGGCGAGCAGATAACCGCCTTCCTTCCCGCGGACGCTGCGGGCGATTCCCTGGGCCTTAAGCTCGATCAGAATTTGAACCAGGTAATTGCCGGGCACGCTTTGTTCGGCGGCCAGATCCTCGACCCGCACCGCGGCGCCCAGCGCATAGTGGCGGGCCAGGCCCAGCACCGCGCGTGCGGCGTAATCACTCTTGACGGAGAGCTTCACTCAAGGAGAAGTCTAGGTTGCGCCGCAAGTCGGTGCAATGGTGATTGATTGCGGCGGTTTGCGGCCGGTGTGCCCCGCCATTCGCATTTAGGACCCCCTGCCGGATAAAGGCGGCGTTCCGAAACAAACCCGAACGCCGCATTTATGCGGCCCGCGGCGCTCCAAACCTCAAAATGCAAATTGGTGCGGTTAGCCGAGAGGGTTATGAGGAAGCGCTGCGCGGAGTAGCGCAGGCGTTCCCGCCTGCTGTATCGCCGACTTTCAGTCGGCTGCGCGTCCCCATACTGATCAACCCGATTTCTCGCCCGGCACCCTCCTACGCCCAGCAGGCCAGAGACCTGCGGTACAGCAGACTGGAAAGTCTGCGCTACCGCGGAGTAGCGCAGGCGTTCGCGCCTGCTGTATCGCCGACTTTCAGTCGACTCTCGTCGGCGCACCCCGGGGGAAGCGCGCTGACAATTCGACCGGGTGCAAGTCCCCTGGGAGGCAGACTAAAAGTCTGCGGTACAGCAGACTGGAAAGTCTGCGCTACGACTGCAACGCTAATTCATAAGCGATGCCAATCCCTTCCAATTATATGATATAATCCTCTTATGCATTGGCAATGCCAATAGAAGGTTAGTATTTGCCACCTTATGTGTTGTTGGTCCGGCGTACTTTTCCTGAAATGGAAAACGTATGGACCAACTGTTGTCCGGGGATTTGATTTATGTGGTCGCCTTTGCTTTGGGCGGCCTGGTTTTCGCTTTCGGTCCCATCGTTCTGGTCCATCTCATTTCACCGCGTAAGACTCGCAACTATGCCAACAAGACCGGACAGTACATCGAGTGCGGCATGGATCCGATTGGCGATGCCTGGATTCGTTACAGTGCCGTTTATTACCTCTACGCATTGGTATTCGTGGCCTTTGCCGTGGATGTCCTTTATTTGATCCCGGTTGCCCTGGTCTATAACCGGATCAAAGAACTGGGCAACCGTGATTTCTTCGAAATGCTGATGTTTGTGGGGATCCTCTCCCTGGTCATCGTTTACGCCTGGAAGAAAGGAGTTTTTGAATGGAAGCGCAAAACGATCAAATCCTGAAGGACTGCGCGCCCTTCGTACGCTTTGGCAAGCTGGACGAGTTGCTGGACCTCGGCCGAGCCAACTCCTTATGGCCGTTAACATTCGGCCTGGCCTGCTGCGCCATCGAGATGATGGCCGCGGGTGCTTCCCGGTTCGACCTGGCTCGATTCGGAGCCGAGGTCTTCCGCCCGTCGCCCCGTCAGGCAGACGTCATGATCGTCGCCGGGACGATTAACAAGAAAATGGCGGCGGCGGTAAAGACGCTCTACGACCAAATGCCTGAACCAAAATGGGTGATTGCTATGGGTAACTGCGCCATTTCGGGCGGGCCATTCGTTTTCCCCGGCCAATACGCTGTCGTTGAAGGCGTCGACAAGCTCTTCCCGGTCGATGTTTACATCCCCGGCTGCCCCCCGCGGCCCGAAGCCTTAATCGAGGGGCTTCTCAAGCTCGAAGAAAAGTTAACCGGCAAGCGCCGCTGGCCCGTGGTCAAGCCCGAGTGATTCCCATGACTGCCCAAGGTGATCCGCCCCCGTCCCCCACCGCGCCGAAGCCACCAACTCAGGCGCCCTTAAGCCCGGTCGCGATGGCGGCGCCTGTGTTCCCACCGCTTCCGGGCCCGGACTTGCTCAGCCTTTGCTCCTTCCCTTTGGAAGTCGCCGATTACGCTTTGAAGGGATACCACCTCAACGCAATCGTCTCTCCCGACCAGGTGCTGAACGCCGCTGCCGACCTGGACCGGGCTGGCCTGGCCCTGGACACCATCACGGGCGTCGACTGGCTGGTCGAAGGACAAATGGAAGTCGTTTACGATTACTTTCACCCAAACACAGGATTGCGCGCTGTGGTGCGGACCAAGGTCCCGCGCGCCAACCCAGTGCTCCCATCCATTTCCCAGGTTTTTCCCGGAGCAAATTGGCACGAGCGCGAAACGCACGACTTTTTCGGAATCGAGTTTGCCGGACACCCGAATCTCGCGCCGTTTTTATTGCCCGAGGACGCTACATACCATCCCTTACGGAAGGATTTCATCGCGTGATTGCGAACGAGGAACAAGCAAGCGCGCTAGTGCGCCAGGCGCCGCAGGAGACGTTCGTGCTGAACCTGGGGCCGCAGCACCCCGCCACCCACGGAGTCTTGCGCGTCAAGCTGACCATGGATGGCGAGTTTATCACCCGGGCTGAGCCCGTCTGCGGTTACATCCATCGGATGCAGGAGAAGATGGGCGAGAACCGTCCGTACGCCCAATTCCTGCCCAACACCAGCCGCATCGATTATCTCTCGGCGATGACCTACACGCACGCCTTCGTGGGCGCGGTCGAGCGTGCAGCCAAAATCCAGGTCCCGCCCCGCGCCGAGTACATTCGCGTGCTGACGTCCGAGCTCAACCGCATCTCGAGTCACTTGGTTTGGTGGGGTGCTTTCCTGCTGGACCTGGGCGGATTTACTCCGCTGCTTTATGCGTTCGACGATCGCGAAAAGATCCTTGACCTCCTCGAAGGCATTACCGGCGCGCGTCTGACCTATGCTTATTTCCGGATTGGCGGTCTGTACAACGATGTGGACGACGCCTTTCTGACCGGCACCCGCGCCTTTGTCCAGCACATGCGGCCGCGGCTCAAGATGTATCGCGAGCTGGTGACCGAGAATATCATCCTGCGCAAGCGGCTCGATGGCATCGGACCGATCAGCCGCGAGATGTGCCGTAAATACGGCGCGACCGGGCCAGTCATCCGTGGTTCGGGCGTTCCCTACGATGTGCGCAAGTGCGAATCCTATTCTGCTTATTCGGATTTTGACTTCGAGATTCCCTGCTATCGCGAAGGCGATTCCATGGCCCGCTACCTCGTCCGCCTCGAGGAAATCGCGCAGAGCCTCCGCATCATCGAGCAAGCGATGGACAAATTGCCGGCCGGGCCGGTGATGGCGGAAAAGGTCCCGCGCGTCTTGAAGCTTCCCGCTGGCGACTATTGTTACGCTGTGGAAGCGGCCCGCGGCCGGTTCATGGTGCGGTTGGTCAGCGACAACAAAGAAATTCCCTACCGCGTAAAACTGCGCACGCCGTGTCTATCCAATCTCAGCCTGTTCGAGGAAGCCAGCCAGGGGATGCTCTTGCCCGACGCGTTGGCGTTAATGGGCAGCCTGGACCTGGTAATTCCAGACATCGACCGGTGAAGCCGCGGCGACCTAAACAAATAATGCGCAACAAATGCCAACGCGTGGTAAGCGGCGCCCTCAAGGGCCGGTACCCTTGGCGGTGACTCAACATGAAATCCGAAACTCGTAGGCCGAAGGGCGAAAGAAATTCGAAGCCCGAAATCCGAACAGCTCCGCTTACCCCCGGGCGCTTTTCTGATTCGGCCTTCGGATTTCGGCCTTCTTTCGGCCTTCGGCCTTCGGCCTTCGGATTTCGAACTCCGCCATGACGCAGGTCCTCTCCAGACTAGCGACCGAGCCGTATCGCTTACTGCTCTCACTCGTGGCGATCATGAGCTTCGTGGGTCTGAATGCGGCTTACCTCGTTTGGGTTGAGCGTAAAGGCGCCGGCCGTTTCCAACGCCGCCCCGGACCGACGGAGGCGGGCTGGGCGGGGCTGCTGCAGCCCATTGCCGATGCGGCCAAATTGCTGTCCAAACAACTGATTATTCCGGACGGAGTAGATCGCACTCTGTTCCGACTGGCTCCGATGTTGGTGATGGCGCCTGCATTGATAGGCCTGGCGGTGATGCCGTTCAGTCAGACTTTGGCCGCGCGAAATATCAACGTGGGTTTGCTGATGATCTTCGCGTTCGGCTCGATCAACGTGATGGCAATCATGCTGGGCGGTTGGTCCTCGCGGAACAAATATGCGATTATCTCGGCCGCGCGCGTGGTGTCGCAGGACGTCGCGTATGAAATCCCCATGCTCCTGGTGGTCATCACGATCATCATGATCAACGGCACGATGAACCTGAACGAGATCGTGCAAGCCCAGGCCGGTGGGTTCTGGCATTGGAACCTGTTCCGCGTTTGGGTCAATCCTCTGATGCCAATTACGTTTCTGATTTTTTATACCTGCATGCTGGCCGAAACCAACCGCGCTCCTTTCGATATGGCCGAAGCCGAAAGCGAATTGGTCGCGGGCGCCTACACTGAGTATTCCGGGATGGGTTTCGGTGTCTTCTTCATGGCCGAATACGCCAACATTTTGCTCGGCAGCAGCCTGGCGACGGTGCTTTTTCTGGGCGGCTGGCAAAGTCCGTTTGGTGTTTTCTCCGGTTTGCTTTGGTTTCTGATCAAGATGTACTTCCTGGTGTTCTCGGTGGTGTGGGTGCGCTGGACCTTTCCTAGAACGCAATTCTACGGGCTGCTCAATCTGTCGTGGAAGATCCTGATCCCGGTTTCCCTCTTCACGCTATTGCTCACGAGCGCATTGATCAAATTGATGCCGGCATGAAAAACCTCGTCGCCGAAGTTTATTCTGGATTAAAAAGCCTCTTCATCGGGATGAAGATCACGATCGGGCAGTTCTTCAAACCGATCATCACGGTGCAATACCCGTATGAAACTTTAAAGATCCCGCCTCGTTTTCGCGGTCACATCGAGCTGGTGCGCGATCCTGCG
This sequence comes from Verrucomicrobiia bacterium, assembly GCA_035651635.1. Taxonomy (GTDB): domain Bacteria; phylum Verrucomicrobiota; class Verrucomicrobiia; order Limisphaerales; family UBA8199; genus JANXQE01. The sequence goes on along the minus strand of DASRFK010000284.1, from coordinate 23,468 downwards.
ACCGGCCAGCCAAAATGTTTTGTTTGCAAGCTTTGTGAGAAAGCCTGTCCGAGCGATTGCATCACCGTCGAAGGCATTAAGCCGGAAGGTGCCCGGCGCAAGACAGTTACTTCATATCGCCTCGATTTTACCAAGTGCAGTCTTTGTGGTTCCTGTGTGGAGGCCTGCCGCGATGGGGCGATCCGTTTCTCCCGCGAGTACAACCTGGCCAGCACGCGCAAAGAGGACTACATCATGGAGTTGTTCCAGCGGCTCCAAGCTCAACGATTGGAAGAGGAACGAACGACCGGCCGGGACGGTGCAACCACCACCTCTCCTACGGTGGCGCCGCAAAGTTCCCCGACCCAGAGCGCGGCCGCATCCAGCACTGTTGGGGCCAAACCCCTCGAAACCACTCTGGAGGCCAAATGACAGCTTTCCCGGCCTCCAACCTAATCACGACTGCGGTGTTCGTGGTGTGCCTCCTTACCATGGCGTTCGGAGCGTGTCTGGCGGTGACTAGCACCCGTTTGATCCACAGCGTGTGTGGTTTGGCTACATGCTGTTTTGGCGTGGCTGGCCTGTACTATTTTCTGCACAGCCCATTTCTAGCCTTAATGGAGATCCTCATCTATGTCGGCGCGGTCTGTGTCACGATTGTCTTTGCGGTCATGCTGGCCGAACCCGAGGAACCGCCGCGCACAGAAAAAAGCGGTTCCACGGTCGCCTGGGGTGGGTTGGCCCTGCTCATCGTCATTGCGATTTTTTGCGGCCTGGTCTGGCTGGGTTGCCGAACCAATTGGCCGGCACCTGGTGATTTGCTCAACGACGGATCGGTCGCCATTTTGGGTCGCGCATTGCTGACGACCTATAGCATGGCCTTCGAGCTAATCTCGCTGGCACTCCTGGTCGCGATCTTAGGCGCCCTCGCCATTGCACGAGCCGGCCGCACCCGTCCCGAAGCTCCGGAGTCCCGCCTTCAGGCGGTAGTTCACCCGATCCTGGATGCGCGGCCGGCTACTCAGCCCGCCCCGGTTGCAGCAATCAACCACGGATAGACACTCATGACGCTTCTTTACAATCAGTTGAATGTGTACTTGGTAGCGGCGGCTTTCCTGCTGGCCATCGGCGTGTTCGGTTTGATCCGCCGACGCACCCTGATCGGAATGCTCATTTCCGGCGAGCTCATTTTTTCCGCCGCATCGCTCAACCTCATGGCGTTCAATCGATTCACCGTTCACGACCCGGCGGTCGGCCAAATCTTCGTGCTCTTCATCATGGGTCTCGCGGCAGCCGAAGTTGCCATTGCCCTGAGCATCATCGTCGCGGTTTATCGCAACTACCATTCCGTCACGACCCGGGAGCTTGCCGAATTGAAGGGATAAAATGGAACCCCTGAGCGATTCTCGACTTTTACTGGCCATCCTAGCCCCCTTGGTTGGAGCGGGATTGGTCATGGCCAATGGCAAACGGCCCAACGTGCGCGAGACCTGTTCTTTCCTGGCCGCGGCTACGCTCTTTATCACGGTCGCGTCGATGGTCCCGGCAGTTCTCGGCGGTCACAGGCTTCATTACACGGTTTTTGAATTACTGCCCGGCTTGAGTTTCTCGCTCCGCGCCGATGCCTTGTCGATGGTGTTTGCCATTTCGGCGTCGTTCCTGTGGATGATTACCGTGTTCTACTCGGCAGGTTACATGCGCGGACTGGAAGAACACGCGCAGACCCGGTTCAACACCTGTTTTGCCCTGGCTTTGTTTGGCGCGATGGGCTGTGCCTTCTCGGATAATCTCCTGACGCTTTACCTCTTTTACGAAATCGTCAGCATTTGCACCTACCCGTTGGTGGCTCATCATCAGGATGAAGAAAGTTACGAAGGCGGCAAAAAGTACCTCGCCTACCTGACCGCAACAGCCAAGGGTCTGGTTCTGCCAGCGATGGTCGTCATTTACGTGGTGAGCGGCAGTCTCGATTTCGCCACGAACATCCACACCGGCATCATTCCGGCCAACGTGCATCACGGACTGATTGCCGCGCTCTATGCCTGCTGCGTCCTCGGGTTTGCCAAGAACGGCGTGATGCCTTTCCACAATTGGCTGCCCAGCGCCATGGTCGCGCCCACCCCGGTCAGCGCGTTGCTCCATGCCGTCGCGGTCGTCAAAGTCGGCGTTTTCTCTACTGTGCGCGTCATGCTCTACGTCTTTGGCGTGGACCTGATGCACTCGCTGAACCTGGGTCTGCCGACGGCTTATTTCGTCTCGATTACGATCATTGTCGGGTCAATCGTCGCCCTGAGCAAAGACAACCTCAAAGCACGGCTGGCGTATTCAACCGTCAGCCAACTCTCTTACATCATCCTGGGGGTGGCGCTGCTCACACCGGCCGGCATCGAGGGCGGATTGATTCACATTGCCAACCACGCCTTTTCGAAAATCACTTTGTTCTTCTGCGCCGGAGCGATCTATGTCGCCACGCACAAAAAGAATATCTCCGAAATGAGCGGTTTGGGGCGCGCGATGCCCTGGACCTTCGGAGCCTTCGCCCTGGCGTCGCTGAGCATGATTGGCGCTCCACCCGTCGCCGGGTTTGTCACCAAATGGTATCTCGTCAACGGCGCCTGGGATGCCGGCTCGATTGGCATCATTATCGTACTGCTGGCCAGCACACTCCTCAATGCGGCGTATTTCGCGCCCGTGGTTTACCAGGGCTTCTTCGGCAAACAATCCGACTCGGATGCGAAGCATAACTACAGCGAAGCTCATCCCGCCCTGGTCATTCCTCTCAGTATTACGGCGGTGATCTCAGTCCTGATTGGCCTCTACCCGGCCTTCTTCATGCGCTTCGTCCAAAACCTGATTTCATGAAACTGGTCCAGCTCATCGAATTTTTACGCAATCGGCTCAAAATCGTCGTGCGTATTTGCTTTGCCCTGCTGGCACTGCTGATCGTCCTGGACGCAGTGTTCGTTGACAAGGAACACGCCCACACACGGCTGGAGCATTTGCCGGCGTTCTGGTCGATTTTCGGTTTTGTCGGCTGCGTGGTGATTATCATCGCTTCGAAGTGGTTTGGGCACGCGGGGATCATGACTCGGGAGGATTACTACGATGAATAGCTTCTGGATTCATCCCTCGCTCATCCTTCTGTTCGGGGCGTTGTTGTTGCCGTTGGTTCCCGCGCGGCTTAAGAAGGCTTACCTGCTGCTGATACCGATTTTGGTCTTTGCCCGCACGCTTAACCTGAGCATCGGCAGTTTTGGTCACGTTCAGTTCCTGGACTGGCAACTGGTATTCGGGCGGGTAGACAAACTGAGCCTGGTGTTTGGCTACATCATGAGTCTGATGTGCATCCTGGGCACCCTTTACGGGCTGCACGTCAAAGAAAACGTCCAGCATATTGCCGCCTGGGTTTATGTGGCGGGATCCATCGGCGCTATCTATGCCGGGGATTTCCTGACCCTCTTCCTATTCTGGGAAATCATGGCGTTCTCGTCGGTGTTCCTGATTTGGTTCAGGCGCCGGCCGGAATCGTTGGCCGCGGGCCTGCGCTATTTGTTGGTCCACGTGGCCGGCGGATTGGCCCTCTTGGCCGGCATGGTCATCCATTGCCGGACCGTGGGCAGTTGGTCATTCGACGCACTGGACGTGCAGCATCCTACGACTGCGACTTACCTGATCATGATTGGTTTCCTTCTGAATGCCGCCGTGCCGCCGCTGCATGCCTGGCTACCGGATGCCTATAGTGAAGCCACCTTCAACGGCTCGGTGTTCATGTGCGCCTTCACCACCAAGACCGCTGTCTACGCGTTGTGCCGTGGTTTTGCGGGCATGGAAATCCTGGTGCCACTGGGTGTCATTATGGCGCTCTATGGTGTGGTTTACGCTGTGCTCGAGAACGACTGCCGCCGGTTGCTGGCGTACCACATCATCAGCCAGGTTGGTTACATGGTGGCGGGCGTTGGCCTCGGCACGGCCATGGCCATTAACGGCGCCTGCGCCCACGCTTTCGCCCACATTCTCTACAAAGGCCTCTTGTTCATGGGCTGCGGCGCCGTGTTGCACATGACCGGCGAAAGCAAATTCACCCAACTCGGCGGTCTGTGGAAAAAAATGCCCTGGACGTTTGTGTTCACCTTGATCGGGGGGCTTTCGATTTCCGCATTCCCGTTGTTCAGCGGATTTGTCAGCAAATCCATGATCGTCGCGGCGGGACTCGAACAACACAAATATTGGGTTGGTTTCCTGCTCCTTCTGGCCTCGGCCGGCACTTTCCTTCATACGGGATTAAAAGTGCCCTACTTCATTTGGTTCGGAAAGAATCAGCCCAAATCGGAAGTCTGGAATCGTGCGTCCGAACCGCCGGTGAACATGATGGCGGCCATGGCCATCGCTTCGGCCTTGTGCATTTTTATCGGCTGCTACACGCCTTACCTCTACAAGATGTTGCCGTACCCCGTCGATTATCAGCCCTATACGGCCTATCACATCTCCGAGACTCTCCAGATCCTGCTCTTCACAGGTGTTGGATTCTTCCTCTTGCTCAAAAAACTCCGGCCCGAACCCAAGATCAGCCTCGATCTCGACTGGTTTTATCGCATGGGCGGGCGCGCTTTCTTGTGGGTCGCCCGCAAGCCGGTGCAAACCTTCGATACCATTGTGGGTGAACTCTACCGTGTTGCCGGACTGATCCCGCTAATGAAAACCGCTCGCCGGGCTGGACTGTTCGACAACGAGATTATCGACGGGTTTGTCGATGGCATTGCCGAAACCGTGCGCGGCATCGGCCGGCGCGCGCGTTTCGCGCAACGGGGTCAAATGCAGGAAAACCTGGCGTTCGCCTTTGCTGTAGCGGCGGTGCTGATCGTGGCCTTCGTGATTTATTCTTACCGATGAATTTCAGCTATAACCAAATCGCCCTGAGCGTGCTGATTTTCAGCCCGTTGGCCGCTGCGGCCGTTGCCACGCTTATCAAGCGGGAGAACCTGCAGCGTTGGTGGACACTGGCGTTCACTTCTGCCTTGGCGCTGTTCTCCCTGCCGCTCTATTTCCGATTCGATGTCAGTTCAGCCGAGTTTCAGTTCAAACAGGTGACCTCTTGGATTCCTGCCTTCAAGATCCAGTACGCAGTGGGTGTCGATGGCATCAGCCTGCTGCTGGTTTTGCTGACGACACTGGTCATGCCTTTGTGCGTCCTGGCCTCCTGGCGTTATATCCAGACTCGCGTGCGAGAGTTCATGATTTGCCTGCTCATCATGGAGACGGCCATGATCGGCGTCTTCTGCGCCCTGGACCTCGTCCTGTTCTTCTGCTTCTGGGAAGCCATGCTCATTCCGATGGCTTTGCTCATCGGCATCTGGGGCGGACCGCGCAAAATTTACGCTTCCCTCAAATTCTTTATTTATACGATGTCCGGTTCGGTGTTTCTGTTGGTGGCGATCATCGCGCTTTATCTGAAGGTCGGCAGTTTTAGCATTCCCGAAATGATGGGGCGGTCCTTCTCGCATCAATTCCAGTTTTGGATTTTCCTGGCCTTCTTCATTTCCTTCGCCATCAAGGTGCCGATGTTTCCGTTCCATACGTGGCTGCCCGCCGCGCACGTCGAAGCCCCCACTGCCGGGAGCGTCTTGTTGGCCAGCGTGCTGCTGAAGATGGGGACCTATGGCTTCCTGCGCTTTTCACTGCCCATGGCTCCGTACGCCACGCAATACTTCACTCCATTTATTCTCTGGCTGTCGGTGATTGCCATTCTCTATGGCGGTTTCACCGCTTTGGCCCAGACCGACCTCAAGAAGCTGGTGGCTTACTCCAGCGTCGCCCATATGGGCTTTGCGACCCTGGGCATTTTCGCCTTGAATAAAGCAGGTCTCGAAGGCGCCATGCTGGTGATGATCAATCACGGGGTGACCACGGGCGCCCTGTTCATCATGGTCGGCATCATTTACGAGCGATTACACAGCCGCGACCTGGCTCAGGCGGCCGGGATGGGCAAGGTTATGCCGGTGTTCGCCCTGTTCGCCGGCGTGTTCGCGTTATCGTCTCTGGCCTTTCCTGGCACAAATAGTTTTATCGGCGAATTCCTCGTCATGAGCGGCGGATTTGCCGCGGTGCTGAGCGGCAGCGCTGCCGTTTCCAAGATCCTCATCATCTGCCTGGTTCCGGGTGTCATCCTCGCCGCGGCATACATGCTGCGCATGCTTCAAAAAGTCGCTTACGGCGGCACGCACAATCCCGACCATTCACGCTTGAACGATCTCGGTTTTCGCGAACTGGCAACTTTGGCGCCGTTGCTCCTTTTCGTCTTCTGGATCGGCCTGCATCCGGCGCCCTTTACCAAGGTGATGCACGCCAGTGTCCAGCATTTGCTCGAACAATCTCAAAGCGCCACCGGTACTTATGCTGTCGCAAGGTAAAATCCGAAACCCGAATGCCGAAGCCCGAAAGAAGGCCGAAACCCGAAATCCGAATATCCCCCTTCGGATCTCCGCCTTCGGCCTTCTTTCGGCCTTCGGATTTCGGCCTTCGGATTTAAGAAAAGTATGACGCGCACTTTGACATTTTTGCCGGAACTGGCCTTACTGCTCGGTGCGTTAGTCTCGTTTTTCGTCTGCCTCGGCGAGTCCCGCACCCGGTTGGCCAAAACCGTCGCCCTGGTCACAGCACTGGCCGCTATCCTGGCCTCGCTTCTTTGCCTGGGCCAGGATGCCACGCTGTTCGACGGAGCTTATCGCGTCGACCTGTTTTCCCAATCTCTAAAGCTGGTTTTCGCTTGCGGCCTGGAGCTGATTCTCCTGTTGAGCGGGGGGTTGGAGGACATCCGCGCGGAAGTGAAGCCGGAATATTTTCTATTCCTCATCATCAGCGTGACTGGGTTGACGATGCTGGTCAGTTGCGTGGATTTGATCACCCTCGTGGTGGCGCTCGAAGTTTCCGCCTTTCCGTTATACCTGCTGATCCCGATGCGGCGTGAGCGCGAAGGCCAACGCAACCAGATGGAATCGGCCATCAAGTACATCATGTTCGGGGTGGCGGCCAACGGCATCATGTTTTTCGGCATGAGTTACCTCTTCGGATTGACCGGCACCACTTCGCTTACCGTGATGTGGCCTAAGCTCCAGCCGTTGATTCACTCCCCGGTGGCGATCGCCGGCCTGGCCATGATGCTTTGTGGCCTATACTACAAACTGGCCATTTTCCCGTTCCATTTCTGGACCCCGGACGTTTACCAGGGAGCGGCGAATGAGACCGCGAGCTTGATCGCCTCGTTGCCCAAGCTGGGCGGCATCGCTGTCTTCGTGCGCTTTGTTTCGTTGGCTTCGCCGGATAACCACTCCGTCGCCACGCTCCTGGCCATCCTGGCGGCCGGTTCAATGTTCTACGGCAACCTGATTGCGCTTCTGCAAAAAGATTTCAAACGGCTCCTGGGTTTCTCGGGAATTGCGCATGCCGGCTACGCTCTGCTTGGTTTTGTGGCCTTGGATCAGGTCGGCTTCTCCGCCGCAATATACTACATGACTGGTTACCTCCTCATGGTTCTCGCTTGCTTTGTGGTGATCTGCAAGGTCTCCCCCGATGGCACCAACGTGAGCATCGAACAATTGGCGGGACTGCATCGCCGGGCGCCTTTGCTGGCGGTAACCCTGGCGGTGGGCGTGTTCGCCTTGGCCGGCCTTCCACCGTTCGTCGGGTTCATGGGAAAACTAACCCTGCTCTCGGCCGCACTGTCGAAAGGTTACCTGGCCCTGGTGATCATTGCCGTAATCAATGCCGCCATTGCGGTCTATTACTACCTGGGTGTCATTCGCGAATCCTGGTTCCGCGATCCGGCCGATCTGACTCCAATTCAGCTGGATTGGTCCACGAAGGCGCTCTGTGTCTTCTTGATTTGCGGCATTGTTGCTCTGGGCGTGGCCCCTTCGCGCGTCCTCGGCACGATTTCCACCTCCGTCGCCAGGATGAATCTTCCAACACCCGCCGCGGCTGCCATTGCCGGCGGCAACCCTGAACGGGTCACGGCAAATCCTTTGCCGGAATGGCAGGCTGCCGTTCCGAGTGGTCATAATTGAGAACAATCGCTTATGCCTAGGCGCTGAAATCCGGAAGTTTGAGAGGAATCCAACGTCATGTCATGAGCGGCACCAGCTCGCAAAATCATGAACTCAAAATACGCGTGGCGCGACGTGGCCCGTCAGGGACTGCCCAAGCGCTCAGCTAACCAACGAGCAGCTGACTTCCTCGAAATCTACGGTCTCTACGACGAGGCCACGGCCCGCGAACAGGCCAGCCGCTGCATTCTGTGCCCCAACCCCAGCTGTGTCAGCGGATGCCCCCTTTGCAATCCCATTCCTGAATGGATGCAACTCACCGCCGAAGGGCGGTTCCTCGAAGCCGCTGCCGTGCTTGGCTCGGCCACTAACATGGCCGAGATTTGCACTCGCCTCTGTCCCAGCGATCACCTCTGCGAAGGCGCGTGTTTGCTCGATTCAGTGTCCGAGCCGGTCTCCATCAGGGCTTTGGAACAGTTCCTGGTCGAATATGCTTTTGCCCGCGGAAAAACCGATACTGCCACCGCTCCGCCCAACGGCAAAAAAGTTGCCGTGGTTGGCTCCGGAGCCGGCGGGCTGGCCTGCGCTGAAGAGTTGGCGCGTAAAGGTTACTCCGTCACGGTGCTGGACTCCGAGTTAGTGCCCGGCGGACTCCTGGTGAACGGCACACCCGCGTTCAAGCTCGATCAATCCATCGTTCAGCGGCGGATCGATTTGCTGAAGAAATGCGGCGTTGTGTTCCGGCTTGGCCTGAAACTGTGGGACGAACTCTCCTTGGAACAAATGCGAACCGGTTTTGACTCGGTCTTTCTCTGCGCCGACTGGCGCAAAGCCCGGCCCTTGCAAATTCCCGGCGCTGACCTTAAGGGAGTCGTTCAGGCTTTGCCTTTCCTCCTCCAAAAAAAGACCCCCATCCCGCTCGACTTGCCCCCTTTCGATGTGACCGGCAAAAAGGTAATCGTGCTTGGCGGCGGGGACACCGCCATGGATTGCCTGCGGGCCGCCGTTCGTTACGGGGCCAGCCAGGCCACCTGCCTGTACCGACGCGAAGAACTCGAGATGCCCTGCGGTCGCCAGGAGTTTCGGTGTGCCGTCGAGGAGGGCGTTCAGTTTGTCTTCCGCGCCGCGCCGGTTGCCGTGCTGGGCGACGAGCACGGTCAGGTCACTGGGATCCGCGCGACTCGGACCGAGCCCGGGCCCATCGGCGCCGGCGGGCGGCAGTCCTTCCGGATCCGTTCCGGCACACAATTCGTCCTCGAAGCGGACTGGGTTATCGCCGCACTGGGCTTTGAAGTGCTGCAATTCCCACGCACCAACGGCGCGGCCGAGCTCGCGCTAAATGAATGGGGGGGGATTGTTGTCGATGCAAAACAAATGACTAACCTGCCGGGCGTCTTCGCCGGGGGTGACCTGGTGCACGGTCCTGGCCCCTTGTTGCATGCCGTGCGTGACGCGAGGCGTGCGGCTCAGCAAATTCATGCCTATCTCCAGATGCCAGTGAACCACGAGACAATCTGAGCCGAAGTTCAACTAAAAGTAATCCGCCAATGACGGCGGGGCTTGGGGTCAGTGTGACACTTTTTCCTGAGTTGCGGGCGGGAAAAAGTGCGAACTGACCCCCAGCCCCGCCGTCACTGACCGTTACAACTAAACCTGCAGTCAGGATTGCTTTTCGTGCACGGCAGGTGTGTATTCACTTATGTATGCCAGTATTAACCGTTCGCCTTCCGCCATCCCTCCTGAGTCGATTGGACCGCAAAGCCGCCGCTTTAGGCCGGGCTCGTGCCGAGCACGTTCGCCAGGTGCTGGAAAACGATTTGGCGGCGCCGGCCCCCAAATCGAAGCGCTTTGCCTCTTTGTCGCTCAAAGGCCGCTACACTGTTGGCCGCGGGAGTGACAACGCTGCCGTCCGCAAGGCTCTGCGGCGTCTGAATGAAAAAAATCGCTGACGCTGGCTTGCTTATTGCCTTTTTGGATCGCCGCGATGAGCACCATGAGTGGGCGGCGGCCATTTTCGAATCTGAGTCTCCTCCTTTTTACAGGGCTGAACCATCCTTGCCGAAGCCAGTGCAGTCATCGGATGTGCCGATCCGATCCTGAAAATGATCGAGTTCGGGGATTTAGTCATCGCCCTGGAGGTGCCTCGGGAAGTCTCAGCTTTGCGGGCTTTGCTGCTGCGCTATAAAGATCGACCAATGGACCTGGGGGATGCCTGCTGCGTGCGTTTGGCCGAACTGCTTGCTGGAGGAGTTGTCTATACTGTCGACAAAGCGGATTTCTTGGTCTACCGCAAGAATCGTCGCCAGCCTGTTCCCTGCGTTTTCCCTTAAAAATGGGTCCGCGGCGCCATTCCGGCGGCGAGACGCCGCCGGAACCCGCAGGCGAGGACGCCTGCACTGCGTAGCGTGGGCCTCTGGCCGGCGGGTTTTGGCGGCGTCTCGTCGCCAAGATCATTATTAAAGCACGCTCTTACTGAATTATCAGTGGCAAATTATTCGAATCTGTCGAATCGCTTCTTCTACCCCCACTCTCGTCTTCATCGAGAGATCTTCGCCGATGCCCAGGTTCTCGGCCGGAATGGTTACCCACCAGGCCTGCGGCGCCTGGCCGAATACGTCTCTTGCCAATGCCAGCAACGTGCGCGGGTCGGCCGCGTGAGCCAGGATCTGCGACGATTCGGCCGGTTCCAACTCCCGGATCTGAACGGTTGCCACTGCCTCCACTGAGGCATCCACAAAAACGACCTTTTGTGCACCGGCTACCGGATCGGCCAGTTCCGGGGTCAGCAAGTCGCAGCTTAGGACGCGAACACCCGGCAGATGGAGTTTCTCCATCGCCTGGGCAACCCGTCGTCCGGCCGCATCGTCGCCACGCAAGGTGTTGCCGTAACCAATGACCAGCAGGTCGACGGCTGGGTTTTCATTCAATGGCTCCATCCCCAGGCAATTGAAGGTTGTCGATTGAGAATTGAAAGTCCAAAGTTCGGGGAATTTATGGTGGTGCAGACGCAATCATCCCAGGCTGAACAGGCTGCGAGCGACCCGCGCTTGGGTCGTTCCTGGATCAAACTGACCCTGCTGGCGGTCGTCATTGGGGTTTTGCTGGTGATCGTTTATTTTTCACCTTTTCGACAGTACTTGGGCGACTTGCGCAATCTGAGTCAGCGCATTCGCAGCTTTGGACCTTTAGCCCCGCTGGTGCTTGTAGGCAGCGTGGCCTTGCTGGTGGCGGTGGGCTTTCCTCGCACGGTGTTTTGTGTTCTTGCCGGGATGACCCTGGGCTTCTGGTCGGGGCTGCTTTGGGCCCAATTAGGCACCCTTGTGGGCAATTATATTTTGTTCCTGGCCGTTCGTACGCTCGGACTGGACTGGGGCCGGCGAATGCTGTCAAAACGCGCCAACATCCGCAACCTGGTCCGGCAAAGAGGCGCCCTGGGGGTGATATTCGCCCGTCAACTGCCTTTGCCAGGTTTGCTCATCAATGTCGCTTGCGCTTTGCTGCCCATTGGCCAGGTGGATTTCCTGGTCGGCACCCTTCTCGGCCAATTGCCCCAAGCGGTTCCTTGGACTTTGATTGGAGCCGGTTTGCTCCAGACTTCCTTGAGCAAGAGCATCGGTGTGATTGGGTTGGCTATCGCCGCGTCGCTTCTCGCCTGGCTAGGCGTGCAATATGCCTTGCGTCGAAGCGCGGTGTCTCTTCAGCCGGAAGGGAAGTGAAATCGACCCTACTCGACGGATCAAAAACCCATAGTAGATTAAGCCGTGACAACGGAACATTCCAGGCGCCCAGAGGGTATCGGTGCGACTGGCCAATGTGAAATCAGCTTTGCGTAACTTGGGCGAGTCAAAACCAAAACCAGCCAAACCGACGCGCGTGGGCCGGTCCATGACCGGCCAGCCTTTGGAATATGGCGAGGAATGCGGCGGCAAAGGCGGCGTGCCGTACCTGATCGTGCTGCAACCAGGAGCGCGGCTGGGCAGGATTACGGTCTGGCACCGCGACTACGTTGATGGCATCCAGCTGGAAACCGATTATGGCGTCTTACCTAGAATTGGTGGAACGGGCAAACACCGCGACGTTCGCACCGAAACCGTCGAACTGGCTCCGGACGAATTCCTCATGGGAATATCCGTCGAGTTTTGGCAGTACATTGATCGCCTCACCTTTCACACTAATCATCGCAACTTCGGGCCATACGGCGGCCATGGCGGGTTGCTGAAGAAAACCATTATGTGCCCGCCTGGCCGTTCCGTCGTCGGGTTCAAAGGCCGGCATTGGGAATTGGTGGACAGCATCCAACTGATGATGCTTTAAGCGGTTTTATCGCCCAGCCAATGCCGCCAGACGTGCAACAATCTCAGCGCATAGCGTTCATACGGGGTTAGCACCCGCCCGTGCGCCAGCACCTCGTGAATCGCCCGCAGCGTCATGCCAAAATCCAACTCCTTCAGTGGCCGTTCGCGCACCAACCGCTTTTCCCACCGGGCTTTTTCTTTAATCTCCTCGATTTCTTCGGTGGGTCCAGGCCGGAAGAGCATATGCCACTCCGGTCGCTTGATGAACCCTTCCGCCTCGCTCTTCTCGTTGAACCAAGCATCGCACAGCAGCAGGCAAATGGACTTGCCCCGGCTTGTGCCCAGTCGATACCACACCAGCGGAGCGTCAAACTCCGAAAAATGGTCGTAAGCAATATGCTGGGCCTCGGAGGGCGGCGGTGTCCAGACTACCTGATAGCCGATTCGGTAGCCGCGTGAATCCGACGACTGCGGTTCCAGGCAGAGGTTCTCCTCGAACACCCAGATCAGTTCGGTAGGCAACCCCCGCTGCCGCAGCACTTCCTCCCACGCGCGCTGGGCTTGCTCAAACGGCGGTCGAGTAAATTGTGGCTTGTTTTCCATGCTTAGGCAGGCTGTTGCTCGAACCACTGCGCAAATAAACGGATGCCTCGTTCGATCGGCACCGAGGGGCAATATCCCAGCTCTTTACGGGCCTTGCTGATATCCGCGTAGGTCATTGGAACATCTCCCGCTTGAGGCGGCAATCGCTGGATAATAGCCTTGCGACCCAATGCGCTTTCCAACAGCTCAATGAGCCGGCTCAATTTCACGGTTTGCGATTCACCAAGGTTATAAACTTCATAACCGAATTCCCTCCGGGTGCAAGCTATAATCCCGTCCAAGGTGTCCGTCACGTAGGTATAGTCCCGGGCGGTTGACCCATCTCCAAACACCGGGATGGGTTCACCCCGGCGGATCAGCCGCGCAAATTTGTGAATCGCCAGGTCCGGCCGCTGCCGCGGCCCGTACACGGTGAAGAAGCGCAGCATCGCCACGTCGAATCCATATACCTGGTGATAAACGTGGCCCAACGCTTCGCCGGCCAGTTTGCTGGCCGCATAGGGCGAGATTGGCGAAAAGATCGGGTCACCCTCGGCAAAAGGAACTTTGGAATTCACCCCGTAAACCGAGGAGGACGAAGCCATGGTTATTTTTTTTATCCCACGACTCCGCGCCGCCTCCAACAGGTTGACCGTGCCCTCGACATTCACACGCTGATACAACGCCGGCTGCTCCAGGCTCGGCCGGACTCCCGCTCGCGCGGCCAGGTGGATGATTTGATCAAATTTGACCCTCTCAAATGCTTGCTCAATGTCCCCGCGCTCGGTTAGGTCCCCATGAATGAATTCGAACTTTCCAGCCAACGCCTGTAAGTCTCGCAGATTATGCCGCTTCAGATCCGGACTATAAAAATCGTTCAGATCGTCAAAAGCCCACACCGAATGGCCCAGCTGCAGCAAGCGCTCACAAACATGTGAGCCAATGAATCCAGCCCCACCGGTAACGAGGATGTTCATGAATATTCCAGGTCGCATCAGCCCAAAAAGCCGGCATGATGTCAAGAATTGGTAGAATCGCGCTCTGCCTGGCCGGAAACCGGGAATCCGGGAATTTCCGTCGTGCGTCGGAAATGACTTTCCTAATTCTTTTTAACAAAATAGCTTTAATCACTGCTCACGCACGATTCGGATAGGTCTGACATTCGCCGCTACATGAATCCAATCCAACCGCACCGCAGCACAATTGAGCCGGGTGTGCCTTCCTTTCGCGGCTTTACCTTGATTGAACTGCTCGTAGTCATCGCGATCATCGCCATTCTTGCCGCGATGCTGCTGCCGACCCTTTCCAAGGCGAAAACGAAGACACAAGGCATTCAATGCATGAGTAACCTCAAGCAACTGTTGGTTGCCTGGCAACTCTACGCCCTCGATAACCGCGAGAAATTGCCCACTTCGGGTTATACCCAGCCCCTGGAGCCCACCGCCTGGGTCGACGGCTGGCTCGATTTCAACCCGGCAAACCCGGACAACACCAACACTGCGGCGCTTCGGGACCCCACCCGCTCCAAACTGGCCTGGGTCCTGAAGGAAGTCGGCGTCTACAAATGTCCGGCCGATTTAAGCGCTGTCACCATTGCCGGCCGCAGTTACCCGCGGGTGCGCAGCATGAGCATGAGCCAGGCCTTCGGCCCCGGCGACTGGCTTGACCCGGCGGGGTTTCAGGCCAATTCGAGTTCAAAGAAGTACCGCGTCTACTATAAATCGTCAGATATTGTGAATCCCGGACCGGCGATGTGTTTCGTCCTGTTGGATGAACATCCGGACGGCATCAATGCCGGTGGATTTGCCAACATGATGGTGGAGAGCCCCGGCTCGGCCCGGATCATCGATTTTCCGGCCAGTTACCACAATGGTGCCGGCGGAATTTCCTTCGCCGATGGCCATGCGGAAATTCGGAAATGGGTCGATCCCCGCACACGCGCTCCGGTGCACTACAACAACCAACTCCAACTCAATGTTGCTTCGCCAAACAATCAGGACATGTTGTGGCTGGCGGATCGCACCTCCAGCCGCCTTAAATAAACCCTTAGCGCACGCATTTCCGAAGGTTTTGGAGTACGCCGCTTTGCGGCGCTTTGGAGGCGAGGCAGGGTCAAATGATATAGATCTTTCGCGGGTCATCCGTCGTCGGTTCCAAAAGCGGCGCACAGCGCCGCACTCCAAAACGCAAGCGCAGGGACTGGCCTTGATTAGCTCCTCGGCAGATCCATTCGACTCGACTTCGGCTTTCAGCCTTCTCCGGGGGGGTTCTTATTTTCTCACTTGAAGGTTCATGCAGAGCTTCCATATTTTCAACGCATGCCAACTGAAACTGATCGCACTGTCCTTCAACTCGATATTCCCGGACTCAAGAAGCTCCGCAGTGGAAAAGTGCGCGACATTTTCGATCTGGGCGACCGGCTGTTATTCGTCGCCACCGATCGCATCTCGGCGTTCGACTGCATCATGCCCAATGGAATCCCCCACAAAGGCGAGGTCCTGACTCAAATTTCTTATTTCTGGTTTGCTCAAACCGAAGGCTTCCAGCCTAATCACCTCCTTTCCAAGCCGGAGGATCCTTTGCCGGCGAATTTGCAGCCCTTTGCCACCCAACTGGCGGGTCGCAGCATGATTGTCAAAAAGGCCAAGCCGCTGGCGATCGAATGCGTCGTGCGCGGTTACCTCGCCGGCTCCGGTTGGAAGGAGTACCGCGCCAGCCAGACCGTTTGCGGTGTCAAACTGCCGCCCGGCCTCAAAGAATCGTCCGAGCTCCCCGAGCCCATTTTCACCCCTGCCACCAAGGCTGAAACCGGTCATGACGAGAACATCTCGTTTGAACAAGCCGCCAAAATAGTGGGCGGGGAGATTGCTGAAAAGGCCCGCGCCGCCAGCTTGAAAATCTACAATACTGCCCGCGACTACGCTCGCAAACGTGGTATTATCATCGCCGATACCAAGTTTGAATTTGGCCTCTTCGACGGTGAGTTGATCTTGATCGATGAAGTGCTGACCCCGGATTCCTCCCGTTTCTGGCCCGCCGACCAGTACCAAGCCGGAAAGAGTCAACCCAGTTTCGATAAGCAATTCGTCCGCGATTACCTGGAAACGCTGGATTGGGACAAAACGCCTCCAGCTCCCGCCTTGCCGCCCGAGGTGGTTTCCAGGACCGAATCAAAGTACCTCGAAGCGTACGAACGGCTTACCGGCAAAAAGCTCCGCTAACAGCGATTGGCTGTTTCACGCGCATGCGTTGATCGAACGCCTCCCCGCGGCTACGCTGCCTTTTTCTTTTCTTCCTGGGCGGAGATTTTTTCCAGGGAAGATTCGGCCGGCCCGGCGAAGACCTCGCCGGCCGGCTTGAACCGTGAGCCGTGACAGGGACAATCCCAACTTTTATCGACCGCGTTCCAGCGGATAATACAGCCGAGATGGGTGCAGATCGGCGAGAGCAAGGTGAGCTTGCCATCATTATCGCGGTAAGCCGCGACTTTCTTCCCTTCCATGCGAATGATTTTGCCTTCGCCCAGCTTCAAGTCGTCGGGGGATCCTTCGCCGGCATGCCGGAGTCGGTCGCGAACGTAGTAATAAGGATAGTCGATGTTCTCACTCAGATAGCGCCAGGCTCCTCCGTGAAATTTTTTGCGGTTCACCGCAAACAAGTTGTACCAGGGATTATTGCGTCCGAAAAAACGGTCGCGCGCCATCAGCGCGCTGAGGGTCCCCAAAGTAAAACCGTTCCCGCAAAAGCCCGTGGCGATAAATTGTTGGCCCGCGCTTTCCCCGATAAAAGGCAGCCCATCGTTGGTTTCAACGACCTGCCCAAGCCACCGGTGCTGAATCTCTGAGGCGGGCAACACCTTTTTAAGTTTCGCCTCTAGTGGCTCAAACACCGGGCCGGTTTCCTGACCGGTCTTCTCGTCTTTGCCACCGAAAATGAGGTAGTCGTGGTCGGAATGCCGATCGACCCGCAGATAATAATAAGGATCGGTGGTGTCCCAAAAAAGCGCTTCAGGCAGGGTTCCCGGGGGAAGCTTGGCCCCCAAAACGTAGCTGGTGTAAAGCATCAGCTTGGTCTGGAACAAGGTAGCGCTGATGAGCCCGGTTTTACCCATCAATGGCGAGTGAGTCGCAATGACCAGGTAACTGCACCGAATCTTGTAACGGCCGGCATGCACCGTCAGCGGGTCCGACTCGATCTCCGAAGCCTCGGTGTTCTCAAAGACATAGCTGCCCTCGCCGTTAATCCGCAGGAGCAGGGGAGCGAGATACTTGAGCGGGTGAAACTTGGCTTGTCCCTCAAACCTGACTCCCGGCCGGGATGCGTACGGGACGCTTTCGAGAAACTCGACTTTAAAGCCCAACTCGCGCGCCAGTTCGGCGTCCTGTTGCAAAGAGGCGCGATCGTCCGGCGTTTCGCCCTCGAGACGTCCATGGAGATAACCCGGGACCCATTTGAACTCGCAGTCAATGTTCTTGGTAATATTAAATATCTCATCGATGGCGGCGGCGCCTGCTTCCCAGAAGGCTTTGGCACCGTCACGGCCCCAAGCCTTGACCAATTGATGCAAGCGCTTATCGGTGACATACGTCAGATGCGCCGTGGTGCGGCCGGTGTCGCCGCCGGCGCAGCGCTGACGCTCCAGCAGCACAACCTTGGCGCCCTGCTTCTTGAGGAGGTACGCGGTCGTAATTCCCGTCAAGCCGGCGCCTATGACGACCACATCGGTCTGCAGATCTTGTGTGAGTGACGGGAACGATGGCAAAGACGCGGTGGTGCTCCAATATGATTTGGTATCCATAAAGCCTGTTTGCCTCCTCTCCTAAAATCTAGTGCCAAACTTGCTGCAGGCAATGGTTCGATGCGACCGCAGCGGGGAGGTTTAACCCGCCAAAAAGGGTCGACTGATACCGGGCGGGATTACTTATCCAAATTGAACAGGGTGAATAAAACTGTGTTCAGGACGATAATCCCGTTATAGCCCAGGTGAGCCGCTATGGCTGGGCCAATCGCCTTGGTCCGCACCCGCAACCAAAGAGTCAGGAGCCCCAGGCCGGTGATGCCCAGCACCCCCGGCAGGAATCGGCTCCATTCGGTAATGTGGAGCAAGACGAATATGGCGGTAATCAGGATGGCAGCCTTGGTTGCCCCAAATGACCGCCGAAAGCCCCCGTACAGCACCCCTCGAAAGAGCAGTTCTTCCGGAGCGGGCGCAAGAAACAGAGCTAAAAAAATCCAAGCCAATTGCGGAGCTCCGCGCGTTAGGCTCATGTCAGTGAGGGGACCCAGTTTGGGGTGAATCGAGTGGGCGAAAGGAGCGACGATGGCGGAGAAGATCACCGCCGTGACCAATCCCAAGCCGAATCCGCCCGCGATATTCTTAACCGAGCCGAAAGCCCAGGCCGCCCCGACCGGACTGCGCTCTTTCAGGTCGCGACGCACGAGCAAGAGCGCCGAGCCCAGCATGACGATGATCCCGAGGACCGCAGCGCAGATGAATGCCGCCGGTTGCACGGTCCGGGTGATTTCGGCGATCTGGTCCGGTTGGTGCAAGTCCGCGCCGCCGATGCCTTTCCTGACAAACGCAATTACTGTGACGAAGGCCGAGCCCAGCACCTGCGCGACGAAGGTCAGAAGGAAAATCAAAGCGGCACGGCCAGCGGTGAGTTGGGGAGGATCAATAATTGGCGGGGCGGCCTCACCGGGCGCGGCGACTTGGCTATTTAAAATGGGTGGTACTCCAATGGGAGTTCCGCACCCGGAACAAACTTCCGCGCCGAGCTCATTGTCCCGGCCACAATAGCCACAGCGGGTCACGGCCGTTTCATATGGTTTGAGTGGACCACCAGCCCAGCATACAGGATCCCCGGCGGTTTGGGAATAAGGTCGGAACGGGTTATGTAACGGGTCAGTGGCGGCCCGGCCTTGGGGTCAGTTCGCACTTTTTCCGGCCCGCAACCCCGGAAAAAGTATCGCACTAACCCCAAGGCCGCGCCGTCACTGATGGATTACCGGCTTATCGGTCAGCAGCCGCGGCGCGGGCGAGCAGCACTTTCTGAGTGGGAATGTAATTGGCGGCAAAATCGCGGCGAAATTCAGCAAATGACCCGGAGGAAATCGCCTGGCGAATGTCTTCCATCACCCGCAGGTACATGCGTGTGTTGTGCACGCTGAGCATGCGCAACCCAAGGATCTCTCCCACGTTCAGCAGGTGGCGCAAGTAAGCGCGGCTAAAATGCCGGCAGGCAAAGCAATCGCAGTCCTCCTCGATGGGCCGAAAATCTGCCTTTTGCGCGCCGCCCTTGATGCTAATGGTGCCTTTGCGAGTAAAGGCCGTTCCGTTTCGAGCGACGCGCGTCGGTAGCACGCAGTCGAACATGTCGACGCCCCGAGCGACCAATTCGACCAATTGCGCGGGCGTGCCCAGGCCCATAGCGTACCGAGGTTGATGCGACGGCAGAAACTGTTCGGTTAATTCGACCGCCCGCAACATTTCTGGTTCGGGTTCGCCCACGCTGACGCCACCAATGGCGTAGCCGTCGAAGCCGATGGCAACGAGTTCGCGAGCGCATTGTTCTCGCAGCGCCGCATCGGTCCCTCCTTGAGCGATCCCGAAGACCATTTGGCCGGCGGCGCGGGGTTGCTCGCGACACTCGCTGGCCCAGCGGATAGTGCGCTCGACCGCGGCGCGCAGTTCCCGCGGCGTGCTGGTATGGGGCGGACAATCATCAAACACCATGGCAATGTCGGACCCGAGCTCGCGTTGGATGGCCATGGCTTCTTTCGGCCCAAGGAACAGCAGGGACCCGTCCAGATGTGAGCGGAACTCGACACCATGCGCTTGAATTTTGCGGATGGTTGCCAGGCTGAACACCTGAAAACCGCCGCTATCGGTCAGAATCGGCGCCGGCCAGTTGATGAACGAGTGCAGTCCGCCCGCGGCACGAATGATTTCGAGGCCTGGTCGGATGCTCAGGTGATAGGTATTACCGAGGATGATCTGCGTGCCAATTTCACGCAGTTCGCGCGGGTCGAGCGCTTTCACGCTTCCCTGGGTGCCCACGGACATGAACACGGGCGTGTCGATTGCCCCATGGGCGGTGGTTAACCGGCCAACCCGGGCTTTGCTGGACTGGTCAACCTTCAGCAACTCGAACATAGCGGCGAGGTTCGACCACGCTGCTGCCGTGTTCAACCTGAAATTTCGACGCTTAGCCCTTCGCGCGCAGCCTGGACCTGCAGCCGACTCGAGCGCGCAGCCGCCAGCTTCCGGGCGTGCGCAACCATCCGGTCAATCGTGGCATCGTCGTGGTTGGGGTCGTGGTGAAACAAATAGAGCTGTTTAACTTGTGCGTCGACGGCGAGAGAGACCACGCGATCCACGCAGCCGTGGCCCCAGCCGATGTGTTCTTCATACTCCTTTGAGTCATATTGCGAATCGATGATCAGCGCGTCCACACCGTGAACAAATTCCGCGAGACTCTTGGCGATTTGATTCGCTCCGGCCGGAAGCCGTCTGGCCGCCAGGGAGCCGGCCTGCGCCGCTTCCTCAGCGGTGGGCAATTCGTTATCGGGAAAAAAGGCCAGCGACCGCCCGGCGACTGAGAGGCGGTAACCGACGCAAATGCCCGGATGACAGGCGGCGTGAGCGCGAACAGCGATGCTCTTGAGGTTGAATGCCGAGTCTTTGAGTTCCTCGATGCGGATGTTCGCCGGGACCTCGTTCAACCCGATGGGAAAAAAGGGACTTTCCATCTGGCTGCTGAGGACCGTCTCCAAACCGACTCGCGCGCCTTCATACCCGAGAATTCGCAGCTGATTCCTCGGCTGATACACCGGCAGAAAAAAGGGCAGGCCCTGAATGTGATCCCAATGTGTGTGCGTTAGCAGCAAGGTGAGGTCCAGCGGTTGGTCGCCAAACTCGGCGAGCAATTCGCGCCCCAGCAAACGCAAGCCGGTACCCGCGTCGAGGATGATGATTTGCCCGGCGGCGCGCACCTCGATGCACGAGGTATTACCGCCGTAATGCAAGGTGGTCGCGCCCGGCGTGGGGATGCTGCCGCGCACGCCCCAAAACTTCATTTGCAACGATGCACTCGATGCGTGGGGTGAAGCTGATCTTGGGGAGGCGCACATTGGGGCGTGGTTAGAAAGGCAACATCAGGTGGTTCACGCTGGGCGATGAGCACAGCGGAGGCCGTTGGTTAGGAACCCGGGTTGCACGGGCGGAGCATGTACAAAGATGCGTGGGGATGCAAGCTCGCGGGGGGGATATCGAAATCCGAAACTCGAAACCCGAAGGCCGAAGCCGAATCTAAGAGCGTGTTTTAAGAAACCGACCCGGGCGTGGGCGTATGGGTTCGCAGTCCCGCTCTTAGGCAGCCCGGCGCCGTTCCGGCGGCGAGACGCCGCCGGAACCCGCAGGCGAGGACGCCTGCGCTACGTAGCGCGGGCCTCCGGCCGGCGGGTTTTGGCGGCGTCTCGCCGCCAAAAGCATTATTAAAACACGCTCCAAGGGTTTACGTGGGTCGCAGTTCTTCTTGCCTTCACGTTTCCGTCTTTGGATTCGTATTTTGACCCGAAAAACAGAGGAACCGTGTTGTTGGGATGACGACTCCAAATGGGGCGTAAAAGATTGCCCGGCAATTTCTTCTTGGCTAAACACAAGCGGTGAAGCAGAAACGCCTGCCGTTGCCCGAGCCGCCCATATCGAGAAACCTTCGGCTGTACCTTTATCTGACAGCGGTAGTGACCGGTGCGTCGATTATGGTCATCGAGATCCTCGGCGCCAAGCTGCTCTCACCATTTCTGGGGCTCTCCCATTTCGTTTGGACGGCGCAGATCGCGGTCACTCTGATGGCGTTGGCATGTGGTTACTACGCGGGCGGACAATTGGCTGATAAGTCCCAGAATCTGGCGCGGTTGTATCTACTGATTCTAGGCGCGGCGGCGTATCTGACGATTGCCGAACTGATTTGCGAGCCGGTGGCCTACTGGGCTTTGGACTTCAGTCTGCCGGCCGGCTCATTGCTCACCTCGACGATTCTGTTTTTTGTGCCCTTGGCGCTTCTGGCGATGACCGGGCCGTTTCTGGTGCGCGTGATTACTTCAACGGTCTCCGGGGTGGGCGGAAATGTCGGTCGGCTGACTTCGGTCAGCACGCTGGGCAGTTTTGCCGGCACATTGTGCATCGGCTACGTGATGATCCCGCTGCTGCCCAATTCGGTCACGATGTACCTGACGGCAGTGCTACTCTTCCTGGTTTGCGCCGGTTATTATCTGGCGTTTCATCGCCGTGGGGTGGTGCCTTTGGTGCTCGTGGCTGTTTTGATTTCAGGCGGTGGCATGGTCTTGCGGCAACCGCACCAATACAGTTGGGTTAAGCCGGTGTATGATGGGAATTCAAACTTTGGCCGGCTGCAGGTCTTTGACCAACGCGAGGGCCAGAGCCGGTTTTACCTCAACGACAATCTCACGCAGAACACCTACGACACGGTTACCAAACAAAGCGAATCCGCTTTCACCTATTTGCTGGCCGGATTGGCACGGGCCTACACTACCAACATTCACGATGTGCTGTGCGTTGGCCTTGGGGTCGGCATTGTGCCGATGGATTTCGCTCACCAGGGCGTGAGCGTCGACGTGGTCGAGATTAACCCGGCGGTCGTGCCCGTGGCGGTCAAGTTTTTCGACCTGCAAACCAACCTGATTCATCTGACC
This sequence comes from Verrucomicrobiia bacterium, assembly GCA_035651635.1. Lineage (GTDB taxonomy): Bacteria > Verrucomicrobiota > Verrucomicrobiia > Limisphaerales > UBA8199 > JANXQE01. The sequence goes on along the minus strand of DASRFK010000284.1, from coordinate 856 downwards.
TTGGATGATGGGCGCCATTACCTCAACCGCTGCCGCAAGCAATATGATGCGGTGGTTCTGGATGCGTTCCTGGGGGATTCTTCTCCTTCTCACCTGCTTACCCGGGAGGCTTTTGCCAGCATCCACCGGGTGCTGCGTCCGGGCGGCAACCTGGTCATCAACTCCTTCGGCCATCTCGAAGAAGGCCAGGATTTCTTTGCCGCATCGCTGAACCAAACCCTTAAAAGCGTTTTTAAGACCGTGCGCATGCATACGTCCGGCGGCGCTATCTTCTTTGCCGCCTCGGACCGCACAGATCCGGGTTTTGCGCATCCACCGGACTTTTCGAATATTCACCCGCAGGCCCGAGATGAGACCGAAGCCGTCTTTTCCAGCGTGGTCGACACCCCGCCGGGCCGTGGACGGGTGCTTACAGACGACTTTAACCCGGTGGAGTTCTATGATGCGCGCAATCGCGAGGAACTCAGGCGCCGGCTCGCTCGCGGCGCCGAAAAGATGTAAGAGCGTGTTTCAATAATGATCTTGGCGGCGAGACGCCGCCAAAACCCGCCGGCCAGAGGCCCGCGCTACGTAGCGCAGGCGTCCTCGCCTGCGGGTTCCGGCGGCGTCTCGCCGCCGGAATGGCGCCGCGGACCCATTCTTAAGACACCCTGTTAAAGGCTTTGCAACTGTGAACCTACTCAAGAACAGCGTGTTTCGCGGAATTCATTCAGGCTTCACCCTGATTGAACTTCTGACGGGTATTGAAATTATTCCAATGGAAAAGTGCGGTGAGTTTTGATGAAATTATTGCCGCAAAGGAACGCAGGGAACGCAAAGGGGGCCTGGGCGGCAGCGTCCGCAGCTCGCTTGATTC
>DASRFK010000283.1:0-39114 GCA_035651635.1 Verrucomicrobiia bacterium | reverse complement strand
AGACCAAGGACTAAAGCTATCACCGTTCCTGAACCCGGGCCGCCCAACCACCAGCCGGGTTTTTTGTTCCGACGACCACTCAGCCACCAACAATTTCAAACCGGCGGATTTCCTACATGTTCACGCCGCCGTCCACAGTCGAAGACCTGTGGAAGACATGTGCGGGATGGAACAGAAGGTTTGACTATATACGCCAATGGCGTACACTCGTGAAGTGGTCTTTGTTGAGACGCCCATTTTTTATCGACGGGTTCGGCAGTTGATGGACGACGATGATTATGCCGAGCTGCAGTTGGTTTGGCGGCAAGGCCCGATGCTGGAAAGATTATCAAGGGTTCCGGCGGGATGAGAAAGTTGCGGTGGGCAGGCAGCGGTCGCGGAAAGCGTGGAGGGTTGCGGGTGATTTATTATTGGTGGGTGGCTAAGGACAGGATTTCGATGCTGCTGGTCTATCCGAAGAATGAAATGGATGATCTGACGGCTGATCAGGTGAAACAATTGAAGAATCAAATGGTGCTATGAAGAAAGAACTGTTCGAAGAATTGTTGGCAAGCGTGAAGCAGGCGAAGGCCATCGAGAAGGGCACACTCAAGGCCGCTCGGGTGGTTCGGGTGAATGCGAAGGCCGACATAGTGCGGGTGCGAGGGAAGCTCGGGTTGTCGCAATCGAAATTCGCTGCGATTTTGGGGATTAGCGCGGACACGCTGCAAAACTGGGAGCAAGGCAGGCGTTCGCCGACGGGACCAGCGAAGGTTTTGCTGAAGATCGCGGCAAAGCATCCAGAGATATTGTTGGAAGTGGCGTGAGCCGCAAAATGGCAATTGATGGCCGATTGCTTCAGCTACGGAGAGGGCTGCTCTCAAAAACCATTTCCACGACTGGGAATTCCCATTCCTGTGCGATGCACTGTTCTCGGCGCTTTTCATCAGAATCCTGACCAGCGCTGCGGTGAACCATTGCGAGCACTCGGATTTCGCGCACAGCGGATAGCCCAAGCGGCGTACAACAGATTGACTGCTAAATGGGCGCGAGCACAACCAAGAGAACTCGGATTGAGAGCCTGAAAGGCGAAGCGAGCCTGGTGAAGTGAAGGGCACATTCCGGACAGTTATGCGGTTAGGACGCCTACCCCCTGGTGAAAAGCTTACGTATCAGCGACTCGCAAATCTGGGTGTGACCGGGGTGCTGGGATTAAATGTGCCGCAACTGCTCTGGTAGGGCAGCGTCGCTTCATTTCGAGCGGTCGCTCGCGTCCAACCGCCAAACCCTCACATATTCAACCAGAAAAGCGTTACTAGGGCCGCCCCCTTTTTGATCATTATCCAAAAGCAGATTTATGAGAGTCGGTCTACGCACAGTTTCTCTTTTCTATTGCTGCAATGGCTTCACACGATGTGGTTCTTAAATCAAGCTTTCTCGGAAGGAGACTGTAATAATTTTGGCTTCCGCTGCGACTAATGAATTAAAGGTCCGCGATTGAATTCGACGCCCGCAGACGAACATAAGTTTCTGGAGCTGGTGAATGAGAATCGAAACAAAATTCTCAGAATCTGCCGCGTCTATGCCTGGAATTCCGCCGACCAGGACGATTTGTATCAAGAAATCCTGTTTCAAATCTGGCGCGGCCTGCCGGGCCTGAGAGAAAAACAATTCGCCAACACCTGGCTCTATCGCGTGGCTATCAACACCGCCATTTCGTTCGTTCGCAAGCGCGCCTCACACTCGAGCCGCGTCGTTCATTTCGAACACGCCCACCTCACGCGCGCGATCGAATCACGGCAGTCTGAAGAAAACCCGGACGACCGGCTTGCCCACCTTTACACCGCCATCTACAAATTGGACCCACTCGAAAAAGCGCTCGTCACCCTTTTCCTGGAAGATTTCACCTACGAACAAATGGCGGAGGCCACCGGCATCAATGCCAATAACGTGGGCGTCCTGTTGCATCGCACGAAGAAGAAACTTTCCTCACTAATGAAGGAGCTATCGCCACGATGAACGAAGACGAACTAAAGAAACTGTGGCAACAGCAATCGCTGAGGGATCCCCCATCGGCGGTGGAGCTCATTTCCGTCATGCAAAATAAAACGACGCTATTACGCCGCTGCCTGGACGCGCGCGATGTCCGCGAGCTGTTGGCCTGCGCGGTGGTGATAATTATTTTTGGAATTTTCTTTTTCACGGTGTATCGCGAGCCGGTTTCCCGTGTTGGCGACTCGATTATCATCGGAAGCACGATTTTCATCGCTTGGAAGCTTGTTCACACCCGCCGCACGACTCCGCCGGCCCCTCCCGGTGCGACCATCGTCGACTCTCTGCGGGCGGAACTGAATTCAGTCCGCGCTCAATCACATTTATTAGGGTCGGTGCTCTGGTGGTATTTGATTCCGCCGACGATTGGGATGTTGGTTGCCACCTGGGGCCTATCGATCAATCTCCATGCCAAAATTACTTGTACGCTGGTGTTCATTGGCATAGACGCGTTCATCTACTGGCTCAATCAGTGGGCGCGGTCCAAACAGCTTCTTCCCCTCGAAGCACAACTCAAATCCCTGCTCCATTGGGCCGAAACCGGCGAGCCGCTCGATCAAACGCAGGTCGCTCATCTGCGCCCAGTCTCCCTCTCCATGACGGGCGCCGACCAGGTTAAACTTGCGGAATTTAAAGTCGCCTTTTGGCAGCTGGCCATTTACGGCGAAATTGGATTTGTTGGAATGTGGTTCTTTGGGATGTTGGCCAAGACTGAGTTCAACGTGCGCCGAATGTTCAGCCCTCGACATCTGGTGTGGATCGTGCCTTTCTTTCTGGGAGGGTTGTTATATTCCTGGTTGTTGCAGAAGTTAACCGTGCGAGCTGTCGGGATCAGCACTCTCGGGGTGCATTTGCATAAAGGGCAAAACCTCATTCTCTGGGACGAAATAAAAGAAGTTCGCCCGCTCAGGATTCTGAATATTCGATCGCTGTGGTTGATCAAAGAATCAGGCGAAAAAACGATCATGCCCTGGACTTCTCTGGAGCGACACTCTGACTTGAAGGCGGCTGTTGAAGCCTTTGCTCCGGCAAACCATCCAATCCGTAAACACCTATCCCTGCTGCGGCGGGGTGGTCTTGGTCCTCCGGGGCATCAGCCCCGGTGATGAAACACCGTCCGATAATGCCCGGCAGGGACGCCGCTTCCCGCCCGATGCATCGAAATGCCCGCCTTATTTATTCGCAGCCACTGGTTCGAAGTCGAAATAAGCGAAGTTGTTTCCCTTGTTGTAATGAAAGGTCAACAACTGAAGCCCGGCTTCGGAAAAGGTGATGGTCCCGATTTGAGCTTTGTTCCAGATATGCATGCTGCCCGTGGCGAGGGGCAGTTGGCATTCACTGACGGGTTGATGGTTGATGGAAAAAGTAATCCGATTGGCCGCGTTGCCATACAGGGCCACGATTTTGTAAGTGCCGGCCTTTTTCACGTTCACCGTGTAATTGCACCACTCCCCGTTGTCGGTCCAACCGATGTACAGCTGATTGGTGGCCGGCGCCACGAAGTTGGTGTGGTTGAAATCGGCAAAGTCTTTGGTGTAAGAAATGTCCACTCCTTCCTCGGACCGGAATCCCCAAACGTAAGAATTCGAATGCGGCCGCTGGTGCTGGGGTTTGAGATTGAGTTCACCGCTGCCGTGATTGGTCGCATCGGTGTCGTGATACGCGACGCCTTCCCCGCCGAGATCGTAATAGGCGCATTCAATTCTCCCGGGAATCACCTGTGCTCCAGCTCCGTAAACCGAGTCCCGAAACGGTTTGCCCTGGTAACCCGGCGGCAACGCTCCGTTACTGGCGAGGACGAGGACCAAGGCGGTGGCGCCAACCCAGGCGCAGCGAAACCGAGACGTGTGTTTCATCGTGCTGAGCACTAAACCAAGCACCCTGCGCTGGCAACGAGATTCCACTTCCTTCTCAGTTGGACAGGGCCGTGCCCCGCCCAGATTGCGGGCCGTCGAGTAGCTGTTGAGTTTCGCCCGAGGGTCGGGGCGTGACGCATGTGAACTGGGCCCTGCGCAAAGCGTCGACCTTGCCGATGGTTTGGCCTAAGAGCGTCTTTTAATAATGATCTTGGCGGCGAGACGCCGGCAAAACTCGGCGGCCAGAGGCCCGCGCTACTTAGCGCAGGCGTCCTCGCCTGCGGGGTCGGGCGGCGTCTCGGCGCCGGACTGGCGCCGCGGACCCCATTTTAGAGGTACGAACGCGCTCAGGTTCTCTTCGCGAGGCTCAATACCCGTGCCGGCAGAAACAACACCGAGCGCAGGAAGGCAAACAGCGCCTCTAACGTGATGCCAATGAGGCGGAGCGGCAAAGAAACGAGCCAAACCAGCGGAAACAGAAACAACGCCAAGAGTGCCACTGGCCAACAAAGTACGAACAGGATGCACCATCCGCAGAAAAGGATCAGAGCTTTCATGCAATCGTTTTTCCCTTAAACCAGGTTTTCCGAGCACGACACTGGGCTCAGGTTCACGGCATTTCCCAAAGAACAAACCCGCCAGGCCAAAGTGAAGTTTCACCGAAATCCCATAAATTGCGAGTCATTGCTTGCGCCGGTGACTATTCGGATTGGCCTGCAGCCTCCGCGAGCAACTGAAGCGAGAGACTCGGGAGTTTGTCCCGAAAAATAAATTTTGCTTTTACTAATTCTGCCATAAGATTATATTGACAGTGTCTTCTATTCACGAAGTTTAACTAAAATCCAATGTGGACTGGCAAAGCGGGCGCAAGCTCAAGGACATTCTAAATAAGCGGGCCTGGGGCATCGTCGCGATAACTCTCGTCGCTCGGGCCGCGGTTTGCCAGCCCGTACTGCCGGCGGCCGGCAAGGAGCGTCTTTACATCGGCACTTATACCTCAGCTGCCAGTCGTGGGATTTACCAATCCAGCCTGGATTTGGCCGCGGGGACATTTGGGGCAACGAATCTGGCGGCAATAATGGGGAACCCGTCTTTTCTGGCCCTGCATCCGACCGCCAAGTTCCTGTACGCGGTCGACGAAGGGGGCGGCAGTGTCATGGCGTTTTCAGCGGAACGTTCGACCGGAGCATTAACGTGGTTGAACCAGCAACCTTCCGGAGGCGCTGCTCCCTGTCACCTGGTGGTTGATAGCGCCGGTAAGAACTTGCTGGTGGCAAACTACACCGGCGGCAGCATCACAGTTTTCCCCATTCAGCCTGACGGCCAATTGGGGCCAGCCACAGCCCACATCCAGCACCCGGGTTCGAGTCCACACGCCCATTGTATCACTTTAGATGCCGCCAACCGTTTTGCACTGGTTTGTGACTTGGGTCTGGACCGGATCTATTGCTATCGGTTCGATTCCGCTCAGGGTACGCTGACCACCAACTCGGTTCCGTGGACGAGCGTTCCCGTCGGAGCGGGCCCACGACATTTGGCAATGGATCCGAGCTATCGCCGTGCGTACGTCATTTGCGAACTCAACTCGACGATTATCGGCTACAATTACGATCCTCAAGTGGGTGTCCTGAACCTCTTCCAAACAATCAGCTCCATCCCATCGGGTTGGAACGGAATAAATGCGGCAGCGGAGATTGCGGTTCACCCATCCGGCAAATTCCTTTATGCCTCCAACCGCGGCTACAACAGCGTGGCGGTGTTCGCGGTGGACGAAGCCAGCGGCGCTCTGAAGGCGGTTCAGCAACAAGCCGTGGGCCAAACTCCACGCCACTTTGCGATTGAGCCGAGCGGGGCTTTCTGCCTGGTTGCGAACCAGGATTCGGACAGCATTCTCGTTTATGCCATCGACCCTCAGAATGGGACGCTCACGCCTAGCGGGCAAAAATTGCAGATCTCAAAGCCGGTTTGCGTGCTGCCCATTATCACCCAAGCCCCGCAACCGGTAATGGCGCTGCGAAGCCTGCCGGCCGAGGCTGTGGAAATAGATATCAGTAAGGGTCTCAGCTCACTCACATACCAGATCTACCATGCTCCTGCCCTGCAATCTCGACTGAGCTGGAGCCTGCTTGCGACCGGTATGCGCGGCCAAACCAATTTCATCCTGACCAACGTCAGCTCCTCCGGTTTCTTCCGAGCCAACGTGCTTACCAATTACTAACAAGGCAATAATCTCATGAAAAACCCGAATTCGAACTCAAAGCCAGCCGAGCCCTCTTCATCCACGACTAAGCCCGTCTGCCCTGTTACCGGGCGATCTTTGGAAATACCGGCGCGCCGACTTGGCTTCCTGGGCTGGATCTTTTCTGGAATGGGATTGGTCTCATTGCTTTGGTTTCTGATTAGGGTTATTCCCAAACCAAGCCGCGCGACCTACCCGTGCCAGAGAATCGCCTTTCCTGTGGCCAGTGGGTTTTTGGTCTGGGTGATGGCATTGTTGGGCTCGGCATTTGCATGGCGCAAAGCGCGGAGTGCTTCGTTCTGGAGAGCGTGTTTGTGGGCATCCGCCTGCCTGGCTGGGTGCGCCCTGATGTTAGCCAGCCTGCCGGTCGTGCGGAGCTGGGCAGGCAACCCACCTCATGGTCCGCTCGGCATAGCCAAGGGCATATTTCCAGGGCGGGTCGCCTGGGTCTATGCGCCGCCAGCCGTAAACTGGGCCGGCTACTCCTCGACGGAACATTGGTTTGAAACCAACCACACCGATATCTCGGTCGTGGAGGAGATGATGTCCAAAGCCTTGCAATCGGTCGGAGGCGGCGGAAGCGACGCGGCGGCCTGGGATGCCATCTTCAAATATTTCAACCAAAACCATGGCAAAGGCCCGCAGGGCTACCAGGCTGGTGAGAAGGTCGCCATCAAGATCAATTTCACCACCTGCAACGCGCGTTCGGGAACGGCGACCGTTGATACCGGCGGCACTTATGAAAAACAGAATTCCTACTCGGACGGCAAATGGCTCAACACGATCGACACTTCGCCGCAAATGTTGCTGAGCCTGTTGCGCCAGCTCGTCTACACGGCGGGCGTCGACCAAACCAATATTTTTCTGGGCGACCCGACCGGCAATTTCCCGCGCTATCTGTGGAACAAGCTCCATCCTGAATTTCCAGCCGTTCATTATTTTGACAATTTCGGCGGAGCTGGTCGCCTGCGTGTGGAGTTTTCCACCACGCCATTCTACTGGAGCGCAACCAATGCGAGCAGCGGCCAGCCAGTGGTCCAGGATTATGTCCCAGTGCCGTTGGCACAGGCGGACTACCTGATTGATTTTGCGGTTCTCAAGGGGCATAGCGTTGGCGTGACTCTCTGCGGCAAGAACTTTTACGGCGCCTTGCTCCGGTGTCCTGACGGTTATAGCCGCGATGCGTTTGGCCGGAACCAGGGCGGCACCCTTAATTACCATAATCTGCACACCAGCACGCCGGACCCGAATATACCGGGCACACCCGGCCTGGGACATTATCGCGCCATAGTGGATCTGTTGGGCAGCCCGGCCTTGGGCGGCAAGACGATGCTGTTCCTCGTGGATGGCCTGTTCGGCGGGTACTTCTGGGATTCGCACCCCAAAAAATGGAATACTGCCCCCTTTAACGGGAACTGGCCGGCCAGTTTGTTCGCGTCACAAGACCCCGTAGCGATTGATTCCGTTTGTTATGATTTCCTTCTCGCTGAATGGCCCAACGTGGTCAATAACGGCAGCGCCAGCCCCGGCTCGGGTCTGCAGGGCGGGGCCGAAGATTACCTCCACGAAGCCGCCCTGGCCAACAACCCGCCGTCAGGCACGGTTTATGACCCCGGCAAAGCCGGCGCCCGCCTGGCGAGCCTGGGCGTGCACGAACATTGGAATAGTTCGGCTGCCAAACAGTACAGCCGCAATCTCGACCCGGTGAACGGCACAGGCATCGAGTTGGTTCAACTGACGGCCGTTAAACCTGCGGCCACGCTGGTGATTACTCCAATTGCCGGCCAGACCATCGTCTCCTGGCGCAGCTCACTCCTTGAGTACAAGCTCCAAACCACTACCGATCTGAGCCCGGCTCAAGCGTGGTCTAATGTCGGGACTGCGCCTGCCTTAATGCAGTGGTGGAACACACTCACTAACAGCCAAAGTGAGCCGGCGCGCTTTTATCGGTTGAGCAGATAAATCGCCGCCAATAACTCTGTATCGTGCAATCGGGTTTCGGCCTCGGACCTTTTCCCCACTTGAGAGCCGCTCATTCTGGCTGTAAATGTGCCATGTGCCATCACTGGAAATACCTTCGGCTAACCGTTGAAAGTCGCTACTTTCAATGTAAATGGGATTCGGGCGCGCCTGGGCAACCTCCTGGAATGGTTGCAACGAGAAACGCCAAACATCGTGTGCCTTCAGGAGCTGAAGGCAGAGGATCATGCCTTTCCGGCACTGGATGTCCGGGCTGCGGGTTATGAGGCGATCTGGCATGGTCAAAAAGCGTGGAATGGGGTAGCCATTCTGTCGCGCGGCAGTAAACCCATTGAAATCCAACGCGGTCTGCCGGGAGGAGACGAGGACTCCCATAGCCGTTATCTTGAGGCGATGGTGCAGGGAATCAGGGTCGGCTGCCTGTACCTTCCCAATGGCAATCCGCAGCCGGGGCCAAAATTCGACTACAAGTTAGCATGGTTCGAGCGGTTCATCCGGCATGCGGACCCGTTGTGCCACAGCGCGGCACCGGCTCTGCTCGCCGGCGACTACAATGTCGTGCCAACGGATTTTGACATTTATGATCCACGCTCGTGGCGCAAGGACGCGTTGCTGCAGCCCGAGACCCGCGAATGTTACCAGCGACTGCTCTCTCAAGGCTGGACCGATGCGGTTCGCAGGCATTTTCCAGACCAGCGGGTTTATACCTTCTGGGATTATTTCCGCCAGCATTGGCAGAGAAACTCCGGACTGCGAATCGATCACGTGCTGCTCAATCCAGCCCTCAGTTCGGGATTGCTCGAGGCGGGCGTGGATAGATGGGTGCGCGGCCAGCCCGGCGCAAGCGATCATGCGCCAACCTGGGTTCGCTTGCGGGACAACAACGGCTGAGAGCGTGTTTGAAAATTGCCGGTCGGGGACCGGGCCTACAAAGAATTGCATCTGGAGCCCAATCTTGCAGGCGCGTGCCCTCACGCGGCGTCCGGCTGCAATTTGAAAACACACTCTGAGACACGCGAAGCTGGCCGTAAAAGTCAGCACTACTGACTCTACTGCCTCTTTTGTCCCTTTACGGCTCGTCCGATGGCTGGCAAATGTAAGGGAAGATTTTATGTCGCGTGTGTTTTTTTGTTTGGGGGTTGCTTTGTTGCTTTTAGGGGCGGCTTGTTCGCCTACGCTCGGACCTTCCCCCACCTTTTCCGAACTGCCTCAAGCGCAGACTGAGCCGGCGATTGGCATGTGGCCGGGCCGAAAGGCCGATGGCTCGGTGCTGTTACCGAACCAATGGTCGCTTCATCCAGTCGGCCGCCAGGTCCCCTTGGCGGATTTCCCCATAAACGTGGCGGTGCATCCGGGCGGTCGGTTTGCCGCTGTGCTGCATTCCGGCTACAGCGAGCACCAGATCCTGGTGGTCGACCTGTCGACCGGCAAGGTCATTGGGCGCGTGCCAGTCCATGAAGCCTTTTATGGTCTGGCCTTTTCACTCGACGGCAAGACCTTAGTGTGCAGCGGGGCAGGGGATGAGGTTATCCATGTCTTCACGTTCCAGGAAGGGAAGCTGAGCACCCATCCCAAGATCCAGGTCCGCGAGCCGAAGAAACATGGAGTGCCTGCCGGGCTCGCGCTCGACCGAGCGGCCCGCTATGTATTCGCCGCTGATCTATGGGGCAACTCGGTTTCACGCGTTGCTTTGCACGGCGACCCTCAGCCAGTCGATATCCTCCTGGGCACCAACCTCGATGCGAATTCCCAAGCGCCCATCCAACCGTCGTCCGACCCGGACACCGCGGCGGCGCAGAAGCGCGCCCAGGCTGCGCTCTACGAGAAGGCCGGCTCCGGCACCTTCCCTTACGCCTGCTGCCTGGATGAAGCGCGGCACCGGCTCTATGTCAGTTTGTGGGCCGCCGCCAGAGTGGCGGTCATTGACCTCAATTCAATGAAGGTAACGGCGCAATGGCCCACACAGGATCATCCGTGTGAAATGGCTCTGACGCGGTCGGGCAAAACCCTTTTCGTGGCCAATGCCAGCCGGAATACCGTCAGCGTGTTTGACACCAAAACTGGAAAGTCTTTGGAAGTGATTTCCTCGGGACTTTATCCGAATTCGCCTCCCGGCTCGACACCGAACAGTCTCGCTTTGTCGCCGGATGAGCGCACGCTTTTCGTTGCCAATGCCGATAACAATACCGTGGCCCTTTTCGATGTGAGCACGGCCGGTAAAAGCCGCCCGCTCGGGTTCATCCCGGTCGGGTGGTACCCCACCTCCGTGCGCGTGACGCCGGACGGCAAGCAACTCGTAGTCGCAAACGGCAAGGGGATAGTACCGCTGGCCAATCCCCTGGCGCCGCAACCCGGCATCAAAGAATCCACCAACGCAACTCAGCAGTACATTGGCCGGTTGTTGAAAGGCTCGCTGAGCATCATCGATTTGCCTTCGCGCAGCGAGCGCGACAGCACACTCACGGCGTGGACGCGCCAGGCTTATCAATGCAGTCCGTTGCGGCGCGACTTTTCCGTCACCGCTCCGCCACAGACGGACAATCCCATTCCCCTGGTGGTGGGCGGCCGGTCTCCCATCAAGTACTGCCTATATATAATTAAAGAGAATCGCACCTACGACCAGATCCTGGGCGACATGAAAGAGGGTAATGGAGATCCCAAATTGTGCTTGTTCGGCGAACATGTTACGCCGAACTTGCACCAAATTGCCCGGGATTTTGTGCTGCTGGACAGCTTTTACGTCGATGGCGAAGTCAGCGCCGACGGTCATGAATGGAGCATGGGCGCCTATGCGACCGATTTCGTCGAAAAAATGTGGCCGCTGGATTACGGCCACAATAAATCCGGCAAATTTCCTTACCCGAGCGAAGGGACGTTTGCAATTGCTACGCCGGCTGGAGGTTATTTGTGGGATCGAGCCAAAGAAGCCGGCATAAGCTACCGCAGCTACGGCGAGTTCATCGCCGATGGGAAATCCACCAATCAACCCGGACATGCCCGGGTCAAAGGATTGGAAGGCCATTTTGACGAGTGGTACCGCAGCTTCGATTTGGGTTACCCCGACGTCAAACGTGCGGAGCGGTTTATTTCCGAACTGAAGCGGTTCGAAAAGGAAGGGGACATGCCACAATTGCAAATCCTGCGTTTGCCCAACGACCACACTCACGGCGGGACGATCGGGGTTCGCACCCCGACGGCTTATATTGCCGATAACGATTTGGCTATGGGCATGGTCATCGAGGCGCTGAGCCATTCGAAATTCTGGCCGGAGATGGCGATTTTTGTCGTTGAGGATGACGCCCAGAATGGCCCCGATCATGTCGACGCCCATCGCACGACCGCGTTTGTGATCAGTCCGTATGCCCGCCGGGGCGCGGTCGATTCGACTCTTTACTCGACCAGTAGCATGCTGCGCACGATGGAACTGATTCTTGGGCTCAAACCGATGTCACAATTCGACGCCGCCGCACGGCCGATGTACAACGCTTTCCAGAGCGTGGCCGACCTCAAGCCTTATCAATGCAAGCCGGCAAACGAAAATCTCGATGCCCTGAATTCCAAACACGCTTGGGGCGGGCGCATCAAGATGAATTTTACCCGCGAAGATGCGGTGGACGATCTGCTGCTCAACGAAGTGGTCTGGCGTTCGGTCCGCGGCCCTAACAACCCCATGCCCGCACCGGTCCGCGCCGCCTTCGTGTTCCCACATCCCAAAGAGGATGCGGATGATTGAGCTGGTTTTCTTCTCACCGGTCTTTATGCAAATCAAGCCGTCGGGCCCAAGCAAAGTGCTGTTGCTGCGGTTGATAATCCTATGCTGCAGCCTTGCCACGGCAGTTGCCCAACCGCAACCCAACTGGCCCGCCTGGCGCGGTCCGCACGACAATGGCTCGGCGGAGCCCGGTACTTATCCCTCCGATCTAAACGCCGGCAATGCCCTCTGGAAAGCCGACCTGCCAGGCAAAGGCTGCTCGACTCCAATCATCTGGAATAAAGAGATTTTCCTTACCGCACCGACCAACAACCTCGATGCTGCATTCGCTTTCGATTGGAACGGCAAACCTCGTTGGGTGACTGCCTTCGGCGCGCAATCACCCGGAGCCCACCGCAACGGTTCCGGCAGCAATCCTTCCGCGGTCACCGACGGAAAGGGCCTGTTCGTGCGATTCAAAAGCGGCACGCTGGCCGGGCTGGACCTCGATGGCAATGTCCGTTGGCAAACGAACCTGATTTCCGCCTTCGGCCCGGAAAATCTGTATTGGGACCAGGGCACTTCGCCGGTGCTGACGGGAACCGACGTGATTGTGGCGCGGATGCATGGGGGCGATTCGTGGCTGGCGGCATTCGACAAATTAACCGGAGGCTTGCATTGGAAAGTCGCGCGGAATTTCGAAACTCCCGTTGAAGGCGATCATGCTTACGATACGCCCTTGCTGATTCAGGAGCATGGCCGGCAATCGGTCCTGGTTTGGGGGGCGCAGCACCTGACCAGCCACGACATCGCAACCGGAAAAATGCTCTGGTCTTGTGATGACTTTAATCCGCAGGCGGTGCCCAATTGGCCGGCGGTTGCCTCTCCGGTCGTCTGCGGCGACATCGCAATTGTCGCCTGCGGTCGTGCCGATCGCGGGCAACCCCGTTTGTACGGCATTAAATTGGGCGGGGCAGGGGACGTGACCGTCACACATCGAGCTTGGAAACGCGAAGATACGGGCACCTTCGTGCCTACTCCCGCTGTGGCCGACGGGGAGCTCTATATTTTGCGCGACCGCGGCGAGCTGGAGTGTCTGGATCCGGCAAGCGGAGAAACGCGCTGGAAAGACGCCTTTCCCAAGTCCAGCCATAACTTTTATGCTTCGCCGTTGATTGCCGGCGACAAGTTATATGCCGCTCGTGAGGATGGAGTTGTTTTCGTTGCCTCGATTCAACCCAAGTTCGAACTGCTCTCCGAGAACAAACTCGGCGAGCAATTGATTGCCTCGCCGGTCGCCGTCGCCAACCGTCTCTTCCTGCGTGGCGAGCATCATCTGTTTTGCTTCGCTTCAGGTTCAAATTGACCGGAGCCATGGCTTCCCCTGGCTCTAGCCCGGTCATCCGGCAACTTCGGCGCCAGCCAGATTTTCCAGCTATCGGGGCGGGCGAAAATCAGGGCTGTCCCGTCCGGGGTGAATCGTAGGCCGCCTTCGACGGGCGAGATGCGCTCGCTCACAACCAGGTTGGCCACTTCCTGTTGACTAGCAACATCCCACAGCACGACGGTGGATTCACCGGTTCCGGCCGCGATTCTGCGCCCGTCGGGTGAAAGGGCGACACTCCAATACGCGTCGGCGCTGGACCGGAACTCGGCGATCTTTCTCCCGGACTCCGTCTCCCAAACGATGGCCATGCCATCAAATCCGGCCGTTGCTAATCGATGTGCGTCAGGAGAGAAGGCACAGGCATAACACCATCCATGGTGCGCTTGGAAGCGCGCCAGCGCCGCCCCATTGCGCAGGTCCGAGACATACACTTGTCCGTCCGGTGAACCCACTGCGAAATGGTAATTATCCGCGGCGATCGCGGGGGCGCTTGCGGCAAAGGGGGCATTGGTGATCCGGCACAATTGGCGATGTTCGAAGGTGTCCCAAACGGTCGGCGCGTGTGTCTCCGGATCGAAGTAAACATAGTAATGCCCATCCGGCGAGAGGGCTTTAACCGAGTTGGGCAGGCATGCAGGCAATCGGTTGTGTCGCCCGTCTTCGCCAGAACGCAGCAGGGAGGCGCCGCTGGAGGCGTCCTGCATGACAAAGCCGTTTGACGAAACCGCACAGGGCAGGGTCCCCGTCAGGGTGTCGGCTCCCAATTCGACAGCCCGGCCGCCCACCGGGCAAATTACCGAAACTCGATTTGAATTCTCGAAGGCCAAACTCGATCCGTCCGCTGCCAGGATCCCGCCCCCGGAACCTGAGGTGGCCATTTGTTCGTTGTTGTTGGCCAGGCTCCACAGCTTTATTTCGCCGGTCTTGTCGCCGGAAACCAGCCAACGCGAGTCAGGAGAAAAAGCGATTGCAAAAATAGCGCTGCGGTGCCCGCGCAGCATTCGCGCCTTGGTCCAATTGGTCGTATTCCAAAGATGGATCAGTTGATCGACTCCGCCGCTGGCCAGCCAGGCGCCGTCGGAAGAGAAACTTTCCGTGGCAATCATGCCTCGATGGTCTTTGATGAGCCGGGCCTCCTGCAGGTTTGAGACCGGACGCACTTCCAAATTGCCGGCATAATCCCCGGTGACGGTGGTCTCTCCGTCCGGAGATATGGCCAGCGAGCGGATGGGAGCGCCCAGCTTTACCTCGCCGATCTGACTGGATTTGGAGAGGTCCAGGACACTTAGATCGTAGGCAGTTCGTGCGGCCACGGCTCTGTGCCCGCCGGAAGCAGTGGCGAGGCGCTGGATCCCCTTGCCCATCCCGTTCGTCCTGGTGAGCAAGGCGCCGCTGGTATCCCAGCAGTAAGATTGTTCGGCACCAAAAATCCGCAACCAGGGCTTGCCGGCGTCCCACTCAAGAGCTAGTGGGCGTATCCCCAGATTGGTGAGGGTTCCAATCGTGCGGCTCTCGGCCACATCGTAGCAGACGAGGCAAACGTCCTGGAAGGCGGCGGCCAGCCGGCGATTGTCGGCAGAGAATCCTAAGGCCCATACGAACCCTGCCTGTGCAAAGTGGCCTACGAGGTGATGATCGATCACATTCCAGACCTTCACGTCCGCCGCCGCCGTGGCGACCAGGCGCCCATCGGGTGAGAAGGCCGCGCGCTGCGCCTGGTCCGTATGACGGCCGAGCGTAGCGACTTCGTCGCTCCGGCACTTGTCCCAAAGGTAATACCATTCAAATCCGCGCAGGTCCGGCTCGCTTGAGTTTGGGCGATGGCGTCGAAGCAGATCGACGGCGGCGCCGAATTTGCTCTCGTCCACGGCTTGCAAAGCCAGGCGCATGTCGGCGGCATACAGATTCGTGTAGGCCACCTGTCGCAGGTAATTGATGCGATGAGCCGAAACGGTTGAACTGGCGCTGATAACAATTAACAAAAGGGCGATGCCGGCCAGGGCTGCCGCCAGCGCAGGTCGCCGACGGCACCAGCGCCGCGCTTGTTCCAGGGCGCTGGTCTGGCGGGCATGGATCGGCTCGTGGCGCAGAAAGCGACCCAAATCCTCCCTCAATTCAGTGGCAGTGGCATAGCGCCGCCCAGGGTCCTTTTGCAGGCATTTGAGGCAGATGGTTTCGAGGTCCTTGGGCGTTGCTGGATTGAGCGAGCCCGGAGCAACCGGGTCGCATTCCTCAACCTGCCGCAGAATCGCCGAAGGAGTTTCGCCCACAAACGGAGCGCGGCCGGTCAGCAAGTGATAAAGCACGGCGCCGAGTGAATAAATGTCGGTGGCGGGACCGATGCCGCGTTTTGCCGCCGCCTGTTCCGGGGAAATGTAACCCGGCGTGCCTAGCATCGTCCCGGACTGCGTTAAATTGTTTTCCGCATTAGCACACCGCGCCAGTCCGAAATCAGTTACATGCGCCTGGCCCCGCAGATCCAGGATGATATTCGACGGTTTCAGATCACGGTGCAAAACACCGTGGTCATGGGCGTGCTGGACGGCGTCGGCGATTTGTGACAGCACTTCGGCGGCTTGGCGGACCGGTAATGGCCCGTCTCGAGCGATCATGCCCAGATCGCGGCCCGCGATTAGGTCCATCGAGAAATAGTGCTGACCCTCGATTTCTCCCACTTCGTGAATCGCGGTAATTCCTGGATGTTTCAGGGTGGCGGCCGCCGATGCCTCCGCGCGGAACCTATCCACATCCTCAGCCGACGAGAAGGCTCCGTGCAGCATTACCTTAACCGCCACCTCGCGATTCAAACTGAGCTGGCGCGCACGATAAACCTTGCCCATTCCGCCCCGGGCGATTTCCTCGATCAGTTCATAATCCCCCAGCCAGCGGCTTGTGCCGGGTGGACCTGGTAGATTGGCCGGGGGCGGCATCTCCGGGGCAAAGACCAGCCGGCCTAAACACCGAGTGCATAGGCCTCGAGAATGCAGCAGCGACCTCCCACAGCGCGGACATCTGCTGCCTGTCTCTGGAGGTTGCGAGCTCATCACTATATCAGCGCAAAAACCGCGGTTGGGTTACGCTTTTATTCACCCGGAAAGCGCCGCAAACAAACTGCGCATCTCTTCCTCAAGCTCAGCTTCGGACCCGACACTCTGGGCGACCTCGGCGCGGACCAGGGCCCGTAGTCGCAGCCGTAACCGATGCACCGCGACCGCAACGGCTCCGGGAGTCATTCCCAGCCCGTCGCCGAGCGATGCATAGTCCTCCACAGTTTCCGCTGTCAAAACAGGCTTTAGCAGGGCATAAAGCGGCCCTTTCCCGCGCGCGGTATGCTCTTTTTCCAGAGCTTCCAGAGCATGATCCAGAATCGTTTCCGCCCATTGCCGATCGTAGGCCAGGTCAGGTGTTTGCGTATCCGCCACATTCTGAGCGAGCGCAGCTTCGAGATCGCTTGCGTCCATCGAAAAGGTTAACTGCGTCCCTCCTCGTTTCTGCGCCACCTCGTGGCGGAGGTTGCTCACCAGGAAATTGCGCAGACCCGACAGAAGGTAGGAACGAAAGCGTCCTTTCTCAGGGCCGATATTTCCGAGGTCACCTCGTTCAAGCAACCGGGCTAAATATCCCTGAACCAGGTCTTTTGCCTTATCCGGGTCGTGTCCCGATCGGCGCAGAAACGCATAGAGTGGCGGCCAATAGGCCCGGCAGAGATCCTCCAAAGCCGCGTGCGAAGACGCCGAAGATGCGCCGGCCGCCTTTTGGATGACGCTCCATTTGGTCGGCGGGAATTCGGCATGCCGTTGCGTTTCGGCCATGGGCTTTAGGCAATCGTATAAGAATGGTCAGAGCATGCCAAGACTTCGGCATGCTGATGCGTCTGCAGAATCGAATTGCTCCCCGCAGCCGCCGGCGTTCGACTGTGCCAGGGCAACACCTGGCCGATGGCGATCCTTCAAACCACGTATCCCCCGGAACATCTCGCACCTGTTGGAGTCCATCAGCCCCACCTCACTTGGGCGCGAATGACCGGCACGGGTGTGTAATGTTTTTGGTCTTCTTGCGCTGAACTTATGAAATCACAAAAGATGAAGCCCTTTTTCAGCAGCTTTCTGGGGATCTGTGCCGCTTCGGCCTTTTCTCTGACTTTGCATTTACCAGCCCAGCCCGTTACTTGGAATCGCCAGGCCTTTGGGCAAACCAATATCTGTGTTCACGATGGCACCCAGGTAAGCTATTTTTGGCCTAACGATAATAACTGGAGCCAGGCGCTGGCCTTGGGAGATCCATGTTCGAATGGCCAGTCCCTGGAGGTGGCGCCCAGCAATTGGAGCACACCGAACCCCCCCACCAATTCCACCGACGACGTGGTTATCGGGACTCAGGGTGGTCCGGCGAACCTGGACCTGCAAGTGAGCATCAACAGCCTCACCCTGCAAGCTGGCGGCGCGCTCAACTTCCAGGCCAGCTCCGTTCTTGGGGCCCATGCCTACAGTTTTCAAGCCGACGGAGGCATTGCCCAGGGAGGCGGCGGAGGCGCCGGGCCTCTCCTTTTGGTGTTCAGCGGCGGGACGATGAATAAGTCAGGTGGAACGGGCACTTTTACAATTGATCCCGGCTTGGCTGTGCTGGCAACCAACACCACCTTCACGGTCGCCTCCGGCACGCTGGCCTTGCCCGGGAGCAGTAGCAGCTATTTCGGTGACTGCTTCTTTAGCGTGGCGAACGGGGCAACCCTGGACCTCGTGCCGAACGACCAAGACGTCAATGCTTACGGTAATTTCAACGGCAGCGGCGCGGGAACCGTGCTGCTCAGCACCGGCAGGCTCCACGCCGGGCAGGGAGGTCTGACGCTAAATCTGCCGGGCTCCCTGTTTCAGTGGAGCGGCGGTAGTATTCAGGTCTCCTCGAGCGCGCCCTTCACCAATGCGGGCACCATTAACCTCTCGGGAGGCAATATTTCCGGGGCTAGCTTCTTCAATTCCGGCACCATGATTCAGAGCGGCATCGGCGGTCTGAACCTGCAAGGCAGCTCCGGCATGACCATCCTCACCAGCGCTGTGTTTGATTTGCGCAACGATGCCCCTGTTACCGACAATGGAGGAGGTGGGGCGGTTCCTTTCATCAACAACTATGGCTCCGTCCGCAAGTCCGGGGGAGTTAGTGATTCCATCATCAATACCAGGTTTAGCAATCTGGGCGGGATGATTGAAGTGGACGTCGGGACCCTGACTTTAGGGAATGGCGGCACCAGCTCCAATGCCACGCTAGTCGTGAGCAATTCCGCCGTCCTGGATCTCACTGGCGGAAGCGATTCCACCTGGTCCGGTCAAGTTACCGGCCACGGCCCCGGACACGTCTTGCTGCAGTCGGGCAATTTGTCCACCGGCGCGGGTGGTCTGACCCTGAATCTGCCTGGATCGATCTTCAACTGGAGCGGCGGCAATCTTAACGTCTCCGACTCTCTGCTCGCGCCTTTCACTAATTTAGGCGCGATGACCCTATCGGGAGGAAGGGCTGCCGGTGGAGGCTTCTTTAACGCTGGTACCATGACACAGACCGGCGGCGGCGGCTTAACTGTCCACGGCACCGTCAACAATCTCGTGAGCGGTCTCTTTGATTTGCGCAACGATGCCGCCATTACTTCGGACACCGGAGGGACAATCAACAACTACGGCCTGTTTCGTAAATCGGCGGGAACAAATTCGGCCATTCAAATCAATTTCAATAACCAGTCCGGCACCATTGAAGTGGATAGCGGCACCTTGTCGCTGGCCGGCGGCGGAGTTAATTCAAACGCCACTTTGATCGTCAGCAATGCCGCCGTTCTGGACGTGACCGGCGGAGTCAATCCGGTTTGGTCAGGGCTTATCAATGGCAGTGGCGCCGGTGAAGTCCTGTTAGGAAACGGCGGCACGCTGATCGCTGGACCGGGAGGGCTGGTGTTGAACCTGCCGAGATCCCTCTTTCAGTGGGCCGGGGGGAGTCTGGATACCTCGCAGAACCCTTTCACCAACTCGGGCTCGATGATCTTGTCTGGCGCCGATGAATTGGGCGTGAATTTCTGGAACCAGGGCAACCTGGTTCAGACCGGGACCAACGGTTTAAACATTCAGGCCGGGTCTGGAATGAACAATCTCACTGGGGGCCTGTTTGATTTGCAGAACGACGCGCCGATTACGGCAGCCGGTGGTGGTGGGGGAGGCCCGTTCATTTTTAACTACGGCCTGTTCCGCAAGTCGGCGGGAACAAGTAATTCAATCGTCATCCCCTATTTTAACAACCAAACCGGTACCATCGAAGTCGATACCGGCACTTTAACTCTGGCGAATAATGGCACTTCCTCGAACGCCATATTAGTCGTGAGCAATGCGGCCACCTTGGATCTAACAGGCGGGGCCAATCCCACCTGGTCCGGGCTCATCCGCGGGCAGGGCGCGGGCCGAGTTTTGCTGCAGGGCGGCACTCTCCAAATAGCCGCAGGTGGCTTGACAGCAAATCTGCCGGGATCGTTGTTCCAGTGGGTTGGCGGCACCATTCAAGACGGAACCAGCGCCCCATTCACCAATGCTGGAACTATGACCGTGTCGGGTGGCACAGCGGCAGGGCCTAGCTTCTTTAACGCCGGAACAATCATCCAGTCCGGCACCAGTGGGTTAAACATCCACAACAACTCGGCGGTTTTTAATCTGATCGGCAGCATTATTGATTTGCAGAATGACGCCCCTGTCACGGCGTTCGGCGGCGGTGGAAATTCTGGTGGCATCATCAACTATGGCCTGTTTCGCAAATCTGGCGGAACCAGCAACTCGATCGTTAATCCCTATTTCAATAATCTGGGCGGCACCATTGAAGTGGACAGCGGCACGTTGACGTTGGCCGGCAACGGACCCACTTCCAATGCCACCTTGATCGTCAAGAGCGGGGCAGTCCTGGATATAACCGGCGGAGCCAACCCTGCCTGGTCCGGCCTGGTCACGGGTACTGGCCCGGGGCAGGTCTTGCTACAGAGCGGCACGCTGCACACGGGCCCAGGCGGCGTGACCGTGAATCTGCCAGGTCCGGTATTTCAGTGGGCGGGCGGCCAGATTCAGGTCTCCGATTCCGCTCCCTTTACCAATGCAGGCACCTTGAACGTCTCGGGTGGGATGGTGGGCGGCAATACCTTCTTTAACGCGGGCACCATGCTGCTGGTCGGTACCAACGGACTCGACGATCATGGCCTCATCAACAATCTGCCCGGCGCCCTTTTTGATCTGCAGAGCGATGCCCCCATAATGGAAGGCAGCATCAATAACTATGGTTTGTTGCGCAAGTCGATGGGCACCAATGTCTCGGTGATAAGCGATGTCAACAATCAGAATGGCGACATCGAGGTGGACTCGGGAACTATCTCCCTAACCGGAGGCTTCCCCGATAACTATGTGCAAGGAAGCGGGACCTTTACGGTAAAATTGGGGGGAACCAACAGCGGTCAGTTTGGGCAACTGCAGTGCAACAATGCGACGCTGAGCGGTCCATTGAATGTGAGCATCGCCAGCAACTTTGCTCCAGCTCGGGGCAATCAGTTTCCGATTCTCTCCTCTTCGAGCCTAAGCGGGACATTCAGTGCGCTCAACGTGCCTCAGGGCATCTCGGTCATTTACACCAACAACAGCGTCATCCTGGTCGTGACCAGCTCCGTGCCCGCGCAGTTGACCGGTCCTTCGATTTCAAATGGCAGTTTCAGCTTTTCCCTGCAAACGGTTAGCGGCCAGAGCTACACCATCCAGCGGAACGACGACTTGGCCGCCACTAATTGGGTTTTCTATACAAATCTCGTCGGCAACGGATTGCCCATGCAGGTGTTGTCGCCAATCATTAATGTTCCTCACCGCTTCTTCCGCATTAGACAACCTTAATTAAGCCAGGAGCGATTTAGCTCGTTCAGCAGAGGCCAAGAATAGAAATTTGCCCTGATTTCGGCTAAGCATTTGTTTACACCTGTGCGGAGTGCTCAAAGATCCATGACGATGCTGCATTCGGCGTCTTCGAGGGATTGATGGACTTCAAAGCCGAGTTTCTTGCACATGTGCTGCATTTCTTTGTTTTCGAGTAACGTGTACGCCACCAAGCGGGTCAGTTTCTCATGCCTGGCAATCTCAATGATTCGCTTGGCCAACTCTGTTCCCAATCCTTTGTTTTGCCATTTATCCGTCACTACGACCGCGAACTCGGCCGTTCCCGAGGCGTGGACCTTGCTCATGCGGCCAACCCCCAGGACTTCATACCGTCCTTTGCCCAGGCTTCTTTCCGCTACCAGCGCGATCTCACGGTCGTAATCATTGAAGCAAATGCGCAGTAACCGGCTGTGGGCGACGCGTTGCTGAAGTTTTAACGGACCAAAATAACGAAGATAGACACTACGCTCCGAGAGACCCTCATGGAACCCGACCATGGCCGGTTCGTCCTCCGGGCGGATGGGCCGAATTGTGACGGGCGTGCCGCCCTTGAGTTTCCAGTTCTCGACGTACTGTGTCGGGTAAGGCCGAATTGCCAGTTTGGGCAACTGCTCCTCGGTCGTTTTGGGATCATGCAGGATCACTCGGGCGTCCAACGCTACCAGGTCGCTGCTGGACGCAAACAGCGGATTGATGTCGATCTCCTTGATCCAGCATTGTTCGGCCACCAATTGGCTGAAGCCTACCATCAGTTTTTCGAGGGCAGCCAGATCGACCGGGCTGCGGCCGCGCACCCCTTTAAGGGCTTTGTAAATTCTGGTCGTCTCAATCATTCGCCTTGCCAGGGTCGTATTCAAAGGAGGCAATCCCAGCGCTTTGTCCTTGAAGACCTCGACCAACTGCCCGCCCATCCCAAACAGGAGCACCGGTCCAAACTGCGGGTCAATGCTGCTGCCCAGGATCAGCTCATACCCTTCCGTGAGCTTGATCATCTTCTGGACGGTGACACCCTGAAAATGCTCGGCCCCCTTCTTTTCGGTCACGGCACTTTTGATGTCATTGAAGGCGCGGCGCACGTCGGCTTCCTCCTTCAGATTCAATTGCACTCCGCCGACATCTGTCTTGTGCGTGATCGTTTCCGAAAAAAGTTTGAGCACGATCGGGAAGCCAATTTGGGCCGCAGTTTTGGCCGCCGCGGCTTCGGTTTTCGCGATTTTAGTGACCACCGTCGGGATTCCATAGCAACTCATCAGTTCCTTGGACTCGGCCTCCGTCAGGATCGTGCGGCCAGCTTTGCGGATCGTCTCGATCAGCAAATTGGCTTTCGCGCGGCCGGATTCGATGTCGGCCGGGTCAGCCGAAGGCACCGGGGTTTCGTACAGGGCCCGCAGATTCTCGTTGTACTGGTGCATTGCGGTGAAGACCATCGCGGCGGTGTCCGGATAGGCAAAAGTAGGGATGCCGGCGCGGTTGAGAATCGCCTCGCCGGGAGCCACCTCGTTGCCGCCCATCCAACTTGCCAACACGGGTTTGCCCCCAACATGACCGAAGGCTTTCAAGCGCTCGGCTGTGGCCGTGGCGTCCGTCATCGCTTGCGGAGTCAAAATCACCAGCAGACCGTCGCTATTCGGATCACGTCCGGCCACTTCAAGTGTTTTGGCAAAGAGATCCGGCCCGGCATCGCCGATCACATCGATGGGATTATTATGACTCCAGACCGGTGGCAGAAACTTGTTGAGCTCGGTAATGGTTTCTGGGGAAACATCGGCCAGTGCGCCCCCGGTTGTGAGCAGAGCATCGGTCGCCAGAACCCCCGGCCCGCCGGCGTTGGTAATGATCGTCAAACGATTGCCTTGCGGCCGCGGTTGCTTGGACAGGACCTCGGACATATGAAACAGGTCGGAAATGCGATTCACGCGCAACACGCCGCATCGGCGAAAAGCCGCTTCCAAAACATCGTCCGACCCAGTCAGCGAGCCGGTGTGCGAAGCGGCCGCTTTGGCGGCGCCTTCGGTGCGGCCTGGTTTGATAACAATGATGGGCTTGGTCAACGCCACCTCGCGAGCGGCCGATAGGAACGACCGCGCGTCGCCGATCGTCTCCATGTAAATGACGATGCTTTTGGTATTGGGATCATCGCCAAAGTAGCTGATCAAGTCGCCCCAGCCGACATCGAGCATCGAGCCAATGGACACGAATGCGCTGAACCCGACTTCCTCACGCAATGACCAGTCCAGGACCGCCGTGCACAGTGCGCCGGACTGGCTGACGAACGCCACATTGCCGCGCCGCGCAATTCCCGCCGCAAACGTGGCGTTGACACCCGTGATCGGATTCATCACGCCCAGGCAGTTGGGGCCCACTAAGCGCATGTTCCCTCGCCGGGCGTGAGCCAGCAATTGATGTTCGAGTTCCACGCCGGCCGTACCGATTTCTTTGAAGCCCGCGGAAATTACGATGCCGCCTGGAATGCCCAAATCAGCGGCCTCGCTAATAATGCTGGGGATGGTCGTCGCCGGCGTGGTGACCACAATGAGCTCGGGCTTCTCCGGCAGGCTGGAGAGCTTTGGATACGCTTTGATTCCCAGCACGCTTGGGCGGGTCGGGTTGACCGGGTAAATCGGTCCGCCGAAGGGTGTGTTCATCAGGTTCCACAACACCGTCCGGCCAACACTTCCCACCTTCTCGGTGGCCCCGACTACCGCGACGGATTTCGGCGCAAAAATGGCGTCCAAAGGATGGCGCGCGATTTGGCGGCCCAACGAGCTGAAAGGCTTCTGCAAAGTCGATTGATTCATGGTCAAATTCGGTTTTCAACTTCTCAACGGATCTTCCTCCTAACAGCCGCCCGAGCGGCCGGTATCCTGCCGCTCAAACGCGTTTCGAGGCCGACAGCCTGGTTAACGGCAGCGACGATCCGAACGCTCCAACTTTGTCGTCAGCGAAGCTAACCCGCTTCGCTGGCCTTGGCAAAAGTTCACCTTTTTTTGCGGACGCCCCTTCTATTTTGGTGCGCTGGCGCAATCGTAGCGGCGTCTCGGCAAGTTCCGAGTCCCGTCTTCAGCCCAAACAGTGGAGCTGAGAACCACGGATGAACACCGATTCGCACGGATAATTCAGGGGCAGACGCTATCGCACCAAAGGCTCCAGGGCTGCGCGAGGAACCCTCATGAACGGCTTTGAAATTGATTGCGAGTTGGACATCGGAGAACAACCCGCCTGAAGCCATGACTACAAACCCCGTTTGTGCGGGTTTCAGTCTTCGGCCTACGGGCTTGCACCCTGTCCCCAGTACTGGTGACTGGCAGGGGAGGAGGGATCGGGTAGGGTAATGGCGTGTTAACGATGCAAATTCGCAGTAGTCAGACCGTGTGTGGCTGATGGGCGTATTTCTGCGGCGCCGCATCTTTGACGATTTTAGTTTGTTCTCGTGTAGAATGTGTGCTTTAAGGCCGGGCCAAGAGCCCGGTCTTTTTGCGTACTTTGCGTAACGGCGGCGCGGGAGAGCGCACTCTAGAGTTCCACGCTCAGGCTCTTAACCCGCAGTAAAGGGCGGCGCTCTTCCGAGCAGCCGCTACGGCCTGTTTGGAACTGGGGGTTCATGGGATCTGGCCTCCACGCGATCGGTCAGCCGGCTTGACGATCGCCGAGCGGTAGTCGCACGACGAATTCCGACCCTTTGCCGACCTCGCTTTCAACGGAAACGGTTCCCCCATGCGCCTCGACTACGGCTTTGACCAGACTCAGCCCCAGGCCCAGACCTCGTTGCGACCGGCTTTTGTCGCCGCGGTACAATCGTTGCCAGATTTTGTCCCGCTCTTCAGGTGGGATCCCCACGCCCGTGTCGCGGAAAATCGCCAATGCCTCGCCGGGCTCACATCGGACAGCCACCGTGACCTGCCCGCTCTCGGGTGTATACTTCAGCGCGTTGTCCAACAGGTTGGCAAAAACCTGGCGCATGCGAGTCCGGTCAACCAAAGCCTGGCACGGAGCAGGCAACTCGGTATGAACCGTGATTTTCTTCTCTTCCGCCACATACTGGTACAGTTCAACGACTTCGTTGGCCAATTGGCAAAGGTCGACCGGCTCGCGCTTGAGGTTCATCATCCCGGTCTCGGCCTCAGTGATGTCCATCAGCGTATTGAGCATGCTGAGCATGCGTTCGGATTCCTCGACGCAATCGGCCAGGGCTTCGCGCGCCGCCGGGGGAGTGGCTTCGGTTTGCAGAGCGACCTCGGCCATGCCTCTTAGTCTTGCCAGCGGAGTGCGCAGGTCATGGGCGACATTATCAAGCGATTCGCGCATTGCGCGCAAGAGGGCCTGGTTTTTATCCAGCAGACTGTTGAATAACCGCACCAATTCGTCCAATTCATCGTCGGATCGACGAACCGGCACGCGAGAATCCAGTTCGCCGGTGCGGATAATTGAGCGCGCGGTCGAGACGATCTGACGGACGGGTTGCATCGCGCGATGGCCAAAAAAAGCGCCCGCCAGAAACCCGAGGGCCACCGTGACAGTTCCCACAACGGCGAAGGTCTGCCGGATCGGATTCAGCACGACCGTTCGGCTGTTGGTGCTGCGTCCAACCTGAAGCACAGAACCGTCCGGAAGCAACTGAGCCGCCAGGATGAAGTCGCGCTCGGCGTTTTGCGGGATCCGCAGAACTCCCACCGGCCAGCGAAAACCAGTCCGGCCGATCGGCACATCGCGCGTGGTCACCCAGTCTTCGGGCCAGCGGACGAACCTCTCATTATCAAACACATTCACCAGCCGCACCAGCAAGGTACGCTGAATCTGGGGTGGCTCGCTCTCCCACCACGCGCGGAGTCCGCCGGTACCCCCGGCCTCGTAAACGGCCGCCAGTTCCTTCCAGCGTGCTTCGAGCACTTCCCGGTCTTTTCCACTGATGGCGGCCGCCAGCAGGTAATAGGCAAAAGCCAGCAGCGCCAGGCCGCTGAACGAAAATATCAAAGCGTACCCCAGGCTGAGCCGGACGGCGATGTTGCGCCGTAAAGAGTCAAGCGGGCCGGAGAACATATCCCACTCCGCGGAGGGTGTGGATCATCGCTTTATCCTTGTCGACTTTGCTGCGCAATCGATGCACCAGCACGTCGACCACATTGGTCTGAGGGTCAAAGCTGTAATCGAAAATGTGTTCGAGGATCATCGTCTTCGTTACGGGCCGATTGGCGTGGCGCATCAGGTACTCCAACAGCGCGAATTCGCGCGGCTGCAGCTCGATCTTTTCGTCAGCCCGCTTGACCTCACGGCTGAGCAAATCCAGCGTGAGATCACCCACGGCCAGGCGAGTGGGCTCCGGCGTTTGGCTCGCTCGTCGGATCAGGGCCTGCACGCGCGCCAATAATTCGGAGAAAGCGAACGGCTTGGTCAGGTAATCATCCCCGCCCGCTTGCAGGCCCCGGACGCGGTCGTCCACGGAGGCTTTGGCGCTTAAAATGAGAATCGGCATGCGCACTCCGCGCGAGCGCAGCTGTTGTATGAGGCTCAGACCGTCCAGCTTTGGGAGCATCAGATCCACTACGGCCGCGTCATAGGCGATCGTTTGGGCGTGGGCGAGGGCGTCCTCGCCATCTTGCGAATAGTCCACGGCGAAGCCGCTTTGCTTCAGCCCATTGACCACGAAGGAAGCAATCTTCTTGTCGTCTTCAACCACCAGGATGCGCATTGGGTTCAACATAGGCGAAAGGCTTCGACCTGCACAGGACGAGATTTTCCGGCCAAAGTCATCAGCGGTTTGCAATTCACATTGCCACGTTCGGCCTCTTCCTCTTTCTCATCCTCCTCCTCAAAATGGAAAAATCGAGGAAGAGCAAGAGGATGAGGAAGAGCAAGAGGAAGAAGACGAGATCGCACTGGCCCGAAAAAGAAACCTCCCGCGCCGGAGTGCTCGGTCGCGGGAGGGGGTTGTATGCACTGAGCTGCAGAAAAATCAGCCCATGTTGCTTTCGTCGACCACGACATAGCGGCTGCCGCCCTCACGCCACACCCGCAGCAGCGTCTTCTTGTCGGTGGTTTTCTCGGTCATCTGCACCGCCTCCTCGGCGTTTTTCACCGGCTTGCGATTGATCTCCTCGATCACGTCGCCAGGCCGTAAACCAGCTTCCGCCGAAGGCGAGTTCGGGTCCACCTCGGTCACCACGGCGCCTTTGACCGTGTTGGGCACGTCGAACTGTTGCCGCGCGTTGTTGTCCAGGTCGGCCACGGCTACTCCGTTGAGCGTGCCGGTGTCATCTGGGTGCTCGTTGTCATTTTTGGCCAGGTGTTCGGTTCCCGGCAGTTCTTTGACTTTCACTTCCAGCGTTTTGCTTTCGCCATCGCGCAGGATTTTGACCGGCACAGATTCGCCCGGCTGCGTGGTGGCAACTTCCAGTTTCAGATGGCGGCTGTCGGTGACTTTCTTGCCATTGAACTCGACGATGACGTCGCCGCTCTTGAGGCCGGCTTTTTCGGCCGGGCTCTTGGGTGTGACGTCGCCCACGAGCGCGCCTTTATTGTCCTTGAGATTGAATTCCTTCTCGAGGGCGGGGTTCACGTCCTGGATCATGACGCCCAAGTAGCCGCGGGTCACATGACCGTCCTTCACCAGGCTGCTCATTACATTGCGGGCGATATTCACCGGAATGGCGAAACCGATACCCTGGTTGCCCCCGCTGCGGCTCAAGATGGCGGTGTTGATGCCGATCAAGCGGCCCTCAGCATCTATCAGCGCGCCGCCGGAGTTGCCGGGATTGATGGCTGCGTCAGTCTGGATGAAGTCCTCATAATCGAGGCCCAACGCGCCCCCGCGCCCGGTGGCGCTTACGATGCCCGTCGTCACCGTTTGACCAATGCCAAACGGATTCCCCACTGCCAGCACCACATCCCCGACTTCCACTTTGTCGCTGTCAGCCATGGGAATCGCCGGAAGATCC
This sequence comes from Verrucomicrobiia bacterium, assembly GCA_035651635.1. Taxonomy (GTDB): domain Bacteria; phylum Verrucomicrobiota; class Verrucomicrobiia; order Limisphaerales; family UBA8199; genus JANXQE01. Next base: position 11,064 of record DASRFK010000283.1, on the reverse strand, counting down.
TTGCCGTCGATCTTGATCACGGCCACGTCGGTTTTGGGGTCGCGCCCAATGACTTTGGCGGTGAACTCGCGGCCGTCCTGGAGCGCCACTTTCACTTCATCGGCGCCGTCCACGACGTGATTGTTCGTAAGAATGTAGCCGTCCTTGGTGGCGATCACGCCCGAGCCAATACCCTGCTGGCGCGGCATGCCGAATTCCCGCCGCTGACCGCGGCCGGGAGATTGGAATTGGTCGCCAAAGAAGCGCCGGAGCATCTCATCCATGCTGCCGTCTGGAGCGCCATTGAACGCAGTGTTGTGCAGCTTGGTCGTCGTGAATACCTTCACCACTCCCGGGGCCACTTTCTTGACTACCGGCGCGAAGCTCGTATGTCCCCCCATTTCACGCGGTAAGGCACTCTCGTCGACCGGCGGAGGCGAGAAATGCTCGGCTTTAGGTTTTTGCGAGAAAGCCAGGGCCGAGCCGGCCAGGACTACCGCACCTCCCAAAGCGACCGCAGTCGCCTTGTTGCTGAATTTACGAATCAGGTTTGTCATAAATCTTGGTTTGTTGTTGTATCGTTGTTTTCGATGTCTCTGAATCAATAGACCGCATGCCGATTTCAGGAACCTTTCGCGCAAATTACAGATTTGAAAGGTTCCCCGGCCTCGGGACCAAGAATTCCAACCACGGATGGACGCGGATAGACACGGATGAGAAGGAGAGAAGCCTTCGGGTTCTCCAAAAGCGGCTCTTTTCCCTTTTTCTTAATCAGTGTGCGACCGGGTTCATCCGTGGTTACTCCTTACAATGAACAGCTTCGAAGCCTATGTCCTTGACCGCGAAAGCGCGGTCCACCAAGACCTGCAACAGAAACTCCAGCAAATCGACCTCAGGCTTCGGACCGCCCTGGAGATCCGCGCAGACCAGGCTGCCGTTGGGCTGCTCGACTTGAAGGAGGTTCGGCTGGCGATGATCCATCCCGACCGGTTGGAGTATGCGGCAAGCGTTGCGAAAATCGGCATCCTGCTGGCTTACTTTCAACTGCATCCGGAAGCCGCAACCCGGCTGGCCCCTGTTACCCGCCGCGAGTTGGGGCTGATGATCAAGTCATCGAGCAACGAAATGGCCACGCGCTTTTCGCGCGAATTGGGCCTGGCTCGCATTCAGCGGGTGCTCATTTCATTCGGCTTTTACGACACGCATCGGGGAGGAGGCATTTGGGTGGGCAAGCATTACGGCGACAACTCCGAACGAATCGGTGATCCCATCGGCGACAACTCGCACGCTGCTACGGTGCGCCAGTTGTTGCGTTTCTATTTGCTGCTCGAACAAGGCAAACTAGTCTCGCCGCAAGCGTCGGCGGCCATGCGCGACATCTTCGAGTCTCCCGAAATCCCGCACGACGAGATAAAGTTCATCAAAGGACTCCAGGCCAGGGGAGTCACGGTCCGGCGCAAGTGGGGTTCGTGGGAGGACTGGCTGCATGACTCCGCCGTCGTCACCGGCCCCGATCGCCATTATATATTGGTGGCCCTGACCCATCATACCCATGGAGACGAGTATTTGGAGCAATTAGCCCCAGCAGTCGACGATTTGTTGCGCTGAGCGGTACGTAAGTTCCTCAGTATAGGTCATATCGGTCTTATTCGTCCTATTTAGCTAAACGGATTGACAACCATCGTCACAACTGTCATAGTGTTCTATAACAGTGAATGACAGATGATCCTTCAGGTCGATTTCCAAGCCGGTAAGCCGGTCTACCTTCAGTTGGCCGACCAGATCCGGTATGCCGCGGCCGCAGGTCGTCTGCGCCCAGGCGAGCCCTTGCCCTCTTTGCGGCCGCTCGCCGAGGAGTTGCGCATCAACCGCAATACCATCGCCAAAGCCTACGCGGAATTGGAAAATCAGGGGATCGTCGAGACCATACCCGGCAAGGGCTATTTCCTGAAGCAAAACAATTCCCCGTTCACCGAACCGGTGCGCGAGCAACTCCTGCAGACGGAAATCGACCAGGCCGTCGTCATGGCGCATCACCTTCAGGTCGATCGGCAAAAATTTTTGAAATTGGTTGAGCAACGCCTGGATTATTTCGAGCAAGAGTCCGCTGCCAAGCCTGACGCAAATGGAGCCGCCCAATGAAACAGCCTATGGAAACTAATACACCTGTGATTGCCCTTCACAACCTGACGCGCCGCTACGGAAAATTGGACGCCGTCAATGGCCTGACACTTACCGTTCAGCCCGGTCGCTGTTATGGATTCTTTGGACGCAACGGCGCCGGCAAGACAACCACGATCAAGTGCCTCTTGAATCTGTTGCAGCCGAACTCCGGTTCGGTGCGGGTGTTTGGCCTGGATCCGCAACGTGACGAAGTGGCTGTCAAATCCCGCTTATCCTACGTCCCCGATGCGGTGGCGTTCTATCCGTGGATGACGGTGAACCAAACCCTCGAGTTCTTCGCTTCGTTTCGAACACGTTGGAATCGTGAACTGGAGGCCGACCTCTTGAAACGCTTTCAGCTCAACCGCAACCAGAAAGCCAGCCATCTGTCGAAGGGCCAAAAAACTCAACTCGCCTTGATCGCCGCGGTATGTCCGGAACCGGATCTCCTGGTTTTGGACGAACCCACCTCCGGCCTGGACCCAATCGTTCGCCGGGAGTTTATCCAAACGGTGATCGGCGCGTATCACTCGGGGGATCCGGAACATCGCACCGTATTTGTGTCGACGCATCTGATCGGCGAGTTTGAAGGGCTAATCGACGAGTTCACGATCATCGAGCAAGGACGCGAGTTGCTGACCATGCAAACCGATCGCGCGAAAGACCGCTTCAGGAAAATCCGTGCCAGTTTTTCGGCCGAGCCGCTCGGTCTGAACTTGGAAGGCGCGTTGAACGTGCGCCAATCCGGCCGTGATTTGGAAATCCTGGCCGACGGCAATAGCGAACAGATTCTCGAACGGCTGCGAGCGAAATCGCCCGAAGACTTGCAAAGCGAATCCTTGTCCTTGGAAGAGCTGTTCGTTGCGTCCCAATCATTGACGGGCAAAGCAACATGAATGCGCTCATCCGAAAAGAGGTTCGCTCGATCCTGCCGGCCTGGAGCATGGCCATGGCATTGGCGGTTGTGCCGGTGTGGATCCTCTGGCCCGGCCCGCATGGGGCCATGCCGGACAATGTGGGAATGCTCGTCTTTGCGCCGTTCGTTTTCGGCGTTTTGCTGCTGAGCCTGACCCCGTTCGGGCAGGAGTTGAACTGGGGCACCCTTTCGGTCCTGCTCGCGCAGCCGGTGGCCCGGCGCAAGCTTTGGCTGGTTAAAACGGTTGTGTTGGCGATAGCGCTCACGGCGGCCCTCGGCGGCTTAGTCGTGTCGAGCCATCTGCGGGTCGACTCCATTCTAGAGACGATGAAGCACACCGTCTGGCGGAACGCATTCGACCAGCCCAGTGAACGCAGCAACTACTTCATAAACCTGGTTGCCGGCATCCGGCACGCGGCCTTGCGCGATACGATAATGGTGGGAATTCTGGCGGTCGTGACTGGGTTTGCTGGTGGACTTTGGACCACACTTTTGTTGCGACAGGTCACCGCCGCTTTCTGGCTCTCCTTTTTAGTCCCGGCGGGGCTGTTATTGCTCGGGGGTAAAGCTCTGGGAAATTTGCCGGAGCCGGGCGCGCAGTGCGGGTTAATCGCTGTTTTAGCGGCGTACTCCATTGCGGGTTTTATCTGGGCGAAACGGCTGTTTCTTCAGGCGCAGGACATTCAATGGACGGGCGGGTTTGTTTCGCTGACCAGCCGGTCGTCCACGGCTGGCAGCAAAGCTCTCCTGGGAAAGCGGAACGCCAAGCCGCTGCGGGCGCTTTGGTCAAAAGAGTTCGAGATCCAGTTCATCAATCTTCTGCTGGCCACGGGCATTCTTTTACTTCACTTGCTGGTGGTCGCGATCCGGAAGTGGAGCGCGGGATACTTGGCGACGCATCGGTCGGTTGCCATGACCTTGGAAGCCTTCCCGGTTATCTGGCTGGCGGTGCCGCTGCTGATCGGCAGCACGGCTTTCGCGGAGGAACGCAAGAACGGGACGTTGGCCGGCGCTTTGTGCCTGCCGGTTTCACGCCGCCTCCAATTCGTAATCAGGCTGGTTGTCGCGATGTCCCTGGGGATCGTGTGCGGCGGTGTTTTGCCGCTCGTGATCGAACATTTGGCCGGTCGGATCGGGTTGGGACAAAACCCCACGTGGGAGGTATTCTTCCTGGGCGCAACTCGCTCTGCCTTCGTTTTCCAAGTCTTCGTCGCAGCAGTCATTGCGGGGCTGGCTTTCTACGGCTCAACCCTGGCCCGCAATAGCCTCCAAGGCATTGGGATTGGCCTGCTCACCTGCCTGGGAGGCTGCTTGCTCATTTTCGCCGCGAATTTCGCCAGCACTGGTTCAGAGTTTATTCTGTGGAGGGGTAGATTGATCTTCTCCATCGGGATTCCGGCGCTGGCGCTGACCTGGTTAACACTCACGTACCGAAACAGCCAACAGCTACACCTGGATTTCAAGCTTTTGCGGCGCAATGTGCTGACTTGGCTTATCGCGATCCTCGCCGTGGCTTGCGTCACGACGACAGTTTATCACCGGGTTTGGGAAGCCTGGCTGCCTGAAGAACCGCCGCACACCACCTTTCCGGGGTTTCTTGCGGGCAACAATAATTGGATGCAAACCGTCCCGCTCCAGCGGCTATCTGCCGCAAGGATCCGTGCCTCTGGGCTACGCACGGCAGTGGTGCTTCCTGATGGCCGGCTTTGGCTCAAGCAACTGTCAGGCGGATTGTCGCAGCCGATGCTGACGCCTCTGGGAATGATCGCCTCTTTTATCGGCAGGCGGTCCCACGCCGGGTTCGTCGACAGCTCCGGTTGGAAAGACGTTGCCGTTACCTGGAATCAAACGTTCGGCATTAAGAAAGATGGAACGCTTTGGGATTTGTCATCTATGAACGGTGGCGAGTTCCGGCCTGAGCGCGTCGGACCGGATCGGGATTGGGTGAGCCTCTGCGCCGGAGCCTATCATTTTTGCGCGTTGAAATCGGATGGCACGCTTTGGCAGTGGGGCCAATGGAATAAATGGATGGGAACGAGCCGACCGCCGGGTCGATCCTCCCAGCCCACTCAGGTCGGGATTGATTCGGATTGGTTGGCGATTTGCGGTTCCTGGGATTCCACTGCCGCGTTTAAGAGCGACGGCAGTATCTGGCGCTGGTCTTGGTCCTCTCCGAAACATTCCATGCCTGAACCTTGGTTGAATGGGCCGTGCAGCGTTCCGGCCTCAGTCACCATGACCGATCATACCATCGCCTGTGTTTGCCCAGACGGCACCCTCTGGCTGGGCTGCGATTTCGCCAATTCAGGCTATTCCCGCCTGCTCGATTCTCAATCTGCCAGGTTGCCCTCGCAGGAACTCCTCCGTTGGGGAAACGATTCGGATTGGAAAGAAATCCACTGGGTCGGCTGGGGGAACCAAGCCGTCGGCATCAAACGCGATGGTTCCATGTGGGAATGGGACCTCACCGTTCCCTATGGCCCCTTCGCCGGTTGGACTATTTCTCCAACCCAGCCGAGCCGATATATGGACTGGGTCTGTGCCGGAGCCGACAATAATACTTCCTTCCTGGCCCTGGCCCGCGACGGAAGCTTATGCTTATGGGGTGATCTGAATCACGAGCATCCCGATCCCTACTCATTGCTGATGCCCTCTCGCCTCAAAGCCCGAAAAGTGGCTGATTTTTCGCCGCAAGAAGTGGTTGATTTCGCGCCTCGACGATAACTGCGGAATCTCGTTACTGTTCGATTTCCGCGCCCCGTTCCCATCGCCATTGTGGACAAAGGTCGCCTTCCCTGGGGAACATGCTCTGACATGGAAAATCCGCGCCGTTCCAGGCTTGCCTGTGTTTTTCCTCTGAATAATATTTCCTATGAAGCGTCCTTCTATTGGCTACGCTTCGTTGGACACCCGCCCGGAACAAATTGGGCGATCTTTTGCAGCGGTTATGTTGAGTGGATTTTTCGAACTTTTTCGCCCGTCATGCTAGCCAGGTATTCCTTCCTCTTGATTGCCAGTGTGATCGGCGCGATTGCCCTGCCCGAGTCGACCGTGGGCGCGGAGCCAAAGGCAACCAGTTTACCCCCATCTGCCACGCGCTCCGTCGACTTTGAAAAAGATATCCAGCCTATCCTTTCCGACCGCTGCTATTCCTGCCACGGACCGGACAAACAAAAAGCCGAGCTGCGCTGGGACGTCAAGTCCAGTGCATTCAAAACCGGGGAGCATGGGCCGATCATCGTTCCCCGCAACAGCGCGGCCAGCCGGGTCGTCAAGCTGGTCAGTGGGTTGGAGCCCGATACGATTATGCCGCCGCGCGGGGACCCGCTCACGGCCGAGCAGATCGGTCTGCTCCGAGCCTGGATCGACCAGGGCGCAGCCTGGCCCGAAACCGCCTCGGTCGCCCACAAAGCGGCTGATAAAAAGAATCACTGGGCGTTCAAAGCGCCCGTGCGGCCACCGGTGCCATCGGTGGAAAAGAACAAATCGGCGCGCGATCCCATCGACAACTTCGTGCTGGCGAAACTGAGCCTGGAAAAACTGCGGCCGTCCCCCGAAGCGGATCGCGTCACGCTGATCCGCCGGGTGAGCCTGGACCTGACGGGATTGCCGCCGACCCCGCAAGAGGTGGATGAGTTCCTGGCGGACCGTGCGCCGCATGCTTATGAGCGATTGGTGGATCGGCTGCTGGCTTCGCCGCATTACGGCGAGTTGTGGGGGCGCCATTGGCTCGATGCGGCGCGTTACGCCGATACCAACGGATACGAGAAAGATCGCGGCCGCTCGATTTGGCCGTATCGCGACTGGGTCATTCAGGCGCTGAACCGTGACCTGCCCTACGACCAATTCACGATCGAACAATTGGCCGGTGATTTGTTACCCCATCCAACTCTCGATCAGCGCATTGCCACTGGGTTCCTTCGAAACTCCATGCTCAACCAGGAAGGGGGCATCGAACCCGAGCAATTCCGCGTCGAAGCTCTGATCGATCGTGTTGATGCCGTGGGAAAGGCTTTTCTTGGCCTGACGCTCAACTGCTGCCAGTGCCACGATCATAAATTCGATCCCTTTACCCAAAAGGATTATTACCGGTTCTATGCTTTCTTAAATAACGATGACGAGGCCTTTGTCGAAGTGCCGACCTCCGAGGAAACTCGCCGCCGCGCCGAGATTCTGGAACGCGTCCGGGCCCTCGAGGACAAGGCCATGGCTGACCAAACCAATTTGACCGAGCGCATGGCGGCCTGGGAAAAAAGTTTGGACCAGCCGCCGGTGCACTGGATCCCCTTGGACCCGGCGGTTTGGGAGAGTTTCGGCACCAAATTCGAGAAGCTCGACGATTTATCTATGCTGGGCGGCGGCGATATTACCGGGGGCGGAATCATGCGCCTTTGGTTCGACACCAAACTGACGAACATCACCGCTCTGCGGCTCGAGGCCCTCACCAACGCCAACCTGATGTACGGCGGACCTGGTGAAGTTGGCAAGGGCAGTTTCCTCGTCAAAGAGTTTACCGCGGAGACCTACGCTTTGGAGAACCCCACCACAACCAACAAAATAAAATTCCAGCGCGCGCTGGCCGACATGGAAGCGCCCGGGTTTGCCGCCACCAACGCCATCGATGGCAACAGCGAAAAGGGCGGCTGGACCCCCACCACTATTCCGGCCCATCGGAATGAAAATCACTACGCCATTTTTGAGTGCGCCGAGCCGCTGAACCTCAATGGCGAGACCCGGTTGCTGATCACTTTGCATCAGAGCTTCAACGGCGACGATAAAAACAAGGGCCTGGACGTCGACAGCAAGCTCGACTGTCATCTCCTCGGTTCTTTGCGCCTGAGCGCGACCACCGATCCGTTGCCGGCAGTTGCCGATCCGCTTTCACCGGCTCAGCGCAAATGGTTGTCGATTCCATCATCTCAGCGCACACCGGAACAGAAACACGCGTTGTTCAGCATTTTCCGGCTCTCCGATCCCGGCTGCACCGAGTTGAACCAACAAATCGCGGATGCCTATGAGAAATGGCCGTTCCCGGCCACGAGCATGGTACTGCAGCGCCGCGCGCGCCCTCGAATCACACACGTGTTTAAACGCGGAGATCGCTTGCGCCCGGCTGAGGAAGTGCAACCCGGGGTGCCGGATTTCCTGCACTCTCTGCCGGCGAGTGCTCCACTCGATCGGCTTGGCCTCGCTGAGTGGATTGCCAGCCCCGCCAGCCCCACGACCGCGCGCGTGATTGTGAATCGGATTTGGCAGAGCTACTTCGGCCAGGGCCTGGTTACCACGCCGGAGGATTTTGGGACGCGCGTGGAGGCGCCCTCGCATCCCAAGTTGCTGGATTGGCTCGCTTGCGAACTGATGCATCCAACTATCGCGGATTCCTCCCTTGGTTTTGCCGGGACTGACCCGGCGCAACCCTGGAGCTTGAAGCACATTCATCGATTGATTGTGGATTCCGCAACGTATCGCCAGTCTTCACACGTGCCGCCTGAGGTTTACGCCAAGGATCAATTCGATCGCTGGCTCGAGCGTGCACCTCGCGTGCGCGTCGATGGCGAAGTGGTCCAGGACATCGCGCTATCCGTCAGCGGATTGCTCAATCCCAAGATCGGCGGTCCCAGCGTGTATCCGCCGATTCCCGCCAGTGTTGGCGACACGGCTTATGGAGGGTTCAGTTGGCCGGAGACCAAGGGCGAGGACCGGTATCGCCGGGGCCTATATACTTATTGGAAGCGTTCGCTGCCCTTCCCGACCTTGACGGCGTTTGACGTGCCCACCGGGGAAACCGCGTGCACTCGCCGGGCGCGATCCAACACCCCATTGCAGGCGCTGACCACTCTGAACGAAAAGACTTTCGTGCAAGCCGCCCAAGCGATGGCCCTACGGGTGATGAAAGAGGGGGGCGCCAATGACCGCGACCGCGTGCGGTACGCTTTTCGGCTTTGCACAGGCCGCCCGCCCGAGCGCGACGAGCAGGACAAACTCCTGAAGTTCTGGCAGGAACAATACGACCATTTCGAGAACGACACGGCCGATGCCGTGAAAGTCTCAAGCGCCGACCTGGCCAACATGCCGCCCGACGTGAACCTGCATAAAGCGGCGGCCTGGGCCATGGTCAGCCGAACTCTTCTCAACCTGGACGAAACGATAACCAAAGAATGAACTTTCAACAGGAATTACGGGCCGAGTGCGCCAAACTGATTACCCGCCGCTGGTTTTTCCGCCAATGCGGCGTTGGGCTAGGCTCGATCGCGCTGGCTTCACTGCTCGGGGCTGAACAGGCTGGCGCGGTAACCGCGCCGCGTCCGCTCAATCCTCTAGCACCCAAACAGCCCCCCCTCCCGGCCAAAGCCAAGCGCTTCATTTACCTGTTCATGGGCGGGGCTCCGAGCCAGCTGGACCTCTTCGACTACAAACCGGGTTTGGTCAAATACAATGGCAAACCCATCCCTCAGGAAGTCGTGATGGGCCAGAAATACGCCTTCATCAAACCTGACGCGGCGCTGTATGCCTCAGAGTTCAAGTTCTCCCGCAAAGGTCAGTGCGGAGCCGAGCTTTCGGAAGCCTTGCCACATCTGGGCGAAGTCGTCGACGACATTGCGATCGTCAAATCGATGACTACCGACGCGTTCAACCATGCGCCGGCGCAGGTTTTGATGCAGACCGGTTCGACTCAGTTTGGCCGGCCTTGTTTCGGTTCCTGGATGCTTTACGGGTTGGGCAGCCAGGCCCAAAACCTGCCGGGGTTCGTGGTCATGAATTCGGCGAATGGCTTAAGCGGCGGCTCCGCGCTGTTCGGCAGCGGCTTTTTGCCGACCTTCTACGAGGGTGTGCCCTTTCGCAAAACCGGCGACCCGGTGCTCTATCTTTCGAATCCAGCGGGGATCAGTGATAAGATGCAGCGGCAAACCCTCGATTTAATCAAAGAATTGAATGAGAAGCATCTCGGAGTTGTGGGTGACCCGGAAATCGCGACGCGGATCAATTCCTTTGAAATGGCTTCCCGCATGCAGACCAGCGCCCCGGAACTGATGGATGTTTCCAAGGAATCGCCAGAGACCCTGAAAATGTATGGCGCCGAGCCCGGCAAACCTTCGTTTGCGATGAATTGCCTGCTCGCCCGGCGATTGATCGAACGCGGTGTGCGGTTCGTTCAACTGTTCCATGAAAGTTGGGACCATCACAGTGAAGTGGTCAAAGGCATTAAAGAACAAACCGGTAAGACTGACCAGGCCAGCGCCGCGCTGATAAAGGATTTGAAACAAAGAGGTCTATTGGACGACACGATTGTCCTGTGGGGCGGCGAGTTTGGGCGGACCCCCATGGTCGAGAGCAATCCGGACGCCGGCCGCAAACTCGGACGCGATCATCATCCGCAAGCCTTTACCCTGTGGATGGCTGGCGGCGGGCTTAAGCGGGGAATCACCTGGGGCGAAACGGATGAGCTCGGTTTTCATGTCGTGAAAGACAAAGTGCATGTGCACGATCTGCATGCGACCCTGCTGCACTTGCTCGGTTTCGACCATACCAAGCTGACTTACCGCTTCCAAGGCCGTGACTTCCGCCTCACCGATGTCGAAGGGGAGATCGTTAACGGGCTCCTGGCGTGAGGCAGTGCGGACCGCGGAATGCGAGTGAAAAACAGGGCGTTCTACACTCCGCACTCGGCCTACTTTGCTTTCACCGTCCAGCCCGGCTTCACATCTTTATCTCCGGAATAGGAGACTTTGCTGCGCTCGTCTTGAGCCGATTGCACAGTTACTTCGCCCACGAGTTTCTCGTCCGTGAAAACAACCGCGCCTTTGTCATCCTTGACTTCGTTGATTTCGTACAGATTGAGCTTGTCGCCGGGTTTAAAACCATTTTTGCCGCCAAGCGAGATGATGATGGTGTCTTTGTCGACCACAGCCAGGACTTTGCCAGGCACCTGGCGCATGCCATCAGCCGCCGCCGCCGCTGTTGCCGCTTCCTTTCCCGCCGCCGCCATTTTTCTCTTGTGTCGTCCT
>DASRFK010000282.1:0-14349 GCA_035651635.1 Verrucomicrobiia bacterium | reverse complement strand
CCCGCTTTGGCGGTAGCGCGCCAGGACCTTGGAGATCTCTGTCGAGGAAAACTCTTCTCGACGAACTATTCCGTTATTCATCCCGGCAGCTTATCGCGGCCGGCCCAGTCCGAATAGAATGCACCCCTATGAACGCTTACGTTTGACGTCAGGTGGGCGGTCGGACGTTGCTGCGGGCAGGAAGCCCGCGCGCCGCGCTTAAAAGCGTCGGCTTTGCGAATTGCTGCAAAGTCCGTGCTTTCCACACGATGAGCTTTGGTGTTTAGTGCGCGGGCATTTATGAGTAAAACCGCGTTGCTATTTGCCGGCCAGGGCGCCCAGGTCGTGGGCATGGGACGGGATCTGGCCGCGAAGTTCCCCTCAGCCAGGGCATGGTTTGATCGGGCCAATGCTGTCCTCGGCTATGACCTGGCCCAGATCTGCTTTTCCGGTCCCGAGGCCGAGTTGACCAAGACCGAGCATGCGCAACCCGGCATCTTTCTGGTGAGTTGGATTGCCTGGCAATTGCTAAAGGAACACATTCCGAACCTTCAGTATGAGGCCACCGCGGGATTATCGCTTGGTGAATTTACGGCGTTGGCCGCTGCTGGTGCGCTGACTTTTGAGGATGGGCTGCGCCTGGTGCGCCAGCGTGGGCGGTTCATGCAGGAAGCCTGTGACGCCACTCACGGTACCATGGCCGCCGTGATTGGCTTGGACGAGGCCGCGACGCGCGAAGTTTGCGCTCAGACCGGGGTCGTGCTTGCCAATCTCAACTGCCCTGGCCAATTGGTCATTTCCGGTGAAGCGGAAAAAATTACGATCGCTTGTGAGTTGGCCAAGGCCAAAGGCGCGCGCCGGGCCTTGCCGCTGCCGGTCGCGGGCGCATATCATTCTCCCCTCATGGCCAGCGCTGCACCCAAATTGGCCATTGAGCTTGAGCGCGTGCACATTAACGCGCCCGCTGTTCAGGTCATTTCTAACGTCACAGCCCTGCCGCATGGCCGCCCGGAAGCTATTCGTAAACTGTTGGTCGAGCAGGTTACCTCCTCGGTCCGATGGGAACAGTCGATGCAAGGTCTGCTCTCACAGGGATTCACTCACTTTATTGAACTTGGGCCGGGCAGCGCCCTTGCCGGTTTTATGAAACGGATCCACAAAAACGCGATCATGCTTAATGTGGCTGATGTGGCGAGCCTCGAGGCAACCATTGCGAGCTTGATCCCCACATCGCCTTAACGTATCACCACTCGCCCATGAGCCAACTTACGGGTCAAATCGCGCTTGTCACGGGCGCTGGACGAGGCATTGGACGCGCCGTCGCGTTGAAATTTGCCGCCGAAGGCGCCGACGTGGTCTGCGTCTCGCGCACCGCTGAAAACTCGCGGCGTGTAGCCGATGAAATCAAAGCGCTGGGCCGCAAAGCGTGGCCGCACGCCGTCGACGTGGCGGATGCTGGCGCGGTGAACGCCGCGGCCGAAGCCATTCTGGCCGCGACCGGCCGCGTTGATATCCTAGTGAACAATGCCGGCGTTACGCGTGACGGCCTGTTGGCCCGCATGAGCGAAGCCGATTGGGACACGGTGTTGGACACAAATCTTAAAGGCGCCTTTCTGCTGACTAAAGCTCTGGCTCGCGCTTTCATGAAGCAGCGCTCGGGTCGGATCATTAATATTGCGTCGATTGTTGGGTTGATCGGCAATGCTGGACAATGCAATTATGCCGCAAGCAAGGCGGCTTTGATCGGGTTCACCAAGTCCGTCGCGCGCGAATTGGCCTCCCGCGGCGTGCTGGTCAACGCCATCGCTCCGGGCTTTATCGAGACCGACATGACTTCCGGTCTGAAAGAAGAATTGAAAGCCGAACTGCTGAAAACGATTCCTTTGGGGACATTTGGTCACGCGGAGGACATCGCTGGCGCGGCGTTATTTTTGGCGAGCCCCGCCGCCCGCTACATCACCGGGCAGGTGCTTACGGTTGATGGCGGAATGGTGATGTAAGATTTCCCATTTCGGGGCTTGACGCCCCTGACAACGTAGCATAGACAACAGCAAAACTTAGAACCGGAGTAAATCATGGCTGAGAAAACCATAGAACAACGAGTCAAAGACATTATTGTCGAGCAACTCGGCGTCAATGCCGACCAGGTGACGCCCGATGCCAAGTTCATCGAGGATTTGGGAGCCGATTCGCTCGATACGGTCGAATTGGTCATGGCGTTGGAAGAGGAGTTCGGCCACGAAATTCCTGATGAACAAGCTGAGAAGCTCCAAAGTGTGGGCGACGTCATCAAGTACATCGAAGACCTCCAACAAAAGTAATCTAGATTTGAGACTTTTCGGGGCAGCTTGGACTGGCATCAGGTTGGGCTGCCCCGTTTGATTTTATGGCCGGCAATTGGACCGAACGCAGAGTGGTGATCACCGGAATGGGAGTCGTCTCCCCCTTGGGGCAGGATGTTCAGACCTTCTGGGATCATCTGATCGCCGGACAATGTGGCGTCGACAAAATTACTTCATTCGACGCCTCCAGTTTCGACACACAGATCGCCGCGCAGGTAAAAGACTTTAATCCGGCGCCCGCCTTTCCATCACCCAAGGAAATCCGGCGAACGGACCGTTACTCGCAATTCGGAGTCTATGCCGGTTGGCAGGCGTTGCGCGATTCCGGATTGGACCTCAACCGCGTCAACCTCGATGAGGTGGGAGTGTTCATTGGCTCAGGTATTGGCGGACTGGAGACGGTTACGGAGCAACACAAGGTTTTGCTCGAGCGCGGTCCGGGCCGGCTCTCCCCGTTCATGATTCCGATGCTGATCTCGAACATGGCTTCGGGCGTGTTCTCGATGTATCATAACTTGCGCGGCCCTAACTTTGCCACTTGCTCGGCCTGCGCTACGGCCAATCATGCCCTGGGAGAAGCCTGGCGCACCATCAAGATGGGCGATGCCCAGGTGATGTTCGCCGGCGGAGCCGAAGCGACAGTCGTGGCCATTGGGATAGGCGGCTTCTGTGCCATGAAGGCGATGAGCACGCGCAATGACGACCCCAAGCACGCTTCCAGGCCATTCGATAAAGAGCGCGATGGATTTGTCATGGGCGAAGGTTCCGCCGTGCTGGTGCTCGAAGAATTGGAGCATGCCAAAGCGCGCGGCGCGCGAATCTATTGCGAATTCGCCGGCTATGGGAACACGGCTGACGCCCACCACCTGACTGCGCCTTCGCCGGGCGGCGAGGGGGCTACCCGGTGTATGCGCATGGCTCTGCGCAACGGCGGCTTAAATCCTGAAGACATTTCCTATATTAACGCGCACGGTACCTCGACGCCTCAAGGCGACATTGCCGAGACCGAGGCCATTAAAACCGTATTCGGAGATTATGCGCGCAAGCTGGCCGTCAGTTCCACCAAAGGGGCCACCGGCCATATGCTGGGCGCCGCCGGCGCCGTGGAAATGGTGGTCTGCGCCAAAGCGCTTCAGAACGATACCGTTCCGCCGACGATCAATTATCAGGTGCCGGATCCCGATTGTGATCTGGACTACGTGCCGAACACCGCCCGCCAAATGAAGGTCGAGGCCATCGTCAATAACTCGTTCGGTTTCGGCGGCCACAACGCCACCCTGGTTGCCAAGAAGTTTAAAGGTTAAAGCCCGGCAAGGCGTCGTTATCAGGTTATCAGGTTATCAGGTTATCAGGATGCCTGGCAACGGTGACATGATAGTAACTTGATAACCTGATAACCTGACCCCGCCGTCGGTCACGGCTTCAGCACAATTTTGCCCGCCAGAACACCTGTCTTCTTTACGGTGCTCTCTTCCTGCAACCGATGAGCCTCGGCGGCCTGCGACAGCGGCAGGACTCGATCGATGCGGGCTTTGAGCGTGCCTTCAACCAGCCACTGATTAATGTCCTCGGCGGCCGCCCGCTGTTCGCTGGGTGAGGCATTAAACATCGCAAAGCCGTGCAGCGCGCAATCCTTTACATAGAGCGGGCCAACGGGCAGGGCAGGGCGAGCATCACGTCCGGCCATGACGATCATGCGGCCGCGCAGGGCAAGCAGCGGGATTGCACGCTCGAAGTTTGGTTCCCGAAGTGTTTCCCACCAAACATTGATCCCTTTGGGGGCAAAGTCTTTAATGGCGGCGTCGACATCCTGGGTTTTGTAGTTGATTGCCAGGTCCGCGCCAAGTTCCCGACAAAGCCTCACCTTCTCGTCACTTCCGGCTGTCGTCAGGACTCGGGCACCTAGGATTTTGGCCATCTGCACCACGCTCGACCCGACTCCCCCGGAACCGCCGTTGACGAAGAGAACCTCGCCGCCCTTGAGCTTGGCTTTGCGGACCAAACCCAGGTGCGCCGTCGTTCCCACCAGCGAGAGTGCCACAATATCCTCGTCGCGGACGGTTTGCGGAATGGCATTGAGCCAGCGCTCATCCACACTGGCCAGCTCAGCGAACGTCCCGGGCCTGCCGTCAGTTCCCTGATTGGATGCCCAAACGCGATCCCCTGGCTTGAATCGTTTCACGGCCGGCCCGGCTTCGACCACCGTTCCCGCGAGGTCCCGCCCGAGGATGAACGGGAATGAAAGCGGCGGGGTAATGAGCCCGGCGCGTATGTACACATCGATCGGATTAACATCCACTGCTGTGACCTTGATCAGACACTCGGTGCGTTTTGGTTTAGGATCGGGCAGGTCGCCGAATTGAATGACATCGGGAGGCCCGATTTGTTCGATGTACGCTGCTTTCATTTGTTCCCCTGTTCCAGAGCTGACGGCTGCCAATCTAGTTCCACTGAGTGCCTGTTGCAATTGGCTTAAGCTGGTTCTCAGATTTGCCCAGTGGTGCTCCAGTCTTTGCCAGCATCATGACTCTGTAAATGGAGTTTGTTCTGCCTTTTGCGGCCCAGTTGCCCCGCACTAGCGGGACGGCCTTCCAAAATTCGGGTTTTGCCCCATTAGCGGGATATTTGCTGTCGCCAGAATCTTTAGCATGGAATTTCGAGGATTTCTGTTGCAAAAGCCTTTTCCGTTTTTCGGACAATTATCCAAAGCCTTGACCGCGCCAATTTTCGTGTCACACCCGCAGCGGCGAGCAGCTGCGGCGCGAATGATTTCGGTGATCATTCCCGCTCACAATGAGGAGCGATATCTCAAACAGACACTGGAGGGCTTGCAACGCCAGAACTACGGCTGGTTCGAAGTAATTGTGGTGGCCAACGGATGCACCGATCGCACGCGCGAAATTGCCCGCGGCCGCTGTCATCGGCTGATTGTGCTTTCCGAAAGGAACCTGGGGGTGGCGCGCAACCTGGGCGCCCGGATGGCGCGCGGTGATATCCTTCTATTTCTCGATGCCGATACGATTCTCGAACCTATGGCCCTGCGGGTGATTGCAGAAAGCTTTTCCGCGGCTGATGCGGCCGGCACGGTGCAGGGGCGTCCGGACGATCCGCGCTGGGCATACCGGCTGATTTATGCGCTCAAGAATTTCGTTCACCGGTCCTCGCTACATCCGGGCAGTTCGGGAGTGATTCTCTGTTGGCGAGAACACTTCATCCGGGTGGGCGGTTTTGACGAAGGCCTCGAGGTGCGGGAGAACAGCGACTTGCTCAAACGCCTCAAACGTTTTGGGCGTTACAAGTATATTGGTTCGGTCAGTGCAACCACCTCGATGCGCCGCTACGAACGCTGTGGCGTTGGCAAGGTCGTTTGGCTTTGGCTGAAGCTGTGGTTCGAGTCGTTCCTTTGCGACCTGCATCAGAAACAGTACGAACCGGTGCGTTGACTTACACCGCACACACGAAAGTTTCACCGACCTCACGCCAGCCGATTCGTTCCGGCTCGAGGGCTGCCTCTAATCTTCGCAACGGTTCGACCGATCCCTCGCGGCCGAAGGCAAAAGTCTTGAAATGAACGGGCAACAAGTAGTTCGCTCCGGCGTCATTGGCCATGCGCGCCGCTTGCTCCGGTGTGCAATGCGAGCTAACCCAAGGTTGATATGCTCCGATCGGCATCACGGCGAAATCGAATGGACCTTTCCGGCGCAACGATCGAAATGAGGCGGTCAAGGCAGTGTCGCCGCCGAAGATGAGCTTTTTGCCGCCGCGAGCCAGGATGTAGCCATTGTAGCCGCGATACGTATCGTGCCGCCAGCGGGCTCCCCAATGCTTCACTTCGAATGCCTCGACTTCCAAGTCACCCTGATCTGTGTTGATCCTCGTCTTTTCGCCCCAGCGCAAGGAAGCGGGCCGGCGTAACTCCGTTCGGTTCAGGAGATCTTCGGTGGCGTGCGCCGTGACAGTTTGCGGTTGCCCTGGCAGGACGCGCAAGGTAGCTGGATCCAGGTGATCCATGTGCGCGTGAGAAAGCAATACCAGGTCAATGTTCGGCAATTGGCCAGGGGCCAAGGCCGGGGCGATCAACCGCTTGGGCCCGACCGTTCCGAGGCAAGTGTCCGCGCCAATGCGGCGGCATAGCGCCGGGTCGGTCAACACGGTCAGTCCGTAAAAGTTGATCAAAACCGTTGAATGACCCAGCCACGCCGCGGTGATTCCATTTGGATCCCAGGCTGCCGGCGAAGGCGTCTGGTTGGGGGGGAGAACTGTCCGGCATGATTCGGCGATGAAGCCCCGCACCGCGCGCGCTCCCAGCTGATTTGAGCAGCCGGACCAAACGCCAGCCAGTCCAACGGTTCCGGCTCTAATAAACCAACGGCGAGAGAATTTTCTATTTTTCAACTGCTTAAACTTAAAATGTGAACGGAGCTTGAAGGATAGTTGAGTGCCTCGGGATCACAAGCAGGAACGTGGCTTTTTGCCACCGCAGCGCGTCAGCGCACCGCCTCCGCATGTTCGGAGTCCCGGCTTCAGCCGGTGAGATCCCGAACGCGCTTCGCACAAATCCCGCCCTGTGCCGCTCTCCGCCCAACCCGTCTGGAGGTGGGGCTCCAAGCCGAATGTCCCGGCAGCTGTTCAGAACGAGCGGTTCGCCTGGACGGCCACACCCAGCCGTTCGAGGTATTCGCGCCGGGAGATCGTGGTAGCCCCGAGTTGAGCTGTGATCGGGGTTACCATTTGGATGTCAAACAATAGAAAGCCCCTTTGGTTGAGGTGTTCTACCAAATGGAACAGTGCAACTTTGGATGCATTATTTGCGCGGTGGAACATCGATTCGCCACAGAATAATCCGCCTATCGCGACTCCATAAATGCCCCCAGCCAGCCTTGCATCCTGCCAGCACTCGATGCTGTGGGCGTAGCCCTGGTGGTGGAGGGTCGTGTAGGCCTCGATGAATTGCGGGCTGATCCAGGTCGTCCGCCGGCTCGCTCTGGGCTCGGCGCAGCCCTCGATCACCTGCCGAAAGGCCCGATCTCGAGTGATTTTGAAAGGCGCTTTGCGCAGAATTTTCGCCAGGCTTCGCGACAGGTGAAAGGCGCCGAGTTCAAAAATACCACGCGGGTCCGGCGACCACCAGGTCAAGGGGGAAACTGTCCACGGAAAGATACCGCGCCGATAAGCCAGCAAGAGGCGATCCACCGATAAATCTCCCCCAATAGCCACCAACCCATCGGCGGCGGAATTCCGAGGATCGGGAAATTGGAGGGCCGCACCCAGAACAGGCAGAATGATCTTCAGGAGCGCCTCCTTTGCCGCCAGCGCTGAGTTAACCGTCAAATACTTCGAGGAAGCCGCCCTGAAAATAGCCGGCGATCTCCAGGGCCCAATAATGGACCGCGTTTTCAGCGGTCAACGCTTCGAGCGGCTTTTCAGGCGAGCCCAGCCGTACCCAGCTTCCAACCCGCACATCATTGAGCACCTGGAGCAACCAATCCAGCTCCGCCGACGACAGGCGCAGCCGCCATTCGGATTCGGACCGGCTGAGCCTGTTGGGGTCCGCCAGCAGATTCTGCACGGCTTTTGCGCTGTGCGCCCGGGTTTCGTTCATAGCCTCATCCAGCAAACGTTGGTTGGGATCTTGGGCATCGGCCGTCTTGCTCAAAGGCTGGTAGCCAGGGGGAATCTGGGGGTAAAGCGACAGAACCTGTTGCAGCAGGGCTTTTTCCCGGCTCGACAGTTCAAATTCACAGTGCTCGCCGGCCTGTTGAATCAATCTCACTCGTCCCGCTCCATCGTGGCGTGGAGACTATGTTTTTGCAACTGATGGACGTAGTGTTCCGCCTTCTCAAGGCTCTCACGGGCCAGGATGCTCTTGCCCTGCTCATGGACCTGGAGCATGTGAAACTCGGCCTTCTTTTTGGGCCACCCAAAGACTTTTTGGAATACGTGTGTTACGTATTGCATATAATTAACCGGATCATTCCAGCAAATAACCAGGTAGCCCGGCTCCAATTCGGCTTTTGACTTGCCTTCCTGTTCTTGAATCGTGCCAGGCAAGAGTTCCGGTGTGGCTATCTCCGCCATATCCGCAAATTAAAAGAGCGGCGGTGGATTGTCGAGTCCCGCGGCGCCGTCGGATGGCTCCGGCCGCGGCCCGATCCGGTTATTTTCCAACCTTGTTGTTGCCCGGCGCTTCTAAATCGGGCACAGTTAAGGTGTCGACGTAGAGGCTGCCGGGAAGGCGGCTGAAAAGCGTGAAGATTCCGCGGTGCAAAGCGTCGAACTTGTGCTATTTTTAAGCACTTTTTGGTCAAGTTATTCACATCATGATAGAACGCCATGTCGGTCGACTGCTGGTGCTCCTGCTCAGCAGCCAACTCCTTGCCACCTTCGGTCTCGCTCAGGCCCCTCTACTTTCCGCGGATGCCACCGCCACGTTAACCAGCCCGGCGGCCGGCAAAAGCACGAATGTTTTTCATCCGGTCAGTCCGGGACCGATTGATGGGCCGATCGCCAACGTGACGGCGCGCATGCTGGAGCGGTTTCAATATTTGCGCCAGCCCTTCAATGACGCCGTTTCAAGCAAGTTCCTCGATCGCTACATCGAAATGTTCGATCCCCAACACCTCCATTTCCTCCAATCCGACCTGGCCCAGTTCGAGGTGTACCGCACTAATCTCGATCATCTGACCCTGCCTGACCGAGGAACGCCTCCGGACACCCGGCCGGCGTGTGAGATTTTCAATCGCTTTGTCGAGCGCTTGCAACAACGCGTCGCCTATGCCGACGAGTTGTTGCATTCCGAACCATTCACCTTCGATACCGACGAGCGGGTCGTGCTCAACCGCAAAGACTTGCCCTTCCCCAAGGATTTGACCGAAGCCAAGAAACTCTGGCGCGAACGCCTCCGCGCCGAGTACCTGCAGGAAAAGCTAGGCAAAATCGGCGCCAAGAAAACACCTGCCGCCAGCGTCGTTCCCGCCGGTGAGAAGACTTCCGTTCCTGATTCCGCGGCCGACGCGGCACTGAGAGTGCCGGCGACGTCGGGCTCGTCGATCAATGAAACGGCCGAGCCCAAGAAGACCGAGACGGAGCAGATCGTGGAAACCTTGAGCCATCGGTACCACCGCAACCTGCACACGTTTATGGATTGGGACAACGATGATGTCCTGCAGGTGTATTTGACCGCTTTGGCGCACGTGTACGATCCTCACTCTGATTATTTCAATCGCTCTCAGTTGGACAGCTTTGAAATCGGCATGAATCTGAGCCTGTTCGGGATCGGCGCCGAGTTGACGGCTGAAGACGGTTATTGCACGATTCACCGGTTACTCCCGGGAGGGCCAGCCGCTAAAAGCAATAAGATTAAGGAAAACGACCGGATTATCGCGGTGGCCCAGAGCAATCAGCCGCCGGTTGACGTGGTGGACATGAGCCTAAGCAAGGCCGTGCAGTTGATTCGGGGTCCCAAAGGAACCGAGGTCCGCCTGACTATGATTCCAGCCGGAGCTGACTCTTCGGCGCGCACGACCCTGACTCTGGTCCGGGACGAGATCAAGCTGGAAGATCAGGAAGCCAAAGCCAAAATCATCGAGTTACCCACCGGCCAAAATGGCAAGCTGCGACTTGGAGTTATCGACTTGCCCTCTTTTTATGCCAGCTTTGATCCTTCCAATACCCGGGGCAAAGCCGAGCCCAAAAGCACGACCGAGGACGTCCGCCGTCTGCTGACCAAGCTTAAACAGGAGAACGTGTCCGGTGTCATATTGGACTTGCGTCGAAACGGCGGCGGATCGCTGGAAGAAGCGATTAACCTGACCGGTCTGTTCATCAAAGACGGGCCAGTGGTTCAGGTCAAGGACTACGACAACACTGTGCAGGAGGATGATGATCGCGATCCTTCCATTTTTTACGATGGCCCCCTGATCGTCCTCACGAGCCGCTTCAGCGCCTCCGCTTCCGAGATTCTCGCCGGTGCGCTGCAAGACTACGGGCGCGCGTTGATTGTGGGCGATTCCTCGACCCACGGCAAAGGCACGGTTCAAAGCGTTCAGCCTCTCAAAGACGCCCTGGTGCACATGGGCATCCGCGGGCTGACCAATAACCCCGGTGCCCTGAAACTGACCATTAAGAAATTCTATCGGGCCAGCGGCGCCTCGACCCAGCTCAAGGGCGTTGTGCCCGATATTGTGCTGCCTTCCATTTTGAACGAGTCTACCGAAGTCGGGGAGAAGGCTCTGGAAAACCCCTTGCCCTGGGATACCATCCGCAGTGCCAAGTACGATCACCTCAACATGGTGGACCCCTATTTGGTTGAATTGCGCAAGCGCTCGGCGGAACGAGTGGCCGCTGACAAGGAGTTCGCCTACATCCGTGAGGATATTCAAATCTTCAAGAAGCAACAGGCCGACAAGACCATTTCCCTCAATGAGACGCTGCGCCTCAAAGAAAAAGAGGAAGCAGACGCTCGAATGAAGGCTCGGGACAAGGAGCGGTTGGCCCGGCCGGAGCCGCTGGAAAAGACCTATGAAATAACTCTGAAGCTGGCCCAACAGCCGGGACTGCCGCCTCCCCTGGGCAAGACCAATGCAACCATGGCAAAGGTCTCGTCCACCAAGACGGCTTCTCCTGGCATTGGCGGGACTAATTCCACCGCAGCAGTTGCCAAGGAAAGCGCCACCTCTGCGACTCTTGACAATGAACTGGATGAGGACAAGCCACCCGCCGTCGACGCGCCTTTAATCGAATCGGAGCATATCCTGGTTGATTACCTGTCGTTGCTGTCTAAAGGAAACCTGGCGGCTGCCATCCAAGGCCTTACGCACTAAGCGCGCGAAACTTGCAGTCTCCCAGTGCTTTCGGGTCTGCGGCCGACATGCCGTGGCCGGGGTCCACTCCGCCCTGCGGCAAAGCTGGATGAGCCGGATTCGAATCATTGACCGGTCCAACCCGATTGCCTAGTATCCCGCTTCTTTTATGAACATCCTGGTGTGTGATCCAGTGTCCGCGAAGGGAATCGCCTTACTTCAGCAACGGCCCGAGTTCAAAGTCAGTGTGCTGCCTAAACGGCATACGGAAGAGGAACTGCTCCCGGTCGTGCGGGATGTGGTCGCGATGGTGGTGCGTTCCGAGACCAAGGTAACGCGCAAAGTCATCGAGGCGGCGCGATCCCTGCGTGTGGTCGGCCGGGCTGGAGTCGGCGTGGATAATGTCGACGTCGACGCTGCAACCGAGCATGGCGTCGTCGTGATGAATACGCCGGGGGGAAATACCATTTCGACGGCGGAACTGTCCTTCGCGATGCTCCTGAGCCTTGCCCGTAAAGTGCCGCAGGCGTATGCCTCGATGGCTGCCGGCAAGTGGGACCGCAAGCAGTTCCAGGGTACGGAACTGGCCGGCAAAACCCTCGGTGTGCTGGGCCTGGGACGGATCGGGACCGAGGTTTCCAAGCGCGCCCTGGCCTTCGGCATGAGGGTCTTGGCGTACGACCCGTTTTTAACCGAGGCGCGTGCCCGATCCCTCGGTGTCCAGATGGAGGCCGATTTGGACAACCTTTATCGCGATGCGGACTTTATTACCGTGCATATGCCCGTCACGGACCAAACGCGAGGCATGCTTGGGGCAGCGGCATTTTCCAAAATGAAGCCGAAAGTTTGCCTGGTCAACTGCGCCCGCGGGGAAATTATCGTCGAGAAAGATTTACTCGCCGCCCTGGATTCCGGCAAAGTATCGGCTGCAGCCTTGGATGTTTTCGAGACTGAGCCATTGCCCGCGGATCACCCTTTCCGCGCTCATCCCGCCATCACCCTGACGCCGCATCTTGGCGCCAGCACCACTGAAGCTCAGGAGAAATGTGGCATTGAGGTTGCCGAGGTAATCGCCGGGTACCTGTTAACCGGGGAAGTGCGTAACGCGGTCAACCTTCCATACCTGGACGCCAAGACCTACGAGCAAGTCAAGCCGTACCTTGTGCTGGGAGAGAAACTCGGCAAGCTGCTCTCTCAGCTCGCTCCGGCGCAAGTTGATCGGCTTCACATCACGTACGGAGGCAAGGCTCAGGAACTCCCCAACATCGATCCGATTACCAGGGCCATTCTGCTGGGTTTTCTCTCGCGCACCCCGGTCAATGATTTAAATAACGTCAATGTGCGCAGCGTGGCCTCGACGCTGGGATTGACCGTCGAGGAAAAGCGCTCGGCTGAGCCGGTGACCTTCAATGAATGGCTTCACGTCCAGGTATTCCGTGATGGAGAAAAGGTGATCTCCGCCGGCGGCACCTTCTTCGGGTCGCCGGACAATCCTCGCATTGTGCGGTTGTTCAGCCAGCCCACTGAGATCGTGCCTTCGGGGGTGGTTTTGTTGCTGGAAAACAAAGATCGGCCAGGCATTGTCGGTTACCTCGGAACACTCTTGGGCCGGCATCGTGTCAATATCGCCAGTATGAGCCTGACGCGTGATACCGCCGGAGGCCACGCGCTGACAGTGTTGAATCTGGATAGCGTACCCCCAGGGGAGGTGCTAAACGAACTCCAGAAAGATCCCGATATTCGTAATGTTAATGTGGTCAAACTCTGATTTGCTGTTAAGATCCCGCTTTTGATTATGAAATGTAAGATTTGCTTCTTCGCCACCGCGCTGGTTTTCGCCGGCCTGACCGCCACCGAATGTCCGGCGGCCACCGCCCCCCCACCCGAGACCGCAGCGCCGGCCAAACCCGCGCCCAAACTAAACGATTTATTCCCCGATGAGGTGGTTGCCAAGGGAAAAGGCATCGAGATCAAGCGCAGCCAACTGGACGATGCCATGGTCAGCATTAAATCCAGCTTTGCCGCTCGCGGTCAACAACTGCCACCTGATGAGATGGATCATCTCGAGCAGGAGGTACTCGATCGGCTGATTCAAGTTCAAATCCTCCTGACCAAAGCGACCGAAGCGGACAAGACCGCCGGCAAAGAAGTCTGCCTTAAGCGCCTCGACGCGTTTAAGACCCGCGCCGGCGGAGCCGAAGCCTTCGCTCGCCAGCTCAAGTCCGTCGGCACCACTCCCGAGGAACTTCAGGCCAAAATGACCGACGAATCTACTGCCCAGGTGGTTCTCGAACGTGAGCTCAACATCAACGTGTCGGACGATGCGATCAAAAAATTCTACGACGATAATCCCTCAAAGTTCGAGCAACCGGAAATGGTTCGCGCCAGCCATATCCTGGTTAGCACCAAGGATCCCGAAACGAATAAAGACCTTCCCGATGAGCAGAAAGCCGCCAAACACAAAAAAGCGGAGGAACTCTTGAAGCGCGCGAAAAACGGCGAAGACTTCGCCAAACTCGCCAAAGAGAATTCCGACGATCCGGGTTCGAAGGACAAGGGCGGCGAGTACCAATTTGCGCGCGGCCAGATGGTGCCGGAGTTTGAAACCGCGGCGTTCAGTCTCAAAACCAATCAGGTCAGCGACATCGTCACCACCACTTATGGCTATCACATCATCAAGCTCAGCGAGAAGATCCCCGCTAAGAAAATCGAACTGGCCAAGGTCGCGCCGGATGTGAAGGAATATCTCAAACAGCAGGAAATGCAAAAACGCCAAGCGGATCTCCAGGACTACTTGCAAAAGCTCAAGAAGAGTTCCGGCATTCAGATTCTGGACGAGCGGCTCAAGCCCAAGGAGACGGCCGAAAATCAGGCGCCACAGATTATTGCCCCGGCTGCCAGCACAGCCAAGGCGACCAATAACTAGTCGGCCGGAGAACGGCAAAACGGAACGCCGCCCCTTGCTCGGGACGCCGTATTATGCGGCAGCTGGCGCGCTGACTTCTGAGTCCGCAGAGATCCTCCAGCTGAATCTGGCGAAGGGTCAGGTTTGGCGTTAGGTGGTCATCGGAGGTTGCTGCGGGCAGGAATGCCCGCGCGCGTGCGCCTGTGAAGGCGTGCACACTGCGGGGTGCAAGTCCCCGTCAGGCGGAACGTTCACCCGCCTGTAACCGAAGGCTACTGCGTCGTGGCGACACGAGGTGGAGAGCTGCCGGAGGTGAACAACC
>DASRFK010000281.1:0-13750 GCA_035651635.1 Verrucomicrobiia bacterium | reverse complement strand
TCTCGAAATTGAATCGGGGAGCTTTTGCAAAATCCTCAACGCCGATCAAGTCGCTTTACTTCGGCCTCCACGGTGCGTCACCCACCCGTGTCCGAGCCAACGTTGCCGATCCACGCTCACCCCGCAATCTGCAGCGCTACAACCTTCCCCTCTCGATGATTCGGCCGCCGATGTGCTCATTGGCTCAGCGTGGCCTAATTTTGGCACAGATGCGAGGCTGAGCCATTCTTGGGACAGACTTCAGGGCACGTTAATTGGTCCCGGCACGATGCGATAGTAACGCTGCGGCTTGGATGCAGGTTCCGGGTCATACCAAACCTGCTTGGGCGTGGTTAGAAGCACGTTTGCTACATCGTGCCAACCATTCGGATCGTTGAGATCCGTATTGTATTGAATCTCGTACTGGCGCCCAACTTCCCCTTCAATCGTCACGCCCGCATGCATGAGAATCGACGCTGCCGGCAGCAGGATGGCTGCGGAAGCTTTTTCGCCGGCGCTCTCGCTGTTGGTCGCAAGCACGGTTCGAAGAGCGGGAGAAATGCCTTTTACCTCATTTCTGCCCGAGGTTGAGGGAAGGGCATCGGCCGGGCCGGCACTGGGTCCAAGCACCTGTCCATGCCAGCCAACATAATAGTGCGGATTGTTTTGTGGTGTGTATGTGGCACCCGACGCCCGCACGAGCCCATACCCAATTGAAGCATCGACATCTATCGAGAAGGTTACCGTCGTCCCTGGCGGGTAGGCACTAGGAGATTCCATTCCCCACCACCAGAGCAACTTCATTCCCGGACTTGGCGCCGGGATGGACACCTTACCATCATGCGGATCCACGCAAGGTTCATATCGTTCTTCCATTACCCAATACGCGTTTTGATCTGGATTTGAGTGAGGCGCTGGTACCGTGTGCGCCAGAACCCGAGTCTGAACAGGGACCTCAATCGCAAAGCCATCCAGTCCCCAAGACTGGTCTTCGTTGTAAACACTCCAGGAAAAATGGTTGGTCCCTCCAGAAGTCTCGACATGGGAATCGATCACGTAACCCGCCAAAGAGGAGGCAGTGCCCGCAAGCAAGTAAATGGCAGCGAGCAGGTTCCAATTTTGAGGGACTTTTCTCATACCAATTTGACCAGTAGGTTGCAGAAGCGTTCAGCGGACTCTTTGCGCGCCCTTGTAGGGTCAAATGAAGAGGTCGCGATGAAATTAGGCAATGAAACCGCGTCACAATTCAGCCGGGAATTTTCAAACCGTTACTTGGTAATGGCCGCGCGGCGGTGCTTGCATGTAATTTAACGGGGTGGAGGGTTACTTCCGCAATCTTGACGGTTGCCGTTTTTGCGCCTCATTCACAGTGCAGTCTGTTACCTTTCGCAGTCAGTGACGTTTACTTCATAAAGATGAAAGAAACCGAGCTGCTATTGGCATTCAGGAAGGAACGTTCGGAGGAGGCGTTTGCAGAATTGGTGCGCCGATATGCCAGTCTGGTTTATTCGGTGGCCAAACGGCGTCTGGCCAATGCCGCGTTGGCGGAAGATATCACGCAAATCGTCTTTATCAGGCTCGCCAAATCGCCACCCAATGTTGCGAACCACGGCCAATTGGTGGCTTGGCTCCATCGGACCACCATCAATATCACAATTGACGCCTGGCGGTCCGAGAACCGCCGGCGAACCCGCGAACAGCAGGCCACTATTATGGAACCCGCCACCCCTGAAAATCCTGCTTGGGAAGACGTCTCGCCACACTTGGACGAAGCGCTTGACCAACTCAAAGAGGATGACCGTCAGGCACTCTTGCTTCGTTTCTTTGGCCGGAAAACGATGCGCGATCTCGGCATAGCGTTGGGGATAAGCGAGGACGCAGCCAAAATGCGAGTGAGCCGTGCGGTGGACAGGCTGCGGGCGCAACTCCGAGTTGGTGGTTTGGCCTGCACGGTCACGGTCCTGGGCGCGATGTTGACCGAACGTTCGGTCGAGGCTGCCCCAAGCCAATTGATCTCCAGGCTGGCCGCAATGCGATTGCCGGAGGTGGCAGGAGTGGGAGTTATGGGCGGCTTGTTGGCGGTGTTGCGACGAATGTCGATGTTGCAGCAGGCAGCGGGGGCCGTGGTGCTCCTGTTTATTGCTGTCTCTGCTATGCATTTTTATCGTTCGCGTAGCGGCTCGGCTCCCGAACTGATGTCCCAAACCCCAAACAGCGTAGGTGGCAATCCTACCGAAAGTGCAACCCGACCGCGGCGCGAGCCCAATGCGTTCAATGCCCCTGCGCCATTGCCCCCAAAAGTCGTAAAAACGTTCTTCCATGTATTGGACGCTGAGACTGGTCTGGGTTTGGCAAACGCCCAGATACATTTTGCTTTCTTTGGAGCGGGTGGGGAGGGGGAAAGTCACGATACACTAACGGACAACAAAGGTGATGCCGCCGTTCTGGAGCCGGACGATCCTTCAAAGAACAGCGGTCCAAATGTGTTTGTGACGGCAGAGGGCCATGTTCCAAAAGTCGTAGGATTCCGCGCACCGGTTCCAGTCGATTACACTATCAGATTGGACTCCGCGATCACGGTCGGAGGCACGGTGGTGACTGAACAGGGTCTTCCCGTCGCAGAGGTGAAAATCTTGGTGCAAAACCCGGGGAACAAAGAAGGGCAAATCGAAAACGTCGACTTCCAGACCTGTCCGATCACCAACCGCGAAGATGGAAGCTGGAGCTGCAGCTACATTCCCAAGGATTACACGAACGAAATCCGGTTCATTCTGCAAAAGCCCGGTTACGTCACGACCTTCCCAGTGGTGCCGGTGGCCCGAGTGGATTTAAAAAACCTGGTGCTTGTGATCGGCCGTGGCTTTGCAATCACGGGGCGGGTTACCGACACGCAGGGCCAACCCGTTACCGACGCCATTATCAAAACGTTAGGGGGAAATGACCACGGAAGGATTTCGGCAAAGACGGACGAGCAGGGTTATTTCGCGCTAATCGGCGTGCTGGGGGAGACCGGTCCGGGAATGCTTTCTGAACTACCCCCGCTCAGGACCAATGAATTCGGAGGGGTGATCGTGCAGGGAATTCGCCCTAAAAGTGAGCCGACGCCGCTAACACCCGAGACGTTACAGCGCATCGAGAATATGCGCGCCCAGGGAATGGCAGAGTTGGGCCGTGAGCGGGCACTCCTTGAGCGCCTGCAAAAGATGACCCCGGAGGAATTGGCTGAAGCTCTTCAATCCACTGATGTGCAGGACCCAACGATAAAGTCGCTGCTTGAGCAATTGGCTGTTCATGAGCAAGAATTGGTCTCGCTCAATAAGTCAGGCGGGCTCCAAGGCATCGAATCTCAAGAAGCCGGCGCTGCTCTAGCAGAGCTCAAAGAAAAGGTCGATGTTCAAGCCCGACGCTTACTCCAGGAATTGGACGCAAAGGTATCCTCGCTCGATAGAGCCCTCAAACAAATGCAGGACGAGGTGGACAAGTCCATCGCTCGAGCGAAACCATCTTCGCTACATGCGGAATTGTCGATTCAGGCCAAAGGCTTTATGTCGCGAACCGCTACAGTAAATTTGGTCGAGGCAACTAACGTTGCAAACTTCTGTCTGTCCCAAGGGAAAACGCTTCGCGGCCAAGTAGTGGATGAAGCCGGCAACCCGATTGCGAATGCCGTGGTGCGCACGGATTACGATTTTCAAAACCAGGTTGAATCGCCGTTTGAATGGAGTGCACACACTGATGAAAACGGCCGGTTCGAATGGGATTCAGCTCCCGCCGAGAAATTGTGTTATTGGTTTGAAGCCCCGGGCTTTAAAAGACTCCGCGGCCCAAGGCTCTCGGCCGATGGCAGCGAACACGAAATCACACTTCAAACCAGTGAGGCGAAGCGGTCTTTGAAATAGCTCCAGTCGGCTACACTTGGCCTATTGTCGCTTGGCGCCTCAGAGCCAATCCCGATTGCGGAGCAAATCACCCACTCCGAGATTTTACCACATTTCTGGGTGAGGTTCGTGATCATAATTCCACATGACCGCGCTGTTCGTCGGGTTAAAAAGAATCCAAGGATTCATCGCCTGAACATGTCCGTCGCAGAAAAGCTGGTTGAAATTGTTCCCATGGCGAAGCGCGAATTCCGGCAAAGAGCCGCATTGCATATTGTCATGGCCCCCCAGAGCCTTGTTGCCTGCGCCTCCGAACCGCGATTCCCCTACAGAAAGCATTTCAGCGGGGACCTTCACTTGACCTTCGAAAACAGAGGCGTCACCATGCCAATAGAGAACAGGCCCTAGGCCGAAATGTTTCGGGTAACCTTTGTCCTCAGCCATCGCTCCAGCAAGATTATAGGCGTAGCTGCCAAGCCTATCGGCTGCGCCCTTTATTTCGCCGGTGGTAATCCCCTTGTAACCCGGACAGTGCCAACCAGAGTTAGTCCAATTCACAGCGTAATACGGAAACAGCTTTGATGACCAATACACCAATCCAACGGCCCTCCCCTCCAAGCCGACCGCATCCCCGTAGGAAGGTCCAGCGGGACCAAGGTAGTATGGGTATTTGCTGCCGTTTTCGTGGACATACATTTGAAGAGCCTGACCCATTTGGCGCATGTGGTTTTTGCAGACGGTGGACTGCGCCTGTGCTTTTGCCTTGGAGAGCGCAGGGAGGAGCAGAACAGCCAAAATGCCGATTATCGCGACAACCACCAACAGTTCCAGCAGCGTGAATCCTCTACGCCGCAGCCAGTCTTGCGGCGCAAAGGAAGTTTTCCACATCACCCTGATTCGACCGCCCTCCTGATTAAATGTCACAGGAACCCGGGGACCGAACAAAAATGTGCGTGGCAAGTTTCCCTTAGCCACTCGACCACAGCGCTGTTTCAAACTGTCAAAAGGGTTACTGACATAGCGTTGCTCGTTATCTATGTCACACACTCGGCAGAATGTCGGCGCAAGACTCAATCGCCCTTCGCAGGGACATCTGCGCGCCGGGGGCCGCGCAGGTTAGTTGTAGGCGTTCCCCGTTTTTTGGCAAGCGGGTCGATATACCAGCAATAGTCGCTTGAGTCGGAGGCAAAAGCATACGGCTTGTTCGCTCGCCACCAATTGGACCATTCTTCGGGATCGGCTGCCTTTGGACCCATCGGAACGTAACGCTGCAGCAAGTGCTTGGCTCGCTCGGCCTCGGCGCCGCCAGCGCGAAGGTCATGAAGAGTTCTTTCGAAAAATTCCGGTTTGTCGAACGGGACTCCCAACGCTACCAGATCTTCGTCCAACTCCAGCTGGGTGCTGGCTCCGGGATGCAGAAACTGGCCATCATGATCGACCCACTCCGCCATTTTTTCGCGGCCCAGCGGCACCAGTTTGGACCACAGCTCCGGAGAAATGTCCTGCTTGATCCAATCCAGTTGGTATTCGGGATTGCGCAACGCCCGGCTGAAGCTGGTGCGCGAACGCGCCACTTTGCCTGCAAAAACAGAAGGAGTGACGGCAATCGGCCGGTCTTCGCTGAATCGGCTGATGTAAACGATCGCGTTCAGCAGCAGGTGCTGTCCTGATTCGTTCATCTCGGTGGGCGATTGTTCGAAGCCGAAGTGCAACAGATTGCCCTGGCGCCACAAGCCCGCCGCGGTCGGCGTCTTGTGATTGACACCGCCACAGAAGAATTCCAGATCCGGGTTTCGGGCAAAGTCGTAGGAATAACTGCACCACCCGGCCCGCCATTGCTGTTTGTAATCGTCGACCAAAGGCAGCACCTCGATTTCCTTGCTCTTGATCTCGGCCTGAAAATCGACCGGGGTCGGAACGGAAACCATCTTTCGCTCAATCTTGAACGGACGCTCGAAAATCTCATGCAAGCGCAGGTCATAGGCCAGAGGATCCATACAGGTGCAGCCGGTGCCGCCTTTGAGTTTCCATACCACCGCCAGGTTTAGGCCCGCGCTTCCCAACAGCACGGTGGGTTTAGTCCAGGCTTCTCTTTTTCCCAAGGGAGAGGCCTTAGGAGGAAAATCCTCCGGCCGGCCGGTTTGTGGCCAATCCAGCAGGACGACATCGAAAGAAGCGGCTTGGTCGGTCTGGAAGTCCTGCCGGCTCTTTGCTTCCACGCGGGCGACATGGACTTTAAGAAAGGGGATGAATTGAGCGGAGCGCTCAGACCCAATGTAGAGAACGCTCAGCTCCTTGAGGTCCTTTGCAGCAGCCGATGGAAGGGGCAGCGAGGTCGATATTGTTAGTGCGAGACAGCAAACGGCAGTTTTCATAGTTATTTTTTCGTTTGGTTTCGGATTGTGACACTCGTTGGCAGTCGGATCGTTTTTGGCGGCCAGCACAGTTCTTCCGAACAAGCCTGGTAAACCAGTTCGCAAGAGAGGGGCAGCTCCCCTGGCCTGGCTTTCGTCCCCACCTGCAACAGCCGCCGGAACACCACTGACTCGAGGTAAACTGGATCCCCCGTCTTTGTTTGGGTTGGAGCTGGAGCGTACCAATCGCCCAAAGCTTCGATTCCGTCCGGCAGGTTCAAGGTCAACCGGGTGGCGGTAAATGGACCGCGCATGGAATTAGTGCCGTAAATATGGTGACCTCCTGCGATCCGGACGCGCAGCCGAAACTCAAAAGTGTCCCCAGGTCCCACGTCTGATCTGTTAGCTGCCACACCAGCGGTTACGGGATTGGCACGAGAGGGTTCCTCAACAGGGATGCTTGGTTCCGCAACAGTGTTCTCACCAATTCCAGGAGTGGACGACCTGGTCGACTGCAGATCGGTTACCCTCGAAAGGGTAACCTCATGGCGCACGCCACTCGTTTCATTTGGTGGCCCAGCGGAGGCGGCCTGAAGTGGCTCACTGCTGGGCGGCGGCTCTGGCATTTGAACCAAAAACTGCGCCTCAACGGGTTTAAGTACCACGAATTCTGCTACGACGGTCTTCACTTCTTCCGGCAGTTCCAGAAGGAACGGATTGATTCCTTGGGTATTGCCCTGGGGTTCAGGTTTCGCCACCCAGTAGTGACCTTCGTTATCGCGCAATCTTATTGCCAAGTGTTCGGTTGAACCCAGGCCCTTCGCCTGGACATAGATCACCGGCATGGGAGTGTAATGGCCGGCCCATTGGTTCACGCGCGTAGGTGTCACGCGCTGACTTTGACCCACCCAGCCCGAGGGTGCCCCGCCATGGACCGGGCCCATACTCACTGCTGGATTTGTCTGGTAAATGCCGTCGAGGAAGACGTGCGTTCCATTCGTAAAGACGCCCAAGACTGAAATGGGATGTTTTTCGTAGTTTAGGTTCAAGCTCCACCAGGTATTGGACTGAAGGTCGTGCACGCTGAACAATGGGGAACTTCCAATCAAAACGGCCGCCTGGGTGTTGGTGGAGCTCGGATAAAATTTCCCAGAGAAACGCTCGACGCGCTGGTGCACGCCCAGGAATTTGCTTCGGTTTCCGGTAGGGTCCTCCGCGATCCAATCGGGCTCTTCCCATCCGCTGGCAGGTTTGCCCGCCTGGCGGACTTCCCAAACCGGGCTCCAGTATAAAGCAGGACTCTCCCAATAATTCTTCGCACTGCCATTGGTACGAAGGAGTAATCCGGAGAGAGCCACATCGAGGTCCCCCACGAGTTGATGTTGCGGCAAGGGCTGACCCGACCAGTCGGCAGGATGGGCCACCTCGGGATTTGGCACATCGAACCGGATGCTGGCGTTAGTTCGCCAGGGGGTCACTTGAACGGTTAGCTTGCGTTGGGATCTTGGGAACGCGTAAAAAACGTGCCCAACTCGCCAAAAGCTGGGGCTACCGAACCAACTACTTGTGTCCTCGGGGAAAACATCGCCGTTTTCTCCCAGGATCTCCACTCGAATGCCTTGGCAATCCACATGTTTACCAGTGACCGGGTTTATCGCGTTAACCCATACTACCAGGCCCGGATGGTCCAGATGCACGTCCGAGTGCGGAACCTTGGGGGTCAGGAGCGCGTATAATTTCCGCGGAAGCCACGGTCCGACGTTTTCCACCGGCGACTTAAATCCCATTTCGTGGTAAGTGCCGAACGTCACGCCTTCGACTTGCAAAACCCGACCGTCGGCAAGTTGAGCGCTCGGTAGCGGTTTGCTGCGACCTCGCAACACAAGGCCAGCCCAAATCAGCAAGGTCATCAAGAGAACTAGAACCGCTCCCAAAATGATCCTGGCTCGTTTCCTCTCCATATCCGTCTCGCGCGTGTTCGACCGATCCTAACACGCCCTGCCCCAGCTTGAAACAATACTTTGTTGAACCAGTTCCGTCCTTTAGTGAAACGCAAAAATCCAATAAGGGCCACTGCCGAATCGTCCCTAAACCACCGGCAAACGCGTAATTGTCACTGCCAAATTCTAATTGTCGCTGGCAATCGGCGAGTGCGACGCTATCAGGCTCTTGGGTACCCGGACGAGAAATCTACGGACCTGTCAAAGTGACAACCTCAGGACAATCCGACATTCTCAATTTCCATGCCCGTGTTTGTTGGCACTGCCGATAGAATCTGCCGCCTTCGGTTCGAGAGTAATTTCCAGCTTGTTAGTCATTCCAGCTGAGAAACTGCAGCGAACATGTCCAGCATGCGTGCCTTGTGACTTTTGAGACAGGACTAGGAATTGAGGGTGCTCGATTTCCAAACCCCGGTCAATTGCGGGAATGTTGCGAATTCGGGCAAATCCGTTCCTGTCTGTACGGCTCGAATAAGATAGCTCCGGCAGAGGCGCCGGAGTTCGGAACGGTTCTTCGTTGGACTCGCGGGCGATGCCGAACAGCCCGATCTGCATCCTCATTACGTTCGGGTTGACATCAACGGTGGCTCCTTCAACCGGCGTTCCTGATTCTGTTTTAGCTGTCACTTCCAAGGTCGCTGTCGGTTCGGTCAGGACCTCAACTTTCGTGACCGGCGCATTCAACGGGAAAGCTTGCGGCACTCCTATTACCAAACCAGTTACCAGCTGACCATTAATTCGATTCTTCGGTTGGCCTCCATTCTTTGAATTAAAACCGTCTCCATAGACAATGACATCCACTTCACCGGGAGGTATGGATTCAAAGACAAAACTCCCATCTTCGGCAATCGGTCGATAGCTCTTCCAGAACTTCAAATTTCCGAACTTCTCCATAAGGTCTCCGTAGTCCTCCGGGACCAGAAAAGCAGGAAACTGTTTGGGGCGCACGCTGATCAGAACGCGCCCTTGTTTCACAGGCCTCGGCACCTTTTCATCGATCCGGCCCTCCAGGCGAACCCCGGGTTTCATTTCCAAGTTGAAATTGTATTGCTTGCCGGGCTCGGCAATGAAATCAAAGCCTTCACTGTAAACGATCTCGCCGGAAGGCAGTTGCCCCATGAGTTGCACCACATGGCCGCCGGGAGAAAGCTTGTGATACTTGAGCGTCCCATTCCCATTATTGTCCCAGTCTTTCGGCTTAGCGCCCTCCTGGCTGACATTCGGAACAAGCTCCGTAACCGGTTGACGATCGCGCCCAAAGTAGCCGGAAACTTCCAACGGGATGCCGCGTTTCATATGAATCGGATTATCCGCGCCATCCACATCAAACTCCTGAATCCGCAGTGTGGAAAACTCCCGGTGGACCACGTCAAAAATCAGTTTTCCCGTGAGCTCCCCGTGTTCAGGAAACGCGACCACTGGATATCTCAATGTTAGTTTGCCTTCGCGATCGGTTGTGCCTCTTGGTGGAGGTCCGAAAAGGCTTGGAATCCAATGATAAGCATCGGCCGCATGCCCTCCTTTAACCCGAAGGCCGTCGGGCTGAATAGTGGCCCCTTGAATCGGGTTGCCAGCTTCGTCAACGACCACGACCACCGCATCTTTGAACTGGCGGTCGGCCGATTGTTTCACATCGGCCGCGATGATTCTCGTAAGCTGCCATCCTGGAGTCGCCAAAAATAAGATTCCCACCAGACCCAAACCCACCAGCGAATGTTTCCATTTCCAACTGCCAATCTCCTCTCGGGCCAAATAGTTCAATCGTTGGACAATCTGCGAGGCGCCGTTCAACGTAAGCGTGGTTTCCACCGGGCGAAGAGACAACACTCGCAACGTTAGCTGTGCAAGGGATTGAGCGTAAAAGCCGCGATCC
Organism: Verrucomicrobiia bacterium; assembly: GCA_035651635.1. Lineage (GTDB taxonomy): Bacteria > Verrucomicrobiota > Verrucomicrobiia > Limisphaerales > UBA8199 > JANXQE01. The sequence goes on along the minus strand of DASRFK010000281.1, from coordinate 3,666 downwards.
TCCAATTGGCCTGAAGCGATGCGGTCCGCCTCCTGTTCGCAAGCCAGGTTGTGTATCGAGGGGATTTGCCATACCAGCGGGTGAAACCAATAAAGCGCCTTCATCCACTGCCAACCAACGCACCAAAGAAGATCGTTGTGCCGCAAGTGGGCGATTTCATGACTCAACAGAGCGGAGACCTCCCTGGGCGGGAGCTGTTGCGCCATTCTTGTAGGCAGCAGGATGGTCGGCCGAAAAAGACCGCAGACAAAAGGAGATCCGATCGCGTCGGAGACCCGGAGCCTTACAACGCGTTGAAACCCAAAACGCTGTTGAACCACCCCCACGATTTGCCGAAGCTCCAGGTCCGGGAGAGCCGCCTTTTCTCTTAACTGGTGCAGTTGGAAATGGAACCTGAGGAGCCGCGTGGCAATCCAAAGGAAGCCGAAACCCCAAACACTTACCAAGAAAGTGCGCCAGGAGATGAGTTTCGTAAGAGGTTGGGAGGTAAAATAACTCTCCTGCCCTCGGCTGAGGGTTGTGACCGTCGATGCGCTCTTTAGCGGTGCCGTCAGAAGAGATCGTTGGAGCGGGCGGTCGGATGGGATGGAGACGAAATGATCCGACATCTCTTTTGTCGAATAATGAAGCGTTTGAATCGGAATTTTGAGCACCGGTATCGGCAAAAAAACAGTCATGGGCAGGACCAGTCCGAAAAACAGGACGGTGCGCCAGAGAATTAGCCGCAAACGAGCACGACGAGAGCGGACCAACCAATGAGCTAACCAGGCCAGCGCGAGCAGCAATGTCCATTTAACCAAGATTTGCGGAATGGTTGAGTGGGTAAAGCCAATGGCAATGTCCGGATTCATTTGGATTTCCTCCTCGGTTTTTGTTGAGATGCTCCCGCGGCGGTTTCACTCAGGATTTTCAGATCGGCCGGTTTGATGTCACCGGTCTCGACTAACTGAGCCACCAATTCCTGGTGAGAACCTCTGGCAAAGACGCGCGCCAGGTTCTGCATAATCGTTTGCAGCAAGGTCGCTTTAGGCACACTCGCCTCATAAAAGAACGCTTTGCCCCGCAGTTCCCTGCGGATATGCCTTTTCGCCACCAGGTTCACCAGGACTGAGCGCAGGGTTGCGTTTTCAATCGGCCAGGAGAAATGGGACTGGATTTCCGCTGGTTTCATTTCGCCTCGTTCCCAAAGGATCCGCAAGGCTTCAAGTTCATTGGGATTTAGAGAAAGCATATCTATGTGTGAAATGTTCACATATCAAGGCACGGCAGTCAATAATAATGTGTGAATAATTCACAGATAATGTTCGATGGATTGATAAAGGCTTGGATTCTGGACCTGCTTACTTTTTTTTATTTTTCGGTCCGGTTCCGTGCGATGGCGACATATATCTATAGATGAACTCAAACGGTTATGGGTGATTTTGAGCTATTGCGGGCTTACGTCGAGCCCGGCACAGAAGCCGCATTCACCGAATTGGTGAATCGTCACATCAATCTGGTGCATTCGGCTGCTCTGCGCCAGGTGGCGGATCCGCAGACCGCGGCAGAAATCAGCCAAACGGTTTTCATCATCCTCGCTCGGAAGGCTCGAACCATTCAGCCGGGCACTGTCCTGGCCGGCTGGCTTCTACTCACAACGCGTTACACAGCTGCCAATGCTCGACGTCGAGACCAGCATCGCCATGTCACGGAGCAACAAGCCATGGACCACCTTTACATGTCGTATACGGACGCCGCTTGGAAGCAAATCGCCCCGCTGCTGGACGAGGCTCTCGTCGCGCTGAGGGAAAGCGATCGAGACGCCGTAGCGTTGCGGTTTTTCGAGGAGAGGAGTTTTAAGGAAATTGGGGCTGCATTGTCGATCTCCGAAGATAGTGCCCGCAAACGGGTCTCGCGGGCGCTCAAACGACTTCGGTCGCTGCTCGCCAGAAGGGGATGTGTTGTTCCCGTGGCAGTGGTGACGCTGGCGATTTCCGGACGTGTCGCGAAAGCAGCTCCCGCAGCGTTGGGGGAAACCGTTGCCGCGGCCGTGCTTAAAGAAACAGTGACTGTGGCGAGTCTGCCTTTCCTGGTTCAGGCAACGCTCCAGACTTTGAACTGGATACGTTGGCGGAGCATAGCGTTCCGCACAGCGACGGTGGCTTTTACTGTGGGACTGGCGGTGTTCCTTTCTGGGATTGTTTCGACCAAGGGAGGGGCGCAACCAAATCGTACCCAAGTCCACGCACAATTGTCGGTTCCTCAACCTGCAACCGCAAATCCTGCAGCATCCGAGGAAGGCGCCGCGCTCGCACAGGTCCCGCCTCAACCAAATGGCCCAGGGCTGTTGTTTCGCGTAGTTGACGCGGAGAGCCAGTCCCCGCTGGAAAAAGTCCGGCTCACCCTGACCTGGATCACTGAGTTCCCCGACCGGCGGACGAATACTTATGCAACCGATGGCAACGGTGAATGTGTGTTCCCAATCGATCGCACTCCAGTGAAAAACTGGAACTCACGCATCGAGGTTTTTAAGGATGGATACGTCCCGAAGTTCGTCAGTTGGTCCGCCTCACAAGGGGACACCATCGATGCCATCCCCGCCCAATACACTGCGCGGCTGACGCGCGGAACAGAAATTGGAGGCCTCGTAGTAAATGAAGAAGGGGACCCTGTGCCGGACGTGCGAGTTGTTTTTAACGTGAGCGGACCGTCTCCCGGCGCATCTCACGACCGTGAACGTCTGACAATGATGGGCAATTACCACGCTGAGGTCACGGATGTCCAAGGGCGATGGCGGTGTGACCACGTTCCTCAGCAGTTTGGCATGATTACCTTCGAGTGTTTTCATCCGCTGTACCTTACAGCGAGATTTGGAGCCACAGCACTAGGCGCCACAACAGCCCTCGGCATGAATTATGTCGCTGAAGCGGAGTTGCGAAATGGCACTGCCAGAACCACTCTCAAAACGGGACCTCTTGTGGCCGGCACGGTAGTGGATGAAGCAGGCAAGCCGATTCCCCATGCGAAAGTTACGGAAAACCGGGCGTGGCATGAGGCGTCGGCGAGTGAAGAGACCGGCAGTGGTGGCCGTTTCCGCTTTGCCAACAACTCTCAGCAGGATTTGGTTCTTACGGTGCAGGCCAAAGCTTTTGCTCCCCTTGATTTAACCATTCATCCCGGTGAACAAACCGGCGCATTGACCCTTGCGCTTAGCAAAGGTGGACTCCTGCGCGGGAAGATTGTGGACGGTTTTGGACAGCCAGTCCCAGATGCAAAAATCCGCGTGGGTAATGCTAAATCAGGCGACCGGCGTTTCGAATGGTCTGCCAGGTCTGACGCACAAGGCACGTTTGAGTGGGCTTCGGCACCGCATCAAACGAGTTACGAGGTCGAAGCATCAGGTTACCAGTCGCAATCCAATGTGGAATTGACCCCTGATGGCTCGGAACACGCGATAACTCTGCTTAGCGCTCAGCAAGGTAAAACGTTCCACATTTCAGGCACTGCGGTCGATTCCGAAACCGGCAAACCGATTGAAACTTTCCATGTGCTCACGGTGACGACCGAAGGAGAGAGAACCCCTTCTGGCACGAAAGCAACTTCCATCTCATCGCCGGAACTTCAGGTGATTGGAACCGCGGGAAAGTTCTCGTTCGACGGACACCGATCGATCCTGCATTACATCGT